>JANJVQ010000028.1 GCA_024710005.1 Paludibacter sp. | reverse complement strand
GAGTATTTCATTAACTGACAAAACTCATCTTCGAGACCTCTTCGATAGAACTAAATTTCAAAATGTCAAAGAACGTTTTAGGCTTAATGAGCCAAATTTATTTAATTTTTAATTCGTCCCAATTTTAATGGGACACTAATGAAGAGTTATGGCAAAGTATAATATTGTTCAGGAAAAATCATTTGCATTTGCTGTGAGAATAATCAACTTATATAAATATTTACAAATTGAAAAGAAAGAGTTTGTGCTTTCGAAACAGGTGTTGAGAAGTGGAACATCAATAGGTGCAAATATAGAAGAAGGGATTGGTGGACAATCAGATAAAGATTTTTTATGTAAGTTAAGTATTGCATACAAAGAAACCCGTGAAACTATTTATTGGATTAGGTTGCTTTTTGCAACAGATTTTATTTCTGATGAACAAAAAAATAGTATCATTAATGATGCTGATGAATTATGTAAGATTCTTGCAAAGATCATCCTTACTTCAAAACAAAAATCAAGTAAACAATAAATTAAATATTCTTTTAATTCTTAATTTTTTAATTCTTAATTATCCATGTCTCCATTATTTATTCTCCTCATCATTCTTCTCTATTTCGCTGTACTTTTTGGCGTTTCTTATGTCTCCGGTCGAAAGGCTGATAATGCCGGGTTTTTTACCGGAAACCGGAAATCGCCCTGGTATGTGGTGGCTTTTGCAACCATTGGTGCGGCTATTTCAGGTGTGACCTTCGTTTCTGTTCCCGGCATGGTAGCATCCAGTGGATTTTCTTATCTGCAAATGGTGCTGGGTTTTGCGGTCGGACAACTGATCATCGCTTTCGTGCTCATACCCTTGTTTTACCGGATGAACCTGGTTTCTATTTATGAATATCTTGAGAATAGGTTTGGTGTGACTACCTACAAGTTAGGGGCGTGGTTCTTTTTCGTCTCCAAAATGCTGGGTGCTTCCATACGCTTGTTTATTGTCTGCGTGGTGTTGCAGTTGTTGGTTTTCGATCCGCTTGGTTTGCCTTTTGTACTGAATTTGTTTTTTACAGTGGGTATTGTGTGGCTCTACACTTTTCGGGGTGGTGTTAAATCCTTAATATGGACAGATTCGCTTAAAACATTCAGTTTGATTGTTACAGTCGGATTGTGTATTTTCTACATAGCCCGGAATCTGGACGGAAGTATCTGGGATATCATGGCAGGTACTGAAATGTCGAAGACTTTCTTCTTCGATGATGTAAATGATAAACGATTCTTCTTCAAGCAGTTTCTGGCCGGAGTTTTTACCGTAATTGCACTGACAGGATTGGATCAGGATTTGATGCAGAAAACGCTCAGTTGTAAAAATACCCGGGATTCTCAAAAAAACATGATTACTGGCGGTATTCTGCAAGTCTTTGTGAACTTGCTTTTCCTGATGTTGGGTGTGTTGTTGTATACCTATGCCGCCAATAATCAGATTGTTCTGCCTGAAAAGGGAGATGAGGTATTTCCTTTCCTTGCTACTCAGGGTTATTTTCCGGTTATCGTGAGTGTGCTGTTTGTTGTCGGATTGATTTCTGCGGCCTATGCAGCAGCTGGTTCTGCGCTTACGGCACTTACAACTTCGTTTATGGTGGATATATTAGGTACGACTAAAAAGAAGTCGGAGAAGGAGGTTTTATCTACACGGATGAAAGTGCATATTGCCATGGCTGTCGTAATGGCAGTTGTTATTTTTGTCATCAATATTCTCAATAATACATCGGTTATCGATACGGTTTATAAACTGGCAAGCTATACTTACGGACCGCTCCTGGGTATTTTCGTGTTTGGTATTTTCATCAAAAAGCAGGTCAGAGATCGTTATGTGCCCTGGGTGGCAATTGCTTCTCCGGTGTTGACGCTTATGTTTGACCTCAATTCTAAAGTCTGGTTCAATGGGTATCAATTCAGTCACGAACGGTTGATTTTGAATGCGTTCTTTACTTTTGTGGGGCTGAGTTTGCTCATCAGAAAACACAAAACTAACCACTAACCACTATCAACTAACCACTATTCTCCTGATTCGCTCCAAACTCGCCCGCTTCACTGCCGATTTGCTGAAAATGGCGTCAAATTCTTCCTGTGTCATTTTTTGCCAGTCTTCTTTCGTCAGACTGAAAATTTCCGGGGTAGGTGTTAGTTCCTCGTGGTTGTGGGGGTGACCGAAACGTTTGTTCCAGGGACAAACATCATTGCAGATGTCGCATCCGGCAATGCATCCGGAAAGTTTGTCTTTTAATTCTCCCGGAATTTCTGATTTGCTTTCTAAGGTGAGATAGGAGATGCACTTGCGCGGATCCATGCCTTTGCCGTTCAGGGCGTTGGTCGGACAAGCATCGATGCATTTCCGGCAGTTGCCACAGCGAAAAGGAAACGGTGCTTCCGAGGGTGTTACATCCACATTCAGCAGTAAAATACCAATGAAAACATAGGAGCCTAACTTCGGATGAATGAGCAGTGAATTCCGACCGATCCAGCCTAAACCAGCTTTCTCTGCCCAGCGCTTTTCGAGGATGGGTGCTGAATCCGAGAAACTATGCTGATGATCTTTAGAAACACATTTTTCGCCATATTCAGCTGTTATTTTTGCTTCTAATTGCCAAAGTTTTTGCTTCATGACGGTGTGATAATCGACCTTCGAATAAGCATACTTGGCAATTTTGGGCAAATGTTCTGCCTGTCTTTTTTCCGGAAGATAATTCAGCAACACAACTACTACTGATTTACAGCCAGGAACCAATACCCGCGGATCGACTCTTTTTTCGAAATTACGGTTCAGATACTGCATATCACCATGCATGCCTTCATCCAACCAGCTACGCATAAATGCCGCATCTTCATCCAGGGCTTCTGCTTTTGCAATGCCACAGGCATCAAAACCTACCGATAAAGCTGTATGTTGAATGAAATCATGCATCAGAGACGTTTTTCAATTTCTTTCTCTAATGTTTGTAAATTCATGTCCCTGCCAACAATGTCACCTTGTCTGTCAATCAGGAAATAACTGGGAATAGACGTGACATTATAGGTTGTTGCATATACGGTGTTGGGACCATTAGTAGCACGAACGCAAACCCAGGGAAGATTTTCAACTGCATTTTCCCAAAGCATTTTGTTCCGGTCAAGTGAAACCTGATAAATTTCAAATCCCCTTGAAGCATATTTATTGTATATTTCTCTTAGTGCAAAAGTGTATTGAACACTTTCCCGCGATTCAAATGCTGAAAAGTCAAGCAGGATTACCTTCCCTGTCAGGTCTGACAGTTTTCGGTTGGTGTTTTTATTGTCCGGGAGCTCAATGTCGATAAATCCGGTAGCCGCATTTTCCGCAATTTCTTTCCAGTTGGCCTGCTGACGAGCCTGACGCTCTGTTTTGATGGCATCCATGACCAATGCATAAAGATTTTTAGACCTATCGTAATCAGGCATATAGGTGTTGTAAGAAGTTGCCACTGCGGCACAATACGGGCGATCCTCTTTGACATAGGGTGAAAAGATGTAGCTGTCGTTTATTTTCTGAAAAACAGCGAAATAAGCAGCTGTCGAGCGTGGGTTTTTCAGGATGATTGGTCTCGCCATTTCTTTGTGTTTTTCAATTAACGACAGCAATTCCGTGACTAATTTTTCCCTTTCAGCATCATTCATTCCTTTGATGATTTGATTTGCTTTGCGTTGAATTTCAGCAGCTGATTTCCGGAGCAACTGAATGTCGGTATTGGATGCTGATCCTGTGATGGTATATTCCGTTGAGAAATTATCATATGAAGCTGTAATGCCAATTGTTTCGGTTGAATCAACAGCGAAATGAATCTGTTTGCTTCCGACTTTCAAACGATAAAAGTCGGGATAAACCGGACTTTTTGCCCTGAAACGGAATCTGCCGTCGTCTTTTACACGGGTTGAATCCAGTAACGTGATTTTGGCCAGTCCGTTGTGTTCCAGGTATATCATTTCTCCGGCACCTCCTTCAATGGTTCCTTCAACTTTAAAATTGCCGGTTCTGTTACAGGATGCAAAAATGCTGATAATAAGAAAGAATACTAATTTCTTCATGATAATTGATATTTAAACAGCGCAAATTTACATTATTTTTCACGTTTGCCAAAACCGGAGGTCATTTCATTTCTCGCTGATTATTACTATTTTTGGCACATCAATTGACTATGAAGGCCCCTTATGTTACTTGTTTTTGTAAGTTGTTGATAATAAGTGTGGTTTAATATGTGGTCGCTGTGTTTTGACCATGACATGTACTAATTTATGCCATATTGGCAGCAAAATATTCTATTTTATAATGAATAATCAATTTGACAAGTTTTTTTCGGATGAAATGATGGGATCTTCGGAAGTGTTTCCGATTATCTCGCTGGATGAACGTTCGCAGGATATTCAATTAGATGAGGGCGCTGTGTTGCCTATTCTTCCCTTACGTAATATGGTGATATTTCCGGGTGTATTGCTGCCCGTTTCGGTTGCCAGACCTAAATCACTTAAACTGGTACGGAAGGCGCACGAAAATGATGGATTGATAGGAGTGTGTACCCAAATTGATCGTAAACTCGAAGATCCTTCTGTAGATCAGCTGTACACAATCGGAACGGTTGCGCAGGTTGTGCGTATTCTCGAAATGCCGGATGGTTCCACAACGGTTATCCTGGAAGGGAAACGACGTTTCCGTCTCGGGGAACTGGTGACAATCAAACCCTATATGAAAGCCCGCGTGCATTTGATGGAAGATATTATTCCTGAAGAAAAGAAAAATGACGGGGTGTTTCCGGCATTGGTGTCATCTATCAAGGATTTGGCTACCGATATCATTACGAATTCGGGGATGTTGCCGCCTGAAACCACTTTTGCCATTCGCAACATCGAAAATCCGGTTTTCCTGATTAACTATATTTGTGTCAACTTCGGCTTGCAGGTTAAAGATAAGATTCATTTACTGGAACTGGATGATGTGCTGGAAAGGGGATATCATCTGTTGGAACTGCTGAATAAGGAGTCTCAACTGATTGAAATCAAGATGAATATCCAAAATAAGGCAAAAGCGGGTATCGATCAGCAGCAAAGGGAGTATTTCCTGCAACAACAGATGAAAACCATCCAAAATGAACTGGGTGTGGTTTCTCCTGAACAGGATGTGGCTGATTTTAAGGAAAGAGCCAAAAAGAAAAAATGGAGTGAGCCTGTTGCCAGAATATTTGATAAAGAGCTGAAGAAACTGGAACGTACCAGTCAGCATTCGCCCGATTATTCTATTCAGCTGAATTATATCGAAACCATGCTCGACCTGCCATGGAATGAATATACGGTAGATAATTTCAACCTGAAGAATGCGATGAAAGTCCTGAATGCCGACCATTTTGGGATGGAAAAGGTGAAAGACCGCATCATAGAGCATTTGGCTGTATTGAAGCTGAAAGGGGATATGAAATCGCCGATTATTTGTCTGTATGGTCCTCCGGGAGTAGGAAAAACATCGTTGGGAAAATCAATTGCCAAAGCACTTAATCGTAAATATGTTCGTGTTTCACTGGGCGGTTTGCACGATGAAGCTGAAATCAGGGGGCATCGTCGCACCTATATAGGAGCTATGCCGGGCAGAATTATGCAAAATGTCCTGAAAGCTGAATCTGCCAATCCGGTTTTTGTGCTGGATGAAATTGACAAAGTGACAGCCGATTACAAAGGAGATCCTTCTTCGGCTCTGTTGGAAGTGCTTGACCCGGAGCAAAATACAGCTTTTCATGACAATTATTTAGATGTAGATTTTGACCTGTCGAAGGTTATGTTTGTGGCTACGGCCAACAACCTGAATACCATTCCACGTCCACTGCTCGATCGCATGGAGTTGATCGAAGTGAGTGGGTACACGCAGGAAGAAAAGGTGGAAATTGCTAAAAGGCATCTGATAACCAAAGAACTGGAGAATCATGGTTTGAAACCGGAACATGTTTCCCTGAGTAAAGATGTGATTCAGCAACTGATTGAATTATATACCAGAGAATCGGGTGTGCGTTCGCTTAACAGGGAAATTGCTTCGCTGATGCGAAAAATTGCCAAATTAGTTGCGACGGATGCAAGCTATAATGTGGAAGTCTCGACGGATGAACTGAAATCCTATTTGGGTGCGCCCCGTTACAGCAAAGAGAAGTATCAGGGGAATGACTATGCCGGTGTGGTAACCGGGTTGGCCTGGACACAGGTGGGAGGCGAGATTTTGTACATCGAATCCAGTTTGAGCAAGAGTAAAGCCCCAAAACTTACGCTGACCGGTAATCTCGGAGATGTAATGAAAGAGTCGGCCATGCTGGCGCTTGAATACATCAAGTCACATGCAGAACAGTTACAGGTTGATCCACTGTTGTTCGACGAATGGAATGTGCATATTCATGTGCCCGAAGGAGCGATTCCCAAAGACGGTCCATCTGCTGGTATTACGATGGTGACTGCCCTGGCATCTGCCTTTACCAAACGCAAGGTACGTAAGAACTTAGCCATGACCGGGGAGATTACCCTGCGTGGAAAAGTGTTACCGGTCGGAGGCATCAAGGAAAAAATTCTGGCAGCCAAACGTGCCGGTATTACCGATATCATCCTGTGTAATGAAAATGAAAAAGACATCGATGAAATTAAACCCGTTTACCTCAAAGGTTTGAAATTTCATTATGTAAAGGACATCATGGAGGTGTTGGAGTTTGCTTTACTGAAAGAAATGGTTAACTAATTTATTAATAACTACAAAAGGCACAAAAAAATTAAAATTACAAAGCGTTAGAGCGAATCTTTAAACCATATAAGTCATATAAGTCATATAAGCATTCAGACCTCAGACTTTAAACCTAAATACTGATTCGCATGAATATTCTTAGTTTTCTTTTGTGCCTTTTGTGGTTCAGCGTTAGAACGGCAATCCGCTTTCTTCTTCCTCTGCAGGAGGGGCTACTGGCTGTTCTGATGCAGGAGTAGCTGGTTGTTGGGTTGCTGCCGGCGCTTGAGATTCACCCGTTTCAGCTTTCTTGCCCAGCAATTGCATGTTGTCGACATATATTTCAGTTGTGTATCTCTTGATACCATCTTTTTCCCAGGAACGGGTTTGGATTTTTCCTTCGATGTACAACTGAGATCCTTTCCGTACGTATTTTTCAGCAATTTCTGCCAGACCCCGCCAGGCAACAATATTGTGCCATTCGGTGCGGTCGGGGACCTGTGTTCCGTTTTGCATGGTGAAACCTCTTTCTGTTGTGGCTAAAGGAAAGTTAGCAACAGCCACATTTTTGTCGAGATAGCGTACTTCGGGGTCTTTGCCCACGTTTCCTACTAAAATTACCTTGTTTACAGACATAATTTTTTGTTTTTTTAGGTTGGTAATAAAATTAATTCGGCGTAAAATTAACGCTAATTGAAATATTAACCAACCTAATTTATTTAATATATTCTTAAAATAATATAATCAGCCTCCGGTTTTAACCGGAGGCTATTGATATAATGTCATTTAACGGCAACTGTTTCAATTTCTACCAAAGCTCCCATGGGAAGATCTTTCACGGCAAAAGCAGCGCGTGCCGGAAAATCTGATTGGAAGTATTGTTTATAAACCTCATTCATAGCAGCAAAATTGCTGATGTCCGATAGATATACGCGATTTTTAACCACATCATCCAGTGTGTATCCGGCTGCTTGCAGGATGGCAATGATATTCTTGAAAACCTGATCGGTTTGTCCGGCAATATCAGATGCTTCAATTGTAGCGGTTGCCGGGTTGATAGGTAACTGTCCCGAGATATATAGCGTGTTGTTTACCTCGACTGCCTGGCTGTATGGACCTACAGCTGCCGGGGCATTCGGAGTAGAAATGATTCGTTTCATAAAAGATAGTTTAATGTTTAATCGTTTAAAAAGTTTAAATATTCCAATGGTTTAATGAAAACAAAAATACTAAAACTTTTCAGCTTGCCAATTGTTTTATTTGATGAATATTTGTTTGATAAAAGACATGTAGTACGCGCGCTGATAATTAATGTGTTATTGTTTGTTTTATTAGTTGAGATTTCTAACGTTTGCATGGGTAAAATGTCATTTTCCTGAAGATTTAACATCAACTGGTTTTTAAATAATTTAGTTTTGAAATCATTATTAACACTTTTAAAAATTATGCTTATGAAAAAGATTACTTTTATTTTGACATGTGTTTTGTTGGTAAGCTCTTTTGCTTATGGTGATACCGGATGGTTTAGTGATTTTGTCTTAATTGACAAAAACTCGGGTGGAGAACATTATTATTGGATTGGAGGAAATCCGTCATTCGGAACAGAACTTAACAATAATGATTTTGGTATAGTGGCGTCTCTGGTTATTACTGGGTGTGATATGAAATATTGGGCTAACAATGGAGATAATCGTACAGGTGGTGCATTTTATTATATGATTAAAAATGCTGATAATTCCACCGTAATAGTTGCTCCTGTTGAAAAGTTATGGAACCATGCTTCAATTGGTGGAAACGACTATCAGGGGACATTAGGCAGTCAATCTATTAATTTATTGGAGGGATTAGCAAAAAACACAACCTACAAATTACATGTTTGGGCAAAAAGTTGGGGAGATGCAGGAGGTGATAGTTGGTTAAATAACGGAGGTGCAAATTATGTTGCAACATTTATGACTGATAATACAACAGGTGTAAGTCAAACATCAAATGCAATTAAAGTCTACCCGGAAAAAAACACAATAAATGCCAGATTCTCAGGTCAGGCCCTCATCGAACTTTTTTCCATCACTGGCCAACAGCTTAAATCGGTTGTTGCCAACAACGAATTTTCAGAAAAAGTGAACCCGGGAGTTTACGTGTTACGCGTGAACGGTAAGGCCCACAAGGTGCTTGTGAAGTAGGTACAGGTTTTAATTGGTTTCTTAAAAAGGTCATTTGTTTGGATGGCCTTTTTTTGTGTTTGTTTTTCCTTTTACTTCTCCGCTATTTTATTTATCTTTGCACTCCAAAAATAACATTATATAAATGTAATATATAATATTACCATATAAGTCATATAAGTTACATATAAGTTTTTACTGTTTTTGTGTAATTTAAACTACCTTTTTGAAAAAGCTTTTATGTAACTTATATGACTTATATGGTAAATTTATTCATTCAAGCACAAATGGAATTAGCAAGCAAATACAATCCTGCCGACATAGAGTCGAAGTGGTATCAGTACTGGTTGGAACAGGGTTTCTTTCAATCGAAACCGGACAATCGAGAACCTTATACGATTGTCATTCCTCCGCCAAACGTCACAGGTGTGCTTCACATGGGGCACATGCTGAACAATACCATTCAGGATGTATTGGTGCGCCGCGCCCGCATGAAAGGTAAAAATGCCTGCTGGGTGCCGGGTACCGACCATGCTTCTATCGCTACGGAAGCCAAGGTGGTTGGAAAACTGGCTGCTGAAGGTATCAAAAAAACGGATCTTACCCGGGAGCAGTTTCTGGAACATGCGTGGGACTGGACACATAAACACGGGGGCATTATCCTGGAGCAGTTGAAAAAACTGGGTGCTTCGTGTGACTGGGACCGGACGGCTTTTACCATGGATGAGCCCCGCTCGGAAAGTGTGATTAAAGTGTTTATAGACCTGTACAATAAGGGGTTGATTTACCGTGGGGTAAGGATGGTGAACTGGGACCCGAAAGCGCTGACTGCTTTGTCGGATGAAGAAGTTATCTACAAAGAGGTAAATGGTAAATTATACTATTTGCGTTATAAAATTGAAGGGGAAGATGGCTATGCTGTGGTGGCAACAACCCGTCCGGAGACCATCATGGGCGATACCGCGATGTGTATCAATCCCAACGACCCGAAAAATGCACATCTGAAAGGAAAGAAAGTGCTGGTGCCATTGATTAACAGGGCTATCCCGGTGATTGAAGATGAGTATGTGGATATTGAATTTGGTACGGGTTGTCTGAAAGTGACGCCGGCGCATGATGTAAACGACTATGTGCTGGGTGAAAAATACAACCTGCCTTCGATTGATATTTTCAACGCGGATGGTACCTTGAATGAACATGGGGAAATGTATGCAAACATGGATCGTTTCGAGGTGCGTACGAAAATTGAAAAGGATCTGGAAGCTGCCGGTCTGCTTGAAAAGATTGAACCATACACCAATAAAGTGGGTTTCTCGGAAAGAACAGATGTTATTATCGAGCCCAAACTGTCGATGCAGTGGTTCCTGAAAATGGAAAAACTGGCCCAACCGGCTTTGCAGGCGGTGATGAATGATGATATCAAACTGCATCCGGCCAAGTTTAAAAACACCTACCGCCACTGGATGGAGAATGTGAAGGATTGGTGTATTTCCCGCCAGTTGTGGTGGGGACACCGCATCCCGGCCTGGTTCCTTCCGCAGGGTGGTTTCGTGGTTGCTGCAACGAGGGAAGAAGCCCTCGAAAAAGCCAAGCAAATTGTCAATTATACGATTTGCGCCGATGACTTGCGTCAGGATGAGGATTGCCTGGATACCTGGTTTTCTTCCTGGTTATGGCCGATTTCGGTGTTCGATGGGATTAATAACCCGGATAATGAAGATATTCGTTATTATTACCCGACAGATGATTTGGTGACTGCTCCCGAAATTTTGTTTTTCTGGGTGGCGCGCATGATTATTGCCGGCTATGAATATGAAGGTAAACTGCCATTTAAAAATGTATACCTGACAGGTATCGTGCGGGATAAGCTGGGTAGAAAAATGTCGAAGTCACTCGGTAATTCGCCTGACCCGCTTGACCTGATCGCACATTTTGGTGCCGATGCAGTTCGTCTGGGGATGCTGTTTACGTCTCCGGCCGGAAATGACTTGCCTTACGATGATTCTTTGTGTGAACAGGGACGAAATTTCAACAATAAGATATGGAATGCTTTTCGCCTGGTAAAAGGATGGGAAGTGAAAGAAATTTCTCAGCCTGAGGCAGCTGCGGTTGCCATCAAATGGTTCGACTCACAATTGTCGAAAACGCTGGCTGAAATTGATGATTTGTTCTCAAAATATCGTTTGTCAGAAGCGCTGATGGCGATATACAAGTTGTTCTGGGACGATTTTTCTTCCTGGTACCTGGAAATGATTAAACCTGCCTATCAGCAGCCGATTGATAAAGCAACCTACGATGCTACGCTGGGATTCTTCGATGTGTTACTGAAAATCCTGCACCCTTTCATGCCTTTCATTACGGAGGAACTTTGGCAGGCTTTGCAGGACAGAAAAGACGGTGAAAGTATCATGGTGACCTTGCAACCGAATCCAGAACCTGCAAATGAAGCGCTTATCACTCAGTTTGAGAAGGTAAAAGAAATCATTGCCGGGGTACGTACGATTCGCTTGCAGAAGAATGTCCCGAATAAGGAACAACTTAGTTTGCAAATTACCGGACAACATGATGCTGATTTCGATGCTGTTATCGTGAAGTTGTGTAACCTGACTTCAATTGAAGGTGTTTCAGAAAAGTCTTCCGGTTCGATTTCATTCTTAGTGGGAACGACCGAGTATGCCGTACCCATGGGTAATCTCATCAATGCTGAAGAGGAAATTCAGAAAATGGAAGCTGAAATTACCTATCTGGAAGGCTTTTTGGTTTCGGTTATGAAAAAATTAGGCAATGAAAAATTCGTTGCCAATGCCAAACCGGAAGTTGTGGAGGCAGAACGCAAAAAACATGCAGATGCCGAAAGCAAGATTGCTTCGCTGAAAGAAGCGATTTCTGGACTTAAATAGCGAATAACGGAAAACGGAAAGCAAAAAGCGAAAAACGTAGAGGCGCAATGCTTACGCACAAATAGTAAAAAGCGGAAAGCCGGGTTGTTTGGTTTTGCTTCCGGAGGAAGCCAAGCTTAGTAACCAGCAAGTTTACTGGCTGGTGTAAGTGAACCACCAACACCGGGGGCTGCCTTAGGTAGCGAAACGACCGTAGACTGGTGACATTAGAGACTTTTAGATTAGATAAAATATGTACAAAAATATCTGCCTCAAAACCTGCGAAATAGCCCAAAAAGCAGGTGCATTCATTGCTGAACAACGCAAAGGTTTCAGTCAGTCGATGGTTGAGCATAAAGGTCTCCACGACCTGGTAAGCTATGTCGACCGGGAAGCGGAGAAAATGATTATTGCCGAACTGAGCAAGGTGCTGCCCGAAGCCGGATTTATCGCGGAAGAAGGTACCAACAACAGTCGTGGGGATAAATTCAACTGGATTATCGACCCGTTGGATGGCACTACAAATTTCATTCAGGGTATTCCGACTTATGCAGTGAGTATCGCGTTGATGGAAGACAACGAATTGGTGGTGGGTGTGGTGTTTGAAATCGGTCAGCAGGAGTGCTTTTATGCCTGGAAAGATGGCGGCGCTTATCTGAATGGTGAAAAAATCCGGGTTTCTGATAAGAGCGATTTGCATCTTTCTTTGTTGGCGACCGGTTTCCCGTATACCAATTTTGATATGCTGGATGACTATATGACCTTTCTGAAATGGATGTTACGGAACTCACGCGGGGTACGTCGTATCGGTTCTGCTGCTACTGATTTGGCTTATGTGGCCTGTGGTCGCTTCGATGCGTTTTGGGAATACGGACTGAAACCCTGGGATATGGCTGCCGGTGCCTTGCTTATCAAAGAGGCCGGTGGCAAGGTTTCCGACTTTAAAGGAACAGATAATTATGTCTTCGGGAATGATATTGTCTCGACAAACGGTTTGTTACAGGATGTCATTCTTCAGAAATTAAAGGAATTTATCGCCTGATAGTGTATGGAAAGGTTGTGGACTGCAAGTTTCCTGAGTGCATGCGCGGGAAACTTTCTTTTATTTTTTGCTTTTTATTTGTTGATACCGATATTTCCGCTGTATCTGATTGATACTTTTGATGCGTCGAAATCATTGGTAGGGCTTGTATTGTCGTCTTATACCCTGGCTGCTTTGTTAATCCGTCCTTTTTCGGGATTTCTACTGGATTTATTTCGTCGAAAACCTCAGTATTTGATTGCATTTTTATTGTTTGTCCTCACATTTATCGGATATCCACTTGTTACTACTGTCAATCTGTTTTTGTTAGTCAGGGTGTTGCATGGCGCTTCTTTCGGGTTTGTTACAACTGCCGGTAATAGTCTGGTTGTCGATATTCTTCCGGCATCAAGAAGAGGAGAGGGACTTGGCTTTTTCGGTGTGGCCAACAACCTGGCTATGGTGGTCGGACCAATGACCAGTTTGCTCATGCATGAAAGAGGAGTTGATTATCAGTATATTTTTTATTTATCTATCGTAGCCGGATTAATTGGATTTATTTTCGCGATGCTGATTAAAGTAGACAAGCTTTTTGAACCGAACAAGGAACGTATCCGGGGATTTGACCGTTTCTTTCTTTTCAAGGGTTTTAAAGCCGGTGTTACCTTGCTTTTGACTGGTGTCCCTTACGGAATGTTTATGACTTATCTGGCTATTTATGGTAAAGAACTGGGCATTGATGCCGGACTGGGCTTGTTTTTCTCCCTGTTGGCTGTGGGCATGATTACTTCCCGGTTGTTTTCCGGGAAAATGGTTGATAGAGGTAGACTGAATAAAGCCATTGAATATGGGTTGCTGGTTAGCTTTGTTGGCCTGCTTTTGTTGGCCTCGCTACAGCGGATTAATGTATACAACCATCAGTTGGTAAATGTATTGTTCTTTCTGATTCCGGTGATACTCGGTTTTGGATACGGATTGACTTTCCCTGCTTACAACACCTTGTTTGTGAATCTGGCGCCAAACAACCGTCGGGCTACAGCCAGCTCAACTTTTATGACCAGCTGGGATTTAGGCGTGGGTTCCGGATTAATTCTCGGAGGTAGATTCGCTGACTCTCAGGGCGGCTTGCCATTGGCTTTTCTGGTCGGGACGCTGATGGTGCTGTTCTCCTATGTCTACTTTGTAAAATCAGCCGGACCTCATTTCCTGCGTAATAAACTCAGATGATTACAGACTGATGATGTCAGGATGTTGGGGGATGCCGTTTTCCATCCCCGGAATGTTATGCTTGTTGTTATAAGCTTCGACCCATTTTACAAAATCAACCATTTTATGTAAATCCGACTCAAACGCGTTACCGATAACAATGATGTCAGCGCCGGCTTCATAAATTTTCTCCATTTCTTCTGTTGATGTAATACCACCTCCGACAATCAGGGGGGTGTCGACAGATTCGCGTATATAAGAAATCATTTCCTCCGGAACAGTCTGTGAAGCCCCGCTACCCGCTTCCAGATAGGTAAGGTGCATGCCCATTAATTCACCGGCTACAGCAGTCGAAAGTGCAATTTCTTTTTTGTCACGGGGAATCGCCCTCGTGTTGCTGATAAATTCAACCGAACTGACTTTACCTCCGTCGATTAATAAATAGGCAGTGGGTATAACTTCAACATCTGACTCCTTAATCGCTACGGCTGATTTGATGTGTTGACCGATTAAATATTCGGGATTCCGGCCTGATAATAAGGATAAAAATAACAGGGCATCTGCATGTTCAGAAAACTGGGAAGCATCTCCCGGAAATAAAACGACGGTAGTGTCAACTTCTTCCTTCAGCACTTCTATCATGTTGTCCAATGACTTAACAGCATGACTCCCTCCAATAAATACAAAGTCAGGGGGGGCGGTTTTCAATGTTGCGATGATGGATGCAAATTGTCTTCCGTTGCTTTTCTCGGGGTCAATTAGTACGGCAAACATTTTTCTGCCCATTTCTCTGTTCAACAGAATCCTCCGGTAAATATTATTGTGTCTCATAATCTGATTTTTTTGTCTACCCCATAAACAAGGGTGTAAAGCACATTTTGTTGATATTGTAATTCGTAAATTCGGGAACCGGTTTCATGTAAAACATGTAAAGTGCCCGAATCGTTTAACGTAAAAGGTAAAATTTCTAATGTTGCGGCAAAATCCCGCACTTCATTTCCTATGATTTTATATAATGTTTCTTTTGCAGACCAGGCAATTTCTACCTTTGCTGTGTTTGTTTCTTTGCTGAATAATATTTGTTCTGATTCGTTTAAAAACCGTTTCGATACAGTTTTTACCTTCTCAGTTCTGATTTCCAAATCAATTCCTACCGGGAATTCCGGGTGAATAATCACCGCAGCATAATTGTTACTGTGTGTTATGCTGATGTGAAAGTTCTTGTCTGCCAAACAGGGCTTACGGTTTGCATCGTAAATTACTTTTACCTGACAACCCGTTGCCTGATTGAGTAATATTCTCGCCGACAAAAATTCCCTTTTTCTTTTCTCGCTTTTTATTTGAGAGAATTCCTTCCGGTATGCCTCAAAATTGTCTAATTGGCATGTCAGGAATTCTATGTCTTCTTCCATGACACCAATTAGTATAGTTCCACCTTTGTATGTCAGTTGTTCTGTTTTCATTTCCAGCTGAAACTTTCCATTAACCTGACTACATCCTGTTTGATGTAATCGGACATGGGGGCAATAGAGTCTTTATTCGGTACATGGTTAAAGTAAACAGCTCCCCTGACAAAATGGTTGATGCTGTCCGTGAGTACGAATTGCGCAACAGATGCCGCATTGCCCTTCAGATCGTAATAAATCCCGTACACTTTTTTCTCGGGATTACTGAAAACCTGTTCGGTGATGTCGTCTGCACGAACCAAATGTTTGTATACTGAATGATGAGCATCCTCCGATAACTCATAAAGATTATCATTTATTCCCTTGTAACTGCAATGTATCGCTGCGTTCAGAGTAGGATAAACAATATCAATCCAGTATTTTTCCTGTTCTTCTTTTTTTAGTTCTATTGTTGCGATATCTGATATTTCAAAATGATAGGGCAAAACCGTATCTATTGTATGGTAACGGTGTTCCGGCAAATCCACCCTGAAGTAACCGTAAGGCTTTGGATAATAGTTTTTTTTACACCCGGTAGAAATGAGAGTCAACAGGCAAAACAACAAAAAAATCACCGGAAAACTATCCATTCTCTTCCTCATCATCATCTTCTTTTTTTATGTGAAGTTTGACTTTCTTAATCCTTCGGTTATCAACAGACAGGATTTCAAAAACGTATTTCTGATAATCGATGCGTTCATTTTTTGCCGGTATTTCTCCTTTGAGTTCGAGTATCAGTCCTGCCAGGGTCTCAACTTCTTCTGTTACTTTTGTAAAGTCTTCTTCGTCAATTTCTTCTATCTTGAAGAAATCATTCAACTGAATTTTTGCTTCAAATATAAAAGTATGATTGTCGATTTTGGTGAACAAGGCTTCTTCATCATCATATTCATCGCTGATGTCACCCACAATTTCTTCAATAATGTCTTCCAGTGTTACCAGTCCGGAGGTGCCACCGTATTCGTCAACAACAACTGCCAGGTGGACTTTGTTTTGCTGAAACTCACTTAACAGGTCATCAATCATTTTTGTTTCAGGGACGTAATAGGCCTGACGAATGAGCGTTTGCCAACGGAACGAGTCCGGTTTGTCGAGATGTGGCAACAAGTCCTTGCTATATAAAATGCCTTTGATGTTATCATGTGTGCCCGAGTATACCGGTATGCGGGAATAACCTGAACTGATGATAATTTCAAGTAGTTTTTTATACGATGTTTTGATATCCACGTCGACAATATCGACCCGCGAAGTCATGATATCCACCACCTGGATGTTCCCGAATTTGATGATTCCCTCGAGAATTTCGGTGTCTTCATCATCGTTGCCGGAAGTCAACTCGAGCGCGTGTGATAATTCGTCAATTGAAATGTTGGATTTGTTGTGTTTTGCCAGCCTTACATTCAATGCTGATGTTGATTTAACAAGCAACTTAACTACCGGTTTGAAGATTTTCAACAGAACGACTAACAGTGGAGTCGTGAATGCGGCAACCTTTTTCCCTTCCTGCGATGCAAATACCTTGGGGATGATTTCACCCAGTAACAGCAGTAAAAAAGTAATGATAACTGTTTGTATGATAAAACCCAGGAAAGGTGCATCGTCAAAATTCATCAGTCGGTTAGTCACCAATGTCAGTATCAGGATGATGGCTACATTCACAAAGTTATTCCCTATCAGGATGGCAGCCAGCAGTTTTTGAGGTTGTTGCAACAGACCCAGGATGTTTTTATCAGATTTTCTGTCGCTTTGTTCAAGTTCGTCGAGGGTTTGCGGACTAAAAGAAAAGAAAGCGACTTCAGATGCCGAAATTAACCCGGAAATAAATAATAAAATCAAACTGATTATCAGTGCGAATAATTCGTTAAGCGTAAACGGATTAAAACTGATGGATAATAATGTCGGGATTGAACACACCATGTTAGATGTTAAAATTTGATTCAAAATTGTTGTATTGCAAAAATAGATATTTTTCGTGACTTCGAACCTATTCCAAACAATATATGTTATATTTGTAGCGTAAAACAACTAATAATCACCTTAAAAATGTTGTATTATGGAAGATAAACTGGTAACCCTCGCAATTCGTACCTACCAAAGGGCGCAAATGATAAAAACCGTATTAGAGGAAGAAGGTATTGAAACGGTTATTCACAACCTGAATCTGGAGAATCCGGAAATGGCCGTTGGTGTTCGTGTGCGGATTAAGGAAAGCGATTTGCCCCGCGCCCTGAAAATCGTGGAAGAAATGGAAAAGGCGTGGGAAGACGAAAAACCGGTGCGCGATTCCAAAACGGTATTAATCCCGGTTGACTTTGCCGACCAGGTGCCTAAAACCATCGACTTCGGCTTTAAGATGGCTGAAAACATTGGTGCAGAGGTTGTATTTCTCTACGTTTATTTTACGCCTGCGTTTACCATTTCCATGAACAATGATGTAAGTACCTATAGTATCAGCGACAGCGAACTGTTGCGCCGCATCATCAGTTCGGCGAATGCGGATGTTGAAAACATGGGTAATCTGATAAAAAAACGTATTGCCAACGGTGAGCTACCCAATATTAGATACAGATTTGAATTGAAAGAAGGTGTTCCCGAAGATCAGATTCTTGATTACTGCAAAAAGCACAGTCCTGATCTGGTGGTGATGGGTTCCCGTGGAAAGAAAATTTCCAACGAATTGCTGGGAAGTGTTACAGCCGAGGTGATGGAATCGTGCGAAACGCCTGTTTTTGCAATCCCGATCATGATTAAACAGGATAAATTTGCTGATTTGAAAAAGATCGCTTTTATAACCAATTTTGATCAGAAAGATTTGATTGCCGTCGATAAGGTAATTTCAACTTTCGATAATCCGGAACTGGAAATCTGCTTTATTCATGCTGCTGATAAGAAACACGCGTGGGATGAAATCATGCTTTCGGGCATAAAGGCTTATTTCTCCAATCACTATCCCAAACTGAAAACGAATTATGCCGTTGTGGAATCGACCGATTCTCCTGATAAAATAAACGAATTTGTTGAACAAATGCAGATTGATGTGCTGGCTTTCAATACCAGACGCAAGAAATTGTTTGCACGTATCTTTAATCCGGGACTGGCTTATAAAATGATTTATCACTCGGATATTCCATTGTTTGTGACGCATGTTTAAATAAATATTTACCCTTTTCCTCTCACAAACCTCGCCATACGCATATTCTGTTTCAGCCCTTTCGATGGCGTGAATACGATGCGTTTCACAGATATGGATTCAGCCCGAACTTCATCGGGGTTGCTTACTTCGCGACATTCAGCTGTGAGTGAAAACGTGCCGAAATCGTTCAGACAAACATGGTTGCCCTCCAGTAGTTCTGATTCGATGCAGGCAAGTAAGGCTTTGATATTGACTTCTGCTTCTATCGCGCCAATTTTTTTGCCTTGTGACATCTTTTCTGCCAGGTCTTTGATGCTTACTGTTCGCTTGCGAACTATCTGTGGATAAAAACCGGTTTTCTTTTTATCATTCGGGTTCAAATAGTCGCCCCGAAAGATCATCTTGTAATTGATGGACATAAGTACTGTTGTATTAATGTATGAAACATGTTAGTCTATTCTGAATGTCAGGTTTAACTAATAAATACTTCAGCATAAACTATGCCTGACATATATATGTTACCATACTTAGGGTATATATGGTAAGTTATTTAGCATATATATCCTAAGTGCTCTACCATATATATGCTACGATTAATCCTCCTTGTTTTGTTTGTTACTTCAACAGGATATTCAGCATAGTTTAAATAGAGGCATGTATTAGTTTGTCGGGATTTATTATGCATAAAATCCTTATGTAAAATTGACATATTAGCTTAAGCCAAATATCAAATAATAAAAACAGGAGAAAAACCATTCGATTTTCCTCCTGTTCGATTTCTTTAAGACAGCGTC
Source organism: Paludibacter sp. (assembly GCA_024710005.1). Taxonomy (GTDB): domain Bacteria; phylum Bacteroidota; class Bacteroidia; order Bacteroidales; family Paludibacteraceae; genus Paludibacter. Next base: position 78,101 of record JANJVQ010000028.1, on the reverse strand, counting down.
AATTATGCTGGACTGATTGCTTCTGAGGGACAAACATCGGCACAGGTTCCGCAATCGGTGCAAACTTCAGGATCAATAACATAGATGTCACCTTCTGAAATCGCATCAACCGGACATTCACTAATGCAAGATCCACATGCAATACAATCTTCTGAAATTACGTAAGCCATTTTTCGAAATTTTTTTGTTAGTACTAATTAGCGCTGCAAATGTAGAAAATTTTTAATAGGTTACAAAATATATCCTTATTTTTGTGCCGATTTCAGCAATAATAAATTTGTATTGCCGTTTTATTGGATATTTACTTGAGAATATGGTGAAGAAGTGTTTTTCCTTGTTTTTATTTCTGTCTATTTTACCTGCTTTGTCGGCTCAGGGCAACCTGACGGATCTGGATTATAAAACGTTCAGGCTCGGATTCTCGCTCGGTACCAATTACATGGACCTTGATGTGGAGCATACTGAGCTGGTACAGGATGGAAAAATATATTATGCTGATGTGGCTAATATCGTTCCCGGGTTTACGGTGGGATTGGTTACCGATTTCAGGCTTCACCGCTATTTCAATTTACGTTTTACGCCTACACTATTGCTTGGGGAACGTAATTTACGTTTTAAAACCTACGATGTAGCTACCGGGATGCTGGAAGATGACAAAGTGGTGAATATGTTTTCACTGCCGATTGATTTTCCGGTTTATCTGAGATATAGCGCTGAAAGATACGGGAATTTTAAACCCTATGTGCAAGTCGGTACCGGGACTTATTTCGATTTGGGGCGTGATGAGCAAACGGATGTGACATTGAACCTTTCTGATTATTATTTCAGCGCGGGAATCGGATGTGATTTGTATTTTCGTTTTTTCAAATTATCTCCTGAATTGAAATTTAATTTTGGCCGGATGAACGTGTTGACTCCCAAAGAAGTTACAGTTGATACTTCGGCCAATCTCAAATACACCAATGCCATTTCGAGCTTGTTGTCCCGCGTACTTGTGTTTTCATTGAATATTGAGTAATTTTACGGCATGAAGATTCATATTAAAACATACTTGCTTTTTCTGCTGATACCGCTCTTTTTTATTTCTGTTGTTGGCTGTGAAGATAATCTCGGGATTGACAATCAGGGTGGCGTATTGCAGTTTTCGAAAGATACGCTCACTTTTGATACGGTTTTTACCAATATTGGCAGTGCAACGGCTAAAATTCTTGTGTACAACAGACAAAATAAAGCAGTAAACATCAGTGAAATTAAATTAGCCGGTGGTGCTGCTTCCGCTTTCAGGATTAATGTCGATGGAGCCAAAAGCGCTAATCATCTTTTCAGGGACATTACCATCCGGGCCAAAGATTCGTTGTATATTTTCATTGAAGTAAAAGTCGATCCGAATGATGTGAATACGCCTGTGTTGGTACAGGATTCTATTGTTTTCAATGTACAGGATCAGCATCAACGGATATTGCTTGAGGCCTACGGTCAGGATGTGGAGGTACTCAGAGGTCAGGTTGTTACAAGCAATACGATACTGAATGCAGATAAACCCTATCTGATTTATGATTCCTTACGGGTAAATCCGGATGTTACGCTGACCTTGCCGGCAGGGGCAGTATTGTACTTTCACCATAACGCGAATTTGATTGTTTATGGTAATCTACGTGCGGAAGGTACGTTTGAGCGCCCGGTTGTGATGCGGGGTGACCGGTTGGATAATATCATGTACGATAAGCCGGTGCCATATAAGTATGTTGCAGGGCAATGGGGTGGGGTTTACCTGCTTTCGAAAACAGGTAATCATGTATTAAACCATCTGCAGATGAGCAGTGGATATGTTGGTTTGTATTTTTACAATGAAGATAGAAATTATATACCTTCGCTGGAAATAAACAACAGCATTATCCATAATTTTTTACTTTATAATATTGTCGCGGTAAATGGTGATTTGCTGGTTACCAATTCTGAAATTTCGAACTCCGGAAGTTATACCGTGTACCTGAACGGGGGGAAACATGCCTTTTATCATTGCACGATTGTGAACTTCTTCAGTCGGAGTTCCGGCCGCCCGACAAACAGGGATAATACCCCGGCTGTGATGCTCATGGATTTGAATAAAGCGCTGGCGATGGAGACTGTTTTTAAAAATTGCATCATCACCGGAACTTCAGCCAATGAGTTTACGCTCGCGACAAAATTCAAGGAACTTTATAAAGGCGACTTTCAGCATTCTTACATCAGAAAAACAGAACCTTCGGAATTATCGGTATTTCAGCATATTCGCTGGTATGCAAAAAATGATACTGTTTTTATAAGGGATATATACGATTATAAAAAGGAAGGCTATTTCGATTTTATGCTTGATTCTATTTCCCCGGCCCGCGATACGGTTGCCGATCCGCTGATTTCGAGTCAGTATCCGCTCGATTTGAAAGGCCGGAATCGCCTTGCCGACGGTCAGCCTGATGCCGGAGCGTATGAATGGTATCCTAAATCAGCTCAATAAGTAAAAATTCAATCAAAAAGTATAAAGTTTTATCTTTTTGCTTTTTTGCGTGTTATACCTGGTATGTGTATGCCGGGTATTTTTTATCTTTGCAAACCTAACTGAGAAAATAAAAATGAAAATGAAAATCTGGATGTTTTGTTTGTTGTTTCTTATTGAATCTGGTAGTTTGATACAGGGCAAATCCGGGAAAAGAGTTTTCAGGGTGATGTGTTACAATGTTGAGAATTACTTCGACTGTGTCGATGACAGTCTCACCCGGGATGAAGAATATCTGCCCGGAGGCATTCGTGGCTGGAATTACAATCGTTATGTGCGGAAACAATACAATATCGCCAGGGTGATTGCAGCCGTCGGAGCATGGGAACCACCCGCTTTAGTTGGTTTTTGTGAGGTGGAAAGCCGGCGTGGCTTGTTTGATTTGGTCAGAGGACCGTTAAATAACCTGCATTATCGTTTCGTACATCACGATTCTCCTGATGCGAGGGGCGTTGATGTGGCATTACTTTATTTGCCGGAGATGTTCAAGGTCCTGCACGATGAGCCCATTCGGATACGGTTTACAGATGCTCCTAACAGCACGACCCGCGATATTTTGTATGTCTGTGGGCGGGTTCCGTCGGGCGATACCCTGCATGTATTTGTCTGTCATTTTCCCTCACGTCTGGGTGGAGAGCTTGAATCGGCCGACCGGCGTAGTGATGCAGCAAATATGCTGCGGAAGCAGGTCAACTTTATTCAGGAGAAAGATGCAAAGGCGAATATCCTGATCATGGGTGATTTCAATGATTATCCGGATAATACAAGTCTGCATGATGTCTTACAGGCGCTTGAACCGCGTGAGCCTTTTCGTAAGGAGTATTTGTATAACCTGATGTTTTCGCTGCACAAGGAAGGAAAGGGGACACATAAACATGAAGCAGAGTGGGGTGCTCTCGACCAGATAATTGTTTCGGGGTATATGCTGGATCAGCAGCAGGGCTTGTACACAACGCCGGCTGATGTGCATATTTTCAATGTTGATTTTTTGCTGGAGGATGACATGAAATACCTTGGCAAAAAGCCATTCAGAACATATTCGGGCATGAAGTATGTTGGAGGCTTCTCCGATCATTTGCCGGTTTATATCGATTTTTGGTATTAAATCCTAATATATTTACAATGGATGTTCAATTATTTATACCGTGTTTTATTGATCAGCTTTATCCGCAAACGGCTTTTAATGTCGTAGCAGTGCTGGAGAAAGCCGGATGTACAGTGCATTACAATCCGGAGCAAACCTGTTGCGGACAGCCGGCTTATAACAGCGGTTACTGGGATGAGGCTGCGAAGTTGGCCGATAAGTTTCTACGTGATTTCGGAGATGAAATGCCGATTGTTTCTCCATCTGCTTCCTGTACCGGTTTTGTGATGTATCATTATCCGAAAATACTTAAAGATAATCCTGAATTACTTCTCAAACAGCAAAATATTAAAAACAAGATATATGAATTGTCTGATTTTCTGGTGAATGTACTGAAGATTGAACAGCTGGATGTCACGTTTAACCACAAGGTAACTTTCCACGATGCCTGCTCTGCTTTACGTGAATATGGAATAGAAGAAGAGCCCCGCAAATTGCTGCGTATGGTAAAAGGACTGGAGTTGATTGAGATGGCAGAACGCGATACCTGTTGTGGTTTCGGAGGAACATTTGCAGTTAAAAATACGGCTATCTCTACTGCCATGGCTGAGAAAAAGGTGCAACATGCGTTAGAGACAGGTGCCGCTTACATCGTGAGTACGGAGGCATCTTGTCTGATGAATGTCAATGGTTACATCGCCAAACACAAATTGCCAATTAAAGGCATCCACCTGGCTGATGTGTTGTCAGGGACGATACAATGATTGCTCGAGAATAGACTGAGGATTTAAGTTTTGCATCAATTCGGCTAAACCGACACGCTTATTGTTTCGCATGTAATGTGATACAATTTGATAACCCATCCAGACTCCAATTCTGCCAGGAGAATCCTGTGATACAGGTGAAGTGAAGGGAGCCGGATTGATGTATTGGTTAATCAGCATGTAGTCGGTCGTATACAGGTGTTTCTGTTCCAGTATGCTTGTCCAGATGGCTTTCTCATGTTGCTTACACCACCTGGTTTCAGCATTCGAATAGCCCATAATTAATTCATTATTTGCATCAGGCATCAGTACTTCTAATAAATACCGGATTTTTCCTTCATAGATCATCGAATTCAGCAGATTTACTTCACCCCTGAAAGGAAATTGCTTGTGCAGTAACGTGTTGAGTGCATCCAGTACCAACATTTCTTTCCGCATGCCCGAAAGCAGGTATTCGTGGGTAATATCTTTATACAAAGGGAAGTCGGCACCTAAGTAGAGATCACTGCCGATGCCGAGTATCGAATCGGTCAATAAAAACTGTTGGTTAAAGCCTGAAACAAAAAAGTATATTTCGGGAAGTTTAATGGCCGGAAAATATAACCTGAGATAGGAGAAAGCTTTTGAAAACTGTTTTTCAATTGCGTTTATATCATCAAAAGTGGTTTTTACCAGCTGATGAACAGTCTGAAAAGTAGTATCCTGTAAAAATGCTTTGATCTGATTGGCATTCTCAACTGTATCTGTCACCTCCATCATTAAAACCTCAGATAAGAAAACAGGAGTAAAAGCAGGGTATTTATTCCCGAGCACAATCAATCCGGATACAGTGTTTGTTGTGTCAAGCGCAATAAAATCCAGATCAAAACGATTAATACTCACTTCCACCGGTTGCTTAAAGCTACCAACATGAAACCTGTTTTTTTGCTGACAACCAGCAAGCAACAAGGTAATTGTGAGAATAGTTGAGATGGTTCTAAACATGATGATTTTATTTAGCGGAAAGCGGAAAGCGGAAAGCGGAGAGTGAATAACGAATAGTGGAAACCCTTAAACTAACTACTATTAATCTGCCCTTACAGGGCGCTCAAGGTATGTTTGTTACCATTGCACCCAAGGCGTTGTCATTGGGTTGAAATCAGCTGCCCCTTCTGTGCGAGTCCGTTTTCCGCTTTCCGCTCTCCGTTTTCCGCTAAAATAATTACTTCCTCTTACTCCTCTCCTTCATCATCTTCTCCTGCTCTTTCTGCATCTTCTCCAGTCTCTCCATGAAGCCACTTTTCTTTTTGGTGGGCTGCTTCTTGGCATTGGCAACTCTTTTGGCATGCAGTTGGGCAAGTAATTTCTTTTCATCAACAGTAGCCCTGATTATATAGGTTTGTCCCACAGAAATCAAAGTTGAAATGAAGTAGTAATAACTCAAACCGGAAGCATAGCTATTGAACATGAACATGAACATAATCGGCATCAGGTACATCATCCACTTCATCATACCTGCACCCGGTTGGTCAGGAGTGGCGGTGTTGGCCATATTTAGTTTGGTCGACAGCAAGGTAGTGATGGTCATCAGCAGGGTGAACAAGCTGATGTGGTTCCCGAAATATGGAGAAATAAGTGGTATATAGGTGTCCCAGCTAACAATCGCATCGTAGGACGATAAGTCTTTTGCCCACAGGAAGCTTTCGCCTCTTAATTCAATGGAAGATGGGAAGAACATGAACATGGCAAATAAAATCGGCATCTGGAGTAGGGTAGGGAGACAGCCACTAAACGGACTCACACCCACTTTCTGGTACAGCTCCATCGTTGCTTTCTGACGTTCTGCCGGTTTGTCGGCCGGAATGCGTGCATTTATTTCATCGATTTCCGGTTTTAATACCCGCATCTTGGCGCTTGAAACATACGATTTGTAAGTAAGCGGGAATAATACGACTTTGATCACAATGGTCATCAGTAGGATGATGATACCGAAATTACCGATGAAAGAGCTGAACAGGTTGAACATCGGGATAATGGCAAACCGGTTCACCCATCCGAAGATTCCCCATCCCAATGGAATGAGGTCACGTAATTTAAGTTTTTGTTCCGATGGAACACCTTTGTCGTATGCTGCCAGGGTTTTGTATTTGTTAGGGCCGAAGTAGAATTTGAAAGCAAGGTCCTCATTTCCATTCGGATTGTAATCAACCGTCATTTCAGCTGTATAAGATTTTACGTACTTGCTTTCTTTCGGTTCAACCTTACTCGATAAGCTGGTATTACTGAAATCTTTTCCGGCAATCAAAATGGAGCTGAAATACTGATCTTTGAATGCAATCCATTTTAATTTGTTGGATATTTTTTTGGAGTCGTCTTTCGTTTCACTCAGTTTTTCCATGTCATCGGTAACATACTTGTAATTGAGTGTGGAATAGCGTTCCTCAAACTGACGACCTTTTTCCTGCTGACGAATTTTTGTATCCCAGTTTACAATCATGTAATTGCTTCCCAGGGGCATGATGGTGTTAACTTCTTTCGAACTCACCACGAAATCGAGCATGTAATCGTCGGCCGGCAGGGTATAGGTGAAGTCGAAATAGGCATCCGCATCCGACTGAAGTCTGAATGTGATTTTCTGGTTGCCGGCTTCGTCTTTGGTAATGGCCGATATTGGTTTGAAGTACAGGGCTGAGGTGTTGACAATATGATTGTTGCGCAACGCCATGGTGAAACTGAAATCAGCTTCCTCAGGATTGAAAAGTTTTACAGGAAGTGAATCCTGCGAAAGATAATTTTTCAATTCAGCAGCTATGACTTTACCTCCTTTGTTGCTCAGTGTAATTTTAACTAACTCATTTTCCAGTACGAAAAGCTGTTCTTCTCCATAAACGGAAGATTTGAAATCACCATGTGCATTCAGGAATTTTTCCATTGATGCGGAGTCGCTGGCTACTGCCGTATTTTCAGCCGTAATATCTTGCTGAACCTGCGCCTGTTTCTCGACTTCCTGTTGTGCCAGTTGAACCCGGGTGATTGAGTCGTTGTAAGCTTTCTGACGGGCAATCTCTTCCTCGTTCGGACGGTTCAGAACCGAGAAACCAATCAGGATGGCTGCAATTAAAACAAATCCGAGAATTGTATTCTTATCCATTTAATTATACTTTACGATAAACATTAAATATTATAGTGAATAGTGAATGAGTGATTAGTGAATAATAACTTACATGTAACTTAGATGGCTTATATGGTTTAAAAATTTAAGGATTAAAAAATTTAAGGGTTCATTCCAAACCTCTTTAGTTCTTTATTCTTGTTTCTTACTTCCTTTTGTGCCTATTGTGGTTCAATATTAATCAATAATCACCTTTCATCTATTTAGAAATAGAAGCTTTGATGAAGCTGATAAACAAGGGGTGAGGATTCACCACCGTACTCCGGTATTCCGGGTGAAATTGTACACCCACATACCATTTATGTGATTCCAGTTCGATGATTTCAACGAGATTTGACTCCTCGTTGTATCCGCTACAAATCATACCTGCCTCTTCAAAAGCATCCTTGTATTTGTTGTTAAACTCATAACGATGCCTGTGTCGTTCGCTAATCGTTGTCTGGTTGTAAATGGCGGCTGCTTTGCTCCCGGGTTTGATTGAGCACTGATAAGCGCCAAGTCGCATGCTGCCACCCAGATCCAGGATGTTTTTCTGTTCATCCATGATGTCAACCACGTTGTGAGGGGTATTGGCATCAATCTCGGTGCTGTTGGCATCCTTCAATCCCAGTACATTCCGGGCAAATTCAATCGACATGGTTTGCATGCCCATACAGATACCCAGACAGGGAATGTTGTTTTCACGTGCATATCTCAACGCGCTGAACTTACCTTCCATTCCACGCGTTCCAAATCCCGGGGCGATGAGGATCCCATCCACTTTTGCCAGTTTTTTCTCTACATTCTCATCATTAACCTTGTCTGAAAGAATGAGTTCGAGTTTTAGTTTTCTATCGTTGTAAGTTGCCGACTGGATCAGAGATTCGATGATGGATTTATAGGCATCCGGTAATTGAACGTACTTGCCTACCAGCGCAATTCTGACTTCATCTTTAGCTCCTTCGAGCTTTTCAACGAAAGCAGTCCATTTTTCCATTTGGGCCGGTTTGGTGGTTGCCAAATCATAACCCATTTTAGTCAGGGCAACTTCATCTAATTTTTCAGCCTGCATATTCAACGGAACCCTGTAAATTGAGGGTACGTCAATTGATTGCATAACTGCATTGGGTTCCACATTGCAGAACAAAGCTACTTTTTTGCGCATTTCCGGTGAAATGTTGTGCTCTGTGCGCAACACCAGAATATCAGGTTGAACTCCCTGCTCCTGTAAAGTCTTCACAGAATGCTGGGTTGGTTTTGTTTTTAGTTCCTTGGCCGCAGCCAGATATGGAACGTAAGTCAGGTGGACAATCAGGCAGTTTTTACCGAGTTCCCAGCGCAACTGGCGTACACTCTCGATGTAAGGCAGCGATTCAATGTCGCCAACCGTACCCCCGATTTCTGTAATAACGAAATCAAATTCTCCTTTGCTGCCGAGCGATTTGATGTTGCGTTTGATTTCATCGGTAATGTGTGGAATAACCTGCACTGTTTTTCCCAGGTAATCGCCCCGTCTTTCTTTGTTGATTACATTTTGGTAAATTCTTCCGGTCGTGACATTATTGGCTTTGTGGGTTTCAACTCCCAGAAAACGTTCGTAATGTCCCAAATCCAGATCAGCTTCGTGACCGTCGACAGTTACAAAACACTCCCCATGTTCATAGGGATTAAGCGTTCCGGGATCCACGTTGATGTAGGGGTCTAATTTTTGGTTGGTTACCCTGAAGCCTCTTGCTTGCAGTAATTTACCCAGCGATGCCGCGATAATGCCTTTTCCTAATGAGGAAGTAACACCGCCGGTAACGAAAATGTACTTAGTTTTGTCCACGTTTTTTGATCTTAAAAATTGACATTTTAAGCTCGCAAATTTCGGAAAAAAAAATGAATTATGCAAAAGAACTTTCCGAAAGAATGCAGATGCCCAAAGTGTCGTAATGTACATGAAAAACGGGAATTGAAGAAACTCAATTCCCGTTTGTTATTAAAGTCCGCTGATTAAAAAGCCGGATGAAATTATTTGATGCCTAATTTCTTTTTTACCAAAGGAGTTACATCTACAGCTTTAGGCGAATGAAATGCAATGGATTGTGTGCTCAGGTCGAAGATGTAGGTGTAATTATTTTCTGTTCCTACTTCAGCAGTAGCCTTCAGAATCTTCTCACGCAGCGCATTGACCAGTTCCATTTGTTTGCGTTGCAACTCTTCATTGGCAGTTTGCTGGAAAGTGCCTATTCTTTTCTCCATGTCAACGATTTCTCCCTGACGTCTTGTTTTGATGGTTTCAGCCATTGTTGCCAGATTATCCTGATAATCTTTGGCTTTGGCATAATACTCTTCATATAATTTATCAAGCTCTTTTTTAAATTGCTCGTTTAAATCAGCTACAGTTTTCTCCACTTCTGATAATTCAGGCATTACCTGAAATATCTCCTGAACGTTAACGTAAGCCAACTTATCTTGTGCAACTAAACTTAAAGGTAATGCCAACAGCATTATGAAAACAATTTTCTTAATCATGTCTGTAAAAATTATTATTTATTTTATTTTAAATTCTTAATTTTAAAATGTGCGCAAAAATAACACATTATTTTGAATATCCCAACTTCGTGAGTATCTGGTCGCTGATGTCGATTTTGGGTGAACTGAAGATGATGTGCATTGCTGAACCTTTGTCGATAACTAAGCTGTAATCTTTTTCTCGGCTTAACTCCTGGATAACATTGTAAATTTCATCCTGAATGGGTTTCATCAGACTCTGTCTTTTCTTGAAAAGTTCCCCCTCAGGACCGAAATAGGTTCGTTTCAAGTCCTGCGCTTCTTTTTCTTTTGCAATGATTTCTTCTTCCCGTTGTACTTTCATCTCTTCAGAAAGAAATACCAGTTCGGTCTGATAGTTTTTATACAGACTCTGTACTTCCTGCATTTTGGTTTCAACTTCCGATTGCCATTTCTTTGAAATAATATTCAGCTGTTCATTCGCTGTTTCATATGAAGGAATGTTTTTCAGGATGTACTCCATGTCGACAATGGCAAACTTCTGTGCAGCTACCGATGATATCATACCCACAAGGATGGCTGAGATTAAAATAATTTTTTTCATATCTTCCTGATTTATGAATAATTAATCTGTTTTTATTACATGCGGATGATGCATTTCAAATATCCTGCCAGAATTTTACAGTTCCTGACCTAACACGAAGTGGAACTGACTGCCACTCTTTGCCCCGGTTGTGTTGGTGTCAAATCCATATCCCCAGTCAATCCCCATCATACCAAACATAGGCAGGAAGATACGTACCCCGACACCGGCTGCTCTTTTCAAATCAAAGGGGTTGTAATTTTTGATCTTATTGAAACTGTTTCCGGCTTCTAAGAATCCAAGCACATAAATGGTTGCTGATTGTTCGAGTGAAAGCGGGTAGCGGAGTTCCATGGTAAACTTGTTATACAAATATCCGATTCTTGTTTCACGTTCAGGATCCAATGGAACCAACGATCCACTTTCGTATCCGCGCATGGCAATGTATTCTGTACCGTAACTTGTGTATGCCGACATACCATCTCCACCCATGTAATATGTTTCATAAGGCGAGCGGGCATCTTTATTATAATGTCCCAGGTATCCGAACATTACCCTGGTCATCAGAATGAGCTTTTCGTCAACAGTAAGCGGAGTAAATGTTTTTCCATTCAGCGTCCATTTATGATATTCAATGAATTTGTAACGTTCCTGATCAGTCATATTTGGATCACTATAATCTTTTCCACTCCAGATTGAATAGGGAGGAGTGATTTTAAGTCCAACGCTGAAAGACGATCCCCTGCGGGTATAAATAGGATTAAAGATGGAGTTTCGACTCAGTGTCAGATTCAGACTGATGTTGTTGAAGTTACCATCTGATAATGGGGGTAAATATGCCCAGTTGCTGAGCATAAAGCGCTGGAATGAAAATTCTCCGTAGAATGAGAAATAGTCATCCGGCCAGCTGAGCCGTTTTCCATATCCCAACGAAGCTCCCAAGGTACGCATATAGATGCCCGGGTCCATTTCATTTTGATACAAGGCAGAATAAGCATCGCTATAATTATTGTAGCCACCATAACTGCTTCCTCCATAACTACCATAACCACCATAACCACCGTAACCATAAGGAGAATACATGTAATTCTGCATACTTTCATAGAAGCGCTTGCTTACACCGGTTTGAGCAGCATAATAAACTGAAGCCGACAGCGAATTGGGTCTTTTTCCTCCCAGCCAGGGCTCCAGGAATGAAGCGCTGAATGAGGTATAGGATTGCCCGTTTGTCCTGGCATTGATGGAGAAAGTTTGTCCTTCACCCTGTGGCACGATGCGGTATGTTTCCGGTTTAAACAGATTTTGTATAGCGAAATTGGTGAATTTCAATCCCAGGGTACCTACAATCCCGGTTGCTCCCCAACCTGCTGAAAATTCAATCTGGTCACTTCCTTTCGTTTCCAGTTCATAGGTGATATCAACGGTGCCGTTTTCAGGGTCCGGTTGAATGTCCGGTTTGATTTTTTCCGGATCAAAATGTCCCATTCCGGCTAATTCGCGGTAGGTACGCATGATGTCGGACTGACTGTATAATTGTCCAGGTTTGGTATATAGCTCGCGACGAACCACATGTTCATACACCCGGGTATTCCCTTTGATGTTAACGGCATTGATGGTTGCTTGTTTTCCTTCGTACACCCGCATCTCAAAATCGATGGAATCATTCTCAATCATGATTTCAACCGGCTCGATATTGGAAAAAAGATAACCTCTGTCCTGGTAAAGTTTGCTGACTGCTTCATTTTCATCTGTCTGAAGCCTTTTCATCAATTCCTTATAATTGTACACATCACCCTTTTTGATGTTCAGGATTTCATTCAGATATTCATAAGGATAAATGGTATTTCCCACCCACTTGATGTCTCTGAAATAGTATTTCTTCCCTTCTTCAATGTTCAGATACACACGTACACTTTTATCGTCAATGGCTACCACGCTGTCTGAAACAATATGTGCATCACGGTATCCGACTTCATTGTATTTCTCAATCAGGGCAATTTTATCTTTTTCATACTCTTCGCGTACGAATTTTTTGGTGCGGAAGAAGTTACGCCAGTTGTTGTCGTTGGTCTTCTTCATGGCCCGGTTAATCTGGTTGAATGTCAGGGCTTCATTGCCGGTAATGATAATTTCCTTTACCCGGTTTTTGATTTTTTTGTCGACCTCTACATCAACAATCACATGATTGGGTTTCTCCGGGTCATTACGTTGATAAACGTTGACTTCCACATTCATGAAGCCTTTCTCTTCCAGGTACTTCTTGATAACCAGTATGGCCCTGTCCGAAATATTGGGCGTAATCTGATTCCCTTCGACGATACCGAGGCGGGTGCTCAATTCGTCAATTTCGCCTTTTTTGAGTCCGTTATAATTGATTTTTGAAACTTGGGGACGTTGTTTTAATTTTATATTCAACCATATTTTACCGTCTTCGATTTTTGTCGCGAAAACTTTTACATCAGAGAACAAACCTTGCTTCCAAAAGCGTTTTACGACCTCGGTGATTGATTCTCCCGGTACGGTAATGATGTCACCGACAGAAAGTCCGGAAAACCCTATCAACACAAAATCCTCGTAATTATCAGCGCCGCTGACTGTAATTTCAGCAATTTCCAGTTTTTGGGGTGCCGAACCATAGTTAATCTCAGGTATTATCAGACTATCAGCACTTTCGTTTTGTTGGGCAAAAGTTGTTTTGAGAAAAAACGAACTGAAAAGAACAAGTAAAAAAAAGTATCTTTGGAACATATGGTTATTATTGCGCAATTTATTGATATTTATTTGCCAAAACGACGGTCTCTTTTCTGATAATTTACGATTGATTTGTAAAATTCTTCTTTTCGGAATGCCGGCCAGTGTTTTTCTGTGAAATACAATTCAGCGTAAGCAATCTGCCATAGCAAGAAGTTACTGAGTCTGATTTCGCCACTGGTTCTGATCAATAAGTCAGGATCAGGGACGTCTTTGGTAAGCATATAGGACGAAATCAGTTCATCTGAAATATCTTCCGGGTTGACTTTACCTTGTTTTACATCAGTTGCAATGTGCTGAATGGCATTCTTTATTTCCCAGCGGGAAGAGTAACTCAGCGCCAGAATCAGCGTTAAGCCAGTGTTTTCTGAAGTAACACGACTGCAATCGATTAATTTTGCTCTTACCTTCTCGGGCAGGCGATTGAGGTCTCCGATGGTCATCAGCCTGATGTTGTTTTTCATCAGCCGGGTGGTTTCTTTTTCGATTGAATCTACCAGTAATTCCATCAGTGCATTAACTTCCTCAAGCGGGCGCCCCCAGTTTTCGGTTGAAAATACATACAAAGTCAGGTATTTAATACCAAGTTCGGTCGCTGCTTCAGTAATAACACTCACGGATTTAACCCCGTTTTTATGTCCGAAAACCCGCGGATATCCTTTCTCTTTAGCCCAGCGTCCATTCCCATCCATGATGATGGCGATGTGTTGTGGTAAGCGGGATAAATCAATTTTATCTTTGTATGTAGACATGTAATCAGTTACTTATAATTCAGACATTTGCATTTTCTCCTGAATAAGCCGTAGCTCAAACCTATGGTGCCAGTGCCTAAGTGATCATTATTAAAAATATTCGAACCATTTAACTGTAAAGGATTATTCAAAGCCGCATGCCCTTCGATATTGTCGGCAAGCATCAGCCTGTGTGTCCATTGCAGGTTTAAATGTAAGCGGTTTGACAGTTTAAATTTATACCCAAAACCAACCGGAATGCTGAAATTCAGGTTGTTGATGTTGTTGTCAGGCATGTGAATCAGTCCCACGCCCATAAATAAATAGGCAGAATGATTGCTGCTGTTCAAAATATAATCCAACTGTCCGTAATCCATAAAATTAAAAGCAAAAGTAAAATCCAGCGTGTTTAGACTTTGATTAATGGTTACATTCGGATTTGACATGTTTTCATCAGGTTGCACATAGTTTCCTGAAATTGATGTTTGATTGTAATCGGCCTGTAAAAACAGACGCTGGTTAAAAACATATCTGAACGTAATGCCATAATCAGGCTGAAGATCAAATGATTTCGATTTTACGTCTCCCAGAAAATATGATCCACCGCCGTGGAATCCGATTTCTGTCGTGTAAATTTCCTGAGCAAATAAATTGCCGCCAATTACAAATAATACCACTATTAAATAGATTCTGATTTTGTTTAACATTATGCTTATAACTTAGTAATAATAGAATGTTATCAGCTATTTAACGGTATTATTTTAAATAAATTATTTTTTTGCTTTAAAAGCAGCAACAAAAGTAATGATTTACTTTTAATGAAAAAAAAATACCGGTAAAGGAAGTGTTTTATTTAACAATTTATTGCATTAATAAAATGTATGTTAGTGAATAATGAATAGCGAATAGCGAATATCGGAAAGCGGAGAGTGGAAAATGACTCACATGAAACTTATATAGCATATATGTTTTAAAAACAAAGCTAATACAAAACCACTAATCGCTAATCACTATTCGTTCTTCGCTTTCCGCTTTCCGTCTTCCGCTAAATCATTTAATGCTTCGTTTTCCTTTGCAGTCATAGCTTTTCTGGATTCTGGGGTTTTATCATCTTGTCCGCATAAATGCAGAATGCCATGGATAATAATGCGATGCAGTTCCTGGTTAAAATCTACTCCGAATTTTTCAGCATTGGTTTTTACTGTGTCCAGACTGATGAATATATCACCCGAAATAATATTGTGCTGCGAATAATCAAATGTGATGATGTCGGTGTAATAATCGTGCTGCAAATACTGCCGGTTGATTTCCAGTATTTTATCATCATTGCAAAAGATAAAGGCAATTTCACCTGTTTTTTTGCCGTACTGCTCTGCCGTTTTCTTTATCCATTGAGTAACATCCCGTTTCCTCAGGTTTGGTGCTTTGACATTTTCATGTAAAAACTGTATCATAAAAAACTATTCATTAGAAAAAGAACAAATAACCCATGAGTATGGCCGCGATTATTCCTGCCAGATCAGCTAATAATCCACAGCCTAATGCATATCGCGTGTTTTTGATGCCCACTGAACCAAAATACACGGCCAGTACATAAAATGTAGTTTCTGTAGAGCCCTGAACGATGCATGCCAGTCGCCCCACAAATGAATCAGCACCATAAGTGTTCATGGCATCAATCATCATGCCCCGGGCGCCACTACCGCTCAGGGGTTTCATAAGCGCCGTAGGCAGGGCTTCTACAAACTCGGTGTTGATACCCAATAGCGCAACAAACCGACCAATCCCGTCAATAATAAATTCCATAGCGCCGGAAGCCCTGAACACGCCGATAGCTACCAAAATGGCTATCAGATAAGGGATAATGCCAACGGCAACTTTGAATCCGTCTTTTGCACCTTCGATGAACGATTCGTACACATTGACTTTTCGTATGGCCGCCATCAGTACGAATGAAATAATAACCGAAAACAGGATAAAAGCTGCGGCAAAATTAGAGTATACAGACAATTGCTCTCTGCTTAACTGACCGATTAAAAAAATCAAACTTCCAATGAAAACGATTAGTCCAAGCAAAGTCAGTAAAATGGTTTTATTGAATAAATTTATCTTTTGCATGATGGCAACACTGATAAAGCCAACCAACGTTGAGAAAAATGTCGCCAGCAAAATTGGTAAAAATACATCGGCGGGATTAAGCGCTCCTAATTGCGCCCGGTAAACCATGATGCTGATAGGTAGAATAGTCAGACCGGATGTGTTAAGCACCAGAAACATAATCATTGGATTGGAAGCTTTCTCTTTGTTGGGGTTAATTTCCTGCAATTCATTCATGGCTTTTAATCCCATGGGTGTGGCAGCATTATCCAATCCAAGCATGTTAGCGGAGATATTCATGAAGATACTTCCCATAGCGGGATGGTCTTTGGGTATCTCCGGAAATATTTTGGTGAAAAAAGGCGCAACTAACTTAGAAAAAGCCTTGATTACTCCCCCGTTTTCCCCGATTTTCATGATACCCAACCACAACGAAAGTACACCGGTTAATCCTAAAGAAATTTCAAAACCTGTTTTGGCCGAATCGAAGGTGGAATTGATGATGTCGGAGAAAATCTGGGTGTTGCCGTAAAACAGCGCCTGAATGCAGGCTACGACAAAGGCAATCAAAAGAAAGCCAATCCAGATGTAATTAAGAATCATGCGATGCGGGTTTATGAATGAACAAAGCGCAAAGTAAATAAAAAAAACGGAGATAAATTTATTATTTCATTAAACCATTCAGTAATTTTGCAGTCTTTATGACGTTGTTCTACCATTAAGACCTGTCAGGTTTATAAACCTGACAGGTCTGTGTAGATAAGTTTCTACATCGAAAAAAATAATTAATATAGAATGAAAAGATATTCCTTTGCGCTACTTCTGCTCCTTTTAAGTCTTGCTGCTTTTGCCCAACGCACCATTCAATCCACTGTATTTGACGCCAATAACGGGATGCCGCTTGAGATGGTTACCGTACGTCTGTTGAAAGCTGCCGATTCAACCTTAGTTCAGGGGGCTCAGACGAATAGCAACGGTTGGTTTAGTCTGCAAAGGGTTAACCCGGGAAAATATGTGTTAATCGTGAGTTCAATTGGGTACAATGACTACCGTGAAAATATCACGATAGAGCGTAAAGATATCATCCTGAAAAATATTCAGTTGAAAGAAAATGTGCAGGCGCTGAAGGAATTGGAGGTAAAAGGTACGGCTGCTCAGTTAGTTGTAAAGGGAGATACACTTGAATATAATGCTACCGCTTTTAAAGTGCAGGAAAACGCCGTGGTGGAAGAGTTGTTGAAGAAAATGCCCGGGTTGGAAATCACTACAGATGGTAAAATTACTGTTAACGGACAGGAAATTAAAAAAATCAGGGTAGACGGGAAGAAGTTTTTCGATGGCGATATTGAAATGGCGACTAAGAATCTTCCGGCAGAAATGATCGATAAAATTCAGGTGTTGGAGCAAAAATCGGAGATGGCGCAGTTGACAGGTTTTGAGGACGAAGAGACAGAACGTATTATCAATTTAACGACAAAGTCGAATAGACGAAAAGGGGTTTTTGGAAATATAGTCGGAGGTGTCGGATTAGATACCGAAAACGACATCCGTTATGATGGTAATGCGAATATTAATTTTATGGATGGTGAATCTCAAACATCATTGGTTGCCGGAGCGAATAATGTAAACACGGCCCGTAGTCGCAGGGGAAGAGGTAGTTGGGGCGCTAATAATGGAATAACAGAGACTCAAAACCTGGGTGCAAATAATAATACCATTGTAAATGACAGGTTTAAAATTGGTGGTGATGGTTCCTTTAATCATTCAAATAACTTCAGCGAAACCAATAGCACGAAAGAAAGTTATCTGAGGGAATCGGTTTTTAATGATTCTACTTACAATACTTCTGTTAATGACAGTTACGAGGCGAATTTGAGACTCGAAGCTGAATGGAAGCCAGATAGCCTAACGACCATTATTGTTCAGCCAAATATCAACTACAATTATGAAACATCGGGAAGCTACCGTGATTATATATATTTGCAGGATGCAGATACAACCAGTTATGGAAACGCGAGAAATTCCGGACAAAATAATTCGTTGTCTGCCGGACTACGGTTGATTGTTAGTCGAAAATTCCCTTCAAAACCAGGTCGTACCCTCACAGCCAATGTCCGTTCGGGATTCTCGCAAAGCGAAAACATGCGTTATAATTTCTCTAATAAGATGTCGGATACAACTACCGTAATTAATCAATTCACCCATAATACATCGGACAGGTTTAGTGTGGATGCCCGTGTGTCATTTGTGGAGCCATTGTGGAATAATAAGAATATGCTTGAAGCCGTGTTGGCATTTAGTTCAACGACACAAAACAGTATTAAGGATCAATATGCTTCTCTTGACAACCTTGCGTTTTACAATAAAAATCCGGAAGATTACACGATTTATGTGGATGAATACAGTAATACTTTTAGAAACCGTTTTCTGCAGGAAACGCTGGAGTTGAATTACCGCTTTACTGAAAAAGATTATAACCTAACGCTTGGAATGAAGGCCGAACCATCGCAAACATTGAGTCAGACTTATTACAAGAATGGCAATGTCAGGGATGTGGAGAATAATGTCATTAATTTTGCCCCGAATGGTAGATTTCAGTATAACTTCAGAAAAAAAGAGTTTATACGTGTCGATTATCGCGGATACACCCGTCAACCCTCCATCAACCAAATGCAACCGGTAAAAAACAACGAGGACCTGATGCGGGAAACAGTAGGAAATCCGGCCTTAAATCCATCTTTTTCCAATTATCTCAGGTTGATGTACAGTACATTTAACGATCAGACATTCTCATCGTTCAGTACCTGGTTGTCAGGAGATTTTGTGAAAGACGAATTGGTTACAAACCGTATTTATGATAAATCAGGAAAGCAATACACGCAAACAGTAAATTCAGGGGAAAAACCTGTTGCGTTAAATGGTAATATCATGTTTAATACGCCCATTATTCAAAAAAGACTTCATTTTAACACCAGCACAAATATCGGTTACAATACGGATTATGGTTATACATCTAAAGGTCTTGATGTGGGTACCATTGATGTGGATAACCTGACATTGGGTGATTTGAGTTATACCCGCCGCTACAGTGCTCAGGAACAGTTGTCTCTGACTTTTACTCATGATGTGATTGAACTGGGAGGTCGTGGTGTTTTTCGTTATTCAAATTCATTAAACAACCTGAGTAACAAACTGACTGAGACATACAACTGGACCTTACGTGGTAATATTGTGCTTCGATTACCCTATGATGTAACATTAAACAGTGACATCAACTATTCAAACAGGTTGGGATATTCAAATTTCGATCAGTCGGAGTTATTGTGGAATGCATCAATTGATAAGTCATTGTTTAAAAATAAAGGGGTACTTTCTGTAAAATGGTTTGATATTTTACATCAACAGCTGAATATCAGGCAAACAGTAGGTGATAACTCTGTTACATTTGCCAGGTACAATACGCTTACTTCCTACTTTATTGTAAGTTTCAGTTATCGCATCAGGCAGTTTGGTGGTCGCTCAACTGAATTCGACTCCAGAATGAGAGATAGCCAATTCGGTCCAGGTATGCGACCAGAAGGGGGGCCTGGCGTGCGTCCGGCAGGTGGAGGTGAATACCGCAGGAGTGAAGGCGGACCACCACACTAACCACTAACCACTAACCACTAACCATTATCAACTATTCATTTTCCTCCTCTTCTTCCTCTCCTGCATCAAAAGCGGATAATTGCCGGTTGAAGACTTCATCCAACGAAATCTGGAAGGTCTCTGTGTGAGATATTCCTTTAATACCAGTTATCTTGTCAACAATAACCTGGAGCAGGTGTTTGTTGTCGCGGGCGTATATTTTTACGAATAGCGAGTATTTGCCGGTAGAATAATGGCATTCCACGATTTCCGGAATCTTCTTTAATTCCTCTGCAACTTCCGCGAAAGCCTTGATGTCGGACAAGGTAACACCGATAAATGCACAGGTCTGATATCCAACCTTATAGTTGTCGATGATAAACTCCGAACCTTTTATTATGCCATTGTTTTTGAGTTTCTGTATGCGCTGATGGATGGCTGCACCGGAAACATTGCATTCACGTGCCACTTCTAAAAAAGGAATGCGTGCATCCTGCGAAATGAGTTGCAGGATTTTTTTGTCTAATCGGTCGATACGGTGTTGTCCCATGGTGTTAATTGCAGGAATTGATTAAATATTCTATTTATATGCTGCAAATATAAATAAATTTTTTAGAAAGAGGGAAGAATATTTAAAACTGTAAGTAAAAAATATGATGTTTATAAAATATGTTCATATAGCATAGTAAAACATAAATATCAAAAATCAAAGTTTTATTGTCATTATTCGAAAATCTTGCACCTCCCTTATCCATACCTTTGCCTCAAATTCTAATTATTATCCCATGAAAAATAACCAAATTACCCGGGCTTTCGAGTCTGCAAAAGAACGTTATGCAGAGTTAGGCATCAATGTAGAAAATGCAATCAATCAATTAGACAAACTTCCCATTTCGCTGCATTGCTGGCAGGCAGATGATGTTACCGGTTTTGAGAATGGCGACGGCGAACTGACAGGCGGTATCCAGGCTACCGGAAATTATCCCGGGAAAGCCCGTACAATTGCAGAACTTCGTGCCGATATTGATAAAGCCATGTCGTTGATTCCCGGAGATCACCGGGTGAATATCCATGCTTTTTATGGCGATTTTAAAGGCGAAAGTGTAGATCGTAACGAAATTGAACCCAAACATTTTCAGAGCTGGATTGACTGGGCAAAAGAAAAGAATTATAAATTAGATTTCAATTGTACTTGTTTCTCGCATGAAAAATCGGCTGATGGATTTACCTTGTCGCATCGTGACCCGGCTATTCGTGAGTTTTGGATTGACCATGTGATTCGTAGCCGGAAGATTGCTGAAGAAATGGGTCGCCAGTTAGGTTCTAAATGTATACATAACATATGGATTCCGGACGGTTCTAAAGATTTGACGGTTGACAGGTTGCTGTATCGTCAAAATCTGAAAGAATCGCTGGATAAAATCTTTGAATACAAGACCAATGATGACTATATGCTCGACAGCATCGAATGTAAATTGTTTGGTATAGGTAGTGAGAGCTATGTGGTTGGTTCACACGAGTTTTACATGGGGTACGGGGTTACTAATAATAAAATGATAACACTTGATTCCGGTCATTTTCATCCTACTGAGGTAATTTCAGACAAAATATCCTCCTTATTACTTTTTGCACCGGAAATCATGTTGCATGTCAGCCGTGGGGTGCGTTGGGACAGTGACCATGTGGTGTTGCTGACCGATGAAATTCAAGCCATTATGCAGGAGATTATTCGGGCAAATGCCATTGATCGGGTACATGTTGGCTTAGATTATTTCGATGCTTCTATCAACAGGATCGGTGCTTATGTAGTGGGTGTTCGTGCTACCCAAAAAGCCTTGTTGCAGGCATTACTTGAGCCGATTACACAACTCCGTCAATACGAAGCAAATGGTCAGCATTTCGAACGCATGGCATTGTTGGAAGAAGCAAAAGCTTTGCCCTGGGCGGCTGTGTATGATTATTATTGCATGCAAAAAGGTGTTCCTGCCGGAGATGCATACATTGCGAATATCCAAGAGTATGAAAAAGAGGTTACTATTAAAAGATAAGTTGTAATTATGAACACCGTCATCGGGCTATTCATCATCGCGTTGGGCAGCATGGGACAATCGAGCTCCTATGTCCCCATCAACAAAGTCAAAAGCTGGGCATGGGAAAGTTTCTGGCTGGTGCAGGGAGTTTTTGCCTGGTTGGTTTTTCCGTATCTGGGTGCTTTGCTGGCGGTACCGGAAGGACATTCACTGTTAGAGGTGCTTTCGTCGGGCGAAGGAGCCGCTTTAAAAGCATTGTTTTTTGGGGCGTTGTGGGGTGTGGGCGGACTCACCTTTGGTTTGAGTATGCGGTACCTTGGTATTGCGCTCGGACAATCCATCGCCTTGGGAACCTGCTCGGCTTTTGGTACGCTGATTCCTGCTCTGATGGTCGGTACTGACTTGTTTAAAGGTGAAGGACTTATATTGCTCATCGGGGTAAGTGTGGCTATTGTCGGTATTGCTGTTATCGGATATGCAGGGAGTCTGCGCTCCAAAAACATGACGGCTGAACAGAAGAAAGCAGCTGTGAAAGATTTTGCGCTCGGCAAAGGTCTGTTGGTTGCGTTATTAGCCGGAGTGATGAGTGCTTGTTTCAGTCTCGGTTTAGAGGCTGCTGAACCCATCAGAATCGCTGCACTTGAATTGGGAGCACAACCTTTGTTTGCCGGTTTGCCTGCCATCCTGATGATTACTTCGGGAGGTTTTATCACCAATGCTGTTTACTGTATCTTTCAGAATATTAAAAACAAAACTGGGAATGATT
Organism: Paludibacter sp.; assembly: GCA_024710005.1. Classification (GTDB taxonomy): domain Bacteria; phylum Bacteroidota; class Bacteroidia; order Bacteroidales; family Paludibacteraceae; genus Paludibacter. Next base: position 55,506 of record JANJVQ010000028.1, on the reverse strand, counting down.
ATTTCAAAGTATCCGGTCGTGTTTTCGTCCAAAATGTGTTGTTTTGCGCCTTAGCCGGTATCCTGTGGTATTCGCAGTTCTTCGGGTTGGCGCTGGGAAAAAGTTTTCTGTCCGAAGGAAGTGTGATGATGTTGTTCTCGTGGAGCATCCTGATGTCGCTGAATGTTACTTTCAGCAATGTATGGGGAATCTTGTTGAAAGAGTGGAAAGGCGCCGGAACAAAAACCATCGTGGTGTTGGCTGCAGGGATGTTGATCTTGATTTTTTCGCTGATATTACCGAATTTACTTTGATTGAACATTTAGTTCCCTCGCTACGCTCCCTTAGTTTGCAGTTTGAAAATAATTATTCTATTTTTGCAACTAAATAGCATAAAATCTAATGCAAATGCCCCATCATTTAAACCGCAATGTAAATTACATGGTGACTTCCGAAGAAGATGAGCTGTGGGGATTAACAGTCACTACCGTCGGTTGTCAGAAAATAGAAGAAAACGAAGTCTATCCCCCGAAGAATCACCCTAAAGGTTATTATTTTAATCCGGAAAAGGGTCGCGTATTAAATGAATACCAGCTTTTATACATTACAAACGGGAACGGTGTTTTTACTTTCGGAACCTCCAATAAACAAACCTGTTACATCACCGAAGGTAAAATGTTTTTTTTGATGCCTGGTGTCTGGCATACCTACAAACCCATTCAAAAATCGGGGTGGAATGAATACTGGATTGGTTTTAAAGGAGATATTATTGATAAAATTGTGGAAGAAGGGTTTTTTATTAACCGACCTCCGGTGTTTACAATCGGACTCAATGAACGTATTGTTGATTTATATTTGAAAGCCATCGAAATTGCCAACGAAGAGCGGGCAGGTTATCAGCAAGCGCTTTTGGGAATTGTCATGCATATTTTGGGATTGATGTATTACCGTGACAAAACCCGTGATTTTCAGGATGAAGACCTGATTCAGAAAATGAACAAAGCCAAGGTAATCATGCGGGAATCGGTTTACAAGAATATTTCAGCCGAAGATATAGCAGGAGAGTTGAATATAAGTTATTCCGGATTTCGCAGGGCTTTTAAGGAGTTTACAGGAACTTCTCCCTCCAAATACATGGTGGAATTAAAGCTGAATGAGGCCAAATTACTGTTATCCACTACCTCACAATCCGTAAAAGAAATAGCTTACAGTCTGAATTACGAAAATCCTGACTACTTCCCGGTATTTTTTAAAAAAAGAATGGGTATGACACCGTTGGAGTACCGGAATAGCGTGGAGGTGAAGGGATGAGGGATTATCCCAAAAACATCGCAGCATGTATAGCTATTGTTTTTTCGTCGAAATATTTTGTGTCTACATCATTGGATAACAAAAAGGCTTTCTTTACCGGCTTATCAAGTATTTCTTCCAAGCCAAACAAATGCTTAGCATCAGTTCGGTTTACTCTTTCGGCCATTTTTATTTCGAAAGCATAATAAAAGTCCTGAAATTCGAGCAGTAAATCAACTTCTTTGCCATCGTGTGTACGTAAAAAACTAAACTGTACTGCTGAATCAACACTTTTGGCTTGTTTGTAGATTTCCGAAACAATGGCACTTTCGTATTCATTTCCGGTTAGTCCGCCTCGTTTATTTAAGACTGCGTGAATCACCCCCAGGTCCATATAATGTACTTTCGATGATTTAACCAAACGCTTGTTTGGATTACGTGACCATGAAGGTAAATTAAGTGCCTGATAGCTCATTTCGAAGTATTTTATATAGCGCTGAACTGTTTTTACAGATACACCCAGCTGTTTACCAATTGACGATGCATTGGTGAGTGAGCCAGTATTGAGTGCGATATATTGTTGGAGTTTTACGAACGGTTCCAAATCCCGAAACGAAGCCAAATCTCGTACATCACGCTCCAAATAAGTGCGGACATAATTTTTTAACCATTCCGCTTTTTCATCAGGAGTTGTATCGGAGCCACTAACTGCTGGATAACCACCAAATTGGAGGTAGTGATTATAAGCAGCCAACTTCGAAATATGTTTCTTGTCCAATAAAAATGAAGGTAAATAATCACCATCAATTTGTTGTTGAATTTCCTGTTGAAACAAAGATGGAACTACAGGGTCTTCCCAACCTTTTGTTTGCAATTCAGGTAGTGTAAGCGGGTAAATCTCGACAATTGAACATCTTCCGGCTAAACTCTCACGTACTTTTTCCATTAACAACAACTGACTCGAACCCAACAAAATATAACGTGGTTCGTCCCACTGATCGTAAGTGGCTTTGATGCTTTCGATCAGTTGCGGTTCTTTTTGAACTTCATCAAGAATGGCTTTTGGGTATATACTTTTCCATTGTTCTGCTGTAAGATTGCTGAATGTGCTGCGCATTACCGGATCTTCGATTGAAATATAGGTGTAGTCGGGGAAAAGACGACGAACCAAGGTTGTTTTTCCTGTTTGGCGTGCTCCTGTCAATACAAGTATCCTTCCGAATCTGGAAATACTTTTTTTTAGTAATGTGTTAGCGTATTGTCTGTTTCTCATGTTCTGATGTAATTCAAATAAGTATTCATTTTTATTGTTCAAAGATACTTTAATTTGTCTTTAACTCCAAATATTACGCAAAAAAACGATGTTTAACTCCAAATATTACGCTAAAAATTGGTTTATAACTCCAAATATTACGTAATTTGCATGGTGTGATTTCGGCGATATGCTAAGCTTATTTCATATTTCGAAGGGCTTTCAAGGAATTTACAGGCACTTCTTCGTCCAACTTTTTGGGGGCAGATCAGTTTTATGGAACGATGAAAAAGCCTTGAGGTGAAAGACTGAACAAAAAGTAAGGTTTAAATGTCATTTTTCTCAGGTCATTTTCTTGTTGGATACATACTTTTGTGTCAGGATTAAAATGTATCATGAGAAACAAATCTTTTTTAGCTTTCGACCTTGGGGCAACCAGTGGTCGCTCTATATTGGGATCTATCGAAAACGGCAGACTTCGGATGAAGGAACTGACACGTTTTCCTAACCAGATGCTTCAAATCGGAGAGCATCTTCACTGGAACATCTATGCATTGTTTGAAAGCCTGAAAGCCGGATTAGCAGCTGCCAAAAAAGAAGGAGTTGAAATAACATCTATTGGTATTGATACCTGGGGTGTTGATTTTGCTTTGATTGCCGAAGATGGTACAATCCTCGGTGCTCCGTATGCCTACCGTGATCCTCATACTGTCGATGCTCCTGAAAGATACTTCAAAATAATTCCCCGTGAGAGGGTATATGAATTGACCGGAATCCAGGTCATGAATTTCAATAGTCTCTATCAATTGTTTGCCCTGAGTCAGGCCAATAATTCATTGCTGAAAGCGACGAAAGAAATTATATTTATGCCTGATGCCCTTGCGTATTTGCTCACAGGTCAGAAAGTGGTCGAATATACCATCGCGTCTACTTCTCAGATGCTGAACCCGGTTACAAAGAAATTTGAAAATGAGTTGCTTGAAAAAGCTGGAATTTCTCCCTCAGTTTTAGGTGATATTGTCACGCCCGGTCATGTAATTGGAACGTTGCGGGATGACATTGCCGCCGAATGTGAACTGGGTAAAGTTCCGGTTGTGGCGGTTGCAGGTCATGATACAGCATCAGCAGTAGCTGCTGTTCCGGCATTGAATGAAAACTTTGCTTACCTGAGTTCAGGAACCTGGTCGCTGATGGGTATTGAAGTAAGAGATGCCATCATCAATGAGGAATCTTTTAGACTTAATTTTACCAATGAAGGTGGGGTAGAGGGTACAACCCGTTTCTTGAAAAACATCACCGGCATGTGGTTGCTGGAACAATGTCTGAAAGAATGGAAAAAAGAGGGTATTTGTTATGAGTACGAGAAACTGGTGCAAATGGCAGAATCGGTTCCAGCCTTTCAATCCATGATTGATCCGGATCACCCATTGTTTGCCAATCCGGCAAGCATGACCCGGGCGATTGTCGATTACTGTATATTTACAGACCAAAATGCCCCGTCATCACATGCAGAAACAGTACGTTGCATTTTCGAAAGTCTCGCATTGAAATACAATTATGTACTTGGTTTGTTGAAAACCTTCGCTCCCTTCCCGATTCAAAAATTGCATGTAATCGGTGGCGGTTCAAAAAATACTTTGCTGAATCAGTTTACGGCCAATGCCATTGGTATTCCGGTCGTTGCCGGTCCATCCGAAGCTACCGCGATCGGTAACATCATGATTCAGGCTAAAGCGGCCGGAGTGGTTGATTCATTGCCGGAAATGCGCAAAATTATCTGTGATTCTGTTCAGTTAGATGAATTTGTTCCGAAAGATACAGGGCTATGGACAAAAGCATATCATCAATTTCTCACAAACACAAAATTATCTTCAGTCAATTAAATTGTAAATAAAAAAATCGTAAATAATATAATGGCAACATTAATAATTCTACCCAAACAAGGTCAATCAGTCGAAAGTTGCATCATCACCGAAATTAAAAAGAAAAAAGGTGATGTTGTTAAAAAGGGAGATGTGCTGTTCGCTTACGAAACAGACAAAGCCTCTTTTGAAGAAGAATCACCAGTTGACGGGGTCGTGCTGGAATGTTTTTACAATGAAGGAGATGAGGTTGAGGTGTTGCTGAATATGATGGTCATTGGTGAAGAGGGAGAGGATTATTCGGGATTGCTGGGAACATCAGCCATAGCGCCTTCAAAAGAAGAAGAAAAAGAATCCACAACAGAAGTTGTAAAGGAAAGTGTTCCAGTAAAAGCAGAGATTGAAGCAATCAATATCAATCAGGATGAAATTTTTATTTCCCCTCGCGCCAAATCTTTGGCAATCAAAGAAGCTATTGATGTGACACAACTAACCGGTAGCGGGCCCAAGGGACGTGTGATAGAACAGGATGTAAAAGCTGCATTGGAGAACCGAGCGAAACTCACACCACTTGCAAAGAAAATTGCAGCTGAAGAGGGTTTGCATGTACAAGGCATAGGCACCGGACTTGCTGGCACAGTTAAATCGACAGATCTGGCACCAGCACCTGCCAATGCACTTTACGGGGTCGATTACCAGGACGTGAAACTATCGAACATGCGCAAAATCATCGCTAAATCGATGCATGCTTCGCTTCAAAACTCGGCACAGCTCACGCACCACCTGGGAGCGGATGCCCGTCGGATACTGGAACTGCGCAAATCAGCAAAAGCGGCTTTGGAGGCAGGCAAACTGTCAACCAACATTACCCTGAACGACATGGTGTGCTTTGCAGTGATCAAAGCTCTGAAGAAGTTCCCGAATGTAAACTCGCATTTCATGGGCGATGCGATGCGTTTGTTCAACAAGGTACATCTGGGACTCGCCGTTGATACGGAACGGGGACTGATGGTGCCGGCAGTCCGCCAGTCCGATGATTTATCCATCATCGGACTGGCAAACCAACTAAAGGAAGTAGCTAACAGTTGTAAAAAAGGCGCTATCTCTCCGGAACTACTATCAGCCGAAGCAGCTACCTTCACGGTTTCGAATCTGGGTAACTATGGGGTGGAAATGTTTACGCCGGTGATTAACCTGCCACAGTCAGCCATTTTGGGTGTGAACACGATTGTTCCGCGCCCCAAAGACTTAGGTAATGGAGCGTATGGCTTTGTGCCTTATATTGGACTAAGCCTTACCTACGACCATCGTGCGTTGGATGGCGGCGAAGCAACCCGTTTCCTCAAACAAATTGCACTCGAAATTGAAACACTGGAACTAGACTTATTTTGATGTTAAACATAATAATTGTAAGTGGTCAAGGGTTAGTTGATGGTTTAAGACTTAAAGGTTTAATCTTTTGTGATTCCTTGGTTTTTCTTTTGTGCCTTTTGTGGTTTTAGAAAAAATAATAAATAATATGGAACAACACGATTTAATCATCATTGGCGGCGGTCCTGCCGGATACGTAGCAGCCGAACGAGCGGGTCACAAAGGCCTGAAAGTGTTGCTTTTCGAGAAAAAGAGCATGGGAGGTGTGTGTCTGAACGAAGGCTGCATCCCCACCAAAACACTCCTTTATAGTGCCAAGACCTATGAGAATGCCCTGCATGGGGATAGATACGGTGTTTTTGGTGATAACATCCGCTTTGATTTTTCTGCCATGATGGCAAGAAAGAACAAGGTGGTAAAGAAGCTGGTTGCCGGGGTGGAAGGCAAGATGAAGATGAACCAGGTAACGGTAATTAAGGGAGAAGCCATGATTGTGGGTCGAGGCAAGGAAGGTGTTGAGGTGAGTTGTGCGGGCAATTTGTATAAAGGCAAGAATTTGTTGATTTGTACGGGCTCAGAAGCATTTATTCCCCCCATACCGGGATTAAAAGAAACCGGCGATAAATCGGGCAATATCATCCTGACCAATCGGGAGATACTGGAGCTGAAAGAAAAACCTGATTCGTTGGTCGTTATCGGAGCAGGGGTTATCGGGATGGAATTTGCCAGTTTTTTCAATAGTTTGGGAACGAAAGTCACGGTTGTGGAGATGCTACCGGAAATTCTTGGAGGATTGGACTTGGAAATATCAGCCATGTTGCGCAATCATTATGCGAAAAAAGGCATAGCGTTTAACCTCAATGCCAAAGTGGTGAGGGTCGAAGGTAACCAAGTCATTTTTGAGAAAGAAGGAAAAACAGAAACCATTGAATCAGACAAAATACTCGTTAGCGTTGGAAGAAGGCCGGTTATTCAGGGATTCGGACTTGAAAACCTGCATGTGGAACTCTACAAAGGCGGTATCAAAGTCGATGAAAAGATGCGCACAAACGTACCCGGCATATATGCCGCGGGTGATGTAACGGGATTCTCATTACTCGCCCATACGGCCAGTCGGGAAGGAGAAGTGGTGGTTAACAACCTCACAGGCAGAAATGACCACATGCGTTACCATGCCATCCCGGGGGTGGTTTACACCAATCCTGAAGTTGCGGGAGTGGGAGAGACCGAGGAATCAGCCCGTGCAAAAGGTATAAAATACAGGATTGCTAAAATGCCCATGGTTTATGCCGGACGGTTTGTTGCCGAGAATGAAGGTGGAAGCGGCATTTGCAAGGTCTTAATTGGAGAGAAACATGGAGAAGTCATTGGCGTTCACATGCTGGGTAACCCTTGCAGTGAGATGATTTATGGCGCCTGCATGGCCATTGAGCAGGAAATGACAATAGAACAGTTGCAGGAAGTAGTATTCCCGCATCCAACCGTAAGTGAGATTTTCAAGGAAACAATAAACCTCACCCCAGCCCTCTCCAAAGGAGAGGGAGTGAGCAAAAGAAAAACCTCACCCCAGCCCTCTCCAGAGGAGAGGGAGTGAGCAAAAGAAAAACCTCTCCCCAGCCCTCTCCAAAGGAGAGGGAGTGAGCAAAAGGTTCAAGATTAAGTAAAAACATAATGATAAATTAAGAATATAAACAATTACCCCTCTTAGTCACATGTCACATGGTTATATGCACTCTCCCTCTCCTCTGGAGAGGGCTGGGGTGAGGTGGGTTGGAGAGGTTAAATTTAAATACAACAATGCCAAAATTACAACACATTGATCCAGTTGCATCAAGGAAGCCAGGATATGTTTCATTCCAACCAATTCCGGTAAACCAGTATCAAAAAACGGTGAAAGATGAAAAAGGAAATTTCTCCAACGAGGAGTTCAAAGCCATTTATCATGATATGGTGCTCATTCGTGAGTTTGAAACCATGTTGAACCTGATTAAAACAAAAGGAGAGTATAATGGTACACCCTATAACCATCCCGGCCCGGCTCACCTGTCAATCGGACAGGAATCGGCAGCTGTTGGTATGGCCTGGACACTGACCGTAGATGATTTTATTTTCGGTAGCCACAGAAGTCATGGTGAAATCTTAGCCAAAGGCATGTCGGCTATCCACAAAGCTAATGATCAGTTTTTGATGGAGGTCATGACTAATTTTTTTGATGGGGCTGTATTAAATGTGGTGAAAAACGGTTTTGAAGGAACTACGAAAGAGTTGGCTCGTCGATTTTTGGTTTACGGAACTTTGGCTGAAATTTTTGCCCGTGAAACAGGTTTCAACAAAGGACTGGGAGGCTCTATGCATGCTTTCTTCACACCATTCGGGGTGTATCCCAACAATGCCATCGTGGGTGGTTCGGGTGATATTGCCGTGGGTGCTGCTTTGTATAAAAAAGTGAACCGCAAACCGGGATTGGTAGTTGCCAACATTGGGGATGCCTCTATGGCTTGCGGTCCGGTTTGGGAAGGAATCAGTTTTGCTGCCATGGACCAGTTTAATGAACTTTGGGAAGGCGATATGAAAGGAGGATTGCCCGTGATTATCAACATCATGAACAACCAGTACGGGATGGGTGGTCAGACCTGCGGTGAAACGATGGGTTATGGCATTGCTGCCAGAATTGGTGCCGGTGTGAATGCAGATCAGATGCATGCCGAAAGGGTGGACGGTTACAATCCCCTGGCTGTGATTGATGCTTACAAACGCAAACGTAAAGTGATAGATGAAAAGCGCGGTCCGGTGTTGCTGGATGTGCTGACTTACCGTTACAGCGGCCACTCACCCTCGGATGCTTCTTCTTACCGTTCGAAAGAAGAGGTGGAAGCCTGGGAGAAACAAGACTGTATTGCTTCTTTCGGAAAGCAAATGATAGATGCAAACGTTGCCTCACAAGCAGATTTGGATGAAACATGGACAGAAATCAAAACAGTGATTTATGAAATGTTCCTCAAATCCATTGATGATACAATCTCTCCGCGGATGAAAAATGCAGACATCATCGGTGATATGATGTTCTCGAATGGCTCGGTGGATGCCATGTCGGCAGCCAAACCCGATGTACTGATGCCATTGGCTGATAATCCAAGGGTAAAGAAAATAGCTGCCAAAGAACGTTTTGCTTTTGATGCAGACGGAAAACCTTTTAGCAAAATGAAACAATATCAACTGCGTGACGGTATCTTCGAGGCGATGATGGATCGTTTTTATAAAGACGCGTCACTGATAGCCTATGGCGAAGAAAACCGGGATTGGGGCGGCGCTTTTGCCGTTTATGGTGGTATGACGGAAGCTTTGCCCTATCACCGACTATTCAATTCCCCAATATCTGAAGCTTCTATCGTGGGAACTGCCATCGGTTATGCCATGTGCGGGGGAAGGGTAGTGCCGGAGATTATGTATTGCGACTTTCTGGGTCGTTGTGGTGATGAGGTTTTCAATCAATTGCCCAAATGGCAGGCCATGAGTGGTAATGTGCTCAAGATGCCGGTTGTGCTCAGGGTCTCGGTCGGCTCCAAATATGGTGCTCAACACTCACAGGACTGGACATCGCTTGTTGCCCAGATTCCCGGTATTAAGGTTTGTTTTCCGGTTACTCCCTATGATGCCAAGGGCTTGATGAACGCGGCTTTACAGGGCACCGATCCGGTGATTTATTTTGAGAGTCAGCGTATCTATGATATCGGAGAGCAGTTCCACGAGGGTGGTGTTCCCGAAGATTATTATGAAATACCATTTGGCGAACCGGATGTGAAAAAAGCAGGAAATGATATCACAATTCTTACCGTGGGTCATACGCTTTATCCGGCTTTACAGGCTGCCAGGGTGTTGGAAGAGAAATATGGTATGAGTGCTGAAGTGATTGATGCCCGTTGTCTGGTTCCGTTTAACTACGAGAAAGTGGTTGAGTCGGTAAAGAAAACAGGAAAGGTGATTGTTGCCAGCGATGCCTGTACGCGTGGATCGTTCCTGAATGATATGGCGGCCAATATCTCACAACTTTGTTTCGATTACTTAGACGCCCCTGTGGCAGTACTGGGTTCCCGCAACTGGATTACGCCGGCTTTTGAACTGGAAGAGTCTTTCTTCCCGCAGGTTAATTGGTTTTTAGATATCATCCATGAAAGAATTCAACCATTGGCGGGTTATGTGCCTGGACAAAACTTCACGGATGGAGAGATAATCAGAAGGGCGAAGCTGGGAGTGTAAATTTGTCAATGTGCCAACATCTATAAAAATGAATTGAAAATGATTAAAGTCAACGCACACCTCCACACCCCATATTCTTTCAGTGCTTTTTCTCATCTCGAAGAGGCACTCGACAGGGCTGTGGCTGAACATGTAAAAGTAGTTGGTATCAATGATTTTTATACTGCTGCCGGTTATGATGCATGGTCAAAAGGTTGTAAGGAAAGGGGGTTGTATCCACTTTTCAACATAGAGTTTATCAGTCTGAATGAAGCGGATCAAAAAGCAGGATTGCGCGTAAATGATCCCGGAAATCCGGGCAGAACATATATCAGCGGGAAGGGGCTTGCTTATCCTTTTAAGTTGAGTGAGCCATATAATTCCCAACTTGCATCGGTATTGAAAGAGTCGAATGCACAGGTAGATGCCATGTGCCGGAAACTAAATGGTATCCTGTTGGATGTGGATGCGGGTTTTATTCTCGATATCAAATGGATAAAGAGTAACCTGACAAAAGGGATGTTCCGCGAACGTCATTTGGCTAAAGCGTTGCGGTTGAAGGTGTATGAGACTTGTGAAAATGATGAGGAGAAAATAAATGAAATTTTCAGTAAAATATTCGGAGGAAAAGAACTGAAGTCTCAGGTAGATGATTTCGCCGGAGTTGAGAATGAAATTAGAGCTAATCTACTCAAAGCTGGTGGTGGAGCATTTGTGCCGGAAGATCCGAAGGCTTTTTTGCCGATGCAAACCGTTTGCGAGATTATCCTTGCCGCAGGAGGCATCCCGACTTATCCTTTTCTGGCTGATGATGCGAAAGGTGTTTATACTGATTTTGAAGGGGATTTGGAACGGGTAGCAAAACAGCTTACCGAAAGGGGATTTCATTCGGTGGAGTTTATTTCTACCCGAAATGATGTGGTCTTGTTAGAGAAATATGCTTCCTATTTGTATGAACAGGGTTTTGTGGTGACTTTCGGCAGCGAACACAATACCCCGGCCATGGAGCCCATCGAACTTTTTGCACGAAATAATACAGCGCTTACGGAGATGTTGATGCAAATCAACTATGAAGGCGCTTGCGTGATAGCCGCGCATCAGCATTTGGTGGCGCAGGGACTCAGGGGATATGTGGATGCTGAGGGTAAAGCAGATCGATCTAAACGAGGAGAGTTTGTGAAACTCGGTGATGAATTAATAAATAACACCATATAAGTCATATAAGTTACATATAAGTTAAAACCTCAATTTATTAATAATTGAAAATTACATTTAGTATCTGCACAGAAAGCTTACATGTAACTTATATGACTTATATGGTTCCAAAGAAAATATGAAAGCAATACAGGATTTAATCGACATTTCCCGCTACTACGGCAACGACAAACGATTCGTGATTGCCGGGGGAGGAAATACATCGTATAAAAATGATGAGAAAATCTGGGTTAAAGCCAGTGGTTCTTCTTTAGCAACCATTACTGAAGATGGATTTGCTGTGTTGGACAGGGAAAAACTCAGCCGGATGTCGGAAAAGGTTTACAGCTCCGATGCAACAGAACGGGAAGAACAGGTGAAAAATGATTTGGCTGATGCTACCCTGACAAAAGGCAAACGTCCATCGGTAGAGACTTCCATGCATAATATCATTGGATATGCTTATGTGGTGCATTTGCATCCTACACTGGTAAATGGTTTGATGTGCGCTGAGGATGCTGAAAAGGAATTATTCCGCCTTTTTGGAGAGAAGAATGTATATGTCCCTTATACTGACCCTGGTTATGTGCTTTTTAAAAAGGTAGAGGAGAAAATTAATGCGTATAAATTAAAATACAAGGAGGAACCACAGCTTATCTGGTTGCAAAATCATGGCATTTTTGTAGCTGCCAATACCACTGCTGAAATAAAACAAATTTATACAGATATTATTGAGACATTAGAAAAGGCTGTAAGTATAAAGCTTCCTTCGGGAGATAGACCTTATTGTTCCTGTACCGAATTGATTTTGCCCGGTTTGAGGATGATGCTTTCAAAAGAAGGTCTGAAAACCCTGAAAGTGAGAAAAAATAAGCTGATTAAATTCTTTTATGATAGTGAAACAGAGCAACGAAATATTGCTCGTCCGTATACACCGGATGCCATTGTATATTGTAAATCCAGCTATATTTTTCTGAACGAAGAAGATCCTGAAATAGTCTTGACTGAAGCTGAAAAAATCATTGCTGCATTCAAAGTGAAAAACGATTATTTGCCAAAAATAATACTTATCAAAGGCATCGGATTAGTGGCAGTAGGAGATAATGCGAAACAGTGCGAAATCCTTTTAGATGTTTTTGAAGATGCAATGAAAATTGCGTATTGGGCAAAATCTTTTGGCGGTGCGCATCCCATGACACAGGAACAAATAGATTTTATCGATAACTGGGAAGTTGAGAACTACCGGCGATCTGTTGCTATTGGTGTTTCTGCAGGTCGCGCTGAGAATAAAACCATTATTGTAACGGGTGCAGCTCAGGGTTTTGGTGAAGGGATTGCCCGTTGTTTGTTGCAGGAAGGTGCGAATATAGTCGTGGCAGATATGAATGAAACGGTTGGAAAAGATACCGTTGAACGTTTCAATGGTTTGACAAAAAGTAACCGCGCCATTTTTGTAAAAACAAATGTAAGTGAAATTCCAAGCATCGAAAACTTGATTCACGAGAGCATTTGTCATTTTGGTGGAATTGATGCATTTATCAGTAATGCCGGGGTATTAAAAGCAGGGAGTTTGGATGAAATGACTCCTGAAGACTTTGACTTTGTTACAAAGATAAATTACAATGCCTATTTCTATTGCACGAAAGTAGTGAGTAAAATCATGAAACTACAAACGAAATATGCAAGGCCGGACTACTTTGCAGATATCATTCAAATCAACTCCAAGTCGGGATTGCGGGGTAGTAAAGCCAATTTTGCTTATGCAGGCGGAAAATTCGGTGGCATCGGTTTAACGCAGTCTTTCGCACTGGAACTGGCGCCATACAATATCAAGGTAAATGCGGTTTGTCCGGGTAATTTTTATGAAGGTCCGCTCTGGAGTGACCCCGATAATGGCCTGTTCGTGCAATATCTCCGTGCAGGCAAGGTTCCCGGAGCAAAAACTGTTGATGATGTCAAGGAATTTTACCTGTCGCAGGTACCCATGAAGAAAGGTTGTTCACCTGAAGATGTTACCAAAGGGGTATTATACCTGATGGAGCAATGCGGTGAAACCGGACAGGCCTTGCCGGTTACAGGGGGGCAGGTAATGCTGGCTTAATTTGAAATAAACCATATAAGTCATATAAGCTTCATATAAGTTTAAAACCAAAACTTTAAAAAAAAGAGTATAACAATTGATATTTTTACAGAATACTTATATGTAGCTTATATGACTTATATGGTAAAAAATAAATCTAAATGAAAACCAAAGCAATCAGATTATACGGCAAAAAGGACCTCCGACTGGAGGAATTTGAATTGCCACAAATTAAAGAAGATGAGATATTAGCAAAAGTTGTATCGGATTCCCTTTGTATGTCATCTTACAAGGCTTCCTCACAAGGGACTGATCACAAACGCATTCCGGATGATGTGGCGGAAAATCCCATCATCATCGGGCATGAATTCGCAGGTGAGTTGGTGCAAGTGGGTGCTAAATGGGCACATCAGTTTAAAGCGGGAGATAAATTTTCTATTCAGCCTGCATTGAATTACGAAGAGGGTCCGGTGGGAATTCTCAGTGCACCGGGTTATAGTTACCAATACATCGGTGGAGATGCAACTTACGTCATCATTCCGAAGGAAGTGATGGAAAAAGACTGCCTGTTAGCCTATCAGGGCGAAGGGTATTATCCGGCATCATTGGCTGAGCCACTTTCCTGCGTGATCGGTGCCATGCATGCTAACTATCATACAACTCCCGGAAGTTATGTTCATAAAATGGATATCGTTGAAGGTGGCAAAATGGCTATTTTAGCAGGCGTGGGACCCATGGGACTGGCAGCCATCAATTATGTATTACACCGACCCGACCGGCGTCCCTCGCTCTGTGTGGTGACGGATGTGGATCAGGTTCGGCTCGACCGGGCAGCATTGCTTTATACGGTTGAATTTGCGGCATCAGTAGGCATCGATTTACGTTATGTAAACACAGCTAAAATGGAAAATCCGGCAGAAGAGTTGAAAGCTATTTCAGCAGGGACCGGATACGACGATGTATTTGTGTTTGCTCCGGTTAAACCTGTTGTGGAACAGGCGGATGCTATTTTAGCTTTCGACGGCTGTTTGAATTTCTTTGCAGGACCTTCAGATCCGAATTTCAGTGCCATGTTTAATTTTTACAATGTGCATTATGCTTACACCCACGTCGTGGGAACCAGTGGTGGTAATAATGATGATATGGTAGAGGCCCTGGATTTAATGTCAAAAGGTCTTGACCCGGCGGGATTGGTAACGCATATCGGTGGATTAGATGCGGTTATCGATGCAACAAAACATTTGCCTGAAATTCCCGGGGGTAAAAAACTGATTTATACGCACATCGAAATGCCGTTGACACCCATAACGGATTTTGCTAAATTAGGTGAAACCAATGATTTATTTAAAAAACTGGCTGAGATATGCGACCGGCACAATGGTTTGTGGAATGTGGAAGCTGAAAGTTATTTACTGAATGAATTTAATTAACCATATAAGTCATATAAGTTACATATAAGCTTTTATATAATTTTTTGCTTACACTCATTAATATAAAAATGATGTTATTATTCAACTTATATGTAACTTATATGACTTATATGGTATAAAAATATTAAAATGAAACAATTAGACATCAATTTAATGCATCCCTCCGAGCAAATCAACGTGATCATCGGACGCATTTACCGGAGTGGCATGACCACTACATCCGGTGGTAATATTTCCATCAAAGATGCAAACGGAGATATTTGGATAACTCCTTCAGGAGTAGATAAAGGGTCGTTGACAGTCAAAGATATAATACTGATTAAAAAAGATGGTTCGATAGTCGGTCCGCATAAACCTTCTTCGGAATATCCTTTTCACAAGGCTATTTACAAAGCCAGACCGGAACTGACAGCCATCATTCATGCACATCCGCCGGGATTAGTCGCTTTTAGCATTGCACGCAAAGTGCCGGATACGAATATCGTTCCGCAGGCGAGGGATATCTGTGGCGAAATAGGTTTTGCTCCTTATGGCTGTCCGGGGAGTGAAGACCTGGGTGAAAAAATTGCGACGGAATTTAAAAATAAGCGTTATAAGGCTGTTATCATGGAAAACCACGGAGTGGTATTGGGTGGCACAAATATGATGGATGTTTATCAACGTTTCGAGACACTTGAGTTCTGTTGCCGCACCATTGTGAATGCAGGTAGGATTGGGAACGTCAATGTGTTGACCGATGAGCAAATAGCACAATATATTCATCACTTTCCGAAAAATATTGCTCATTATATGGATGTTGAGTATCCTTCGGATGAAAGGGCTTTGCGTTCGGATATGGTCAAGATAATCCGTCGTGCCTGCGATCAGGGATTGATGATTTCAACCTATGGAACCGTTTCGGTACGGTGGCATTACAACGATTTTTTGATTACACCACGGGATGTTGCCCGTTGGGACATTCAGCCGAATGATATCGTGCAGATTAAAAATGGCATGGCCGAAGCAGGAAAGGTGCCGAGTCGTTCAGTTGCTTTGCATCACCGTATTTATCAACTTAATCCGCATATCAATTCAATCATAACCACGCAACCTGTTAACCTGATGGCGCATGCAGTGAGCCGGAAGGCATTCGATGTGCGAACCATTCCTGAAAGCTGGATTTTCCTGCAGGATGTTCCATCTGTTCCATTCGGATTGATTTATAATGAGATAGATAAGATAGCAACCATGTTCAATCATCATCGTGCAATCCTTATTGAGAACGATTGTGTATTTGTAACAGGCGATAAATTATTAAATACATTTGATTACCTTGAAGTGGCCGAATTCAGTGCCAATTCATTAGTCATGGCTTCTTCCATCGGGCCACTTCAGCCCATGGGTGATAAAGAGATTGATGAGTTGCGCATAGCCTTTAACGTGAAATAAAAAAGATTTTCTATCTTTGTCGAACTTAACCGTGTTTAAGTTGTTACATTTAAATAGTTTATCTTTATATGGCTGATATTCCTGAGAAATACAATCAAACAAAAAAACTGAAACAGATTTTTCTGTTACTTTTTTTTGCAGGTTTATCCATTTTTCCTGTTTTGAAAGCTCAGGATGTTAACCTCAATAATCAAAACAAAGGATTTCCGGCTGATGAGACACCTGACAGAAATTTGTTTTCTGTTATTAAAAGTAAAAAGCTGAATGTTGGAATAACTACATGGAATGCTAATTGGATTTGGCAGGAAGCAGATGGACCGGCAAATACATGGGCTTGTTTCAGAAAAACTTTTTTGCTTGATGAAATTCCTGTAACAGCAAAAGCAAAAATAGCGGTTGATTCCAAATACTGGTTATGGATCAATGGACAGGAGGTTATTCTTGAAGGTGGTTTGAAACGCGGTCCAACCCCCGATGACACTTATTATGAACTGGTTGATATAAAAAAGTTCCTGCGAACCGGAAAAAATGTGATTGCTGTACAGGTATGGTATTTCGGTAAAGACGGGTTCTCGCATCATGACAGTAGTAAAGGCGGATTTTTATTTGAATGTAATTTGGGAAATGTTATCATTAAAAGTGATGCTACCTGGAAAATGATCATTCATCCATCTTATGAAAGGTCGACAGTAAACAGCCAGCCTAACGTCAGACTTTCAGAATCGTTGATCAGGTATAATGCAGTTAATGATACAATTGGTGACTGGAAAGAGCCTGAATATGATGATTCTTTTTGGCCGGTAGCAGTTGAAAAAGGCATTCCTCCTGTTGCTCCCTGGAATTCGTTGTGGCTGAGACCTATACCGCAATGGAAGAATTCTGAATTACGTGATTATGAAAGTATTTTTGTTGAAGGGCAACAGATTACCCTGCCATATAGAACAACGAAGCGAGTTCTTATTGTCGCGGATTTACCTTATAACGCGCAGATAACTCCTTACCTTGAAATTGAAACAACGGAAAGTAAAGAAATTTTTATTTATGGCGATAGTTATCATAACTGGCGCGATAAAGGGGTTATGGCCGAATATCTTGCTGCTCCAGGAATCTCGCGATATGAATCATTAGGATGGATGAACGGACATAAGCTTTTTTATTCTATTCCGGTTGGTGTGACGGTTAAGTCGCTTAAATACAGAGAGTCGGGCTATGATGCTGAAATGGCAGGTTCGTTTCTGTCCGATGATGTTTTTTATAATAAATTATGGCAAAAAGCGCAACGAACGCTTTATCTGGCCATGCGTGATAATTATATGGATTGTCCCGACAGGGAAAGGGCGTTGTGGTGGGGAGATGCTGTAATCCATATCGGGAAATCATTTTATGCGCTTGATAGAAAATCTGACCTGTTATCCAGAAAATCAATCAGTAACTTAATTGAATGGCAACGAGAGGACAGGTCTTTATATGCTCCGGTCCCTTCAGGAAACTGGGAGAATGAATTGCCTGCACAGATGTTGGCCACGGTAGGTGAATTCGGTTTCTGGAATTATTTTATGTACACGGGTGATACAACCACAATTGCTGAAGTTTATCCAAATATCAAAAATTATCTTGACTTGTGGATGTTTAAATCCAATGGTTTGCTGACTTACAGGCTCGGTGGATGGGACTGGTCGGACTGGGGTGAAGATATTGATTCTGAAATCATTCAAAATACATGGTATTATCTGGCCTTGAAAGCAGCCAAAGAAATGGCGGTTTTATCGGGGAATCCAATGGATACATTAGTGTACCATAACCGGATGCAATATATAAAAAATAGTTTTAATGATGTCTTTTGGAATGGACTTGGGTACAGATCCCCGACTTACACTGGGTTAACTGATGACAGGGCTAATGCAATGGCTGTTTTAGCAGGCTTTGCAGATAAAACCAAATGGAGCAAAATCAGAAATTTATTGTTGACAAGGAGAGGTGCGAGCCCCTATATGGAGAAATACGTGCTTGAAGCTTTATTTGTGATGGGCTATGAAAAGGATGCAATGGCACGTATGAAACATCCGGACCGATATTTAAGAATGGTAGAAGATCCCGGAACAACGTTGTCTGAGTATTTTGATAGTGGAGGATCGAATAATCATGCCTGGTCGGGTGGGCCTTTGATTCTTATGTCGAAGTACTGCAGTGGAGTTGCCCCACTGACCCCGGGTTTTGATACATACCGGGTTTTTCCTCAGGAAGGAAATTTGAATTATGTCAGGTCTGTTACACCATCCGTTAAGGGAAATATTGAAGTAGAAATAATCAAGGATTCACTGAAATATCAACTGAAACTCATATCGCCGGACAAAACAAAAGCAGTGATTGGGATACCCGTAAATCCGTATCCTGACAAGAAAATAAAATCAATCTATTTGAATAATACAGTTATCTGGTCCGATAATTTTTTTATTGAACAGGATTATAAAACCTCATACAGTGAGGTTGAAGGTAAATATATTGTTTTTGAAGTGAATCCAGGTACATACGAAATCAATGCAGAACTCGAAACTGATGTTGTTTCAGGGATTGTTATTGAAGAATACCCGGATTTTCAATGCAGGCTAAGTCCCAATCCGGTAGTCGATAATTTACATATACAGTTTGATCAAATTAACTCCAATGTTACTGAAATAAATATCTTTAATCTTCGTGGTAAATTACTAAAATATCACAAAACATATAATCACGAGGTAATGCTGAAGGTAAATGATTTGTTGCCGGGATTGTATTTTGTAAAGGTTAATAACGGGCAATATACACGGGTTGCATATTTTATGAAAAATCAGTAGTATGAATTTTCATCTGTACTTACCTGTTTTAAAATCCGATAAAATACTTAAATAACTCTGGTATCTGGAAAGACTGATTTGGTGATTTTCAACTGCCATCAGTACAGCGCATCCCGGTTCATGTACATGTGTGCAATTTGTAAACCGACATTTTTTTGATGTTTTGAATATCTCTTTAAAGTAATGGCTGATTTCATCTGCCTCCATGTCTACTGTGCCAAATCCTTTGATCCCGGGAGTGTCAATTAACTGTGCACCATTCTCAAGTTGATAGAGTTGAGAGAAGGTCGTTGTATGGGTACCTTTATTGTGATAACTTGAAATCTCACCGGTTTTTGCCAGCGACTCTGGTAAAATCGCGTTGATTAAGGTGGATTTGCCTACACCCGAGTTGCCCGAAATCAGGATGGTTTTTCCGGTTAAGAATTGCTTAAAAGTATCAAAAGTATCCGGTTTGATGGCAGATAACATAAATACCGGATAACCAATAGACTCATACAGTGTTTTTAGCGCTTCTGCATATTGCATTTCATCTTCGGTATACAAGTCGGTTTTATTAATCAGGATACAGGCCGGAACATTGTATGCTTCGGCTGAAGCTATGAATCGGTCGATAAAAACAGTGGAGGTCTCCGGATATCTGATTGTAATTACCAATACTACCAAATCCAGATTTGCAGCCAGAATATGTGACTGTTTTGATAAATTGGAAGATCTGCGGATGATATAATTCTTTCGGTCGTAAATGGCTGAAATCAATCCAACCTTTTCTTCTATCGCGCTAAATTCAACAAAATCGCCCACAGCAATGGGGTTTGTGCTTTTGATGTCTTTCAGTCGCAGATTACCTTTTATTTTACATTCAAAAGTTTCCTCCTGATCTGTTCTGACCTGATACCAACTGCCTGTGTTTTTTATTACGAGTCCTTTCATTGTTTAATAGCTTTATTGCTCGGTGTGAAAGGATAATTCATCTGAAAGCAGGGATATTTCGTCCGGGGAAATGCCGTTTAAAATCAGGAATTCCCTGTCTTTATTGATTTGATCAATGATTAATTGCAGATTTCCATCGCGTAATTCCAGGCTGTTTTGATAATATTTTAAGGCGCGTGCTCTGTCTTTCCTGCAAAATGCAATGTGACCGGCATTCAGTAGATCAGTCGCATCCGGGACATTTGATAGGACTTTTTCCATATAATAATCAGCCTGATGGATGTTTTTAGAAACAAAAGCACACCAACTGATTGCTTTCCACAGTTTTTCATTGTCCGGATCTGTTTTTTCTATATCAGCATAAATGTGCAGGGCTTCTTTATGCTTGTTTAATCCGATTAAACAGTTGGCTATCTGCATTTTTGTATTATACTGATGGGGCTTAAGAAAATCAGCATGTTTGTAGTGTTCCAGGGCTTTTTCATAATTTCCTGTTAAACGGAAACACAAGGCAATTTTCTTAACCGTCCAGATATCATCCGGCAAAATCATATCAGATTTGATGTAAGCATCCAATGCTTCCTGAATTTGTGAGTTCTTCTGGTAAGCAAATCCGATTTTCTGGTATAAAGCAGCTGAAGGCTCCTGTTCTTCAATCAATTCTGAGAAAAGTACAATTGCCTGCGGGTATAATTTTTTAGTGAAATAATATTCTGCAACCTGCATTTTGATGTCACTCCCCGATGCCAGTAAATCGAAAAATCCAGTCTCATGTATGTTCAATGAGAAGTTAAACATATCCTGAAAATCAGTATGATGAGGGTGTATCCTGAAGAACCTGAATAAATCCTGAATATACTGACGGGCAATATTCCTGGCTGCTAAATCCGGATTCAGAATCGCCTCATCTTTATTGATTTCCTCGAGCTGTTCTGCCTCAGCCTTGAAAGTGCGGCTCATGATGTCGCGCTGACTATAAGGCATTTGGAGCGCGCTCAGGCAAAATGAGTATTTATCTGAATTGCAGATTACACTGTTGTTCAGAAATGCAGCAAGAATGGATTTGTCATTTTTTTCGAATAATTCATGAACGGCAGAAAAATCAGGGTCAAAAGTCAAAAACCAATGTGCTGTTTCATTGAAAAAAGGGAAGTTTTTCAGCATTGAAAAGGTGCTCATGTACACATCTGCTCCTTCCATCTGTAACTCAGTAAGCTCTTGAAGTTTGTCGGCAACGCCACTTTGTTCCAAAATTTCATTCCATTCCGGATTTTCTTCATCCCACTCGTCAGATTTCATCAGGGTTTCTGCATCAAACTTATCCTTAATCATCGGACTGATTTTCATTACTTCCGGAAGAATTTCTTCCTTCATTTTCTTTGTAATCCTGTCGGTATCGGTTGTTCCGATAATAAGTAGCATAATGTTCTTCAGGCTCTCAACGATGGATGTTTCATCTGCCAGAACCACAAGTCTGTTTCTTACTGCCGGATAATAGGGCATCAGACTATTGTGTTTGGTGAGAATGAAGCACAGACCGACTAATGCCCTTTGCCTGACAGCCATATGCTCATGCGTACAGGCATCAAGCAAAAGCAAGAGTTTTTCTTCATCGAACATGCGCCACAAGTTGAGGGTCAGCGCTGAGATAAGCAGACTTTTTTCCAGATTCCCTGGATAAGAGGTCTGCAGTATTTGCTGGAAAACACGTTTCTCGTCACCCCTGATTCTGGTGTTCAACCAGAAAATGGCAAATAAATCAGGGAGTAGTTTTTCGAAATTATTTCTTAATCTTTTGGCTTCTTTTTCTGCATCGGGCAAGAGGTCATCCAGCATGGCTTTTTGCTGGTGAAAATACAACAGCGAATCGTATAAATCAGCTGTTGAGCTGAAATGTAATTTGTGCGGAAAATATCTTTTTTGGGTAAACTCGAAACTGGTAGCATTGCGCATCATCAATTCTTCTCTTAGTAAAGCGTTGATGTTGATTAGTTTGGCTATCAGTTTGTTGTAAATGACCTTGCGATCAGGATCTTCAACGCCGGCTATGAAATACTGAAGCATAAACCGGTAGTTTTGAAGCATTTCCTCAAATTGGTCATTGATATCTCCCCACTGGAGTTCATTTACCAGCATGCG
The DNA here is from genome assembly GCA_024710005.1 of Paludibacter sp. GTDB lineage: Bacteria > Bacteroidota > Bacteroidia > Bacteroidales > Paludibacteraceae > Paludibacter. The sequence continues at coordinate 33,478 of JANJVQ010000028.1, read as the reverse complement.
TGTCTTGTCAAACGCGAGTTTGAGTTTACCTGTTTGTAATAAACCGACAATTGCTTTGTATGTTGAATCAATCTGAGATGCAGTCATAATTTGTATGGTTAACCCATTTTGCTGATTCTGACCAGCCTTTCTTCATCAATAATTTTTAATTTACGGCCATCCATGGCAATCACCTGTTCGTTTACAAAGTTGGATAAGGTACGTATGGCATTGGATGTTGTCATATTCGATAGATTTGCCAAATCTTCTCTTGAAAGATAGATGCTGATGGTTGCCCCGTCTTCTTCCATGCCGTAGTTTTTTTTGAGCATCAGCAAGGCTTCTGCCAGTCTGCCCCGGATGTGTTTCTGGGTCAGGTTGACTGTACGGGCATCGGATGCACCCAGATCACTCGCAATTTCTTCCAAAAATCTGTAACAAAAAGCGTTATTGTGTTTCAGAATAGATAGAAAAATTTCAGCCTTGATCATAAAGATGGTTGATGCTTCGAATGCCGCCACGTTGGTGTTGTATGGTTCGTTGGCAATGATTGCCCTGTAGCCGAAGTGTTCGCCGGGTTTTAACATGCGGATTATTTGAGCGCGGCTTCCGACACCTTCTTTATAAACTTTTACCTTTCCGGATTCAAGGATCATCATGTGTGTAGGTATTTCACCCTCGCAGTGAATCATTTCATTTTTTTTGAAATGATGTATGGTGTGGTTATGCCTGACAAACTGTCTTTCGTCCGGTGTCAAAACATCCCATACGGTCATCACTTCGTCAATTGATCTGGGAGCTGAAGTAATTTTTTTAGCCATATCTAAAAATAAAATATGTTAGATAACACTGTTTTACAGCACAAATTTAATTGTTTTTTGACAAAAACAATATTTTTATGTAAAAAAAACATTTTTGGTGATTATTGATTATGATGATTCAGCGGATTGTTCTTTAACTATTGAATAAAAATTCTTACTTTTGCCGGAACTAATCCAACCCCGTACAACATGAGACAACGTATTATTCTGCTTATTTTTTTGCTAACGGGAATTTATAATCTGAACTCCCAGACCATTAATCTTGGTGACTCGACAGTTGTGAGTTTAATTACCTGTGAGCCGGGCGATGCCTTGTATGCAAAATTCGGACATACTGCAATCAGAATCCGTGATACAGAAGGCGTCGATATTGTTTTTAATTACGGTATTTTTGATTTCAGAACCGAACATTTTTACTGGAAATTTATGAGAGGGCATACCGATTATCTGCTTGGCGTATACCCTACAGAGAATTTCCTTCAGGAATACAGGGAGAGAGGATCAACGGTATGGGAACAGGAACTGGATTTGACTCAAGGTGAAAAGCGTAAACTGATTGAGCTGCTCACGATTAACTACCTTCCTCAAAACAGGATGTACAGGTATAATTTTGTGTATGATAATTGTGCAACCCGTCCCTATGAAATGATTAGTAAGTCGTTGAGTGGAGTGCTTGTAGGCGATAATCAGCTGGAGGAGGATTCGTATCGCAACATGATAACCGCTTATCTTTCGGATGTTCCATGGGCAGAAGTGGGTATCAATTTGCTTTTTGGTGTTGATGCAGATAGAAATGTAGGGATGCAATCAAGTGTTTTTTTACCTGAAAAATTAAAGGACGTCATCCAAAGGTCAAAGATAATGAGCCTGAACAACGGATTGCAGGAAAGAAAGATAGTAAAGAGTGTTAAAATGCTTGTTAAAGGTGAACCGGTAACTGAAACCGCTTCGACAACCTTCTGGATACTTCACCCTTTTACAATCAGTCTGATTTGGTTGATAATCGGCATTATACTGATGATTTTTAAAACAAATATGGATGACATCGCCAATAAAATATTTGATACAATTTTATATTTGACGACGGGTTTAGGCGGTATGTTGATCTTCTTTTTTATGTTTTTTTCCGAACATCCGATTACTGGTAGCAACCTGAATATTTTGTGGCTAAATCCCATGAATATCATGCTGGCTTTGATGTTATGGAAAAGAAGTCCCAGGAAGTTTTTCTTCTTCTACAATGTCATTTATTTGTTGTTAATCGTGCTATATGTAGTAATAACCTTGTTCATTTCTCATGGAACTTTAACTTCAATTATCCCATTATTGATATTGGTATTGGTCAGGGTTATCTGGAGAGAAGAACGTTTGTTACATATTCTTTTTATTCCGACAGATAAAGGACTTCAGTTCAGATAAAATTAGTTTATTTATGGCATTGATTAAATCGGTCAGGGGTTATGACCCGAAATTTGGAAAAGATTGTTATTTGGCTGAAAATGCCACCATCATAGGGGATGTTGTAATAGGTGATGGTTGTAGTATTTGGTTCAATGCGGTACTTCGTGGCGACGTAAATTCGATTCGCATCGGAAATCATGTTAATATTCAGGATGGCTCAGTGTTACATACTTTATACGAGAAGTCGGTTGTTGAGATTGGAGATTATGTTTCAGTGGGACATAATGTTACAGTACACGGAGCCAAAATAGATAATTACGCCCTGATAGGTATGGGTGCAACATTGCTCGATTATGCTGAAGTAGGAGAGGGTGCCATTGTAGCAGCCGGTTCCCTGGTGTTGAGTAATACGAAAATTCCGCCCTATACCTTGTGGGCAGGAGTGCCGGCCAAATTTGTCAAGAACGTTGAACCTGAACAAACACATGAGATGAACCGTAAAATTGCACATAATTACGCCATGTATGCGGGGTGGTATAAAAAAAGCGAATAGCGAATAGCGGAAAACGGAAAACGTAGAGACAGGGCATGCCCTGTCTCTACATGAATAACGATAATAATATGAATAACGAAGGAATGGTGCTACGCACCGAACATCTATATAAGAAATACGGTAAACGTCTGGTTGTAAATGATGTTTCCATTGATGTGAAGCAGGGGGAAATTGTTGGCTTGCTTGGACCGAACGGTGCCGGTAAAACAACAACATTCTACATGACAACCGGGTTGGTCACACCAAATTCCGGAAACATTTTCCTGAATGATGTGGATATTACTAACTATCCGGTGTATAAAAGAGCGCAAAGTGGTATCGGGTATCTGGCTCAGGAAGCATCGGTTTTCCGCAAAATGTCGGTTGAGGACAACATCAGGTCGGTGCTCGAGATGACCAAATTCAGCAAGGAATATCAACATGAAAAGCTGGAGACACTCATTGCCGAATTTAACCTGGAACATGTTCGTCACAATATCGGTGACCGGCTGTCAGGAGGAGAACGCAGACGTACAGAAATTGCCCGCTGTCTGGCAATCGAACCCCGTTTTATCATGCTCGATGAGCCTTTTGCCGGTGTCGACCCAATTGCCGTGCAGGATATTCAGGACATAGTCTGGAAACTGAAAGATAAAAATATCGGCATCCTTATTACCGACCACAATGTGGATGAAACCCTGAGTATTACCGACCGGGCTTATCTTTTATTCGAAGGAAGGATATTGTATCAGGGAACTTCGCAGGAACTGGCTGATAATCCGGTAGTAAGAGAAAAATACCTGGGAAGGGATTTCGAGCTGAAGAAGAAGACAAGGATTTGATAAGTTTTAAATCCTACTAAGATATGATTCTAAACTTGATTCTCAACTTGATTCCCAAATTGATTCCCACAAACAACTTTAGTGACAGATGAACCCATGACTTGATTCCCGACTTGATTGCCACAAGCAACTTTAGTGACTACATAACAACACACACCATGCATTTTTATCAAAACCATTCTCTTCTAAATTTCAACACCTTTGGATTAAATGTTAACGCCAGGCATTTCTTTGAATTTGATTCTGAAAATGAATTGATTGAGATACTGCAGCATCAACTTATAAAAGAAAACCCCTTGTTGGTAATCGGGCAAGGCAGTAATTTACTTTTTCTGAATGATTTTGATGGTGTAGTATTGCATTCGGCCATCAGAGGAATTCAGGTGATAGAAGAAACTGAAGATGCCGTAATAATTAAGGTCGGTTCGGGTGTAATCTGGGATGATTTAGTTGAATACTGCGTGAAACAAGGCTGGTCGGGTATTGAAAACCTTTCGTTGATTCCGGGGGAAACCGGCGCTGCTGCCATTCAAAATATCGGTGCTTATGGTGTTGAAATAAAAGATGTGGTGCAAAAGGTAAATGCTGTACGTATTGCGGACGGACAGCACTGTACTTTTGAGCTGGAGGCATGTCGTTACGCTTACAGGGAAAGTGTATTTAAGAAAGAGCTAAAAGGTCAGTTTATCGTAACTTCCGTGATAATCCGGTTGTCAAAGAAACCGGTTTTCAACCTGTCATACAATCACCTGGAAAAAGAAGTACTCAAAAATGGAGTCATGAATCTGGAAAATATCAGAAATACCATTATTCAGGTCAGAGAATCAAAATTGCCGGATCCCAAAGTCCTCGGAAATGCCGGTAGCTTCTTTATGAATCCGGTTGTGAAGAGGGAACGATATGAAGCATTACAATTGCAATATCCAGAGATGCCGCATTATTACATAAGCGAACAGGCAGAGAAAATTCCGGCCGGTTGGTTGATTGAACAGTGTGGATGGAAGGGACGTACCATCGGTAATGTTGGCGTGCACGCAAAACAGGCACTCGTTTTGGTCAATTACGGAGGTGCAAAAGGTAAAGAAATAGCAGAACTTGCGGCGATGATTCAACAATCTGTGGCCGATAAGTTTGGAATTAGTCTGATTCCTGAAGTAAACTTTATTTTCTGAACTATTTTATTCCGAGCCGGTTTAATTCTTGTTGATATTTTTTTGCATTAATGCTGTGTTCAGCATAGGTAACGGCAAAATTATGCTCGCCATTCAAAGTTTCCTTGGCGGTCATAAACAAATAATCATGTTTCTCATAGTTTAAAACGGCATCAATCGTTGCCGGTGATGGCAGACGAATCGGACCCGGAGGCAAACCCTTATTTTTGTAAGTGTTGAAAGGAGATTTCACCTTTAAATGTTTGATGAGAACCCGGTTGATTGAATAGTCGTTCAACGCAAACCGGATAGTGGGACATGCCTGTAATGGCATATTGATTTTCAGTCTGTTGATGTAGAGTCCGGCTATGATCGGATGTTCCTTCTTTTTATTTGTTTCTTCTTCTACGATAGAAGCCAATGTCATCACTTCCGTTTGTGTCATCGGAATAGCAGCTGCTTTGGTTAACCTCTCTTCATCCCAGAATGCATTGAATTCCTTTTTCATTCTTTCAAAGAGTTCTTTTGTATCAGTGTCCCAAAAGACTTCGTAGGTATTGGGAATGAATAAAATTACGGCATTGTATGGATTTAAATCATATTGCTTCAAAAAAACAGAGTCGTTGAGTGCGTTTATGAGGCTTAAAGAATCAGCCATAATCATGGAAGATAACTTGCCGGCTAATTGTTCTTTTGTACGAATGTTGTTGATGACCAGCTTTACCGGATCCTGTTTTCCTCCCCTGAGCTTGCGAAGCAGCACAAAATTCGACATGCCCGGCGTGATTTTATATCGTCCCGTCCGGATTTTCTGATCGTATTTGATTTGTTTTGCAAGTAGTTTAAATGTAAAATCGCTGATAAGTAACGATCTGTCTTTAATTTGTGCCAGAACATCTTCAAACTGATCATTGTCTGAAATGTAAAGGTAAGTATCCTCATCCTTTATAGAAGTATTTGGGAGCAGGATTGCGTAAATTGCCAAGATGAAAAAGAGGGCTGATATTACCCCAACAGCTAAGAATATTTTTCCCGACAGACTTTTTTTGTTTTTCGACATAGTCATTTACATGAGATGCATTATGATAATTTTTGAGCATGCAAAAATACACATAAGTTTTTAAATTTATTGTTTGTTCTTTTTTTGGATAATCCGAATTTCTTTTCTATATTTGCAGCCGCTAAAGCAAAACGGAAGTTTGGGTGAGTGGCTGAAACCAGCAGTTTGCTAAACTGCCGATCGGGCAACCGGTCCACGAGTTCGAATCTCGTAGCTTCCGCATGACCCCTGAAATTGTATGATTTCAGGGGTTTTTATTTATTGCATACGTACCTCACTTAATAGAAACGCATCTTTTCCGATTGATCCCTTTTCCGATTGATCTATTGATCCTCCATCTCCGTAAAACGTTGATAGATACAGAAAACAGCAAACCCCGCTTACTTGCGTAAGCGAGGTTTTTTGTTCTGGGCTCTCCCTCTTGGACTTGAATATATGTTACACTAACAAACATTAGGACGTAATTGTTTAATATATATTAAAGTAAATAAGGGGAATAGAAAATAGGTATGACGTTATATAACTTATTATGTATGTTAAAGTCACAATTATTCCGTACTAAATTCCGTACTATTTTTCTTTTCAATATAATTTTATCAACTTAATTTTGTAGCTTTGCTGATAAAAAAATATCATATGCCACAGTTTAATGCACGATTTACACTAAAAAATTCAAAATCAGACAAAAAAGAAATTGTACTACGTCTGTATTATGAAAATAAAACCTTTTCATTTATTGTTAAAGATAAAGTTAATCGTGTACTTAAAATCTATCCTCCACTTTGGGATAAAAACAAACAATACCCTCTTCCCAAAAGTAAAATACCACCAAAATATCGGAACGAAACGTATAACATACAAACAATTTCAGAAACTATTGATCAATTAAAAGTGTATACAAATGAAGTTATTAATGAAGCGGTGTCTAAAAACAGGACAATAAATAATGATTTATTGAGGTCAGAACTAAATTTAAAAATGGGATTCTGCGAAAAAAAAGGTGAAATCACATTACATCAATTTTGCCTGCAAACTATTAATGAAATGGAAACAGGTGTTTTACATTTAGTTTCAACAAAAAGATATGCGAAAACTACAATTGACAAATATAGATATACTGCCCAAATTTTAGAAGCATATAATCATAAAACTACATTTAGTCAAATTAATGTTGATTGGTATAATGGTTTAATTCAGTTTCTAACACAAAAACAATCTAAAACATATAAAGATAAGCAAGGTAATGTAAAACTTTTTGAAAAAAAGGAATTAGAGCAAGCATCAGTTGGCAGTTATATTAAAAATTTAAAATTTTTGATGAAATATGCTGTGAGAAAAGAGGTGAGTAATAATAAAAAGTTTACTGAGGAATGGTTTATTCGTCCTCAAAAAGATTCTAATACAAGTAAAACTGATTTAGCCCTTAGTGAAGAAGAGTTAAAACAAATATTTGATTTTCAGACGAAAAATTCAGGGCATAATCTTGCAAAAGATTTATTCTTGATTGGTTGTTTTACTGGATTAAGGGTCTCTGATTTCAACACTCGAATTTCCAACAATGATTTTGTTGATATATACAATCAAAACAATGAAAAAATAAAGATCCTTTTAAGAACACTTCGGAAAACATCAGAAACTGTATATATACCACTTCTTTGGGACGAAATAAAAACTATTTTTGAAAAATATAATTACAATATGCCAATGTTAGCAGATCAAACAATAAACGATTATATTAAGCTAATTTGCAAAGAAATAGACTCGTTTTCTGAGAAAATGCAATGGAATAAGGTAATTGGCGGTAAGAATGTAAAAGTTACAAATGAAAAATGGGAAATGGTCACGAATCACAGTGGTAGGCGCAGTTTCATTAGTAATATGATAAAACGAGGTTTTACTGAAAGTGAAATCGGTTATTTAACTGGACATAAAAACAATTCAATGATATCAAAATACGATAAACTGTCAGGAAAGCAAAAAGCAATATTGATTTATAATAAATTTCAAAAATCACAGCAAAAAAATGAAAAGTAATAATTTTGAATTAGCATTACAACGTTTTGAAATATCTTCTGATAACGATACTATTTCGTTTGAAAATCACTACTTTAACGGGTTTTCAGGTGCGGAAGGTGCAGAGGCTTATTCAATCTACTTAGAAAGTTTACATAACGATTATTTTTTGAATTTGCGAACTCATATTGATGTGCTTGTATTACAGAATATTGAAACAGCCTTAAAATTCATGCAAACAAAAATAACCCTCTTTAACGAAATTCAAAATGAATTTGAATTGAAAAGCACATTGGAATTTTGGATTAGCAACAAACAAGTACTCAACGAGGATATGAAACAAAAGATCAATGAATATCCGTTGTACCAAAAATTAAAAAAACAGAGAGATACAGTAGATTTCTTTATTAATATGATAAAAACCCAAAACTATTTCATAGATAAAACTAAAATTGAATTGCTGAAAATCAATAATATATACAGCCCCAAAACGCAACAACAGACAATAACCGAACAGCAGATTGATAAAGATAATTGGAATAATATATTAAAAGATAAGCCGGATATTTTAACTACTTTCGATTTAGCAGAATTTTTCAGAAAAGACCAGAGAACAATTAATCGCTGGGTAAAAGAAGGTGTAATAATTCCTATCGATAAAAGCAAACGTCCTCAACAATTTAAAAAAGATGATGTAAAAAGATATTATTTGAAACTTCGGAAATGATTTATTTTATTTCAACCTGATAATTTACACAATAATATCTTGTTCAAATTATTATTTGTTTATTCATTTTTTTCCAGATGTTTACCCCGCCCACCTTCAACGGTTTTTAAAACTCCTTTCCTAATTATACATTTAGCATTTGTGTAGGGCTTTATATCCGATAGTTTATAGTTACGCAAACTACTATATTCTATTCCTATTTTTTCTTTTGGGAACTGATCGGTCATGGCTTTTAAACTTCCGAAATAGTAATGTTTCGAGGCAAATTCAATGTGAATCACTGTTCTTTCTTGTTTCACCATTTCATATTATTTTTTTTGCAAATATAATATTAATTATGGCATATAGTAATTATATGTCATATTATTAATAAAATTTAACTTCAATATATTGCATATATTGAATATATGCCATATCTTTGTGAAGCAAACAACAATAAAAAGATACTCAGAAGATTACTGTTTAAACAAAAAAGATAACATTAAAAATTAAACAAGATGAGCAAAAAATACAGCAATACTACAAGCGACTTTATAGAATGGGATACAATGTTGATTCTTGTACGCAATCTTTTCAAAGATGGTAATTACAAAATGAGTTTATTAATTGCTCTGGGGTCATTTTGGGGTCTTAGAATTTCGGACATATTAGATCTTACTTGGAATCAGATTTTAAATACAGAATCCCTTGAAATATTTGAAAGGAAAACTGGTAAAAGAAGAGAAATTAAAATCAACTCTCAGCTTCAAAAACACATTTTAGAATGCTACAAAGCAATACAACCAAGTAAGATTGATAGTAAATGTTTTATAAGTCAAAAAGGAACTGTGTATAGTGTTCAGCGTATTAATGTTATTTTAAAAGAGTTAAAAAGGAAATACAATATCAAAATTGACCATTTTAGCACCCATAGCATGCGTAAAACTTTCGGTCGAGCTGTTTATAACAATTCCGAAAACAATGCCGAATTTGCGCTTGTAAAGCTGTCTGAATTATTTAATCATTCAGATGTAAGAACTACAAGAAAGTACTTAGGACTAAGAAATGATGAGTTAATGGAGACCTATGAGTTATTAAAGTTTTAAAATTATCTTTGTATTAAAAATAACCAATATGAGCGAATACAGCAGTTATGTTGAACTTAAAACAGTTTGAAGAAAAAATTATTGAAATTATTGAAGAGTATTTAGCAGATATTGATTCTAACCCTTCATATTCGGTTCTTGCAGTAAACAAAGAAACACATGAACTTGAAATTTGCTTAAAGGGTGAATCTAATAGCGAATGTGACACCTACAAATTATCAACTCTTATCAGGAATAATGAAGATAGTAGTGAGAAAGAACCTGATATTGATTCAATTCACAAAGTTGCAAGTACGTACTTATTTGTTATATAAATGATAATTGACATGAAAGGTTGTATAACGACCACAGTACATTTAGTATGTTTTACAAATGAAGCAAATGACAAATATTTGAGCACACATCCAAAATTTGGATGGACTGATAACTTCAATTTTGCGAGATGCTATGATACGATAGAAGAAGCAAAGAAATTTTTATATCATCCAATAGTTAAATCATATATTGGTAGTAAGATTGTTCATATGGTCTGGACAGACACAAAAGAACTAATATTATAATTAATATGCGAATCCCATATAAATAGTCCTTAGATTTTTCTAAGGGCTATTTTTTTAAAAAAATATTGGATTTAAATTAGAAAACATCAATCTTTCTCTTATTTAAATCGGTTCTGATTTGTTTTGCTAATTCGTATGCTAAATTAACTGGAACAGCATTGCCTATCATTTTGTAAGCAGAAGCTAAATTATTGTAGTAAAAAACAAAATCATCAGGGAAAGTTTGAATTCTTGCACATTCCCTAACGCTTAACCTTCTATAATTATTTTCAGCTCCTTTTCTAAATTCAAATTTATCAGTTTCAACCTTTTCCATTTTCGGTGCTATCGGATGTATAGGAGCATGTCTACCACCAGCTTGAATTGTAAAAGAGGGTTCATCCCACGACCTAACTCGATTTCTGGACATGTATAATGTTGAAAAACCTCCAATCATATATTCATTATTTGAGAACTTTCCAGTATGTACATTAGTATAGTTCTTATCCAATGCAGGCACAGCTGATTCATTCAAATCAAATATCGCATCTTTAAGTGTTAACTTATTTGGACTTTTAGATGGTACAGAGAATTCCATGTTCAAGTCATTTCGATAACCTACAAAAATTACTCTCTTTCTGTCCTGTGGGACATTATAATCCTTTGCATTGACAAGATTAACGGTTAGCCTATATCCAGCATCTCTAAATAACTCTTGAATATTCAAGAATGCAGATGAATGAGTATTTGCAAGCATTCCAGAGACATTTTCAGCTAAAAAAAACAGGGGTTGTTTAGCTTTAAGTATCCTTATAAAATCAAAAAACAACTGACCTCTTTTATCATTCATACCTCTTCCTGCACCAGCCTCACTCCAACTTTGACATGGTGGTCCACCAATAATACCGTCACAATCAGGAATTTCGGAAGCTTCTATTTGAGTGATACTTCTTTTATCCAAAAACGTATTTTGATGATTTTTTTGATAAGTTTCCCATATTTCCTTATCATACTCATTAGCCCAAACTATATTAAATCCAGCCTTTGAAAAACCGAGGTCTAACCCCCCAGCACCCGAAAAAAAAGATATAATATTCATTCAATTATTTTTTAGTTTGCAAAAGTATCAATAAAAAGTTAAGATACAAAGAAATTGACGATGTTTTTTATATATAAAAACAATAAATAATGTAGACAATAGTCCGTTGTACGATAGTCCTATAAAAACGATTTTTGTATCATTAAAACAAATAAATTACCGAAAATGAATATTAATGAAATCTTTGGCATAAGAGTTAAAGAGAGGCGTAAAGCACTTGGTCTCTCACAGGAAAAACTTGCAAATTTAGCTGAGATAGATAGAACTTATTTGCCTAATTTAGAGACAGGTAAAAGAAATGTATCCTTATTGATAGCCTCTAAAATTGCAAGAGCATTAAACACTCCACTTGAAAATCTTATAAAATAATCAATGTTGATCAAATTTATTAAAAATATTATGGCTAAGCACGGAATTAATGAAAGGTACTTGAAAAATTTATTCCCGATTGGTAGTAAATTCCAATTTGCAGGTATTAACTATACTGTTTTGGATTCAGGCAAGCCTTGTCCCCCTAATGGGGAATGTAAAACAGACATTTATGTTTTAGCAGAAACTGATACGAAACAGCAGAAGGAGTTCAAAATTTCATTTAAACAAAATGATGCAGATTTCCTTGAAAATAAAATTAAACTTGAAAGGGCAATAGAGATTTTAGGAAAGGACGCACAAGAAATAATAAAAGCTGCGACCATGTCAATAAAGAAATCTTTTGAAGATGACTATATGGTATATTTTAGATCACACAAAAGAACCGATGCCAAATGTTTAAAAATGGGGTGGAAATTCGAATTCCTCAATAAAGCAGGAGGAGAGAAATCTGGTAAGATTCCCCTTACAAAAAAGCAGAAAATTGATATTTATGCAGGTACTAACTTACCCATTGAAAAAAGAGATTCATATGTAAATGGTAAAGTAATAAAAGATTCAGGTATAGCAAATTATATCATTGAAGCCGACAGATATGATATGTCGCTTGACTATTATCTTAAAAAAATGGTCGAAATAGAGCCATTCGCAGAAAAGCAAGAAATTTATTTTGCTTGCAAAGCACTAAATTACAGATGTGAAAAAGAAAAATGGGATGGAGATAGACCACTTGCTGTATATGTCGACTGGAAAATTTTAAATGATAAACTTGTTTGTGAACTTGTATTCGACAATCCACTATCAATAAAAGGAAATGCGATTGGAGAGAATATTTCAAACGTTTTGAAACAACTTAAAATTACAAAAAGTAATTTCAACAACCTAAAATCTTTACTTGATGGGAATGTAAAATCATTTTAGATTGGGTTAGCTAAATCTAATACATAATATTTTACTTTCTGAATCCACCCCAATGAGGCTTTCCAAATCCAATAATTAAACTTTTGCAAGTAAAATTTATTTGTCTCCTATTCTTTGAATAAACGTTTGAAAAGCATATGATTATTTCAGTTGGACAATAGTATTTTCCTTTAATTTTAATATTACCATCTTTAAACACTTTACTATAAAATGGTTTAACGTCTCGATATTCTACCGTTTTGATGTCTTCATGAATCATATCGAACCACCTTTTAGTTAGATTTAGATGAAGTACTTGTGAATTCTCCATACTATCATTTATTGGATAAATTAACTTTATGACTATGAGAACTAATAAGAACCCACAAAATAAGTAAAAATTTCTCTTTCTAAATTCATTTTAACAAAACAAATAAATCAATCATTGGTTTAAAATTAAAATATTCAGTTTGTACAAAAGTGAATATTCGATAAACTTTATATATGTCTGTTAGTCAGACGTATATGGAATATATCGTGAAATTCTTTAATTTACTCCTTTCCCGAACATTCATTTATATTGTTTTTCGTATATTTTTGAATGTTTTTCAATGAATTTATTTATGGTTAAATCTTAACTCCTGAATTTGATTTATAGTACAATTTAAATTTCAATCTATCACCGATTGAAATTATATCTTCCCAAAGTCCATTTTCAAAAACATAAAACTTTTTTGTTGCTCTTTCTTTGACAATTACATGCCCGGATGGACAATCTGAAATCATAGTATCAACAATATCCAAATCGGCATTTTCGAGTTCAATGCAATAATCTTCTGGTTCTAAATAGTGTGTCATAACAGATAAATTTTTATTTTTGGTTATAAGGCACAAAGCTAATGATTTAATAAATAAAGCCTAACTGGCGATTTCATTTCATGTTACACGAAAAGCAGAAGAGGGTTACTAACCTTCTTATACGACTGGAATCCTTATTGGCTATGTTGTGCGTTCGTGTTTTTTTGTATCTCACCGAAGATTCGAACTTCGACCTGCCCCTTCATGATGATATTAATAATATCATCATGGAGGGGGATGCCCTAACCATTAGGCGAGTGAGATATATACAAACATATAATTTCCTCCGAATCATCAACTATTCCAAAATACTCTCTTAAATGACCTTTAATTGCATTAGTCTTTCTCGGTAAATTTTGACCAAGATGTTTAAACATGTCTTTCCGACGATAATAGTCTACCAGCAAATTATTACTTATAGGTTGAATTATGTCAGTTAGTCCATATGCAATATCTTTAACTAATCGAGTAAACAAAATGAAGTCGTCAAAATTTATTTTATCAAATTCATTAGGTGCATTTAGTTTAGGATAACAACTTGAAATCTGTGTATTTAAATTAGTGATCTGTTTATAAGCCTTTTCCATCTTTAAATCATCAATATATTCATGAGAATATTTGTTCCGAACTTTTCTATAATAATCAAATAGTTCTAAACCACTATTTGTTAGTGTTAATTTAGTAAATTCTTGTGAATAAATTGAAATCACAATAAAACTTAGAATTAATGTTGCTAATAATTTTTTCATATTAATCAATAATTAAATTTTTATATTAAACAACTTTTGAAATAATCTTTTAAAAGAGCATTGATTTAATTCTGAAATGGTAGGATTAAATTTCTTTTCAACTTCAATTATTTGATTTATATAATTTTTCGTAGAAACTCTATTTATAATTATATTACCGTGATAAGAAATCTTAATGACAGCAATTTCAATGTTTTTTGTATCAATTAATTTGCAATTTGTAGGAATTTCAAAATCTGTCCTTTCAGCAGTTAATGGACCATATTTGAGTTCATTAATTTCAATCAGTTTTCTTTTGTGTTCGTGACTCTTTAAATCTGAACTTAAATATTCCCAACCTTCCATTTCACCGATATAGTCATAACGTAAACTTTTAAAATTGAATTTTATCATATGAATTCCACCTTCTACGTGAAGCTTTCCAAGTACTAAACCACCATTTGTTGAATCAAAAATCATCATTGATTTTTCAAGTCTATGAAATTCATCAATAGAGATTGAGAAATAAGATTTCCCATCCATAGTCCTAATATCGTGAATTCCAATTTTATTTTTTTCACAAAAAGCGAAAAATGTATTATCATCTTCGGGATTCATAAATTTGATAACAATTTCGTTTTTATTTCTTACACTTACCGCTCACATCCCCCTATACGAAACGCCTTTTCTGTATGCAAACCAGTATTTCTCATAAATCCGCCCTAACTGTTGATGAGAAATTGATCAAAACACTGTAAATACATGAAATAGAAAAACAGGAGAAAATGAGGGTGTTTCGCATACAAAATTTCACTTTAAGGATTTTAATAATTGAAGTGTCAAAAAAAATCACTCCAAAAATATAAACAAAAGTTGAATAAACAATGTAAAAAATAATACAAAAGCAATTCGTATAAATTGAAATTCACCAGTTGCATAAAATAACAACGTATTGTATACAAAATATTATTTTCTTGATTCCTATAAATTAATTTATTTATTTTCAATTGATTAAGCAAATAAATAATATTGATTTACTACACATTCTATAATTGAAAATATCATATATAACCGTACAATAAAAAAATATTATATGAAATATTTGAATTGATTATCAGGGAAAAACATTAAATTATACCAATACTATAATTATACTAATACATTGTCTGAAATTAATCTTCCCTTCAAATCAAACACAAATAAATTTGCATTATAGAATAATTGATAGCCTTTTATTTCTCCATGTCCAGGAATTTCACCATTCAAAAGATTATAATGTGTAAACATGGTTGCTTTTATTACGAGAAGTTTATCTCTTGAAGATAAATTGCAAAATGATTGACTTAGAATTATTCTTTTTTGATCAACAAAAAGACTTGCTGCTAATTGATCGTAGGGGATTTCAAATTGACAAATCGCAGATAAAATAATCACATCATTTTCTAAATCCACGAGAACTTTAAATTGTTTAATTCTATCATTAATTTTATTTGAAATCGATTTTTCATTTAGATTTTTCATATTTAGATATTCTTTTTATAATAAATAGTTTGAAGTTTTAAAAAATCACTCATAATCAATTTTTTTCTTCCAAGTTAATTATATATAATCAATTAAATTAATCTGATCCAAAAAGTATCTGTATCAAATTGTGATTTAAAGATTAAATTGATACATTTACAGATACTCAGTTGAGTTTGTAAGGGTCATTTTTTTTCTGTAACAATTTATTTAATTGACCGTTGTTTTTTTTGTACTAATATAATTATTACATATTTACATTTTATGTATCATTGTATTTGCAACTGCATTGTTATCAATGATTTATAGCAATAATATTTCAATTGAATTTATTCGCTTTTCGATATGTTTAAATAGTAAGGGACAAAACTGCAAAAATGACCTCCCTAACGAAAGCTCTACCTCCCGTAAGTCCTTGTACCTCACCTACCTACGTGACCATGCTTGTACCCCTCTAAACTTGGGGCACGGTTCACCGGAAAAAATTTTCCACCATTTTTTTTGAGAATTTTCAAAATGAGGTTTTAAGTGAAAATATATGATTTTGAAATCATTTATAATATATATTATCTATTGAAATATATTACCTTTGAGTTTTGAAAATTAATACAGAAAAATCAATAATTTAATATTATGCAAGGAATTAAATTTAAATTTACGGTTGATGCATTGAAGGTCTGTTATCAAATAAAACAAGTGGCATACGAGAAACTGACTGAAAACCCTTGTGAAAATCCCAGTTTTGTATTTACGTCTCCTAATTATTTTGATGAACATACTGAGGATTTTAGATTACGAAGAGTCAAAAACAGTAAGTTTGATTTTCAGATACTTATACCATCAGAAAATCTAAAAGGTGAATTTTTAGTTTTTGGAGACTTAACAATTAAATCGGCTGATGATCCAAATTTTTTTGGGAAGTGTTTTATAAAAATTGATAATAGACGATTATATGAACCATTTGCACTACATCATGAAGTAATTGAATGGAAAAAAGAGAATAATAATATAAGTAAAAATATAAATATATTAGAATATATAAGCAATTATACTAAAATAAAGCAAAAGCTTAGAGTTCCAGCCAAAACATTTAAAACTCAATACAACACAATCTTTTTTCTTGAAGAAATGGCAAGTCGATTAGGTCTCGAACTTGTCAGTATATCAAATCTTGAAATAGCATATGACAGCAATATTAATTTCGCAAAAATTATAAAGAAAACTGTTTCAAATGAGAAATATATACCTGTTATTAATCAAGTAAAATATATAGATATTGATTCAAGAGATGTTATTAACAATACATCCCTGTATTACGGTACTACAAGAAAACGACCAGTAAATTTAGCCTATTATATTAAACAAACAAAGGGTCGACTTGAACTTAAATGTTATAATAAATCAAGAGAGATTGATAGTATAAGTGGAAAGAAATATATATATAAATGGTTGGATATGGAAAAAAATGTTCATCGGATGGAAATAAAGGCAAAAAGAGAGCCAATTAATTCATTTTGTAAAGTCAAAAAAATTTCACTTTCAGAATTCTTATATAATCTACATACAGGTGAAAATCTTAGTGAAGCTTTTTGTGTATGGTTAAATCGAATTATTCATTTTAAAAAGGCAGAAAATCCAAAAGGAAGGGATGTAACCGTTTTTGATTTGGTAAGATTAATCAAAGAAACTGTCAAATAAGTATCATAACAAGCACCCCTGAAAGGGCAATTTATTTTAAGTAATATATTATAATTCATTATATTACAATAAAAAAGTATGCGTATTAAAATTTTAATATATTTTTATGTTTTAAATGCAAAAGAAATAGATAATTGATTGAAAAAGTGATTAAATGTTTTTGAAATTATACATCAAAATTTATATAGTAAAGTGCATTGATCATTTAATAAGAGAAGTAAACTTGTTGAAAAAATAATATATTTTGTCAGCAATCTGAAATTGATAGTCTTTTTTGGATAAATTTAGAGGCAGTTTGCCAAAAAAAAAGAACCAATTCTTCGTACTAATTTCCGTACCCGTAAATTAAAAATCCGCTGTAAATGATTGATTTACAGCGGATTATATAACTAATTTGCTCTCCCTCTTGGACTTGAACCAAGGACCCTCTGATTAACAGTCAGATGCTCTAACCGACTGAGCTAAGGAAGAATTAACCACATTTTTGTCAAATGCGATGCAAAAGTAATAGGTTTTTCTGAATTATGCAATATCTTTGCAAAAAAATAGCAATATAAAAAAGAGATAATAAGATGAAGAAAATATTGGGTATGGGTAATGCCCTGACAGACATTTTGTTGCAAATAGAGAATGATGATTTATTAAAAAAGCTGAATTTGTTAAAAGGTGGAATGCAATTGATAAATTCTGAAAAAGTAACCGAAATACAGGGGAATTTTAATATGTCCGGTGCGAAAATGGCAACCGGAGGTTCAGCTTCCAATACGGTAAATGGGATTGCCCGACTGGGTGGAAATGCCGGCTTTTTTGGAAAAATAGGCCGGGATGAAGTAGGGGAGTTCTTCATGCAGGATACTTTGCACAACGGCGTTGTTCCGCATTTAAGTTATAGCGAGCAAAAATCGGGTACTTGTACGGTGTTGGTTTCCGATGATGGGGAGCGGACACTTTGTACATTTCTGGGAGCTGCCTGTGAATTGGAACCTACTGATTTGAAACCGGAAATGTTTACAGGTTACGATATTTTTCACATCGAAGGGTATTTGGTTCAGAATCATGATCTGATACATACTGCCATCAAAATGGCAAAAGAAGCCGGGTTGCTGGTTTCGGTTGACCTGGCCAGCTATAATGTGGTAGAAGCAAACCTGGATTTTCTGGAGTCGATTGTTGCTGATTATGTGGATGTTGTTTTTGCCAATGAGGAAGAGGCAAAAGCTTTTACCGGTAAGGAGCCGGAAGAGGCGCTGATACATATCGCTGAGCATGCGTATATAGCTGTTGTCAAGATAGGTAAGGATGGTTCGTTTGTTCGGTCCGGTGATTCCCAACATACCATAAAGCCTTATTTGGCAGCTTGTATCGACACCACAGGTGCGGGTGACTTATACGCCGCGGGATTCCTGTATGGTATGGCTTGTGGTTTATCATTGGATAAATGTGGATTGATAGGTTCTTTTGTCTCTTCGCAGGTGGTAGAAGTGCTGGGTGCTAAAATGGATGAACATACCTGGGAAAAAATCAACCGGCAAGTGGAAAAGATAGTTGCAGGTATTGAAAATTAATTGAGCCTGTTTATTATGTTTCAACACATCAGAATGTATGGTGCCATTGTGCTGGCAATGATTTTCTGGGCTTTTTCGTTTATCTGGACTAAGATCGCCATTGAATCTTTTCAGCCGGTTACTCTGGTGACCTTGCGTTTGGTTATTGCTGTTTTGTTATTGTATGCATATGCAACAGCAACGAAAAAGTTTCAATTCATAAAACGCGCTGATTTGAAGTGGTTTGTTCTGCTGGCATTTTTCGAACCCTATATGTATTATATGGGCGAAACCTACAGTCTGACGATGCTAAATCCGACACTTGTAGCCGTTATTATTGCTACAATTCCGCTCTTTGCTCCGGTTTTTGCTTTTTTATTCCTGAAAGAAAAAATCAGCCCGGTAAATATTCTGGGGATAATTGTCTCTTTGTTGGGAGTATTAATGGTGATATATGAACCTCAGTCCGGAATGGAAGCAGGATTCTGGGGTATTGTACTTGTTTTCGTGGCTGTTTTCTCGGCAGTCTTTTATGCCATTACCCTGCGGAAAATTTCGTTACACTATAAAACTGTTAATATTATCCTCTATCAGAGCATTATAGGTTTGTTTTTCTTCGTACCGACATTCTTTATTACTGATTATGCAACCATAACGGATATAAAAATTACTTATAAATCCTTGGAGGCTTTGTTAATGTTAGCTATATTTGCTTCCGTTTTAGCATTTGTATTGTTTGCAGGTGTGGTAAGAAAAATCGGAATTGCTAAAACCAATGTATTTGTGAACCTGATACCTGTTTTTACAGCCTTATTTTCCTGGTTACTGCTTGGGCAGCAACTCGGATTTAATCAGTGGATAGGTATCGCTGTGGTTGTTTCCGGCCTTTTTGTCAGTCAGTTATCCCGAAAAAGGAAAATTCCTGCAAAAATTGAAGAAATCACGCAGGTAACTGAATATTAATTGATGCTCATTGGGGCAAAATGTATACTATATGAAAATCAATCCGTTTTATTTTCTGTATCAGTATTTAATTGCCTGGCCGGTAATCCTGGTGCTGACTGTTTTAACTGCTTTGTCCACCATCATCTTGGCACCGTCATTTCCCAATAGTCCCGTATCCCACTTTCCTGCCAAATGGTGGAGTAGGTTGATTTGCTATTTGTTGTTTATCCGGGTGAAGGTTACAGGCGTTGAAAAATTAAAAGTTACAGACTCATATATAGTTGCAGCCAATCATCAGTCAATTTTTGATGTTTTCGCGATGTACGGCTGGTTACCAAATATCTTTAAATGGATTATGAAAGCTGAACTCCGGAAGATTCCGCTGGTAGGTAAGGCTTGTGAATCTGCCGGTCATATTTTTATTGATCGTTCTAATCCCATCGCGGCTCAAAAAAGTCTGAAAAGGGCGGAGAAACAGTTGATAAATGGAGTTTCAGTTGTAATTTTTCCGGAAGGTACCAGAACCAAAACCGGGTTGATGTCTAAATTTAAAAAGGGTGCTTTTCGCATTGCAACCGATTTGTTACTCCCGATAGTACCGGTAACCATCAGGGGAAGTTTCGAGCGTTTGCCCCGTAACACCATGTATGTCAGTTCTGGTACAATCGAAATGATTTTTCATGACCCGATTGATGTGAAACTTTATGATGCGGAACAAACACCGCAGTTAATGCAGGATACCTGGCATGTAATCAATAATGACCTTTAGTTAATTTAAGTTGAAACTTGAAATCCGATGAACATTTTCTCTCTTCCGCTATACTAAAGCCTTATTGGTTATTATAAAAAATGTTAATTCATTGATCTGTTGTGATTGTTTAAATATCAGTATATCAAATATATAGTCATTTGGTTGACAAATTAATTGTAGAATATATAGTACTATGTATTGCAAGGTACTATATAGTTTTATACTTTTGTAACGTTTTTACAACAATATCCCTATGATAAAACTTTCAGACATTAATAAAACGTATTATACAGAGGCAACTTCGCTGCATGTATTGAAAGGTGTTGATTTGCTTATTGAATCGGGTGATTATGTTTCCATCATGGGGGCGTCCGGTTCGGGGAAGTCAACGCTGTTGAATATCCTGGGGATGCTCGATAATTATGATACCGGTGATTATTATTTGAATAATATTCTGATTAAAAATTTATCGGAACGACAGGCTGCTAAGTACCGGAACGAAATGATAGGTTTTGTATTTCAGTCGTTTAATCTGATTAATTTTAAAAATGCGTTGGAAAATGTAGCCTTACCGTTGTATTACCGTAAAATCAGCCGGAAGAAAAGAAACATCATCGCGATGGAATATCTCGACAAGATGGGATTGAAGGATTGGGCTTATCATTTACCCAGTGAAATGTCGGGTGGACAGAAACAGCGGGTGGCCATTGCGCGTGCCATTATCTCGGAACCTAAAATCTTGCTGGCTGACGAACCAACGGGTGCGCTCGATAGTAAAACGACGGAAGAAGTAATGCAGTTGCTTACAGACCTGAATAAAGGTGGTATTACCACCATTATCGTGACACACGAGAAATCGGTAGCAGATGCAACCAAAAAGGTAATACACATCAAAGACGGTATGATCGAATCCATCGAATCAAACCATAACTATCCACTAACCACTAACCACTAACCACTTCGTAATGGATATTCTGCAGGAAATATGGTCGGGTCTGAAACGTAACAAGTTACGGACTATTCTGACGGGACTCTCTGTTTCGTGGGGAATATTCATCCTGATTATCCTGATGGGTGCAGGCAATGGATTGAGAAACGGGGTAACTTCCAACTTCAGTGACAGATCAACCAATACCGTACAGCTATGGCCGGGCAGGACATCTTTACCCTACAAAGGATATCAATCGGGCCGGAATTTGAGTTTTACGGAAAAAGAACTCAATAAGGTAAAACTGGAGGTTGCAGAAGCAGTCAATGAAACCCCGATAGTTGATAAAAATCTCAATATCAGCTATAAAAATGAATATGGTTCTTATCCGGTAAAAGGAGTGTTGCCACGTTACGAAAATATTTTCAATTTAGAGTTTGATGCCGATGGAGGCCGGTTTATCAATGAAGCGGACATAAGGGGTAACAGAAAAGTAATTGTGATTGATAAAAAAATTCAGGAGGTACTTTTTAAAGAAGAAGCTCCAATGGGGAAATTTGTAAAAGTTGATCAGGTTATGTTTCAGGTGGTTGGTGTGAATAGTAAAAAAGAAAGGTGGGGCGATGGTAATGCTTATATTCCTTATTCTACTGCACAAATGGTTTTCAATCCCAATAAGAAGTTCTACAGCATGGCGATGGTGGTGGAAGGACTGGAAACCAAAGAGGCAAATGAGGAGTTTAATGATCGTCTGAAAGAAAATGTTTCACAAACGATGTTATTTGATCCTAAAGATGCGCAGGCCTTGTGGATTAATAATTCGCAACAGAACTACCTGCAAACCATGAATATATTTAACGGCATTAGTTTGTTTGTGCTGGTCATCGGAATATTCACGCTCATTGCCGGTGTGGTGGGTGTAAGTAATATAATGCTGGTGACGGTAAAGGAAAGAACCCGCGAAATTGGCATCAGAAAAGCGATTGGAGCTCCTCCTGCCCAGATACTTTTTACCATTATTCTGGAATCCATTCTGATTACAGCCATATTTGGCTATATGGGTATGATGGCGGGAATCACTATTACAGAACTGGTTAACATGGTTTTGGAACAATCGGCAGCTGCCAATCCTTCCGGGATGTCGGTATTTAAGAATCCAACGGTTAATTTAAATTATGTGTATTTCTCGACCATGATCATGATTATTGCAGGCATCATTGCAGGTTATATGCCCGCCAGAAAGGCGGTGAAAATAAAACCGATTGAAGCGATAAGGGATGAAAATTAAAGCGGAAAACGGAAAACGGAAAACGAATAACGAATAGTGATTAGCGGGCATTAAACTCTTAAACACTTAAACTTTTAAACCATTTAAGTCAAATAAGACTTTCGACTTTTGACATTAGACAGAATATTATGTTCGATTTAGATAAATTTCAGGAAATATGGATTACCATCACGCACAACAAATCACGTAGTGTGATGACTGCCTTTGGAATTTTCTGGGGTATGTTTATGTTGGTTGTGATGGTAGGAACCGGTATAGCGCTGGAGAGGGGAATATCGTCTCAGATTGAAGGCTTTGCAACCAATTCCTGTTTCATCTGGACCGACAGGACTTCATTGCCCTATAAAGGATTCAGAAAAGGCAGGCAATGGAACATGGAAAATAAAGATTTGCAGATATTGAAATCGACTGTACCTGAGATTCAATACATGGCGCCGATGATTTTTGCAGGTAATACCAACAATAATGTTACCCGAAACGATAAAGCGGGTTCCTATCATATCAAAGGTAATTTGCCCGCTTATAACCTGATTGATAATCAAAAACTGATTTTTGGCAGGTACATAAATGATGTGGATATAGCTGAAAAAAGAAAAGTGTGTGTGATTGGTGAACGTGTTTATGAAGTGCTCTTTCCACATGGAGAAGACCCCATCGGTAAAAGCATTCAGGTGAGGGGTATTTATTTTCAGGTCATCGGGGTAACCCGAAGCAATGCCAATATCAACATTGGGGGCGATAGTATGGAATCGGTTATTTTGCCTTTTTCAACCATGCAACAGGTGTTTAACATGGGAAACAGCATCCATTTCATGGCTATTACGGCTCAGCCGGGGGTAAAAGTAAGTGAGGTGGAAAAGAAAGTATATGCAGCCCTGAAAACAGCCAATAATATTTCGCCCGATGATCCGACAGCGGTCGGAGGAATGAATATGGAAGATCAGTTTACCATGTTTCTGTACCTGGGAATAGGAATTTCTTCCCTGATATGGATTGTTGGATTAGGTACCTTGTTTGCCGGAGCAGTAGGGGTAAGTAATATCATGTTGGTTACCGTGCGGGAAAGAACCCGTGAAATTGGCATCAGGAGAGCCCTGGGTGCTACGCCACGCGTGATTGTGAGCCAGATATTAACTGAGAGCGTTGTGTTAACACTCATGGCTGGTACTGCGGGCCTGATGTTTGGTGTCGGCATTTTATCTTTAGCCGGAAAATTACTCGAAAATTCAACGGGAATCCTCAAAGATCCTCAGATTGGATTTGGAGTTGGAATCGGGGCCCTGTTAATATTGTTGATTATCGGAACACTGGCAGGATTTATTCCGGCCAACCGGGCCATGAAAATAAAACCAATCGAAGCAATAAGAGAAGAATAATAAACGACGACTGTCATCTGCCTCCAGTCATCAGACTGGTGTCTGGAGACCGGTGACTGGAGACAATAATAAAAAGTATATGAAAAAAGTTTTCAGATTTGTCATAATTGCTGTACTGGCAGTAGGTGTTATCGGCACTTTTATATTTTTATGGAAAAAATCGCAGCCTAAAGTCATCAGATATGAGGTTGTTGAAGTAACTCAGGGTAAAATTGAAAAGAAAACTGTTGCAACCGGTAAGGTAGAACCACGCAACGAAATTCTGATTAAACCACAGTTATCAGGGATTATTTCAGAGATTTACAAAGAAGCCGGCGATGCTGTTAAAGCCGGTGATGTAATTGCAAAAATCAAGCTTATACCCGATATGGTTACGCTCAACAGTGCCGAATCGAGGGTGGTGAAAGCGCAATTGGCATTTGATCAGAGTAACAGTAATTTTGAACGGGACAAAAAATTATTTCAGGAAAAGGTAATCTCTCGTGAAGAATTTGAAAAAAGTCAGTTGCAATATCAAAACGATAAAGCAGAATTGAAGGCTGCGCAGGATAACCTGAGTCTTACACGCGACGGGATAACCGGGGATAAAACCTTGTTGAGTAACACCCTGGTTCGTTCAACTATCAACGGAACCATCCTGGATATTCCGGTAAAAGTTGGAAATTCGGTGATTCAGTCGAATAACTTCAATGACGGAACAACCATTGCCTCGGTTGCCAATATGAATGATATGCTTTTCGTTGGTAAACTTGACGAGACTGAGGTGGGTCGTATTAAAGCTGGCATGCCGATGGAAATTACCATTGGAGCCATTCAGGATGTGAGATTAAATGCTGTGTTGGAATACATTGCCCCAAAAGGTGTTGAAAGCAATGGCGCCATCATGTTCGATATGAAAGCTGCTGTGAAAGTTCCCGGTGATGTGTTCATCCGGGCCGGTTACAGCGCCAATGCCGAAATAATTTTCGATCGTGCAGAACAGATATTTATTGTGCCTGAAAGTTGTCTGGAATTCAGTCAGGATACCACCTACGTGCATGTGCTGAAAACAGAAGAACCTCAGACATTTGAAAAGAAACAGGTTGTGACAGGATTGTCCGATGGTATCAATATCGAAATAAAAAGTGGCTTGAAGTTAAAAGATAAAATACGCGGAGCTGAAATTATAGAAAAGAAACCAGCTGCTGTAAATTAATTCCTCAGCATAAGAAGCATTAAATAAATTTATAACGATGAAAAAGCTATTATACATAGGTCTCCTCATGTTCCTGGTAACACTGAATATGTCTGCTAAGAAGATATATACCTTACAGCAATGTGTTGACACAGCACTGCAAAACAACAGGAATGTGAAGCAGCAGGACATTAACCGTCAGTCAAAAGCAATTGCTTATGAGCAGGCCCGTATGGATTTATTACCCAATCTCAATGCATCGGCGGGACAAAGTTTTATGCTCGGTCGTTCTTTGGTAGCCGACAATACATACAGGAATGTAAATTCTTCTCAGACCTCATTTAATATTTCCAGCGGTATTACCTTGTTCGACGGGATGAAGATGAAATATAATATTGATGCCCGGAAGGCAGAGATGAAAGCATCTGAAGCCGATCTGGAGAAAATCAAGTCGGATATTGAACTGAATGTGACGGTCGCATTTTTGCAGCTGCTGTTGTATAAGGAAAATTTGCAAACACTGGAAGCACAGCTTGAACTGACAAAACAAAAAATTGAACAGAAAACAGCACTTGTTAATGCAGGAAAACAGCCCGAAGGTGAACTGTACGAGTTAAAAGCACAGTTAGCCAAGGAAGAACTAAATCTGACACAGGCAGAGAATAATCACAAGCTTGCATTGTTGGATCTGGCTCAGATTATCGAACTCGATAATTTTGAGGAATTTGATGTGGAAATTTCCGGAGATATGACAATAGCAGCCTATCAACTCTTATCAGCTGAAGAGGTGTATCGGACTGCTGTTCAAAGTCGGCCGGAGATTAAAGGAGCCGAGTACAGGCTTCAGAGCAATATGAAAAATGCGGATATCGCGCGGTCTGCTTTTTTTCCCTCACTGAGTTTTGGTGCTCAGGTGGGTACGGGTTATTATAATTTAAGTGGAATACCTAATGATTCTTTTAATAAACAATTAAATGATAACCTCAGTACCAATGTTGGTTTTAGTCTTCAGATACCTATTTTTAACCGTTTTGAAGTTAAAAACCGGGTGTCGGCTTCGAAGTTAGCCATCGAAAGCAGTAAGTTGGATATTGAAAATGTAAAACTGGAGCTTCGTAAAACCATTCAGCAGGCATATCAGAATGCACTGGCAGCACAGGCCAGGTATGCAGCTGCTCAAAAATCGGAAATTGCTTCGAAAGAAGCATACCGGTATGCTGAACAAAAATACGAAGCAGGCAGGGCATCGGTATATGAATTATATCAGGCAAAATCAAATCTGACACAAGTGTTATCGGAGCTTTCTCAATCGAAGTATGAGTATGTATTGAGAATTAAAGTGTTAGAATTATTAAAATGAACGCAGATAATATAAAATCCCAGATGCGAAAGGGCTATTTGGAATATTGCATCCTGCTTATTCTGAAAAAGAAAGCCTCTTACGCATCCGATATCATTTCCGAACTGAAGGATGCGAAAATGATTGTAGTGGAAGGAACTTTATATCCTTTACTGACGCGCTTAAAAAATGCGGATTTGCTCGACTACCGCTGGGAGGAATCTTCACAGGGACCTCCGCGGAAGTATTATGAAATGACAGAGAAAGG
This sequence comes from Paludibacter sp., assembly GCA_024710005.1. Taxonomy (GTDB): domain Bacteria; phylum Bacteroidota; class Bacteroidia; order Bacteroidales; family Paludibacteraceae; genus Paludibacter. Next base: position 6,542 of record JANJVQ010000028.1, on the reverse strand, counting down.
AAAACTTGCTCTGGAAGAACTTGAAAATGCCTGGGAAGAAGTTAACCAGGTTATCGGTAAATTAAAAGCATAACAGAAAAGTAAAATAAAAACGTATGAAAAAAACTTTGACGATAAACCTCAACAATACGGTTTATCATATTGATAATGATGCTTATGAACTGCTACAGCAATACCTGAACGAGGTTGAAGAGCGTTTGTCGCCTGACGAAAAGCAGGAGGTAATGGCTGATATAGAGAGCCGTATCTCAGAACTTTTCAGCGAAAAACTTCAGAAAGGTAAAAATGTAATTAATATTCAGGATGTTGAAGAAGTAATTAACATTCTGGGTAAACCCAATCAGTTCAGCGAAGAAGAAGAAACTGAAAAAGAAACAAAACAATCGGCCAAAGCGGAAGGTGGCAGATTTAAAAGAAAATTCTACCGTGATCCTGATAATGGCGTTTTGGGTGGGGTTGCCGCCGGTTTAGCTGTTTTTATAGGTTGGGATGTCGTGCTGGTAAGGGTGTTGATGATACTCATCCTCCTCTTTGGATGGGGGACTATTATTCCTATTTATTTGGTTTTATGGTTGATTGTACCTGCTGCCAAAACTATCTCACAAAAACTTGAAATGCAGGGAGAGGATGTGACCGCTGAAAGAATTAAGTCGGAAATCAATAACCTGAAAAATTATGTTGAGAGTGATAAGTTTAAAGAATCAGCAACCGGAATCGGCAATAAACTGGGTGAAGTAATTCGGGCAGTATTTAAAGTGTTACTCGGCTTCATCGGCGCCATCATGGGATTTGTAGGGTTTATTTTACTCGGCGTATTGCTGCTGTTACTTTCATTTCTCATTTTTGACCCGTCGATATTTACCGGAATTATTCCTGAGTTGAATATATTTTCACCCGACAGGGCGGTTCTGATGGTTATTTCCTTGTTGTTGATTATTGGCATACCTATATTTATGCTGATATACTGGGCAATCAGAATTATTACCGGAAGGGGAAGAAGTTCAGGCGCTTTCAGCTGGGTGATGGTAATCCTGTGGTTTGTAGGCATCTTTATGTTTGCAGGGCTTAGTGCAAAAACCATTGTAAACCTGGGAAATGCTGACTTTGACAAGTTTGAAATCTACTGGTCAAACGATGAAGAGGACTTCGTGGATGAGATGCGCACGGTGGCTGCTTTCAACGGGTTGGAAATATCGGGTAATATCGAGGTCGAATTAACGCAGGATTCTGTACAATCTGTCAGGGTAAGTAGCAGACCGTCTTTATTACCTTATCTGATTACCGAAGTGGATGACAGGGGAGTGCTGAAATTATATACCAGGAAATTACATGTAAATAGTCCGGCTAAAGTCCGTATTGCTGCCGGAAATATAGCTGAAGTTGTGGCCAGCGGAGCTTGTAAGGTTAATTCTTTTGGCAAAATTACTGCTGAAAATATGAAAATTGAACTATCAGGTGTAAGCCAGGCAAACCTGGATGTACGTGTAGCACAGGATTTAAAGGTGTATTTGTCAGGAGTTTCCAAGGCTGAAATAGACGGTCATGCCTATAAATTATATGCTGATGTGTCTGGAGCTTCTCAACTTGAAGCAGATGATTTACTGGTCAGAAATGCGAAAGTTTTCGGTGTAGCTGCCAGTAAAATTGAGGCCAATGTGTCGGACTCACTGATTGTGGATGTGAGTGGTGCCAGTCATTTCAGAACAGGTAGAAAACCATTTTTTGTAAAGCAGTATAAATCAGGAGGTTCTTCAGTCAGTATCAATTGATTGAAAAGATCAGAATCTGTTTTTCCATAAAGCCCGGAGCCAGTCTCCGAGCTTTTTTTCTGCCTGATTATCCTGTACTTTCCAGATGCTTTCTTTGGTGATTTCATCCGGCAGAAACTGCTGTGCTACAAAATGATTGGGGTAATCGTGAGAGTATTTATAGTTAGTGCCATAATTCAGTTCCTTCATCAGTTTGGTAGGTGCATTTCGCAGGTGCAGGGGAACAGGTAGATTCCCTGTTCTCTCAACTAAAGCAAGCGCTTCATCAATAGCCAGATAGGCTGAATTGCTTTTGGGAGATGAAGCCAGGTAAATCGTGGTTTCAGCCAGTATGATTCTGCCTTCGGGCCAGCCGATTTTCTGCAGGGCATCGAAACAGGCATTCGCGAGCAACAGGGCATTGGGATTCGCGAGTCCGATATCTTCTGCAGCAGATATTAGTAAACGCCTCGCAATAAATTTGGGGTCTTCGCCTCCCGCAATCATACGCGCCAACCAATAAATGGCAGCATCGGGATCACTACCCCGAATGGATTTGATATAGGCGGAAATAATATCGTAGTGAATCTCTCCGTTTTTATCGTAAGCCATCGGATTTTGCTGAAGCTTGTCTGTTACCACCTGGTTGTTGATGTGTATTTCGCCTTCCTGTTCAGCCGAACATACCAGTTCGATGATGTTAAGCAGTTTTCGTGCATCGCCACCGGCAAAACGTAAAATTGCTTCTGTTTCATCTACGCAAATCGTCAATTTTCTAAGTTCAGCATCGCTCGTAATAGCTCTGTTGAGCAATTCAAGCAAATCGTCGTTGTTTAGCGATTTCAGTACATATACCTGACAGCGGGAAAGTAAAGGTGTAATAACTTCAAAAGAAGGATTTTCGGTTGTGGCGCCGATTAGGGTTACCGTACCGTTTTCAACAGCACCAAGTAACGAATCCTGTTGTGATTTGCTGAAACGGTGAATTTCATCGATAAATAAGATGGGACTCTTCCCCTGAGCGAATAAGCGGTTCGATTTGGCTTTTTCAATCACATCACGTACATCTTTTACTCCGGATGTAACAGCGCTCAGCGTGTAAAACGGACGGTCGAGCTGGTTGGCGATAATCCTGGCGAGGGTTGTTTTTCCCACACCGGGAGGTCCCCACAGGATGAACGATGCGATATGTCCCGATTCGATCATTTGGCGCAAAATAGCCTTATCACCAACCAGGTGTTTCTGGCCAATGTATTCATTTAATGTGGTTGGACGTAACCGTTCAGCAAGGGGTTGCATGTGGATTTGTAAATTAAATTTGTTGTATGATTCACAAAATTACAATAATTATTCAATACAAAATTTAGTTTTTGAAGATTGGAAAACCAAATATTCTTTAAAATGTCAGAAAATCTACTATTTATAAGCTGCTTTTTATCCTTGTAATTTAAAAAATTTATAATTTTGCAGGAAATATTTAGGTATAAAGTCAATTACAGGCGCATTCAAGTGATGACTTGCACGTGAATGCGCTGGTACAGAGTGAAAAAAGAGTTTTGCGGAATCAAGAATTATTCCGATATTTGCAAGTTCAATAAAATACATATATAATTTAGTTAACACAATGACAAACAATGAGAATTGGCAGGGTAGCCCGAGGAGGTCGGGTGCCGGTGCCGGCCGTGATGGTAAACCGTATGAAAAACGCGATGTGAAGTCAATACTGAAAGGTACACGGGGTGGAGCAAAGTATACCCCGAATCAGTCGAGAGACAATGATTACCCATCATTTAAACCAAATTTCGAGAAAAGAGAAGAAAACAGAAATTCTTACGAAAAAAGAAGTTTTGAAAACAGGGATAATTCCTTTCAAAGAGAAGGAAAACCTTATGAAAGAAGTGGCAACAGACCGTATTCTTCGGATAGAGGTGGCAACAGGCCATATTCTTCAGACAGAAATGAGAACAGACCTTATTCTTCAGACAGGAATGACAACAGACCATATTCTTCAGAAAGAAGTGAAGGTGGTCGCCCCAGGTTTAAACCAACCGGTGGTCGTCCCAGGTTTTCTGTGAAAAAAGAAGGAGACGCTTCCACGCAGGGTAATTATATTGAAACGAGATTTGATAATCAGGATAATAACCGTCGTCCGAGAATCAGAACATCCGACTACAATCCGAATGCTAAATACAGCAAGAAGAAACAACTGGAATACCGCAGAAACGAAATTGATTACACAAAACCGGTGCGTTTGAATAAGTTTCTCGCGAATGCAGGTATTTGTTCCCGTCGTGAAGCTGATGAGTTTATCAAGGCTGGCGTAATTACCGTGAACGGGGAAATTGTTACAGAAATGGGTGTAAAAGTAATGCACTCGGACAAGGTGATGTTCCACAATCAATTAGTTCGCTCTGAAAGAAAAGTGTATCTGTTGTTAAACAAGCCGAAAGATACGGTTACAACTGCTGAGGATACACACGAACGTAGAACTGTACTCGATTTGGTTAAGAATGCCTGTAGCGAAAGAATTTATCCGGTTGGTCGTCTCGACAGAAACACAACGGGTGTTTTGCTTCTTACTAATGATGGTGACCTGGCATCCCGCCTGACACATCCTAAATATGATAAAAAGAAAATCTATCATGTGACTTTGGATAAACCACTTGAAATACCTGATTTCGAATCAGTTTTAGCAGGTGTGATGCTGGATGACGAGAAAATAGCTGCTGATGCTCTCAATTTTATCAAGGATGATGATTTCAGACAAATTGGTATTGAAATTCACTCCGGACAAAACAGGGTGGTTCGCCGGATTTTTGAAAAGTTAGGTTATAAGGTCGTTCGGCTGGATCGTGTATTCTTTGCCGGTCTTACCAAAAAGAATTTACCCAGAGGTAAATACCGCTTCCTGACAGAAAGAGAAGTAAATATGCTTAAAATGGGAGCGTACGAATAATGACTTCCGGTGCAAAATTAATAAGGCTCCTTTGCTGTCCGGCAAAGGAGTTTTTTTAATTTCATTTTTATCTGAAATACTTTTTTATTTAACAAAAACGAAAGGTAAACGTTATACAAGTTAGTCGCATTTTATGTTTTATATAGATGAAATAGCAGTTATCCGCTTATGAAAGGAAATTTTTGGGGAAAGTTTTGGCGTTTCATACGTAATATCATCATATTATTCTTTGTTATTTCAATTGGTTGGACAATTGTGCTTCGTTTTGTACCTGTCTACCTGACTCCATTGATGCTTATTCGTTCGGTAGAAGCAATAGCAGATGGAGAGATGCCTAAGAACAGCAAGAGATGGATACCTCTTGAGAAGATATCTCCAAACATGATACAGGCTGTTGTTGCGTCTGAGGATAACTTATTTATGGAGCATAACGGTTTTTCATTCGAAGATATTAAAAAAGCATGGAAAAATAACCAGAAAGGCAGACGAATAAAAGGAGGAAGCACGATTTCCCAGCAAACAGCTAAGAATGTGTTTCTATGGAATAAACGCTCCTACCTTCGCAAAGGATTAGAGGCTTACTTTACTGTCTTGATTGAAATATTCTGGTCGAAAGAACGAATTATGGAGGTTTATCTCAATGTAATTGAAACCGGTGACGGAATCTATGGTGTGGAAGCGGCGGCATTGGAGTATTTTGGAAAAAATGCATCTGAATTAAGTAAGTCACAATCAGCTCTGATTGCTGTTTGTCTACCTAATCCCCGCAGGTTCAGTCCGGTTCGTCCATCTTCCTATATTCAACGCAGAAAAGGTCAGATTATGGGCTTGATGAATAAAATTCCACGGGTTGATTTTGATCAATCAGACAACAATTTAAAGGATCAAAAGAAAAAATGAATAAAATAATTAAACCGGTTGATTGGGGTTTAGTAGAATACAATCAGGCCTGGAAAGAGCAGGAATCAATTTTTGCAGAAACCATATCACGTAAGATTCAGGAACTTGAAACGGAGAATTATCTGATTTTTTGTGAGCATCCACATGTATATACCCTCGGTAAAAGTGGAGACGAACAAAATTTATTGCTGAATTATATTCAGTTACAAGCCAATAATGCACAATTTGTGCACACCAATCGGGGAGGTGACATAACCTATCATGGCCCGGGACAGATAGTGGGATATCCCATTTTTGACCTTGCAAATTTTGGAATCGGATTAAAAGAATACATCAACAGGATCGAAGCCAGCATTATTGAGTTGTTGCAGCAATATAATATCAGGTCGGAGCGACTGGAAGGTGCTACCGGCGTATGGCTGGATACCGGTACTAAACAGGCAAGAAAAATTTGTGCTATCGGGGTCAGAAGTTCCCGGTATGTAACTATGCATGGATTTGCATTGAACATAAATACGGATTTAGCCTACTTCGGGCACATCAATCCCTGTGGCTTTACCGACAAAGGAGTGACCTCCCTTGAGCAAGAATTAGGCGAAAAACAGGATATGAACAAGGTTAAAGCAGCATTATTGGAAATTTTTCAAAAAAAGTTTTCAATCTAACTATTCACATTATCAGAGCTATAATATTCAGGGTTGATTTTTCTTTGTCAAATTTTCAAATATTATTTGGCAGATTCAAATAAACCGACTAATTTTGCAGTCCATTTCGAGAGGAAATGTGCAACAAGAAAACGATCTTTGAAATGATTAAACAATGACAAGACGAAAAGTAGTATAATATTATAAAGGAAAGGGAAAGAAACATTATACCACGTCAATTCATATTTTTTTGAGCAATCAGGAAAATAGAGCGTAACAAAAAAGGAATAAAAG
>JANJVQ010000026.1 GCA_024710005.1 Paludibacter sp. | reverse complement strand
GAACCTAACCTTATTACCTTGTTTTAATAATTTTCTGAAATAAGGTAATAAGGTCAGAGGAGGCATGTGAATATAATCTTTACTACTAAGGTTGTTTAGTAAGAAAATAAGGTGTAAATAAGGTTTTGTTAAAGCATACATAATCAATTGCTTGAAATCTATCAAGAGTATGCAAATGCTAAAAGTCTGATATGTTTTAACTTGCGAAAAATAAATAACTAATTGATTGTCATTCCGAAGTGAGAAATCAGGTTAAGTAACGTATAAATATTTTCAAATAGATCAGAATATATCACATGATTATTTTACTATCCCCGGCAAAAATCCAAAACTTCAACAAGCAGGTAGTAACACCGAAGTACAGCATTCCGCGGTTTCTGGATGAGGCGAGTGAACTTGTTGAACTGATGCGGCAGCTTACGCAACAGGAGATTACCCGTTTGCTGGAAATTAATGTACAGTTGACGCACCTCAATTTAGACCGCTACATCCGCTGGCAACTGCCTTTTACACCCGACAATGCCAAACAGTCCGTTTTTGTTTTCGATGGAGAAGTGTATCGCGGATTAGATGCTCCTGCCTTATCGCCTGAGGAAATCGATTATATGCAGCAGCACCTGAGACTTTTCTCCGGTTTGTACGGGATACTGAAGCCCCTGGATCTGATTCAGCCATACCGCTTGGATGTGAGTACAAAATTGCATAATCATGCAGGAAAAGATTTGTATCCTTTTTGGAGAAAGAAAGTGACGGAAAGTGTTGCCGATGACCTGAAAGTTTCCGGAGAACCTCCCATATTGCTGAACCTGGCCTCTTCAGAATATGCGAAGGTAATCGACCTGAAAAGCAGTAAAATGCGCATGATTCATGTGGAGTTTTTTGAATACCAGCATGATAAGTTGAAGCAAATCGTAATTTATACCAAAAAAGCCAGGGGGTTGATGGCGCGTTATGTTATTCAGAACCGGATTGAAAGCGAAGAAGACCTCAAAGGCTTCAATGATGGCGGATACTGGTTTAATGAGCAATTATCTTCTAAAGACAAATTGGTTTTTGTACGATAATTGCATGTTTTTTAAATCAATTAATGATTGTTTTCATTTAATCCGTGAATATTTTTCTAACTTTGCGGGACTAAACCACATTAGTCACATTAGAAAACAGGAATTATGATATGATCTTAACCTTGTTTTTAAACTTAAAAGATTTATTGTAAAAAAGCTTATATGTTTCTTATATGACTTATATGGTTAATTATTAAAGAATTAAAATGTTTAAAGATATAAAATATATGAAAAAGTTAAGTCTTATCCTTTTCGGATTTATCCTCTCAAGCGCTTTGTTTGCTCAAACACCCATTATTTCATTTGAAAAATCAACACACGATTTTGGTAAAATCAAGGAAAAGGATGGTATCGCCACTGTTGTATTCACCTTAAAAAATACCGGTGATGCCCCGCTCGTAATCAACAGGGTACAGGCATCCTGTGGTTGTACTACACCATCCTGGACGAAAGAACCTATTTTGCCGGGTAAAACAGGTAATGTAACAGCAGCCTATAATCCTGCCAACCGTCCGGGAACTTTCATCAAATCTATTTCTGTATTCAGCAATGCGGGCAGCCAACCCGTGCTACTCACCATCAAGGGTGATGTGATTCCCAAACCTGCTGTAGAAAGATAAAATCCTGCATGGACAAGCATCACAAGCATCCTGAAAATGACCCTGCATACAAGGGGTTGACTGTCAACGAAGGGGTTAACGGGGCGCCAACGGTAAATCCTTACCGGAAAACCAAAGCTAAGCGTCGTCAGTTTACGGTCGATGAATATGTTGAGGGTATTCTGAAAGGGGATATTGCCGTGCTGAGTCAGGCAGTTACCTTAGTCGAAAGTTCCTTACCCGGACATCAGCAGGTGGCGCAACAGGTGATTGAAAAATGTTTGCCTTATACAGGTAATTCCATTCGTTTGGGAATAACCGGGGTGCCCGGTGCAGGAAAGAGTACTTTTATTGAAGCCCTGGGCATGTATCTGGTGCGTAACTCGCACAAGCTTGCTGTATTAGCCATTGACCCCAGCAGTGAGCGTACCAAGGGCAGTATTTTGGGAGATAAGACCAGGATGGAGGAGCTGTCGGTAGCGCCGAATGCCTTTATTCGTCCTTCGCCGTCGGCAGGCTCTTTGGGTGGTGTGGCCCGTAAAACCCGCGAAAGCATCATCTTGTGCGAGGCAGCCGGTTTTGATACGATATTTGTTGAAACGGTAGGGGTGGGGCAGTCGGAAACGGCGGTACATTCCATGGTAGATTTTTTTCTATTACTTCAGTTGGCAGGAACGGGCGATGAGTTACAGGGTATCAAAAGGGGTATCATGGAAATGGCGGATGGAATTGCCATCAATAAATGCGATGGTACCAATGTGGATAAGGCCATGGTGGCTAAGACGCAATATCAGAATGCCTTGCGTTTGTTTCCTGAAACAGGTTCAGGATGGAGCCCGGAAGTAATTCCCTGCTCTTCGATTGAAAATACCGGCATTGCTGAAATCTGGGAAATGGTGTTGCGTTATACTGAATTAACAAAACAAAACCAGTACTTCGACACCAAAAGAAATCAGCAATCGAAATACTGGATGTATGAGACTATCAATGAACAGTTGAAAAACGGGTTTTATCAGCATCCTGTAATTCAGCAACTGATTGACGAAACAGAAAAACGGGTGCTTTCCAATGAAATCAGTTCTTTTACCGGCGCAAAATTGTTATTGGATAAATATGCTACAATATCATTCCGTTAGCAACCTGCTGCGCGGTGTCTTTCCCTTTTAATTCTTCCACAATTTTCAACGCGAAAGGAATGGCCACGCCCGGTCCTTTGGCGGTAAGTATGTTTCCTGATTTTACGATGGTGGATGATGATATTTTTGCGTCGGTCAGAAATGATTCGAAGCCGGGATAACAAATGGCTTCCTTTTGTTTGAGTAAGCCCATTTTCCCCAGGATAGAAGGAGCAGCACAAATGGCAGCAATGGTAGCGCCTTTGGCAGCTTGTTTTTCAATCAGTTTCTTCAATCCGGTGTGGTTGTCTAAGTTGGTAGTGCCGGGCATTCCCCCGGGCAGGTAAATCAGAAAATCACCAGATAAGTCGGCTTTTTCGAAGATTACATCCGCGTTTACACCAATACCATGAGCACCTGTTACAGTCAGTTTATCCGATACAGATACAGTTGTAACATCAATACCCGCCCTGCGAAAAACATCAATTGGGGCAACAGCTTCAATTTCCTCGAAACCTTCAGCTAAAAATAGTAGGATTCGCATGATTACTTCATTTTAGATTTTATGCAATTGTTCTTCGAATAAAATTTTTATTCCTTTTACTATTGAGTTTTAAATCTGAAATTATATATAATTTTACCCGTAGATATTCCACTCCCAGATGAAAATTTTGTTTTGTAGGCTGCTTTTTCTGCCGCATTGCGTAAGGTCTGATCAGAGATAGTTGTTTTAGGTATAACTCTGGCCGAAGTAACATTTCCACTTGCATCTACCCGGATTTCCACCGTAATTTGTCCTTCAATATTTTGATTGTAATTTGGTCTTGGCATATCTCCCAATAAGTCTCTGCCACTCAGTGACCAGGAATTGCCATGTTGATTCCCACTTCCTACCGGGTTGCCGGCGGTTTCGGAACCGGTAGTTTGTCCGCTTCCCGTGCCGGTGCCTGAACCAAAAGTGCCGCCGATTAAGTCCTCGGCCTGTTGACTTGCCTGTTGTTCTTTCTTCAGGCGGTCGTCGGTTTGGGAAGGACGGGTATCCGGTTTCTTTTTGGTTTCGGGAATGGCCACCGATTTGTCTTTTTGCGTGAGCAGTTCCTCCTTTACCTCTGCTTTGGGAGGGGATGACTGTTGGGCACTCTGGGATGGAGTTTCCACGGCGCCACCGCCATCAAAAGCGTCTCCGAAGCTAATCATGATTCCGCCGTCCTCGGTGTTCTTCAATCCGGGTAACATGACAAAGAACAGGATGAGCAGGATGATAATCACGCTGATGGCTGTTCCGATGTAAGCATATAATTCGGACTTCTTCATTTTTTTATCGTTTCTGAGCGCGTTCATCTTATTTGCCTGATGCTTTGGTAGCTACAACCAATTTAAGTTTATGCTGATTGGCAATGTCTAATACCCTGACCACCTCCTTGTAGGCGATTTGCTGGTCGGCATGCAAGGCGATGTAGGTGGTGGAATCCTGTGCCACCAGATCCATGATGTAGGATTCGAGCATTTCCGGTGCAATCTGGGTCGGGCGGGCTGTGCCTTTGGCTACAAAATACCGGCCGTTACCGTCGATGGAGACCTTGGCAACCACCGAGCGGGTCGATGAAGTCGCCCTGCTTTCCGGTAAGTTGAGTTTGATGTCATTGGGCGACGACATAGTCGATGCCATGATGAAAAACAGCAACAGCAGGAAGATGATGTCTGTCATCGACGACATCGAGAAACCAGCTTCAACCTTTATTCTCTTCTTTAAAGCCATATTTTTTATTTACGATTTTACAATTAACCACTAACCACTAACCACTATTCTACGCCGGTTCATTCAACAAGTCCAGGAACTCCATCGTTCTGGCTTCTAACTTGCGAACCACCGAGTCGACCCTGGAAACAAGATAATTATAGCCGAAATAGGCGATGATACCCACGATCAGACCGGCGATGGTCGTCACCATGGCCTGATACATACCCTGCGATAAGTCGGCCAGCTGAATGGTTCCGGTGTTGTTGAGCGACATGTTGTAGAAAGTCGTCACCATACCCGTTACCGTTCCGAGGAAACCCAACATCGGTGCGCCTCCCGAGATAGAAGCCATGATTACCAATCCTTTTTCGAGGTTGGCAATTTCGAGATTACCCACGTTCTCAATGGCGACCAACACATCATTCATGGGGCGACCCAGTCGACTGATACCTTTCTCAACCATCCTGGCAATGGGGTTGTTGGTTTCCCGGCAAAGTTTTTGAGCGGCATCGATTTTCCCGTCGTAGATATAATCGCGGATGCGGTTCATGAACGATTTGTCTTCTTCCAACGCCTGCTTAAGTGTGATTAAACGTTCGATGAACATGTAGATGGCAAAGGCAAGCATAATGGCTAAGATAATCATAATCGGACCGCCATAGGTTGCCATTGTCCACAAATTCATTTTACTCGTTGTTGTTGCTGCTACCATGGGTTCTTCCACCAGGTTAGTCTGAAGCAAAATAAGCATTAAATTATTCATTTTTAATAGATGTTGTTGTTATTTAAGTTGATCTTGATATTTTTTGATGGTTTCTTCCAGTCCGAAATACAGTGCATCGGATATCAGCGCATGTCCGATGGATACCTCGTCAATCCACGGAATGTGTTCAATCAGGTATTTCAGATTCACCAGACTTAAATCGTGTCCGGCGTTCAGTCCGAGTCCGCAAGCCCTGGCACATTCGGCTGCCCTGATGAAAGGGGCGATTGCTTTTTCCCTGTTAATCAGGTAGTCGGAAGCATAAGGCTCGGTATACAACTCAACCCTGTCGGCTCCCGTTGTTGCAGCAGATTCAATGTTTCTGATATCCGTATCAATAAAAATTGACACCCGGATGCCGGCTTGTTTTAAATCAGTAATAATTTCTTTCAGAAAGCCCTGATGTTGAATGGTATCCCAGCCGGCATTGGAAGTCAGCGCTCCGGGAGGATCAGGAACTAAGGTTACCTGATGCGGTTTTACCGACTTTACCAGCTTCAGAAAGTCGGCAGAAGGATAGCCTTCGATGTTAAATTCAGTAGTAAGAATGGGTTTTAGGTCTCTTACATCCTGATAGCGGATATGTCTTTCGTCCGGTCGTGGGTGGACTGTAATGCCATGAGCGCCAAACCGTTCGCAGTCTAAAGCAACCTGGCAGATATCAGGGATATTACCACCCCTTGCATTGCGGATGGTGGCAACTTTATTGATGTTTACACTAAGTTTTGTCATTCGGTTTAAAAATTTGCAAATTCGATATTATTGTATTTCCTTTGCATTGCTGTATCGCGTTTATGATGCACAAAAATAAGCGAAAAAAGCGAACAAAAAAAATATGACCATAGCCATTTTTGGAAACACTTTTCGTCCGACCGTACTGAATATCATGGAAATAATATTCGGTTATTTCAATACCCGGAAAGTTGCTCTGTTGCTTGACAAAGAACTGTACACCTATTGTACGGAGCATTCCGTTGTTCAGCCCGACCAACAACTGCTGATTACTGATGATGATTTTCATGCAGATATCGCGTTGAGTATCGGTGGTGACGGGACCTTCCTGAGTACCGCGGCACGTATCGGTTCAAAAAACATACCAATTATGGGAATTAACACCGGGAGATTGGGTTTTTTGGCTGATGTTCCGGTTGATGCCGTGGAAAAAGCGCTGGATGCCATCATGCATAATCAGATTAATATTGAAGAGCGTACCTTGTTGAGAGTGGATTTTTCGGATGGCAGTGTCGTAGATTATCCCTTTGTGCTGAATGAGGTTTCGGTATTGAAACAGGACAGTTCCTCGATGATTAGCATCAATACTTACCTGAATGGTGAGGCCATTCATTCTTATCATGCCGATGGGCTGATTGTTGCTACGCCAACCGGTTCAACTGCTTATTCGATGAGCGTGGGCGGACCTCTGATGGTGCCACAGGCGCAAAATATCATTCTTTCACCGATTGCTTCACATAGCCTGACGGTTAGGCCTCTGGTTGTTCCGGATGACTGGGTCATCGACCTGGAAGTTTTCAGCCGGAATGGTTGTTATCTGGTAACAATGGACGGACGTACATTGGTCCTTGAGCAGGAGGTGAGAATTCGCATTTCGAAGGCCGACTATAAAATCAGGGTCGCCAAACAACTGAATCATACCTTTTTCGATTCGTTGAAAAGTAAACTGATGTGGGGACTTGACAAGCGCAATTAAATGAAACCATCTAACGAAGCAATTAAACCCGGACCCATAGGCATATTTGATTCCGGTTACGGAGGACTCACCATTCTGGAGGAAATCCGGAAAGTGATGCCGGGATACGATTATATTTACTTAGGCGACAATGCCCGCACTCCCTATGGCACCCGTTCTTTTGATGTGGTGTATCAATATACCCTCGAATGTGTCAACAAATTATTTGAAATGGGCTGTCACCTCGTGATACTGGCCTGCAACACTGCTTCAGCGAAGGCTTTGCGCAGTATTCAGCAAAATGATTTACCGCGTATTGATCCGGGCAGGAGGGTGTTGGGCGTGATTCGCCCGACTGTGGAAATGCTTGATCAGGTTACCCAAACAAAGCATGTCGGTATCTTTGCCACCCCGGGGACCGTGCAGTCGGACTCCTATCCCATTGAGGCTCACAAGATTTTTCCGGATATCAGGATAACCACCGAAGCCTGTCCGATGTGGGTGCCTTTGATTGAAAACAACGAACATCTTTCTGAAGGCGCCGCGTATTTTGTGCAACAAAACATCCGGAGTCTGTTAAAGAAAGATGCTCAAATCGACAGCATCATCCTGGGATGCACCCATTATCCGCTGATTGTGCCGACCATTCGCCGTTACTTGCCTACACGTATCAAAATCATCTCACAGGGAGAAATTGTTGCCCGCAGTTTGAAATCTTATCTGGAGCGACATCCGGAGATGGATGCGAAATGTACAAAGAATGGTGTGACGAGTTATTTTACCACCGAGTCGACCGAAAAGTTTATCCATTCTGCTTCCATATTTTTGCACACCAGGATAAAAGCTGAACGGATTAGTCTTTGATATTTTCCTGTGCATTCAGCCATTGTTCAGGCGTCATGCCGGTATATTTCCGGAAAGCAATACTGAAGCTTTTATTTGTTAGAAATCCGGATTCAATGCCAGCATCTTCCGGTTTAACGGGATTCTTGACTCTTTTCATGATTGTTTTGGCATGCGTTATTCTTTTCTCGGTTCTCAATTCATGGAAATCCGTATGCAAAATCTCATTCAGACAATAATGTACGTGATGTTGTGGTACTAAAAGATGAGCACAGATATCTTTGATTTGAAAATCCGGGTTCAGATAAGGTTTATCCGTTTCAATATAGTTGAGTATTTTAGTCGCTAAATCATTGTAATATTCAGTCGGGAAATGTTGCTTCTTGATATTGCTTTCAAGCTTTTCTTCCGGTTCATCTGACTCTTGTCCGAATTGAGTAGCTGAGAAATGACTGGTTTCCAGGTGCGGTAAACCATATAGTAGTTTTGGACTCAGAATGACAAATAAGGGGATGAAAAAGTAAACATATACCATTACATAAATGATAACGTACATGGTGTGAATCAATTCTGTATGATCCAACTTCAACCTAAACATGTAATTTAAGATGATAGACATGGTTGCAATCAACAGGACAAGTATTAATATCACCCTCATTCTCAGAGTTGTGTATTTATATTGATATTTGAGTTGACCTTTCAGCCGGTGGAGTTTAAAACGTACTCGCCGCATTAATACAAAGCAAGCAACTATATAGGCAAACAACTGGACTGCCCGACCTGCGTTGTTCCAGGTCAGAGGGTATAATGAAAACCTGAGCTCGCGGTAATAATCAAGATTCTGCATGATATTGGCAGCTATTTGTTGTTGTTGATCATAGGACATCAGCAGGAAAGGCATATTGGCTAACAGGTGAAGAAAGAAGGGGATGAAATGCAGGATGTCCGATTTCTTGAGGTAAAAGCGGTCGTTTACAATGCCACGCACGAAAAAGTAGAGCAAAGGAGCTTTGAGGAAAAATACCGGCGAGATAACAAATAAAAAAGTGTAGAAAGTAAGATTTCCGCCAAAATTAAATGTACTGGCCATGCTCGATTCAAGTGCAAACAGTACGAAAAATGTAGCCAGGAATATAACGTTTTTATTTATTTTCCAGTTATACGACACCATCATCAGTGCCAGTAGGACGTTGATTGCAGAGAAAAAATAAATGATGGTTGTGCTCATAGTAGAAGAATGATTTCAGTTATAGTAAGTTGCTATCAATATCGGTAATTTTCACGGCACAAATATACTAAAATTTCGTATCCAAAATTATTTAGTAAATCATTATTGAGCGATTTTAAAAAGTAAGCGTGCGTTTGTGGAAACGCACGCTTGCTTTTTGTAAAACGTACGTTTGCTTTTTGTAAAATCCCCGCTTACTTTTTACCAAACGCACGCTTGCTTTTTATAGTGTGTCTATTTTGTCTTTTCGTATTTTAAATTGTTTAACATCTCTTTTAAATCAACACCGGGTCGGAAGGCTATTTTGTTGCCTCTAATCATGGTGTGGTTGAACTTGTCTTCGGTTTCAGCACCATCGCTCGAAAGGGTAACCTGAAAGGAGCCAAAATCTCCGAAACGGACAATCTGCCCCTCTGCTAAATGACGACGCAAGTACTTGGTCAGGTCATTTAAAACTGCCAATACATCACTGTCACTGACGGTCGTTGAACCTTCAGCTATTTCTTTACTTAATTTTTTTAGATTAACTTCTCCGTCAGATTTGGCATTCGCGTAAAACTTCTTAGGTTCTTCTGGTTTAGACGGGTTACCTTTTGGTATCAAAACATACTTAATTGACATTTTCGTAAATTTTTTAAAGTTATTTGATTTATATTTGGCGGGGTTTTTCCTTTTTCCTTTTAAGTTAAAATATTATTCCGTATTTTTGACGTCAAATTTACAGGTTTCAAATGAGACATTCAATATAGAGCGATGGCAGTTTTTTGGTCTTTTCGACCAAAATCGACCGGTGTAAATTCATATATACTCATAAAATCAAACAAGTGTTACTTTCAAAAATTACTCATATCCTCGGTTTCGGGGGCGATATTGCCGGAGACCGTGAAATCGGGTGGTTACTCACTGATAGCCGGTCGCTGACTTTCCCTGCTGAAAGTTTGTTTTTCGCGCTCGTGACTAACCGGAACAACGGACATCAGTACGTGCAGGAATTGTATAATCAGGGATTGCGCGCTTTTGTCATCAGTGAGGTACGTGACGAGTTTGAAACCATGCAGGATGCCCTGTTTTTATTGGTCGATGATACTCTCATGGCTTTGCAACAGATTGCGGCGGCACATCGCCGGGAGTTTTCAATTCCGATCATCGGGATTACCGGCAGCAATGGCAAAACAATCGTGAAGGAATGGCTTTTCCAGCTTTTGCACGAGGAATGTAAAATTGTGCGTTCGCCACGTAGCTATAATTCTCAGATTGGCGTTCCTCTGTCGGTTTGGCAGTTGAGACCCGATACGCAACTGGGTATTTTCGAAGCCGGTATTTCCATGCCGGGAGAGATGGCTAAGCTCGAACATGTTGTGCGTCCGACCATCGGGATTTTTACGAACATTGGCGATGCCCATCAGGAAAACTTTATCAGTCAGCAACAGAAAATAACAGAAAAACTGAAGCTCTTTACCCATGCTAAAGTTTTGATATATAATGAGGATAATCCGCATTTGGATGCTGAAATTAAGCAAGCTGGTTTAGATGCTGCGTTGTTGAGTTGGGGACAACAGCCCGACTGTTACCTGCAACTCCTGAGTATCAACAAATCAGCAACTCAAACGGAGTTGGTTGTTAAACGCCAATATGTACAATATACTTTTCAAATACCGTTTACAGATGATGCTTCGGTCGAGAATGCCATGCACTGTATTGCCTGTCTTATTTATCAGGGATATAATGTCGGGGATATTAATAGTAAACTGTCTCAGCTCGAACGAGTGGCAATGCGTCTGGAGGTGAAGCATGGAGTGCAGGACTGTTTGATTATCAACGATAGTTACAATGCTGATTTGAATGCACTGAACATTGCGCTCGATTTTCTTTCACAACAGTCGGTGTCGAAGCAATTGTCAAAAACCATTATCCTTTCGGATATTTTGCAAAGTGGATTTCAGCCCGATGTGCTGTATCAAAAGGTAGCAGAGCTTATCTTAGCCCGGAATTGCCATAGATTCATCGGGATAGGCGACGAGATAGGCAGACATGCAGCTGCTTTTTCGGCCATTGAATCCTATTTCTTCCCAACCACCGAATCGTTTCTCAATGATCCGATATCAGCTGGTTTCCGACATGAAGCCATCTTGTTGAAAGGCTCACGAAAATTCGGTTTTGAACAGATTTCTCATAAACTGGAGCTAATTGCGCATGAAACTGTGTTGGAGGTGAACCTGAATGCTTTGGTCGACAACCTGAATTATTTCAGGTCGAAACTGCGCAGAGAAACAAAAATCATGAGCATGGTGAAAGCGTTCGCTTATGGTAGCGGCTCGGTTGAAATTGCGAAAACCCTGCAACATCACCGCGTTGATTATCTGGCTGTTGCTGTTGCCGATGAAGGTGCTGAGTTACGTCGTGCCGGTATTCGTATCCCGATTGTGGTGATGAATCCGGAAAAGAGTGCTTTCGATGTGTTATTCGAAAATAATTTAGAACCGGAAATTTACAGCTTTAATTTGTTGAAAGCATTCATGGAGGCTGCCGGTAAACTGGCGCTGACTGATTATCCCATACACATCAAGATTGATACAGGTATGCATCGCCTGGGATTTGATGCTGAAGAAGTAGATGGGTTGATTGAGTTACTGAAAAGCGAAAATCAGGTAAAGGTACGTTCCGTGTTTTCTCACCTGGCGGGAGCAGATGAACCGCGTCTGGATGACTTTACCCGGCAACAGGTGGGTGTGTTAAATACCTGTGCTGATAAATTTTCGAAAGCCTTTCCACACCGCATTTTGAAACATATCCTGAATTCTGCCGGAACAGAACGTTTTCCGGAATTTCAGTTTGATATGGTGCGACTGGGAATTGGCCATTATGGTATTTCGGCCTTGCCTGAAGTGAAGCTTCGACAAGTCTGCGCCCTGAAGACCATTGTCTTACAACTAAAACAGGTGAAAGCCGGTGAAACAGTGGGTTATAGTCGCAATGGGATAGCGACTGAAGACAAGCTGATTGCCATGCTACCGATTGGCTATGCCGATGGCTATAACCGCAAACTGGGCAACGGTCTGGGAGAAGTGCTTGTTAAAGGAAAACGTGCCAGGGTGTTCGGCAATGTCTCGATGGATTTGATTGCCATTGATGTAACCGGCATGGATGTACAGGAAGGTGATACAGTCGAAATTTTCGGCGATTACATCACCATTTCCGAAATGGCAGATAAATTAAATACGATACCCTACGAAATACTGACCGGCGTTTCGAGGAGGGTGAAGCGGGTTTATTTTAGCGAATAGCTTTAATAGCGGAAAACTGAAAACGGAAAGCGTAGGAGACGCAATGCTTGCGCCTGTTGAAATATTTATAAGCAATCGTTCTCCGTTCTCCGCTTTCCGTTCTCCGCTATTTATCCACAAACAATGATATCAGTCTTAATCCAACACATTTCCACCGCCTCCTCTCTCATCAGGGGAGCGCATGAACTTGCCGGGAAACTTGGTAAGCAGTTTGGTGTGATGATGCTGGAAGTGCCGGAAAGCAGAATCGACAAGCGGAAGAATACCCTGGAAGCGCATTTGTCAGGGATGAAAATCGAAGCGGATTATCTGGCTGTACGATCATCGGGTGTCAGTGAGTTGAGCAATATCTGCGAGACGGACGAAGTCTCTTTTCTTTTTATTCAATTGCCGAAATATGAATCCCGGGTTATAAAAAAATACCTGCATGCCTGTCGGATATTGAGGATACCTTATGTGATACACAAAGATAGTTTCGCGGAAATGAATTTCAGTAGAGTGCTTATCCCGGTAAATTTTCTGATAGAAGAAATAGAGAAAGCGCAATTTGCCGCTGCTTTTGGCAGGTTTTGTAATTCAGAAATAATTTTACTTCTGGCCAAGGATTATGGTTCCAAAGCAGCCACCAATGTAGAGAAAATCAGTACGGTGCTTGATAAGTTCAATTTGCAATATCAAGTGGAAAAAGGTAAAAAGGATAGCTTTAAAATTGAGTTTGATGCGGTGAATTATGTGCGAAAACACCCATGCGGACTCATCATAGCCAGTGCCTCCCGCGAGTATGGCTTAGATGATATCGTCTTCGGTCCGAAGGAATTACACCTGATTATAAAGTCGCCTGTACCGGTTATGTTGATAAATCCGCGGGGGGATTTGTATGTGCTGTGCGACTAAGTCGGTGCCTCAGAAGTGCTCAACTGCTGCGTTGCTTTCGATGTTCGGATTCAGTCACGTACACCAGTACGCTCCCTCATCCTCAATCTCAGCGCCTTGCATTTGAGCACTTCTGAGGCACCTTAGTTTTTAGTGTAAATAAGGAGTTCTCAGTAGGTTACCTTAAGGCATCGATGTTTTCCGGGTTGACAATTTCTTTTCCCCCGTTGACATACATCTTCTCAATCCGATCCGCATACCTTTCCTCTACTTTGCCGCGGATGATTTTCATGGTGCTGTTCACCAATCCGTTTTGCTCGGTAAAAGGTTCACCAATCACCGCGATGGCAGCAGGCAACCACCTTTCAGGAAACATGCCTTCGAATTTGCCACCTTTCCGGTAGGCAAGAATCTCACGTTGTAGTTTATCCAGCGCGATTTCTTTCGCTTCACGCTTATCCCAGTCGAGTTCAGGTTGCTTGCGGTGTACATACCGTTTCAGCGCTTCTTTGTTCGGGACAATCAGCGCGGTTGTATACGCGTCCTGGTTGTTATGCAGTAAAACCTGATCGATAAAGTGCGAGTTTTCCACCAACGATTCTTCGATGCCTTCCGGACTGTATTTCTCGCCGTCGCTTGAAATCAGCAGGCTTTTAAACCGTCCGACCACATACAGGAAGCCATCTTTATCCATGTAGCCCATATCTCCCGTATGCAACCAACCATCAACTACCGTTTCAGCGGTTGCTTTTTCGTTTTTGTAGTAGCCGGCCATCACATTTTCTCCCTTTATCACGATTTCACCTTTTTCATATAAAGGAAGTTCGTTGCCGTCACTATCACATATTTTCAGCTCCATCGGGGTTACCAGAAAACCCGACGAACCTAATTTGTGCCGTTTCAAGCCGTTTGAAGAAATAATCGGAGTGGCTTCACTGAGTCCGTAGCCCTGGAACATCGGCATGCCAATGGCATAATAAAAACGTTGCAGGTCGATATCAAGCAAGGCGCCGCCACCAATGAAGAATTTCAGCTTACCACCCATCCCTTCGCGTATTTTTGAGAACAAAATCTTATCGAACAAAAACAGCAGCGGTTTCTTCAACTTCTGCCAGCCCAGACCTTTATTATATCCTTCCTTATTGTATGCATACGCCATGTTGAGGGCGATATGAAACAGGCGATTGATGACAGGCCCTTTCGCACGGATACTGGTTTCGATGTTCTTTTTGAAACTTTTGGCAAGTGCAGGTACACTCAACAATAAGTCAGGTTTCAGTTCCTTTATGTTGATGGGAATGTTTTTCAGGGTTTCCATGCCCGTTTTACCGGTTTGCACGGTACCCACGCTGGCCCCCATTGCCATGAAACTATAAAAACCGGCCACATGCGCGAAACAGTGATCCAAAGGCAGTATGATGAGTGTTCTGAAAGTTTGTGGGATGTTCATCAACGTCAAAGCCTGTTCCACATTCGCCGTGTAGTTGCGGTGCGTGAGCAGGATACCTTTCGGGTCGGCAGTCGTGCCCGAAGTGTAGCTGATGGTCGCGATATCGTCGGGTTTAATAGCAGCAGCCGTTTGGGTAACAATATCCGGATTATCTTTAAGCAGCGCTTCACCTTTCTCAATCAACGCAGATAAAGGCATCTCTTTTTCCAGATACGATTCCTGTTCGTCGATTACTATCACCTGTTTTACATCCGGCAATTGCTCCATGATAGTCCTTATTTTCCGGAGTTGTCCACCCGAAACAACCACATAAGCAGACTCCGAATGCTGAATTCTGAAGATTAAATCATTGCTTTCTTCCAACTTGATCGACAGCGGAACATTGATGGCGCCTGTATGGAGAATGCCCAGTTCGCCCGTTATCCACGCGTTTCTTCCTTCCGAAAGTAAAGAAATTTTATCCCCCGGTTTTACGCCCAGCGCGATTAATCCGGCAGCAATCCGGTGTGTTTGTTCAAGCGTTTCCTGATAAGTAGTAGGAACAAACTCCGTTGTAACTTTCTCCCATAGAAACGGGTTGGATGCGTAAAGCCTGACACTTTGATTTAAAAGGTCAATGATAGTCGGTCTGTTTTCCATGTGTGTTAGAATAAGAATAGTGGAGCTGGAGGGAGTCGAACCCTCGTCCAAACAAGGAAATAATAAGCTTTCTACATGTTTATCTTCGCTTAGGTTTTCGAGCGCAGGCAAGACCGAAGCCACCAATCTGCGCCTTATCCCCTTTATTTCATCGCACCTCCGGGGCTAAGCGCGACTATCCCCGATTTAGCTGCACCCTCAATTCGTCGGCCTCGGAGCGACGGCCTTTGGAGGATGTCCCGTCCTGGCACCTTGTGCCTGGATTAAGCTTTATCTACTATGATTCGATTAAGCAGCAAGAGCGTAATTTGTTTCGCCAGTTATGATTTTGTGAACCGTGATTTACGAGCCGTTTTCACCCCGCTCGACATGCTTACTTATCCTTTCTGCCTGCTGTCAAAACCAAACAGCCCCTTTAATGTTTAATCTGATTGATAATCATATTAAAACAACATATTTGAAAAGTGTCTGGTAACAAACTGGTAACAAATGTTACTCTGTTTGTTCACTTCTCAGATTTGTTTGCGTGCAAAGATACAAATTTTTTAGTTCTCAACACGTGTGTTGGAAATTATCACCTTTATTCTTCAGTTTATTTTGTCAATATAAGAACTTTGAGTAAATTTGCGTTTGCTATTGAGTAAATTTATTAAAAATGTACGAACGTCCATATTTAAAGCAAGTTAAGTCAAGAGTAGAAGAGCCGCGAAAGTTCATTCAGGTAATCCTTGGTCCTCGCCAAGTGGGTAAAACCACTATGGTGACCCAATTATTGTCTCAATTATCCATTCCATACGTATATGAGTCTGCCGATGCTATTGCGGCAACTAACTCGGCATGGCTGATGCAAGTCTGGGAGACAGCAAGGTTGAGAATGAAAGCCTCCGGCGCTTCGGAATATCTTCTCGTGGTTGATGAGATACAAAAGATTGATAATTGGAGTGAGATTGTCAAACAGCAATGGGATAAGGATACCCGCGAGAATGTAAATATCAAGGTTATCCTGCTCGGTTCTTCACGCCTCCTTATTCAGAAAGGTTTAACGGAATCGCTGGCCGGACGTTTCGAGACGTTTTATCTTGGACATTGGTCGTTTGCTGAAATGCAGGACGCGTTTGACTGGTCCATTGAACAGTACGTTTATTTCGGTGGATATCCGGGCTCTGCTTCATTAATTGAAGATGAAGAGCGTTGGAAAAACTACATAAAAGATTCCCTAATAGAGACCAGCATTTCCAAAGATATTTTGATGCTGACTCGTGTAGATAAACCCGCATTGCTGAAACGGCTATTCGAACTTGGCTGCTTGTATTCAGGGCAGATTCTATCATACACCAAAATCATAGGGCAATTACAGGATGCCGGGAATACAACGACTTTGGCCAACTATCTTAAATTATTATCTGATTGTGGTTTGTTAGGTGGATTAGAGAAATATGCCGGAAGTGTAATTCGCCAACGGTCATCCAGTCCAAAGTTCCAGGTATATAATAACGCATTATTAACGTCGCAAGACGACGAAACCTATTCAACAGTCATTGTGAATCCAAAGTTATGGGGCAGACTGGTTGAATCGTCTGTTGGCGCTCATTTGCTCAATCATTCAATTTCCGAGAGGTATAATCTCCATTACTGGCGCGAGGGTAATAATGAAGTAGATTTCATACTCGAAAAAGGAAACAAGGTAATTGGATTGGAAATAAAAAGCGGAGCTAGCGCTGATAGCGAAGGAATGAACCTATTTAACGGGAGATTTCATCCTGATAAAATGTTATTGGTCGGTACAGGAGGAATTCCTTATGAGGATTTCTTAAAGATTAATCCCAGGGAATTATTCTAATTGAAGTAGTTAAGATTGCTTATAGGAAAAGAAATATTATCACACCAATTACTGCCACTATTAGAAAAACAAACAGATACTTGATATAGATTGGTACATTAAAGTCATCTTGAATTGAAGGTTCTGGTGTGATGTTCTTGTCGTTTGATTTATTGTTAATTTTGTATTTGGCAAACGCTAACAATCCTAATATTATTATGCTAATTACTATTAACCAGAATATTTCAGAAAACTCTCCTCTTGAATTTAGTAAAGCCCTAAGGTATGATGCGCTACCTAACGTGGTGATTACAATCAAAGCTGTTATGATGAAATTTGCAATTTTTTTCATAATACATTTGGTTCGTTGAGTGTTTATTTATCTTGATCTTATTTCTACAACAACTTCAGGTTCACGATAATTACCTCTTTTAATGAAGTTCTCACATGATCCATAAGCACCTGCTTCAGAGAAAGTAACAGAATAGTTCTTTTTAGCAATTAATTTACCATCATAAAAATAAAGTGCTAAAAATTGATCAGCACCCGAGTAGCCTGTTTTACAATAATGCCATTCTTCAACATTTTTATAAAAATCACTTTTTGCAGGTATGCCCATTATTGATTCAACCTCATTCTTTGACATTCCTTCATACAATTTATAAGATAAACTTAGGTTTTGATGTAAAGAGCAAGAATATAAAGTAGAAATTAGTATTGTAAAAAATGTAGCAAATAGAAAATTTGTGTGCTTTTTCATGTTAATAGTGATTTGTGTTTAACTAACTTGGGGAATTTATTCATTAACATCAGATATGAATAACAAAGATATTTAATTATTTGGTTTTAGCAAAAGTTTTAGGTTATATAAATAGCGTTTTCTGTCTTTGCTTTATAAGTAAGCAATAAAGGTTGTGAAAGTAGATTTTCCTATATTCAATTGTGTTTTTCAGTCATTTATCGAAACATAGTAACTTGTCTGGGTTTTTAATCGAGTACTTCAATGAGTTGACTGTCGTTCGCATATCCGTGGTTTTGACTAACTTTTCTAATCAGTCGTTTTATGTCATACTCATCGTTTTTTATGTGTTGCTTATCCTTCTTTTCTTCCTCCCAATTATACCCAATTCGCCTACGTGGTTTGTTAGTTTGCCTTTTTTCTGCTTGTAATTCAGCCAATGTTTGATTGATTAACTCTAATTGCAGGCGAGTATCTTCATTAATGTAATTTTGGTCAGTAAGGATCTCGTTCATGTATTGTTTAAGCTCAGTAATTTCTTGTTGGAGTTCTGATGCCTTGTCAAATGGAGGATTAATCAGTAGTTGTCTGACAGTGATAAATGCCCTCATTATCCCTCTGTTTATTTCAATAGCTGTTTTTAAGTTAAGCACACTACTTAGCATTGCAACGCCTAACTCAGTAAAGGCAAAAGGAGCATATTTGATATTATAACCTCTACCACTGTTCATGATCACAATCTGTGACCTTGAAAGTTCTTGCACTTCATCCGGTGTTAGTTCAAATGTGAAATCGTCCCCTTCAAACCTTTCAATATTGCATCTGACAGCTTGTTTTAATGCGCTTGTTTCTATTCCATACATTTCAGAGAGATCACGTTTACCACATATTAATTGTCCCTGAAAGTCAAATCTTTTGAATATTGAAATTTGATTTCAAATTTATTTCAATCTTTTCGATAAATAGTCAGAGATAAGTCTCCCAAGCTGTTCGTATCCCTCAGGAGTGTAATGTACATTGTCATCACCCAGTCCTGATTTTTTGTGTATAGGAATGGATGCCTTGTAAATGTCATTTACGGGAATACCATGTTTTTTCATCACACGTTTTGCTGCTTTGTTGTATTTGACGACATCGCTGGCAAATCTGCCTGCTTCATTTTCTGGAACACAGGTTGTTGTGACGAAAATCAGTTTTGCATCGGATATTTCTTTCAATATGGTAACTAACGAATCTAAATTTGCTTCATACTCAGCTACCGTAAAAGTGATTTTTCCGTTAATTCTATCACGGTTTCCCTTGCTTTTTGACTCAGGATTCCTGTAACATAAATCCCAAAGTCCCCAGTTGAACTGAATGATATCCCAATCTCCATTACCTGCCCATTCTCTGATTTTCTCCAATCCGGTACCCGTATGTTGGGCATTTCCGGGGTTATGTAAAACGATGGCCCGATCCGCAAAATGTTTTTTTACAAAAGGGGTATAGCCAATAGAAATGGAATCTCCGATAATCAGAATCCTCGGTTTCTTTTCAGTAAAAGCGGTAAGGATGAATAATGTTGAAATAAGAATGCTGATGGCAATAATAATTACTGATCTTCTTTTCATTTTTTGAGGATTAATTTCAACAAAGATACTTTTAATAACCATATTTTTGTGTTGTTGAACACAGAACAGTAAAATCTGGCAGCCTCGGGTGCATTTCCGTCAAACCAGAGGCAGGGATAGATGTTTTTGTTCATGGTTTATTTCTTTTCTGTACAGTTAAACATCCACTGTACACCGAATTTATCTTTACAACTTCCGTAGTAGTCGCCCCAGAACATGTCCTGAAGATCCTGTTCTACAATACCTCCTGTAGCAAGCGCATTAAAAAGACGTTTTGTTTCTTCCCGGGTGTCGGGTTGTAACATGATATAAACGTTATTTCCCTGATGAAGTGTGAAGCCCATAGATTCAGGGGCATCAGTACCCATCAGCATGTGACCGCCCAGAATAGGCAACTCGGCGTGCATGATCAGTTTCCGGTCGGATTCGGGTATTTCCGGTGCGCCTTCCTGCGCGGGTATATCACCAAATCGCATGGGAGGATGAATGTATTCAGTGTTAAAAACGGTTTTGTAGAAGTCGAACGCGGCTTCTGTATCTCTCGTGAAATTGAGGTAAGTGCTAACTGTTGACATAATAGATTGATTTTAATTGTTTGTATTATAATGATTTAATGTTGATTTTATACTGTTGTTGTTTTCCATTTGCCTCTTGAAAATAACCACAAGGTAAATAAACCCACAGATGTCTCGGAGATAAACACACCCCAGAAAACACCCGAATGTTGCCAGCCGAGATGAATCGCCAGATAATAGGACAAAGGAATTTGTATCATCCAGAAAAACACAACGTTAATCAGTGTTGGCGTGCGGGTGTCGCCGGCGCCGTTGAAAGCCTGAACCGAAACCATCCACCAACCGTAAACAAGGAAAGAATAGGAGAGTATTCTCAACCATTCTGACCCGATGCTGATTACATCCGCATCAGTTGTGAAAAAACCCATGAGTTCTTTGTTGAAGATGAAATAGAAAACGGAAACGAATCCTAAGAAAATCATATTATACCCGCCGATTTTCCACACTGACGACTCTGCTCTTTCAGGACTTCCGGCGCCCAGGTTCTGTCCGACCAGCGTTGCGGCCGCGTTCGACATGCCCCAGGCCGGCATCATGGTAAACATCATGATACGTAATGCTATGGTAGACCCGGCAACGGCTTCACTTCCCACATCCGACAAGATGCGCATCAGAAATATCCAGGAGGTCATCGCGACAATATTTTGTCCGATTCCGCCTAAAGAAGTCCGGATGATGTTCAACAGTACCTTTGCATCCCAAACAATTTGTTGTACACTGACTTTGATGTGTTTGTTGCCTTTAAATAAAACCCAAATTTGTCCGATTACCCCTATGCCCCGTCCGATGGTGGTTGCGATTCCGGCTCCTTCAATGCCGTAAGCCGGGATAAAACCCCACCCGTTGATCAGAATCGGATCTAAAATGATGTTCACGCCGTTGGCAACCCAGAGGATTTTCATGGCAATCGCGGCATCGCCTGCACCTCTGAAAATGGCATTGATGACAAATAAGAGGATGATAACTGCATTGCTACCAAGCATCCACTGGGTGTATTTATACCCATGTTCAATTGCCCATGCATCGGCCCCCATTAAACCAAGAAGTTCTTTCGCATAAAAAATGCCTCCAATGGCAAAAGGAACCGAAACCAACAGGCCCAGGAAAATTGCCTGTACAGCTGCTTTGCCACTTTCTTCCCTGTTCTTTTCTCCTGTTCTCCGGGCGATAATGGCGGTAACTGCCATAGATAATCCCATTGCCAGAGAATATAGCAGGTATAAGTAAGTTTCAGTGAGACCAACGGTTGCAACAGCTGATGCACCTAAACTTCCAATGAAATAGATGTCGGCAATGGCGAATGTAGATTCCATGATTAATTCGAGCATCATGGGAATAGCAAGTAAAAAAATTGCTCTTTTGAGGCTTATTTTAGTGTAATCAGCATCAGTGCCTTTGATAGCGTTTTTGAGTTCCTGCCAAAGGGTGAAGTTGCTGCTTTCGGTATCCGGATTCGTATTCAATATATCAGATTTTTCAGGGAAATAAATAAGTTTTCATTTCAAAACAAAAAAAATAAACTGAATGTTTATCCGTATGTTATTTTTTTGTTGGTTGTATTTGCCCGATAATGCTGCTGGTTAGCGCCAATTGAGGAAAAAACCTTATCAGAAAATCATAAAATATATTATTATTTTCCAGCAAAAGCATTAAATTTTTAACTTTGTGTTGCTTTGCAACATTACAAACAATTCAATTTTTATATTTATGAGATACATCATTTTATTTTTTCTGCTGACGTTAAACAATGTGTTGATAACTTATGCTCAGCAAATAAACGTGGCTACCTACAACATCCGGAATGATAACAGGGGGGATGAGAAGAACGGTAATGGCTGGAAACAGCGTGCCCCTGTTGTTTGTCAGTTAATTCAGTTCCATGATTTTGATATTTTCGGTAGTCAGGAGGTTGTGAAAGGTCAGCTCGATGACATGCTGAATGCATTGCCTGAATATGATTATATTGGTGTGGGGCGGGATAATGGTAAGGACAAAGGGGAGTTCTCGCCCATATTTTACAAAAGAAACAAGTTTAATTTGCTGGACTTCGGCACATTCTGGTTGTCCGAAAAAACTGATCATCCCAATAAGGGGTGGGATGCCGCATTGCCGCGTATTTGCACCTGGGGGAAATTTGAAATAAAGGAAGGTTGCAGAAGCTTTTGGCTATTTAATTTGCATTTCGATCATATCGGCGTGATCGCCAGACAGGAAAGCGCGAAGCTTGTGCTCGACAGAATTGTATCGATGTGTAACGGAGAGCCGGTTATCCTGATGGGTGATTTCAATGTGGATCAGTTCAATGAAGCTTATTTATTGCTGAATACAGCTGGTTTGCTGAAAGATGTGTATACAACAGCTGAAATTAATTACGCTATGAATGGAACGTTTAATAACTTTGACCCAAATCTCGTAACAGAAAAGCGTATAGATCATATTTTTGTTACCGATCATTTTAAAGTGAACCGGTATGGTGTGCTAACCGATACTTACCGTGCAAGAACGGATAACCAACAAATTATTTCTTCGTCAAACTTCCCTAAGGAAGCAACACTGATTCAATCTCAGGCACGTATGCCATCCGATCATTTTCCGGTGCTTACTACCTTGGTATTCAAATAGGGATTCAATATACAACAAATGAAACAGGGTAAATCAATTCAGATTTACCCTGTTCTTTTATGCTAAACTGCTTTCGATAAGCAAGTCAACCAATATACTTTATTAAGCTTCAGTTGCTTCTTCAGCTTCTTCGTCTTTCTTTGCTTTTTTGGTTGATTTCTTAGGAGCTTCTTCGGCAGCCTCTTCAGCTACTTCTTCAGCTTTTGCTTTGGCAGCTTTTTTTGCTTTTTCTGCTTTCTCCATCTTCTCGGCAGCAGCGCTTACCAACTGATCTTTCAGGTCAGCTAATGACTGGATGTCGCCTAAAGTAGTTTTTTCGATGTTCTGAGCAGGTGCGCTTTCTTCTTTCTTTGGTTTTCTGGCAGCAGCTTTCTTCGGTGCTTCACCTGCAGTTTCTGCCGGAGCTTTTTCTGCACGTTTGGCATCTTCGTGGATACGGCTGTGTGAAAGAATGATGCGTTTCGCGTCTTTGTTGAATTCAATTACCTTGAAAGATAATTTTTCATCAACCTGAGCCTGTGAACCGTCTTCTTTAACCAGGTGTTTCGGAGTTGCGAAACCTTCCACACCATAAGGCAGAGAAATTACGGCGCCTTTGTCCATCATTTCAACAATCACACCTTCGTGGATGCTGTCGACGGTGAACATGGTTTCCAGTACATCCCAAGGATTTTCTTCGATTTGTTTGTGGCCAAGGCTCAAACGGCGGTTAGCTTTGTCGATTTCGAGTACCTGAACATCGATTTCACTTCCAATCTGTGTAAATTCAGATGGATGTTTTACTTTCTTGGTCCATGACAAGTCAGAAATATGGATCAATCCGTCAACACCTTCTTCGATTTCAACAAATACACCGAAATTGGTGAAGTTGCGAACTTTAGCGGTGTGTTTGGTGCCGATGGCATATTTTTCTTCGATATTTTCCCATGGGTCTGATTTCAGTTGTTTGATACCCAGTGACATTTTACGTTCTTCACGGTCTAATGTCAGGATTACAGTTTCAACTTCGTCGCCTACTTTCAGGAAGTCCTGAGCAGAACGCAGGTGCTGAGACCAGCTCATTTCAGATACGTGAATCAAACCTTCCACACCCGGAGCAATTTCAACGAATGCGCCATAGTCGGCCATCACCACTACTTTACCTTTCACTTTGTCACCCACTTTCAGGTCTGCATCAAGTGCATCCCAAGGATGAGCAGAAAGTTGTTTCAGACCTAAAGCGATACGTTTCTTTTCGTCATCGAAATCAAGAATAACCACGTTGATTTTCTGATCAAGTGTTACGATTTCTTCCGGATGAGAAACACGTCCCCATGACAGGTCGGTAATGTGAATCAATCCGTCAACGCCACCCAGGTCGATGAATACACCATAAGAAGTAATGTTTTTAACAGTACCTTCCAGGATCTGACCTTTCTGCAGTTTGCCGATGATTTCTTTCTTCTGGTTTTCGAGTTCAGCTTCAATAAGCGCTTTGTGCGATACCACCACGTTTTTAAATTCATGGTTGATTTTAATCACCTTGAATTCCATGGTTTTATTCACGAATACATCGTAATCGCGGATTGGTTTCACGTCGATTTGAGATCCCGGTAAGAATGCTTCGATACCGAAGATATCCACGATCATACCACCTTTTGTGCGGCATTTCACGAAACCTTTCACGATTTCCTGAGATTCCAGCGCTTCGTTTACGCGATCCCATGAGCGGGTAGCGCGTGCTTGTTTGTGAGAAAGGATAAGCTGTCCTTTTTTGTCTTCCTGGCTTTCGATATACACTTCAACCTTGTCGCCGATTTTCAATTCAGGGTTATAGCGGAATTCGCTCATCGGAACGATACCGTCTGATTTGTAACCAACGTTTACAACTACTTCACGTTTGTTAATCGAAATAACCGTACCTTCAACCACTTCTTTATCCTTGATGGCATTCAGTGTGTTGTCATAAATATTTTTAAGTTCTTCTCTGGCTGATGCGCTCAGAGCGTCACCTTTTTCGTACGCATCCCAGTCAAATTCAGCTTCTACAACGGGCGCTGCAGGTGCTTCCTGTTTTTTGGACGGTGCTTCTTCAATAATTTCCGCAGGTTTTACTTCAGGAGCTGCTTCTTCTGCAACTACTTCAGCAACTTCTTCGGTGGCTTCTGCTTCAACAGAAGTGGATTCAACAACCGGGGTTGCTTCTTCCGGGTTTGTTTTCGGCTCTTCAGCCGGTTCCATGTTTTCTTTCATTTCTGAATTTTTGTTACTAATAAATTAGTAGGTTAGACATTATGTTGATTAAAAAAATGCGGCTGCAAAGGTATAAAAAATAATTCAATATACCAATAAACTTCTTTTAATGTGGAATTTATCTTTAAAGTGAATGTTAGAAATCACTGTATACAACCTGTGCTTTAATGGGTTTTTTCGGGTGATTACCGCCACAAATGGTTACTGCATTTAATAAGTACTGTTGGGCAACTTCTGTAATTGTAGTGCTACTACCTGAACTGCTGGTTTTTAATCTCACAGGAACCAGTAAAAAATTAGATTTTTCAGGTGCAGTGGTATTATTTGCTTTAGCTTGCTTGAATTCATGTGCAATGAGTCCGGCAATATCAAATGAGTAGTAATAGATATACTCACCGGTTTCGCTGTCTTTCTCGTAAGCATAAGAGCCTAATATGGCACAGGAATCTGTTGGGAGCTCTTTTTTGTTAAAAAACCGGTTGAGTGAAGATTCGCGTATCAGCAATACATTCGAAGGAATGGACTGGGCAAAGTCTTCTTCATTCAGGTTGTTGATGTCAACCCTCAGTTTGGCATTGTTGATGGCAAGTCTTCTGGTTTGGCTCCCTTCCATCTTTTGTTGCATTCTTTTGAGAGGCAGACTCACCCGGGTGTAAATGTTAGCGGGTGAAGAGATGTGATGAATCTGCTCACTATTACTTTCCAGCTGACTGATGATGTTATTCTTATCAGGATGCAGGAATCGATTTATTCGTCGTACCCTCGGGTTTGCAGTAAATGGCACAGAAACATCAACTTTTACGGTGGAGTCGTTGCCGTTAACATCTTTTGTAGTGTAGGTGTAATGATGGTAGTAGATCATCTGAATCTGACGTACATACAGCATGGAGGCCGAACCGAATTCAGTAGTAATGTATAACCCTTTGAAAAAATCAAGGAATTTCGCCTCATCCGTATAGATGTTGGATGGGGCGTTGTAAAAACGTTGTAAAAAAGGGTCCGATAGTTTGATGGCAACGAGCGTCGAGTCAGTCCCGTTGGCATCGACAGCCGTAAAAGTTTTTTCTCCTATTAATGCTGAAGGGGCTGATTTGTCAACAAAAACATCCGGATTCAGATTGGTTGGATAGGGAGTCAGGTAGTTGAATGTCGTGTCTTTGTTCATCTCATACACGCTTACCTGCATCGGGGAGTATTTGTCTCCGAAGTATTTCAGGTACGAGATGTAAAGTAAAATTGAATCCGGAACGGTAGTAGAAGGATAAACGTGGTTTTTTGCATATTCCACCTGTGCAAAAATATCGGCGTGTACTGTTCCGTAAGTTTGATCGTAAAATGTACCTAACAAGAATGAATCAGGACGTGAAAACATAGAACTTACAGCGTAATTTTCAGAAATAATGCTGAAAGTGTCGGCGGCAACCAGAATCTCATCTCCGGGAGGCTGAATGCTGCTTCCCATGTCGGTAATATTGCTGTCGTTACAAGAGATGATAAATATCAGAAAAGACGCGATAAGCATCAAAAAGCGGTTCTTCATATAAAAAAAAGATATAAATAAATCTTTTAGTTAACTAACACTGTCATAAAATCTTACATAATCATCGGCATAGTCCTCATCATGTCTGTAAGGCAGGAATTTCTTCTTCTTCTCCCGGATATATTCCAAAACCTGTTCATTTGTTCCCGGCACCGACTGGATAATGCCATCTGCATGATCAATAGCGAGTTTATTTAACGAAACAAAGTCGATTTCATTGCCTTGCAAAGAGGTTAAATCAGTCTTTTCGATACCTTCAAGTAGCAATTTATCGGCAAACAGTCCGCGGAATGGATTTTTGAAATCATCAGCAAACAAAGAGTAAATGACTTTGGAATTTTTAAAGAAAGGATCCTGATTGTAAGCTTTTTTGATGTATAATGGGGCTAATGCAGTCATCCATCCCAGACAGTGAATTACATCCGGTGTCCAGCGCAGTTTTTTGACAGTTTCCATTACGCCGCGGATGAAGAAAATGGTACGTTCATCATTGTCGCTGTACTCTTCCCCGTTTTCATCCGTTATGGTATGTTTGCGCTGGAAGAAATCCTCGTTGTCAATAAAATACACCTGTAAACGGGCAGACTGAATGGAGGCTACCTTGATAATCAGCGGATGGTCGGTGTCGTCGATGATTAAATTCATGCCGGATAATCTGATTACTTCATGTAACTGATTCCTGCGTTCGTTGATTGCCCCGAATTTGGGCATGAAAGTACGCGTTTCCCGTCCCCTGTCCTGAACAGCCTGAGGCAGATATCGACCCATATTCGCGATTGGAGATTCCGGTAGGTAAGGAAAGATTTCCTGGGAAATGTAGAGGACTTTATTGACTTTTTTCATGCAAATGATAAGCCTTGCTTATTTAATATTTTATAAATGAACACGCAAAGATACAGAAAAAAATTGGAATAAAGATTTTTCGGAATGAATCCCGATAAGTTTTTGTATTTTTGCAGACTTTTTATGAATTAATTGAAATATGATAATAGCATATACTACGGATAGTCTCGAGGAAGCACTTGCTGCTGTCCGTTCCACAGGAAATAAGCGCATCGGATTTGTGCCGACGATGGGTGCTTTGCATGCCGGTCATATCAGTTTAGTAAAACAATCGGTGTGTGAAAATGATTATACGGTAGTAAGTGTGTTTGTCAACCCGACTCAGTTTAATAATCCGGTTGATTTAGAAAAATACCCGCGGGATCTTGAAAAAGATGCTGAGTTGTTGGGTGTGTCGGGATGTGATTTGATTTTTGCACCGTCGAAAGAAGCGATTTATACGGAAGAAGAGCTGAAACAACCGTTTGAATTTGATTTCGGAGGATTGGACCAGGTGATGGAGGGTCAGTTCAGACCCGGGCATTTTAACGGGGTTGTGCAAATTGTAAGTAAACTTTTCAGTCTGGTAAAACCTCAAAAAGCGTATTTCGGAGAAAAGGATTTTCAACAGTTGTCGATTATACATCGTATGACTGAGTTATTTGGTTTTGATATTCAAATAGTTGATTGTCCGATTGTTAGAGAGGGGTCGGGTCTGGCCATGAGCAGCCGTAATGAAAGATTAACACCGGATCAACGAAAAATTGCCGCCGGAATATCGAAAGTTTTATTTGAATGTCGTAACTTTGTACCCTCCTTTTCTCCTGAAAAGTTAAAACAATGGGTTGAAAATGAGATTAATCAGATTCAGGGATTAGAACTTGAATATTTTGAAATAGCCAATACAAAAACCCTGCAACCTGCAACAGACTGGGAAAAACCTACCGTAGGTTGTATCGCGGTGTATTGCGGGGAAGTGAGGTTAATAGATAATATCAGATGTTCGTAACAGTATTAAAATCAAAGATTCACCGGGTTTCGATTACCGAATCCAACCTGAATTATATTGGGAGCATTACCATTGATGCCGATTTGATGGATGCCGCCAATATCATTCCCAATGAAAAGGTGGTGGTAGTCAACAATAACAACGGAGCCAGGTTTGAAACCTACGTGATTACCGGTGAAAGAGGGTCGGGTGTAATCTGTATTAATGGCGCCGCTGCCCGTTTGGTGCAAACCGGAGATATTGTAATTATTATGTCCTATGCCATGATGGATTTTGAAGAAGCAAAGACTTTCAAACCTTCAGTGGTTTTTCCCGATACCAAAACAAATAAACTTGTTCAGTGAGTAAAACGGTTATTATCAAATACAACGCCGGTAATATTCGTTCGGTACTGTTCGCTTTAGAGCGTATTGGTATTGAAGCGGTTGTTACCGATAACCACGATGAAATACGGAATGCCGACCGTGTGATTTTTCCCGGAGTAGGTGAGGCCTCTTCGGCCATGCAGTACCTCGAACAACGGGGCATGGTAGAATTGATCAAATCACTGAAGCAACCCGTGTTGGGTATTTGCCTGGGTATGCAGCTGATGTGTGCTTTTTCAGAAGAGAACAATACGAAATGTCTGGGTATCTTTGAGCAAAAGGTGTTGAAATTTCCGGAGACAGTTGGTTTTAAAGTGCCGCAAATCGGCTGGAATAACATTGCTTCCCTGAAATCGTCCTTGTTTAAAGGGGTAGAAGAAGATGCTTTTATGTATTTCGTGCATGGCTATTATGTTGAAAAATGTGAAAACGCCATCGCGACTACCGATTATATTCAGCCCTATAGCGCTGCCATTCAAAAAGATAATTTTTTTGCCGTGCAATTCCATCCCGAAAAATCAGGGGATGTGGGGGAGCGGATTTTAAGAAACTTCATAAGTTTAAGCGGTGAGCGGAAAGCGGAAAACTGAAAGCAAATAGCAAAGATGAAATTTGTTTTTGAAAAATAGCTTTCCGCTTTCAGTTCTCCGCTTTCCGCTTTAAACACATTAAAATTTTTATGAACTTCACCCTTCAACATACCGACCCAAACTCCAACGCCCGCGCGGGGTTAATTACCACCGATCACGGGACAATTGAAACGCCGATATTCATGCCGGTGGGGACAGTCGCGTCGGTGAAAGCGGTGCATTTTCATGAACTGAAGGAAGATATCAAGGCGCAAATTATATTGGGTAATACCTATCATTTGTATTTAAGACCCGGCCTGGAAGTGCTGGAGCAGGTCGGAGGTTTGCATAAATTCAACGGATGGGATAAGCCTATTTTGACGGACAGTGGTGGATATCAGGTTTTTTCGTTGTCGGCTAACCGGAAACTGAAAGAAGAAGGTGCGTATTTCCGTTCGCATATTGATGGTAGTAAACATTTGTTCACGCCCGAAAATGTGGTGGATATACAGCGGGTGATTGGAGCGGATATCATGATGGCATTTGATGAGTGTCCCCCGGGCGATGCACCTTATGATTACGCGAAAAAATCTCTCGCCCTGACTCATCAGTGGTTGAAAAGGGGCGTGAAGCATTTTGATGAAACGGAAGGTAAATACGGTTATTCGCAAACTTTTTTCCCTATCGTACAGGGTTGTGTTTATCCCGATTTGAGAAAGCAATCGGCCGAGTTTGTGGCTTCGCTGGGACGGGAAGGAAATGCCATCGGTGGTTTGGCTGTTGGCGAACCTACCCATAAAATGTATGAAATGATTGAGGTGGTAAATGAAATTCTACCACAGGATAAACCCCGTTACCTGATGGGGGTTGGTACACCTCAAAATATCCTCGAAGCTATCGAAAGGGGTGTTGATATGTTCGATTGTGTGATGCCTACCCGCAATGGTCGCAATGGCATGTTGTTTACATCCGAAGGGATCATGAATATGCGGAATGAGAAATGGAAAAATGATTTTTCGCCCTTGGATATTAACGGGACTTCTTATGTCGATCACGCATACACCAAAGCCTATTTGCGTCACCTTTTTATCAGCAAGGAATTGTTGGCCATGCAAATAGCATCTATCCACAACTTAGCATTCTATTTATGGCTGGTGGGTGAAGCGCGGAAACAAATTATGCAGGGAGCTTTTGCTGCGTGGAAAAAGGAAATGGTGGTGCGGCTTGGAAATAGGCTTTAAATATTAACCATATAAGTCATATAAGAACCATATAAGCTGATTTACTTTAATTCAATTGCTGATTGAACAATTTATTTAAAAGCAATACTTATATGGTTCTTATATGACTTATATGGTTAAAAATTAGATCCAGCGCACGTAGCAGAAATCCTGGCGGTGAGGTAAATCCTCATTCTTGGGGAACATCCGGAATGCATATTTGAATGAGCCGGCCAGATTCATCTGGTAATCCATACTGAAATACATTTTCGAACCGTCCGTACGAACCAGGTTTAGTTCTTCTACATCGTGGAGTAGATCTTTGTTGTTTTTGTCTTTTTTTACCACAACCAGTTCTATCCCTATTCCCTTGTCGTTCAATTCTTTCGTGTCGATAACCACTTCTAAAGGATAATCCTCGCCTACATGTGGATCATGAATTAATTTTTCAGGAATATTAACCTCGGTTATTTCAATTTCATGCCATTTAGAGGACATATTTTCTTTCCAGGCTGCTATTTCCTTTGCTTTTGCAAAGTTGTTTTCCTTCAGCATAGCCGAACGTTTGGCTAATTTGAAATAGAATTTATTCAGATAATCATCAATCATCCTTTTGGTGGTAAACCTTGGGTTGATTTGCGCGATTGAATTCTTGATAAACTGAATCCATTCTGTAGCAAAGCCTTTGGTGTTTTTTGCGTAGTACAACGGAATGATTTCATTTTCGAGCATGCTGTATATGGTCGCAGCATCCAGCTGGTCCTGATGTTCCTGGTTTTCGTAGGTACGTTTGTCGGTGAGCGCCCAGCCTGCTCCTTTTACATAGCCTTCAAGCCACCATCCGTCTAAAACCGAGAAGTTTAGTACACCGTTCATCTGTGCTTTTTCGCCGGAGGTACCCGAAGCTTCGAGGGGACGGGTAGGGGTGTTTAACCAGATATCCACGCCTGATATTAATCGTTTGGCCAATCTCATATCATAATTTTCCAGGAAAATGATTTTACCCAAAAATTGAGGCATGCGTGAAATCTCCACGATGCGTTTGATGAGGTTTTGTCCACCTCCATCAGCAGGGTGTGCTTTCCCGGTAAACAGGAACTGAACCGGCTTTTGCGGGTTGTTCACGATTCTTTCTAATCTTTCGAGGTCGGTAAACAGCAAATGCGCACGTTTATATGTTGCGAAGCGGCGACCGAAACCTATAATCAATGCATTCGGATTGATGGAGTCGAGTATGGAAACAATGCGGGACGGATCTCCCTGATTTTTAAACCAGTTATCTTCAAATTGTTCCTTAATGAAATTGACTAATCTGTTTTTCAGGAACATGCGTGTGTCCCAGATTACCTGATCCGGAATTTGATAGACTGCCTGCCATATTTTGGGGTTTGACTGGTCGTTGTAAAATTCAGGTGAGAAGTATTTTTCATATACTTTTTTCCATTCTGAAGCTGTCCATGTTGGTAGGTGTACTCCGTTGGTTACATAGTTGACATGCAGTTCCTGTGGAAAATAACCTTTCCAGATAGGGTTGAACATTTCCTGTGAAACCTTGCCGTGCAACCAGCTAACGCCATTAACTTCCTGACTGGTATTGCAGGCAAACACGCTCATGGAGAATTTTTCTTCCTTGTTTTCCGGATGTTCCCGACCCATATCGATAAACTCATCCCAGCTGATTTGCAGTTTAGCAGGGTAAGCACTCATGTATTTCATGAAAAGCTCTTCCGTGAAGCTGTCGTGTCCGGCCGGAACGGGCGTGTGTACCGTGTAGAGAGAGCTGGCGCGAACCACTTCCAATGCCTGGTTGTGTGTAAGTCCGGCCGCCATGTAATCCACCAGGCGTTGCACGTTGATGAGGGCGGCATGCCCTTCGTTACAGTGATAAACCTGTTTTTCGATGCCTAATTTTTGCAAGGCCAATATGCCTCCGATGCCCAGCATGATTTCCTGTTTCAACCGGTGTTCCCAGTCACCACCATAAAGCTGATGGGTAATCGGGCGGTCGAATTCACTGTTCATATCGT
This sequence comes from Paludibacter sp., assembly GCA_024710005.1. Taxonomy (GTDB): domain Bacteria; phylum Bacteroidota; class Bacteroidia; order Bacteroidales; family Paludibacteraceae; genus Paludibacter. The sequence goes on along the minus strand of JANJVQ010000026.1, from coordinate 29,960 downwards.
TGTCGGTATCCAGTAAATAAAGTTTGATGCGTCCTACTGATACTTTCCAAAGATACGCATACACTTTTCTGTCCGGATAAGGAACTTCTACTACTAAAGAGTTGTCGTTTGCATCTTTGACCTGCTCAATCGGCAGCGAATTGAAGTTTTGTGGCTCGTATACGGCAACCTGTTGTCCGTCGACCGAAAGTGATTGGGTGAAATAGCCATACCGATATAAAAAGCCGATGGCAGTCATGTTGATGGCGCAGTCACTTGCTTCTTTCAGATAATCTCCTGCCAGCACGCCCAAACCACCTGAATATATTTTCAGGATTTCAGTCAGTCCGTATTCCATGCTGAAATAAGCGACAGAAGGCTTTTCGGTGTTGAACGGAGTATTCATATATTGGGTAAACCGTTCGTAAATGCCATCCAGTTTTCTGACAAAAGCGGCATCGTTACCCAGTGCTGTCAACTCTTCGTGTGTCAGGATGTTTAGTAAGCGGATGGGATTGGAACCCGCCTCTTTCCAGGCTTCGGCGTTGATAGTGCGAAACATGTTTTTCGCATCACTGTTCCATACCCACCAGATGTTACGGGCAATTTCTTCCAGTTTCTTTACACTTTCCGGGAGGTTGGATTTAACGTTCAGTTCTTTCCAGCTTATATCGTTTACTAAATTTGTTCTTATCTTCATAACTTCAAAATGCTTGAGGTGAATGTTTTATTTGAAAACAGTATATTATATGTTTTATAATACACTTCGCAAAGTTATAATAATTACACAAATAAAATACATGTTTTACAACATATTAATATGTTTTTTATGCAAACGATTGAAAAAAGCGGAAAGCGGAAAACGTAAAGCGAAAAGCAAACAAATAGTGAATAGCTGTAACATCTCCACTAACCCTAAATACTTAAAATATAAACCACTATTTACTCTCCGTTTTCCGCTTTCCGTTTTCCGCTTTTTGTTCTTATAAGCGCGTAATCATACGCTTCCTCATAATACCGGATAAAGTGTTTCCAAAGTGCTTTTTCGGCGATAGCAGCTGCTTTTTCGCGAATGGATTTGACAGTTGCAGGATTACTGTTGGCAAATTGATAAATCATGTCTGCAATCTTCACAGCAACTTCATGTCCGTTGTAGTCCGACCGGTGGATGATGCCTACACCCGTTTCAATTCCCTGCGGCAGGTCTGATACCCATTCCCCGAATCCAGATAAGTCGGTTGTTACAGTCGGTACCTGAAAAGCCACACTTTCGAGCGGGGTATAGCCCCAGGGTTCATAATAGGAAGGGAAAACTGTTAAGTCCAGTCCGATGAGTAAATCGTAATAGCTTTTGTTGAAAATACCATCGTACCCATTCAGGTATGCCGGCACAAAAATAACCTTTACCGCTTCCTCTTTCAGGTTTTTCAGGTGAAACCATTCCAGCGATTTCATTACATCATCATGATGTGTCTCGTGCAAATCGTGGGTGGTTATCCTGTTTGAACTGTGCAGTTTCCGGTCGGGATGGAGCAGCACGTTAGCCAAATCCTCCCGGTGACCTTTTATCCATGCAGGTACCATGATAAAGGCGACAATCTGTTTTTGCAAATCTTTCCGGTCGTTGAGGTGTTTCAGCGATTCGATGAAAACATCTAATCCCTTGTTTTTGAATTCGTAGCGTCCGGCTGTGCCCACGAACAACGCATGATCGCTAAGCTCATACCCCAGCAGTTTTTCAGCGACCTGTTTCATTAACTTTCGGGCCTCATTTCTTTTCCGGCTGAAAACCTTCCCTTTCGGTACAAAATCGTCCTCAAAACCATTGGGGGTAATCACATCGGGCTTTTTGTCCAGTAACTGTTCACACTCTTTTGCCGTTATTTTGCTTACCGTAGTAAAACAGTCTGCCAGATGAGCAGCTTGTTTTTCGGTAGAATGCTTCGAAACCATGTTCAGTTCCTGTGCCATCTGATCTCCATAATACTCATTCAGATAATCGTATAGTGGTTTGTGATTTCCCGCGATGGAACGACCGATGGAGGTTGCATGGGTAGTGAAAACAGTGGCTACAGCCGGCAATTTTTCTTTGATGTAAAACACACCGAAGGAAGTCATCCACTCGTTAAAATGAGCAATCACGGGTGTTTCCGGTTTCAGTCCGAAAAACAGGTAATAACTTTCGATGATCATACCCGAAGCGTAGCCAAACATCGACGATTCATCATAATCACCGTAAGCCATTAGCGAATTCACGCCGGAAGTTTCCCAAACCTGACCGTAAATCTCGTTTTTCTTCATCATCAGGTAATAGAAATCCACGAGTACGGCTATGGGGCGACCCGGGATTTTCCACCTCCCGATACGAATCGACAGGTTGTATTTGCTTGACGTATAGGCTTTCCATTCGGGGTGTAAGTCGGGTAGTTCCTCAAAATAGGGGTTTTGTTTTCCGCACCACACATCGGGTCCGATAAAGACTAATTTGTCACCATGTTTTTCTTGTAATGTGGCGGCTCTGGTCGATAAAACGGTGTAAATGCCACCGACCATGTTGCAGACTTCCCAGCTGCTTTCAAAGATATATTCGGGTTGTAAGTTTTTTTGCATGTTGAAATGATTAAGTTGCAAATGTAGTGTTTTTTTGCTGAAATTTTATTTCGATGATTGCAAAAACGTCTTGTTACACCCATTTTAAATCTTTGCTTATTTGTTTTGTAAGAATCAGTGAATTTGCGTGCTTTTTTGTTGTTTATGATGAAGAGAGAGGACGAATCAGTATTGATTTGATTTATTTGTGCGTATAACCATAAAAACATTAAAATTATTATTATCTTTGTGGTCATAACCATAAAAAATGATATTCAGAGCAAGATACATAGAAATACTTCGAAACTTTATCGATAAACCGTTGATAAAGGTTATAACCGGTATCCGACGTTCAGGGAAATCAACAGTTTTGAATTTGTTGAAAGAGGAATTGTTGCAGCGTGGTGTAAAAGAGCAACAGATTATTGCAGTCAATTTCGAAAGTTTTGCGTTTTCTGAGCTAACGGATAACCAAAAGCTATATGCTTACGTTCAGGAAAAAATTCAGTTAACAGATCGATATTACTTGATACTGGATGAAATACAGGAAGTGCAAGCCTGGGAAAAAGCTGTGAATGCTTTTTTGGTGGATTTTAATGTTGATGTTTACCTGACAGGATCTAATTCTCATTTGCTTTCTTCAGAACTGGCGACACATGTTGCCGGAAGATATGTACAGATTCCTGTCTATACGCTTTCGTATGCAGAATATTTGGATTTTACGAAACACTATGCGCCTCAAAAATTGATTGATAAGGCAAACTCATTTCAGGATTATTTGATAAAAGGCGGTTTCCCGGTGATACACACCACAAACTATGATGAAGAAACAGCATATAGAGTGGTGTATGACATTTATTCTTCTGTGATTTTGCGTGATACTGTGCAACGATACAAAATCAGAGATCTTGAACTCTTGGAGCGTATCATCAAATACGCTTTCGATAATGTTGGTAATACCTTTTCAGGTAAGAATGTGGCAGATTTTTTTAAAAATCAGCAACGCAAAATTGACATCAACACCGTTTATAATTATCTGAACGCGTTGGAAGGCGCTTATATTTTGCATCGTGTTTCTCGTTACGATATCAAAGGGAAAGAAATTCTGAAAACGCAAGAGAAATTTTACGTGGGAGATGTATCTTTGCTATATGCCACGATGGGGTTTCGGAGCAGGATGATATCCGGTATATTGGAGAATATTGTCTTTCTCGAACTAAAAAGAAGAGGTTTTCAGGTTTATATTGGAAAATTAGATACGAAGGAAATCGATTTTGTGGCAGAAAGACAAGGTGAAAAGATATATGTACAAGTGGCTTATAAATTAGAAAGTGAGCAAACCATCGAACGTGAATTTGGAACTCTTTTGTCAATTGATGACCAGTATCCTAAATACGTTGTTACAATGGATTCGTTGTGGAAAGACTCAATTGAAGGTGTCAAGCATTTGTATATTAGTGATTTTTTATTAACTGAATTGTGAGAAGATACGCACATTCTTTCGCTGAAGATTATTCATGACATCATCCGGAGCCGGGTTTAAAAATTACCTTATATTATTTATAGGCATCATTTGCATATCCTGGTCGGCCATTTTTGTAAAAATGGCGGATGTAAGCGGCATTGCCTCTGGTTTCTATCGCTTATTTTTTGGTACTCTTGCCATTATCCCGATTTGGTTGTATTATAAAAAACCGGTGCAAGACAAGCGGGGAGTGGCATAGCTATTATTTGCGGTGTTTTGTTTGCTAAATCCGGATTTTTAGTTTGTTTTCTTCAGAATCATAGCGCTTCTTGCCGGTAAATAAAGCATCAACCACTCTTTTCCGCTTTCATGAACAGGTTTCGACAGCGTTATGTGTTCAATACTTTCATCTACCAGGTTGTATCCACCGTATTTTGAATTGTCAGTGTTGAGTATTATTTTATATGTGCCTTTATCAGCAAGAATTCCGTAATCTACATAAGATTGATCTCCGTTAAAATTATAAATGAAGATCAGATTGCCGCGTTGATAGGCAAGTACCTTATCGTCTTCCTTGTCCCATAACTGCTGAATGGGTAACAAGTTAAACTCATGTACTGACTTAATCAGTGTAATCATGTCACGATCGAAAACACCCAGATCGTGATACAGGTATTGTTCGTTATCGACAAGTTCCCACTGGCGACGGGCGTATTTGTGCGACCATCCGTTTCCTTCCCGCGGAAAATCAATCCATTCGGGATGACCGAATTCGTTCCCCATGAAATTGAGGTAGGCTCCGTTGATGGTAGTCGCGGTGATTAACCGGATCATTTTATGCAGTGCAACGCCTCTGTCGACTGTAAGGGTGTTGTCTCCTTTTTGCATGTGCCAGTACATTTCAGCATCAATCAGTCTGAAAATGATGGTTTTATCTCCAACCATGGCTTGGTCATGACTTTCGGCATAATTGACTGTTTTCTCGTCTGCCCGGCGATTGGTCAGTTCCCAGAATATGTGTCCGACTTTCCAGTCTTCGTCGCGGACTTCCTTGATGTATTTAATCCAAAAGTCGGGGATGCCCATGGCCATGCGATAATCAAAGCCTATACCGCCATCTTCTGTTTTTACGGCAAGTCCGGGCATGCCACTAACTTCTTCGGCAATGGTGATGGCGTTGGGATTTACTTCGTGTATCAGTTTGTTAGCCAGTGTCAGGTAGCAGATGGCATCTCCGTCCTGATTCAGGTTGTAATAGGAAGCATAATCGCCAAAATCTTCCCCGAGTCCGTGACTTCTGTATAACATAGACGTAACTCCGTCGAAGCGGAAACCGTCGAATTTGAATTCTTCCAGCCAGTATTTGCAGTTGGATAAAAGGAAATGTATAACGGCCGGTTTGCCATAGTCGAAGCAAAGGGAATCCCAGGCCGGATGTTCCCGGCGGATGCCACCATGGAAATACTGATAAGGAGTCCCGTCGAATCGCCCCAATCCTTCGACTTCATTTTTAACCGCGTGAGAGTGAACAATATCCATAATTACGGCTATGCCGTTTTCGTGCGCTTCATCAATCAGTATTTTCAATTCATCGGGTGTTCCGAAACGGGATGAAGCCGCGAAAAAACTGGAAACATGATACCCGAAGGAACCGTAATAGGGATGTTCCTGAACTGCCATCAGTTGGATGCAATTGTAGCCGGCCTTGATTACCCTTGGTAAGACATTGATTCGGAATTCATTGTAGGTGGAAACTTTTTCATCACTACCCGACATGCCGATATGGCATTCGTAGATGAGTAGTGGTTTTGTTTGCGGTTTAAAATTCTTGATTTTGAAATTATAGGGACGTAAAGGTTGCCATACCTGCGCGCTGAAAATTTTTGTTTCGTGGTCTTGTACGACCCTTCTTGCCCATGCCGGAATTCTTTCTCCTTCACCACCTTCCCATTGTATAAGCAGTTTGTAGAGTTGACTGTGCGTGATGGCATATTCGGGTAATTTAATTTCCCAAATGCCGTTTTGAAGTTTTTTTAATTGATAGTCAGGATGCTTCTGCCAATTGTTGAAATCCCCGATCATGAAGATGGCAGTGGCGTTCGGCGCCCATTCGCGAAAAACCCAGCCATCAGTAAGCCGGTGCAACCCAAAGTACAGATAACCGGTTGCAAATTCAGATAAAGAGTGACTTTCGGTCAACAATCTCTTTTCAATCTGACGGAAATAATCGTATCTGCCATAAATTGCAGCTGCGTATGGCTCCAGGTAAGGATCGTTTTTAACGAAGGGAAGTATTTCCATAATCTCTAAATGTTTGGCAATGAATAATTATATACTGAAAAATCAACTATACCCTTACTTTAACGATAATCTTCCTGTAAGTTCCTGTTGAAATGCCCGGTTGATGTCCGTCTTCAGGAAAGAATATCGCAAATTCATAGGGAAGTACATCGATATAACAAGTTGCTTTGTCGCCAAAGAAAGTCACATCTTTGGCCTCATTATAGGGTTCGGTTATATCAGCAAGTTTATCGGCAGCTTTCCATCCCATTCTCTCCGCTTGTCCAACCGGCACCTGAATATCAATGAAGTTTTGATGTGTTTCCATCCGGGCCTGATCTTCCGGTTTACCTGTAATATCAACAATGTTGACAACAAGATCGGAACCATCCAGTTCAACCTTTCCAACTGCTAATGCCGATAAGTCATTGTTGTTCAGATATTCGAAAGCTTTGGCAAACCCGGGGTTTAAAGATGCGTATTTTATTCCGTTTTTTAAAGAGTCAAGAATCATAAGCGCTGTTTATTTTGTATAATTCGAATTAATATTATGACCACAAAAGATGAGTTAACAATTTACCATGTATTCGTTTTTGGTTTTCCGTTCTTCGCTTTCCGCTCTCCGCTTATCAGGACACCTCATCGACCGTAAAGTTAAGAAAAGCATTCAGCGGTTGAGCCGTTTTCAGGATTCGGGCAAGTTGAGATACAAAGTCTTTTTCAGCCAGTAAACTTTCGGGTAAAGTGTACTCGACCATATAATGCTTGAGTTTCAGTAAATCAATGTCCGGAAAATCTTTTGGAAATCCTTTCGGAGCTGTTTTTAGTTTTTCTTCCTCATAAAATCCCTGAAAGTATTGTTTGAAAGCCGGTTTACCGGTAATTTCCTTCAATTCTTCAATATTGTCGAAGATGCTTTGCCGGAGTGCCTTGAGTACATCAGGTGGAGGGCACCACACACCGACGGCCACAAAAGACTTCCCGGGTTCAAAATGCAGGTAATATCCTCCGCGTACACTTTTTCTGCCACCACCGGCAGCAATGAATACGCCATAATGTGTTTTATAGGGAGTTTTATCCTGTGAGAAGCGGGTGTCTCTGTAGATTCTAAAGACACAATCCTTAGCTGAAACGTGTTTGATGTCTTCATCAAAACGTGCGATTTCGTTGATGAGTGACTGACTGATTGCTTCAAAATCAGCTTTGGTTTCCTCATATCGATGTTTGTTCTCGGCAAACCATTCGCGGTTATTATTTTCTTTTAAATCACTTAAAAAATTCAATATACCTGCTATGTTCATATTGTATTGTCTTTTTCAAACACACAAAAATAAGCTAATATTTTCGATATTACGAGGGTTGTGAACGAAAATATTCTATTTCGGGGATATTTGCGAAAAAATCATTAATTTTGCAGGCTAATAAACGATATGTTGGAATGAAAGAGAAAATAAAAGCATTGCTGAATGAAATCAGGAGCTTGAGTGCTACCCGTATGGATGAAGTGGAAGCCCTGAGAATTAAGTTTTTGAGCAAGAAAGGTGAGGTGTCGGTTTTGTTCAATGAATTCAGAAATGTAGCCAATGAAGAAAAACGTGAAGTAGGGCAGTTGCTGAACGAGCTTAAAAATGAAGCGCAGGATAAAATCAACAGTTTGAAAGAAGCCTTGAGCGATGCTGCCGGACAGGCCGAAAAATCGGATCTGACAAGATCGGCCGAACCTGTACGTCTGGGTACAAGACACCCGCTGTCATTGGTTAAAAATGAAATTATCGATATATTTTCCAGAATCGGTTTTACCATTGCCGAAGGTCCTGAAATTGAAGATGACTGGCATGTGTTCAGCGCCCTGAACTTTGCACCGGAACATCCGGCAAGGGATATGCAGGATACTTTCTTCATCGAACAAAATCCTGATGTGGTGCTCAGAACGCATACTTCATCGGTACAAACACGGGTGATGACAAAACAAAAACCTCCAATCCGGATGATTTTTCCGGGCAGGGTATATCGCAATGAAGCCATTTCATACCGCGCCCACTGTTTTTTCCATCAGGTAGAAGGACTTTATATCGACAAAGATGTATCATTTGCCGATTTGAAACAGGCGCTGATGTATTTTGCCAAGGAAATGTTTGGTGAGTCGACCGAGATTCGGTTACGTCCTTCTTATTTCCCGTTTACCGAACCCAGCGCCGAAATGGATATTTCCTGTAACCTCTGTGGCGGAAAGGGTTGTCCTTTCTGTAAACATACCGGATGGGTGGAAATTCTGGGTTGTGGCATGGTGGATCCGAATGTGCTCGAAAACTGTGGCATCGATTCAAAAATCTATTCCGGTTACGCCTTTGGGATGGGAATTGAACGTATTACCAACCTGAAATATCAGGTAAAAGACCTGCGCATGTTTTCGGAGAACGATGTGAGGTTTTTGGAGCAGTTTAAGGCAGCGTATTAATTTAGCGAAAAGCGAAAAGCGGATAGCGAAGAACTGAAAGCTAATTCAGCTCTCAGTTTTCCGTTCTCCGCTTTTAGTTTTACGCAATCCTTCCTCCTCTTTCTCTTCTTTCTTCTACTTTCAGTGGGTTGGAACGAATTTCCTGATCTGATTTTCTGTTTTGCAGGATGTCATACGCCATGAACAAAGCCTGTCGGAACGACTCTTCGGAAGCCAGATTTTGTCCGGCCAGGTCGTAAGCAGTTCCGTGGGCAGGAGAGGTGCGTACTGCTGATAATCCGGCAGTGTAATTTACCCCGCTCTCCATCGAAACGGTTTTAAAAGGAATCAGTCCCTGATCGTGATACATGGCTAAGATACCATCGAACTTATTGAAATGTCCGCTGCCGAAAAAGCCGTCGGCTGCATACGGACCAAAGCAGAGCAGTCCTGCTTTTTGCGCTTCTTCTAATGCGGGTTTGATGGTGGTTTCTTCCTCATCCCCAATCACGCCTTCATCTCCTGCATGTGGATTTAAGCCCAGCACCGCTATGCGCGGACGAATAACCGTAAAGTCCTGTTTCAGCGATTGATTCAGTGTTTTTAGTTTTTCCAGGATTAATTCTTTGGTAATGACAGAGGCGATGTTTTTGACCGGGATATGTCCGGTAACGACTGCAACCCGCATGACATCATTCACCAGCAACATCAGGGAAGAGTTTTTTTCTCCGAAAACCTGTTCGAGGTATTCAGTATGTCCGGGAAAGTGAAATTCCGCCGACTGGATGTTTTTCTTGTTGATAGGAGCCGTAACCAACGCATCTACTAATCCTTTTTGCATGTCGGCAGTAGCTCTTTCGAGGGCGGCAAACGCGGCTTTACCTGCTTCTTCGGTTGCTTTGCCCGGCTCTACCCGTATGTCTTCATCGGTGCAGTTGATAATGTTGATTTTTTTTGCGTGGGCTTCTTCAACGGTGTTGATAATGTTCAGATTGAGACCCTGAATGTCAAGTTGTTTGCGGTAAAATCCGGCTGCTTTTGAAGAACCGTAGATTACCGGGACGAAGTCATCGTAGACCCGTGGTTCGGCTAAGGTTTTCAGTATGACTTCATAACCGATTCCGTTGATATCTCCTTGTGTAATGGCTATGATTGTTTTGTTGTTTATCATGTTGTGTGAATTTTATTTTGTGTCTTTTTTGTCGGCAACAACCGATACTTCCTTTATTACATTGATTTCCTGCGGAAGTTTCACGGTGTATATGGCTGCTTCTAATTGCCGGATGTGATTACGCTTTTTAGCTCCGGGAGCGAAAACAAATCCTTCTACCGTGATTACCCGTTTGTTGATTTCGTCCACGCGGGTATGACTGTAAAACGGACCGCCCATCGAACCCCCATTGAACATCCGCCACAGTCCGCTTAATTCTGCGCAATAGGTGTCGTTTACATTTATTTCTCTTAATATCGGTTGATAATGAACCAACTCAGTACCCATATATGAACCTTCAAATTCACCCGGGATGTTGGCTTTCATAAATGAATCTCTTTTGGCGATGAGGTATTCTTTTGTAAAGGTGTTTTTATCTCTGTAAGGATAAGAATAGATAACCATATCCTTCCGGGTGTGATGGTGGTCGTTGGTAATCCAGTAAAAATCTTTACCTTTCGTGACTTTTGTTAACTCGCTGGGGATATCCACCTGAATGCCGAAAATTGTTTCAATTTCTTTTTTGGCTTTGTGGTTGATGTAATTCTTGCCGATTTCAATCTGGCGGTTTCTTTCTGTTGTCAGAAAATAATCCAGAATCTTGTTACCCGACTCATTCAACAATACGGTTAAAGCTGAATCGCTTGCCACTTCAATTTTAACAACGGTTTGTGGCTGTGACCAGGTATTCCGACCATAGGTTATCTTCGGGATTTCAAAGCGGGGATTAATTTCAGTAATCAGGATGTTGCGGCTTGGTTTTAAGATATCGCCGAAATCCTTTGGTTGACAGTACATGATGCTCATGACCGGCTCAGCTTGTGGCATGGCTTTCATATCCTGGTCGAACAGGGCTACCAATGCCCGGCCTCCCGGGGCTTTCCAGGCTGTCTGATCCATTACCACTAAAATTTCATATCTGGTTCCGGTGGCTGATGGCAGCACAACGCCTGATCTGCCGCATGAAAACAAGATCAGGGTTAAAACAATGGTAAGTGCAAAATTTTTATACATATCCTGGTTTTTTAGGGTTGTTTTTTAGTATTGAAAAAATGTAATACAGCCGACATAATGCGGTCCCGTGAATCTTCATCTTTAATGGTTTCAAACGGAAACCCAAACGTGCATACTTTGTATTTTCCAGCATAAGCTACTCCTGCGGCGTAATCATTTCCTTCGTACCGGCAAATTATAAATGCTTTTTCGTCGACCGGTACTAATAAATCCGGATCCTCAACGGCATACATGCTCTTATTCGGCGTATGATGGTATTCAAATTGCCTTCTTCCTCTGAAGAAAACAGGATGCTTGCTTTCGTACAATAACCCGCTGAAAATAATCGTATCTTTATCCAAGGGTTTTACTCTCAGCAGGTTGGTGACGAAATTTTCCTCATTCCCTTTTTCCTTGTTATACAGGTCGGAAGCTACATAAGCGCCGCTGACCATCAAATTGCCACCTTTGTGACAATAGTCCGTTAACTTTTGCTGCAAATCTAATGGAAAAGTTTGAAATTCCGGTGTTTTTTTTACAATTCCTGACATAGTTTGTTTTTGTTTTCCCAAAATCAGGTTGATGGCCTTGTATGCATGCAGGTCGATATCGCCGGAAGTGACAGCTTTCACACTGGTTGATACAAATGAATATCCGGCAGATTTGATTGATTTCCCGTGCAAAAAAGGATAGTCGAATGTATTTCCGGCAATAATCAACTGCTCATAGTTTGATTTACTGGCTCCGAATCCCGGATTTTCATTGTCCTTATAGGGTACATCTACTCCAAACTCGTATTGAGAGCCGGTGTGGCTGAGATCGTACTGATAGGGTACACCGGCATCTTTGTCGGTCATGAAACCGGCTAAGGATGTGAAATTAAAACTTTCAGGTCCGCTGATGCGCTCAAATCCGTTGATGATCAATACTGTTTCCTTTTTTCGCGGATCTTTATATGCTGAAAGTATTTCCGACGGGAAACTCTCACCTCCCCGGTTGACGGCCGTAACTTTGAAGCTGTAAATTTTCCCGGCACTAATATTCGTTTCAAAAGTGTTGCCGGCAACCAACCTGCCATTGTCAAACCCTTGATCGTTGATGCGGGTGTAAACAACGAAACTGTCGGGTACCGCTGTCGGTTCAAGCGTATCGACAACCGCTTTCCATTGCAGCCTGATTTTTCTTTCACCCGCGAATGTGCAACTGAACGACTCAACCGGTAAGGGTTGTACAATGTATTCAGTTCCATGCGTGTAAGCGATATGTTTTAATATTCCCTTGTAGATGGCGCGGCTGACGGTGAACCTGAATCCCGGCTCCAGTGCATATTTCATGTCTCCGAAATTCTGGTGCGAGAGTAGTTCGAGCAGCATGGTCGGTACTTCCGGAACCCGTGATTCGCTGTAAGACCTGTTCCAGATACCCCTTCTGGTCCATTCGGGATGCCAGGTTTTACGTATGTCTTCCACAATTTGCGACTGTATCAGGTCTACCATATCCCTGGCTGCCCAACGGGAAACCCCGTTTTTGTAAATTGTGTCGCCGTTGTTGTTCCCGACCGTGCAAATACCCAAAGTGCCTATAATCGAGTCATTCTTTTTGGTTCCTGCATCGGTATGAAAAGAGAAGGCCATGTCAACCGGAACACCCAATCCACCTGTCCCGGGATTAAGCTCTGAACCACCCGTCAGGTAATTTACCCAAAAGCCACGGGATTGAAAATCGTCTGAATACTCATTGGTGTTGGTTGTACGACTGTAAACAGAATCGGGAACCCCGGCCCATTGCAACCAATACTTGGCTCCTTCGGTAAAACGGGGATAGTTGCTTGTCACGGCCAGTGTGTCGGGGTTTAACACCAGATCGCTGTTTTGAGTGATGGGAACAGGCTTGACGGCTATATTTCCCATACCACCCCCGAATTTTACCGCATCGGCCGTGAGTATACTGTTTTTATCCTTGCTCAGGTTGTTTAGGATCACTTTCCCATCCTGATTTAATCCTTCATCAAACATAAAATGTCCCAGGTAAAGCCAGGTGCCACCATAGATCTTTTGATTGACCGAAAATGAAGTTTCACCACCCAGGTGATGTACGGTATAGTTGGCATCTTCCGTGCTGTTTTCTACGGTACGATAGGAGACATAAACGGCGTAGATTCCTTTTTCAGGGATGTTGGGAATCCATTCAGCCTGGCTTGTTTCTTCCGGATCGGTTGTCGTCCTGACAAAGCGGTAGGTTCCCATGGTAAAGGGATTCTCCGGATATACATAAAATGCTTTTTTGTTTGAAAAGCCGGTTTCTCCTTTTTGCCAGTGGAATCTGTCGTTTGATTCCTTGTAACGCGACTGATTCCTGTCGTCATTGTCCACCACAACTTCATGTGTTTGAATATCCCTCTCCCGGGGAATGAAGACCTGTGCGCCCGCGTTCTCCAGCATCGGGGCCAGGTAGGGCAACACGAAAGCGGTGGTTAACAAGTCCTCAACTGATAAAAATAACCTCGGACGCTGCCATATCCAACGGCCTTCTTTCCGGCCGAAATGTTTCCCGTGACTGTTCCACAAGGCTATGTTCCTGTTTTGAAGTCCCCTGTCGATGCTATACGGGACCGAAAGCCTGGTTACAAGCGGGGTGTGCAACCCATTGTTTTTGAATAACCGACTGCTATCTTTATTTTCTCTCAGGTGATTTGGAATTAAAGTTTCGATATCCCGGTTATAGGCCTGTGCGCTTATGGTATAACCCGGATATGTTTTTCCCAGAATGGATTTCAGCGCCTGGTTGATTCTGTCGACATTCTCCCTGCGAAAAGGCAGAAACCCGAAGTTGTCGGCAGCAGTTACGATGATGGTTTTATTCGGACGGTTGACATCGATTTTAATCCGGTTGATTTTATCTGACATGACAGATGCATTGGCGATTACCGTTAGCGAATCGGAAATGCGTTGTTCCAGTAACTTCTGGGCAAAGAGTTGCTGACCGGAAATCAATCCAAGTAACAGCATCAGAATATATGTGCGAAAACTGTTATTCATCCTTTATCTTCCCGATTCGTCCGACAAACGTTTCCCAATCCATATTCCAGGGGTCGGTCTTGCGACCGGGAGCTATATCGCTGTGTCGCAATACATATTTTACCGGATATTTCTCTTGCAGGTATTGCACCAATGCTACGGTAGCATCTATTTGCAGGTCTGATGGCGCTTCATCCAGCGAAGTGATTATTTCTATTCCGATGGAACGGCTGTTGATGCCGGAAGTACCATCCGGTAAACGACTCTCACCCGCATGGTAAGCAATGTCTTTATCTGCTACCATCCTGTATATCTTACCTGCTCTGTCGATGAGGTAGTGCGGACTGACCTTATAGCGCGCAAACTGTTTGATAATTAAATCAACATCATATTTTTCGCCGCCTGAAGCGTTGTAAACAGAGTGGATGATGATAACATCAACTTTTCTTTTTTCAGCCGCCTTAAATCCGAAGTTTACTTTTTTAGGAATGAATTCAGGTTCTTCTGTCGGAAATGCCGGCATTGTCATGCACAGGAGAATCAGGAAGAGGGACAATATAAATTTTGAATTCATAAATGACAAGCTGGATTTTAGCTCTCAAAAGTAGTTATTATTGGCAGAATATAAGGGTGAAAAAATAAAAATATTTTACAAAAATCAGAAAATTAAGCCATGAAAATACATCCAGACAATGTATCTCACGAATTTACCAAACAACATGGCTCCGGCAACAATCCATACATTACAGCGAAAGAAGCCGGAAGCTACGGCAATGGCATCACCTACGCCCGGCAGAAAGGAGAAAAATGCAAACCAATCGCCGTATTTGTGAAAGCGGGTAAGCCACTTGTCTAACTTTTCCTTTTTAACGCGGAGGTATTTCTCTATCCAGGCTAATTTCCCTAATTTCCCGAGGTAATAACAACTCATACCACCAATCCAGTTACCTGCTGTAGCGACAAATACGCATGTCCACTCATCGAGGCCGCCGAATACCAGCGCCGAGAATACCACTTCTGAACTGAAAGGAACGACCGTTGCTGCCAGGAAAGATGCGATAAACAACCCCAGATATCCGAGTTCGATGAAGTTTTCCATTGACTATATGATGAAATAGTTGATGTACATGTATCCGGCGTGAATCGCTACAACAATGAAAAACAGGATGGTGTAAAATCTTGTTTTTTGCAGGGTAAATGGATGTGCAAGCAACATCGCCATCAATGATGCAATCAGGGGGAGGAATGCCAGCGCGTGTTTTGGGAAAATAAATACCAGCACGATCAGAAAAACGAGCATGAGTACCAGTACATTGATGTTCTTGCGGTTTTGCACCGAATCACTCAACAGGTTGTTGTAAATGCCGAATAAACTGATGATGATAATCAGGATAAGCGCGACAATATAAATTTGTTCGTAGATAGTAAGCGCATGCAGTAAAAATCCGGGTTGAAACTCTTCGAATAATGTCCTGAAAATAACAATTTCATTGCCGGCATACAACTGATAGGAGAAATAGAATACCCACGGAAGTAGCATGCCCATCAGGGAAGCCAGGAATACGCGTGTCGAGAAACATTTTAATTGCACGAAACCAATCCAGACAAGGGGAATCAGGAATAAATATACAGGGTTCAGCATTCCTGAAAGAGAAATGAATAGTGTTCCCCAAAAAGCGGGAATTACGGCAGTCCTGTTTTTGTACATGCCCATAAAGATCATCAGGCTGATTAAAAACACTGAAACAGCCAAATGAGAGCAAATCAGGAAATGACTTTCTTTCCAGGAAGTAATAAAAAGGGCGTAGAAAAACACCGGCAGAAAAGATCGCTCCCTGATGATAGAGAATTTATTATTAATCAGAGCGATTAAAAGTAGATTCAGTACCGTTATGAGAAAGATGCCGGTGATCAGCCAAAAGCTGTTTGGCTCCAGTAATCTGGTGCTTGCCGCCGGATAATGCTGTACGTCGCGAATAAAGAAAAAGTTAAGTCCCCAACTAACCAAATAGAGCAACACGAGCAGCACCGCGAGCGGTACACCGGGTTTAATAAACTGTCGGATAGTCGGGGACTTCTTCATATACGTATTTGCTATTGAATAAATCCGCGTTTTCTTAACAAGGCAGATGGATCCGGTTCTTTACCCCTGAATTTAAGATAAAGTGTCATGGCATCTTCCGAGTCTCCTTTTTCAAGGATGTTTTTGCGGAATGAGGTTGCCACTTCCTGATTGTAAATGTCACCTGTTTCAACGAAAGCCTGATAGGCATCAGCATCGAGTACTTCGGCCCAGGTGTAGCTGTAATAGCCGGCTGCATAACCACCACCGAAAACGTGGTTGAAGTTGGTACTGCGGTAACGTACGATGATTTCCGGAATCATACCCATTTTATCCAACGAAGCTTTTTCAAATGCATTTACATCCAAATCGTCAGCATTGGTAAGCGTATGATAATCCATGTCGAGGATGGCGGCAGATAACAATTCGGTCATGACAAAGCCCTGGTTGAAGGTGCCGGCTTTTTCAATTTTTTCCATCAGTTCATCGGGCATCACTTCACCGGTTTCGTAATGTCTGGCATAAGTTTTCATTACCTGAGGTTCGAAACACCAGTTTTCCATAATCTGAGAGGGAAGTTCCACGAAATCGCGTACCACGCTGGTACCCGACAGACTCATGTATGTGCTCTGAGCCAATAAACCATGCAATCCGTGTCCGAACTCATGGAAAAGCGTTTGCACATCGTCCATGCTCAACAATGAAGGTTTGTCGGATGTCGGTTTGGTAAAATTACCCACGTTCACAATCACCGGGCGGATGTTCTGACCATCCCGGTAATGTTGTTTCCGGTATTCGTTCATCCAGGCGCCTGCACGTTTCCCGGGTCTCGGGTAATAATCGGTGATGAGTACACCCACGAACGAACCATCGACATTGGTTACCTTGAAAGCTTCCATATCGGGATGGTATTTCGGATAGTCGGTCAGGGCCGTGAACTGTAGTCCCCACAACTTGCCAGCCAAATCAAATGCTCCCTGACGCACATTTTCCATTTTGAAATACGGACGAATGGCTTCTTCATCTAAGTCATATTTGGCTTTCCGGAGTTTTTCGGCATAATACCACCAGTCCCAGGCTTCTAATTTTTCACCTTTACCTTCCTCATCCATCAGCTTTTGTAAGTCATAAGCTTCTTTTTTGGCTTGATTTAAAGCCGGTTGCCATACCGTTGCCAGAAATTCATACACTTTTTCCGGTGTTTTGGCCATCTTGTTTTCCAGGATAAAATGTGCCGGTGTTTTAAAACCAAGCAGGTTAGCACGCTGAATGCGCAACTGCATCACTTTTTTGATGGTTTCCTTGTTGTCGTTCGCGTTTCCATTGTCACCGCGGTTGGCCCACGCCAGCAATAAGTCTTTGCGTAACGGACGGTTTTCGCCATATTGCAATACCGGCATGAAGCTGGCTTTTGAAGTCGTGAAAAGCCATTTGCCTTCCTGACCGGCTTCTTTGGCCGCTTCGGCAGCCGCTTGTTTTACACCTTCCGGCAGACCGGCCAATTCAGCTTCGTCGGTTACAAAACGTTGATAGGCATTGTTCTCAGCCAGCAGGTTTTGCCCGAAGGTAAGTTCGGCCATGCTCAATTCCTTGTTGATGTCACGTAATTTTGCTTTGTCTTCTTCGTTCAGGTCAGCACCACTTCTCACGAAATTCTTATAATAGTTTTCGAGTACGCGGTTCTGTTCATCATTCAATGAAAGACTTTCTTTGTTGAGATACAAGGCTTTGATACGTGCAAAAATCTTATCGTTCAAATAGAGGTTATCACCGTGTTCTGATAAGAGCGGAGATACTTCGTTTGCAATTTCAGCCAGTTCGTCATTTGTTTCGGCTGAATATAAATTGAAAAATACGGATGAAACCTTGTCAAGTAATACGCCACTCAACTCCAGGGCTTCAATCGTGTTTTCAAATGTCGGAGCTTCCGTGTTTTCAGCAATGGCATCGAATTCAGCTTGTTGCTGTTTAATACCTTCTTTGAAAGCCGGCAAATAGTGCTCTGTTTTTATTTTTTCAAACGGTGGGATACCATATTCGTTCTCATACTCCGAGAAGAATGGATTTTTCGAGTTACATCCGATCAGTGTCATACCGATTAACAGGGATAAAATGAGTTGTTTCATACACATAATAATTGCTTTTTGAATTTCTATTCGGCAAATTTACAAAAAGTTTTTCAGTCTACAGTCTACAGTCTACAGTCTACGGTCTCCGCTTTCCGCTCTCCGCTCTCCGCTCTTCACTATTAGCTATTAGCTCCCAACACAGCCTCCTTATCCATTTTTAATTGTTCAATCAATTCTTCTACAGAATTAAATTTCTTTTCGTCTCTTATTTTCCGGATAAAAGTTACTTTCAGTTGTTGATGGTAGATGTCCGCGTCGAAATTGATGATATGTACTTCGAGGCTGACTGCATCTCCGTTGTCGAGCGTTGGTCGCCGACCGATATTCATCATGCCTTTGTAGGAATTTCCTTTCCAGTCAATCAGTACCGCATAAACTCCGATACCCGGAATCAGCTTGTCAGGTTCCACAGGATTCAGGTTCGCGGTTGGAAACCCGATTTTTTTACCCACCTGAAAGCCTGTTACTACATGACCGGTAAAGGCGTAGGGGTAGGTGAGGAGGGTGTTGGCTCTTTCGATGTCGCCTTTTATCAGGGCGTTGCGGACTTCCGACGAACTGATGTGGCTGAACTGTTCGGTGCTGTAGCGGGTTGCCTGTATGACTTCCATCCCGTTCTGCCGGCCATAAGCAGCATATTCAGGAAAGCCCTCTTCCCTGTTTCTGCCGAAGCGGTGGTCGTGACCTACCAACAGGAGCTTAACACCTAATTGTTTGGCTAATATTTGTTCGATAAATTCAGCTGCGGTAAGTTGCGCCATTTCGACCGTGAAATCCAGTTCCACCACCTCATCCACGCCGGTTGATTTCAGTTGTTCCTGTTTTTCTTCAGCTGTTGTAAGCAATTGCGGCAGGTAGGCAGCATGTAACACTTTCCGGGGATGCACTTTAAACGTGATGACCATGCTTTTCATTCCCCGCTTTGCCGCTTCTTTTTTCAATTCGGCGATAAGAAATCGGTGACCTGTGTGTACCCCATCGAAAAATCCGACAGTTGCAGCATAGTTTTTATTAACCACATTTGTCATATCCCCAAACATTTAATATTATCGCGTACGTCCCCTGATTTTAATTTACACACAACTTATTTACAACAAAAAATCAAGGCTTTGTCCGGGAGTGACCAGGTAAGTGTTGAATCCCAGCGCGGCGGCTGTCTCGATATTTTTCTTTCCATCATCCAAAAACAGGCAGTTTTCAGCCTTTACATCAGCATCCTGTAACAGATGCAGAAAAATCTCCTTTCCGGGTTTAACTGCACCCACTTCGTAGGAATAATAGCATTTGTCGAACAAATCATCCATGCTGAGTCCTCTTTTGCCCAGTTCGTTTTTGGTGCTGACTAAAATATGCAGCGGGTTGGTATTACTGAGTAGCAACAGGCTGTATTTTTTACGCAGGTTTTTCAATAACTCAATTCTTTCATCCGGAATGCCCAACATGATGGCACACCAGGCATCGTCAATTTCCTGATCAGAAACCTCTTTTACACATCTTTTCCGGATTTCATCCCGGAAGGTATCCACACCAATCTGACCATTTTCCCACTGAACAAAAAAATCGTTGTGCGCAAAATGTCCGATATATTCATCAGCATCTGTAAATCCCAGTTCTTTCAGCTTATTGATACCAAGCTGTATGTCAATGTCGTAAATTACGCCTCCAAAGTCAAAAATCAGGGTGTTTACCTGTTCAGGTACCATCATATATTCAAAAAAAAAAGTTCCTATTGTTTGCAGGAACGGTAAATAATATTACTTTTGCAATCGCTTTGCAAAGATAATAAAAGATTTGTAAAAAGCAGGGCCCTTAGCTCAGTTGGTTAGTAGCACCTGACTCATAATCAGGGGGTCGTTGGTTCAAGCCCAACAGGGCCCACGTTGGGAAATAAAAAAGCACTTACATGATATAAAATGTAAGTGCTTTTTGTTTTTGTAAATAAAGTATACATGGAATGTGTATTTTATGGCCATGTACAAATTGCCAAAACTATACCTGAAATGTTCAGTCACATCGAAGTTGTTGGGAAACTGAAATTTCTTGTTTGTAATTTCCAGTGCCGACAAGTGATCCAGCGTGAAACTTTTCACCCTCATCTTTCAGGTCTGGCAAAGTTCTTTTCAACCCAAATTCACAGTATTTTTTATCTTTTGGATAAATTTGTGTAATTAAAGGGTAATTGCATGTAAACTTGATACTTTATATTTCTTTTTCTTTGTAAATAAAAAATCAAATATTATGGAATTTGCATTTTTGCCTTTAGCTCTGGTAATTATTGCCAGTATTTTTCAGGGATCATTCGGTTTGGGAATGAAATTTATGTCTCCATTAAAATGGGAAGGATGGTGGTTGGTACATGCTACAATAGCAATGTTTTTATTGCCTTTGATTTGGGCTTTGTTAGTGGTACCAGATTTATTTGGTGTAATAGCAAAAGCACCTTTGGAATCGATTCTTTCAGGTATGCTATTCGGTTTATTGTGGGGTATCGGTGGTATAATGTTTGGGAAAAGTATTCCGTACATTGGAATATCTTTGACTTATGGAATCGTAATGGGTTTATGTGCCGCAGCTGGTAGTTTAATTCCTTTCTTTACTAAAGAAAATGTGTTTGATCGTCCATCTTTTCCTTATGTTATTGCCGGTGTATTAGTAATGTTGGTTGGTGTGGCGCTCACGGCAATTGCAGGTATAAAAAAGGATAAATTATTACAAGATGGTGCAGGTAGTGGAATTAATTTGAAGGCAGGATTAATTATAGCCATTTTAAGTGGATTATTGTCTGCACTATTAAGTGTAGGTTTCGATAATGGTAAACCTATTGGTGACCTTGCAATTGAAGCAGGTGCTTTATCACGCAATAGTAGTCTTGCAATATGGGTAGTTGTGCTTTGGGGAGGATATTTAATGAATGCTGGTTATGCTATATTTTTATTATTTAAAAATAAAACATGGAATACTTTCAAGGTTGAAAAATCAGGAAAGGCATATAAATGGGCTATATTAGCATCATTATTCTGGTTTGGTGCCTTAGGTATTTATGGTCAAGGTGCAACACTCATGGGCGAAATGGGTTCTGTAATAGGATGGCCAATTTTGTTAGGGTTGTCACTTATTGTTAGTAATATATGGGCATATATGAATAAAGAATGGAAAGGTGCTGCCAAACCTTTTTTGATTTTACTTTTAGGATTGTTAATGCTTATTATAGCAACAATTATATTGGGTTATGCTAATAGTGTAGCTTAAAAGTCTGAATTGATTCAAGATTATACTGGAAAAGAAAGTTTTGTTAAAATTTATTTTTTACTTTGAAAAGATATTCAGTTGAAATTTGGTGTTTAATACAAAATAGTTTACGATGAAGATTAAATCAATTGAAAGTTTTGTGCTTTTTGACAAATTGAAAGAAAGTTTTTATTTCTCGCAGTGGGAATATACTGAAAGACGTATTTGTATAGTGAAAATTACTACAGATTCTGGTCATGTAGGTTGGGGTGAAGGTTATGGACCAGCAGGAATAATAAAGGCCGGAATACAACATTTAGCACAGTTTATTATTGGTATGGATTCGTTGGAGACTGAAACTATTTGGAATACAATGTATCGTCGTACACTGGATTATGCGCGAAGAGGAATATTGGTCTCAGCTATCAGTGCTATTGATGTAGCTCTTTGGGACTTGAAAGGCAAAATAATGCAACAACCAGTATATATGCTTTTAGGTGGGAAAAAACGTGATTGTGTAATTCCTTATGCTACAGGATTGTATTTTACAAAATGCAATAATCTTGACGAGAAACTTTGTGATGAAGCTAAAGCGTATGTTGGCATGGGCTTCAAAGCAATGAAAATGAAAGTTGGGCTTGGTATTGAAAGGGATATTGAACTTGTAGGGAAAATTAGAGAAACTATTGGAAATGATATCAATTTAATGGTTGATTCGAATCATGCCTATAATTTAAGGGAAGCAATTCAATTGGCAAATGGAATAGAAAAATATAATATAGGATGGTTTGAAGAACCCATTTCACCAGAATTTTATGACCAATATTATGAATTGAGATTGAAAACTTCTATTCCGATTGCTGGGGGTGAATGTGAATATCTTCGTTATGGTTTTCAAACGTTATTAAGTTCAAAATCAGTTGATATTATTCAACCGGATATATGCTCTACAGGTGGTATTACAGAAGCAAAACGTATTGCAACATTAGCAACTGTTTATGGAGTAGATCTTGTTCCTCATTCCTGGGGAACTGGAATTGCACTTTCGGCCGCTGCACATTTTATTACTAACTTAGATATTGTATCCGGTAGAATGAATTCTCAGATTTGTTATATGGAATATGACAGGTCTGAAAATGGTTTAAGGGATGAGTTGACTCATAATTCCATAGTTTTTGAAAATGGAATAATTATGTTAGGTGATAAACCGGGCTTGGGATTTGAATTAAATGAAGATGCATTATATAAATACACATTAAAAGAATAGTTATGAACGTTGAATATAAAAAATTATATATAGGCGGACAGCTTCTGGATGCTGTTTCGGGTGCCAGAAAGCAAGTTGTATGCCCGGCTACCGATGAAGTTGTCGGCGAGGTTGCATGGGCAGGTGTAGAAGATGCAAAACTGGCATTGGAAGAGGCACAAAAAGGTTTCAAATACTGGTCAAAATTATCGTTGGCAGATCGGACCAAGTGGATGATGAGATTGCGTGAAGAAGTATTGAAAAACGATGATATTTTGCGTAAAGCGGTAGTAATGGAAATGGGTAAAACTTATGAAGGTGCCTGGGAAGATATTGAGGCTATTGTAAATGGCCTAGAGTTCTATCCTGGGGCAATGCGAAATATGCATGATGAAATTATCCCCGATATAGAAAACACTCACCGTCATAAAATGGTAAATCAACCTGCAGGCGTTGCTGTTGCCTATCTGGCATGGAATTTCCCATTGTTGAATGTCGGTTATAAAATTGGACCTGCTTTAGCAGCAGGGTGTTCCATAATTATTAAACCCTCCGGATTAACTCCTTTGTCTTCTTATGTTTTTGGAGAAATTTTACATAGTATTAATTTCCCAGCAGGAGTAATTAATTTCATTTGTGGCCAGGTTGAAGAAGTCGCACAAACGCTAACAACTAGTAAAATTCCTAAAGTCTTGACTATGATTGGCTCTACAGCATCGGGACGAAAAGTGATGGCCGATTCAACAACTTCAATCAAACATGTCAGTATGGAATTGGGTGGAAATGCACCTTTTATTGTATGCGAAGATGCTGATCTGGATTTGGCTGTAAATATTGGAATTGCACTTAAATATGGAAACTGCGGACAAATTTGTGTTTCTCCTAACCGGTTTATTATCCATGAAAATGTGTATGATGAGTTTTTACGGAAATTCATTGCGAAAGCTAAAAAGATTAAACTTGGCTTTGGATTCGAAAATGACCATGATATGGGTCCGTTGGTTACTTCTAAAGATCGTGAAAGGATATTGAAGATGGTCGCTGAAGATGTGACAAGTGGTGCGACTCTTGAATTAGGGGGTAAAGTACCTGCAGGTATGGAAGTAGGTAATTTTATAGAACCTACAGTAATTTCAGGTCTTACGAGGTCCATGCGTTGTTTTAGGGAAGAGATTTTCGGTCCTGTAGCAGCTATGATGAAGTTCTCAACTATTGAGGAGGCAATTGAAATTGGGAATGATACAGAATATGGTTTGGTGTCGTATGTGTTTTCTACAAATGAGAAAAGTATCCGCCAATTATCTGAAGAGCTTGAATTTGGCGAAGTTCAGGTAAATGGAGTGAAATATGCAATTTATCTACCACATGGTGGAGTTAAAGAGAGTGGTATCGGGCACGATTGCTCTTATTTGGCTTTGAATGATTATTTAGTAAAGAAAAGAATTACAACAGCATTATAAAATATTAATTTCATGCAGCCTATTTCACAAAGGGCTATGACGCCCGATATAATTGAAAAAATTGATGAGGCCGGAATTATTGCGGTACTTGTTATTGATGAATTGAAACATGCATTGCCGTTGGCTAATGCTTTGCTGGCAGGTGGTATAAACACTGTTGAGCTGACTCTTCGAACAGATGCAGCCTTGGATGCCGCTAAAATAATAAAAAAAGAACTTCCGCAAATCAATCTTGGTTTTGGAACTGTACTTACAGTTGATCAGGTGAAAGCAGTAGTAGACTTGGGGGCTGATTTCGCGGTTGCTCCGGGTTGTAATCCAAAAGTGATCGCTGAAGCAATCAAACAGGGATTGTCTTTTGCTCCGGGAATAATGACTCCCAGTGATATCGAACTTGCTGTAGAGCAAGGATGTCGTATTCTGAAATATTTTCCTGCAGAAACCTCGGGTGGTATGGAACATTTGGAAAATATGGTGGCGCCATATGGCTATTTGGACTTGAAATTTATTCCTCTTGGCGGTTGTAATATGGAAAATGCAGCAAGTTATCTGAAATCACCGTTAATTACTGCAATTGGAGGTTCGTGGATAGCTAAACGTCAGCTGATTCAGTCTGAAAAATGGGATATTATCACTGCAAATGCAAAGGAAATTCGTGATTTGATTATAAATTTAAGAAGTAAATAATTAAATATTCTGAGCTTTTGACTCGAATATCATTTATTAAGTATGTTTATTAATTCTGTTGAGAAGTAAATTTAAGATGAAAACAATTGTAACTTTTGGAGAAATAATGGGACGTTTATGTCCGGAGAATTTTCAGCGTTTCCGTCAGAGTATGCCCGGAAAACTTGATATAACTTTTGCCGGTGCTGAAGCTAATGTTGCAGCATCAATTGCCTTGTTGGGCGGAAATGTTAAGTTTGTGACTGCTTTACCCGACAATGAAATGACAGAAGCATGCCTGCCTGTACTTAAGGGTATAGGTATTGACATATCAGGTATTGAAATTGTAAAATATGGTCGTTTTGGATTATATTTTGTTGAGCGGGGTGCAAATCAACGTCCGAGTAAAGTTATGTACGATCGTGATTATTCTTCTGTTTCCATGACAAAAGGTGAAGTGTATGATTGGAAGAAAATATATAAAGATGCTAACTGGTTGCACACTACAGGTATTACACCATCACTTTCTGAAATATCTGCCAATGCGACAGAAATTGCAGTAAGAACGGCAAAGGAAATAGGTTTAACAGTGTCTTGCGATTTAAATTTTCGAAAAAAATTATGGCAGTGGCATAAAGGTATGTCTGCGTCTGATTTGGCAAAAAAAACAATGACGAAAATTCTATATTATGTCGATGTTGTTATTGCAAACGAAGAAGATGCACATGATGTGTTGGGTATATCTGCAGAAAATTCAGATATTCAGGGTGGTAAACTTGATGTGGAAAAATACACCGACGTTGCAAAAGAAATCGTTCGTCAGTTCCCTAATGTGAAGAAAGTGGCAATTACTTTGCGCGAAAGTTATTCCGCAACTCACAACAATTGGGGAGCAATGCTTTATGATGCCAATACAGGTTTATCACATTTTGCTCCATTAGAAAATGGTGTTTACGCTCCATACGAAATAAAAAATATCGTTGACCGTGTAGGAGGTGGCGATTCATTTGGTGCAGCTTTGGTATATGCACTAAATACGCCAAAACACTCAAAACCTGAGGATGCCATTCGATTTGCAATTGCATCTTCTTGTTTGTGTCATTCAATTAATGGTGATTTTAATTACGTGTCACGAGCTGAAGTTGAAACGCTGATGGGAGGTTCTGCATCGGGTAGAGTAGTTCGATAAAAGAAGATATATTTTAACTATTAATTTTAAATATTAGAAATCATGAAAAAAATTGTATTATTATTCTCAATGATTGCTTTTTGTGCTGTAATGTTTGGACAAAATCTAAAGGAAAGGAAAATTCAATATTTTGTTGATGCGGCGACAAAAGAATATAGTTTGAACCAGGAGCAGCAGAAAGAGTTGCTGAATGTCCGTACAGGATTTGTGGATGAACTGTCAAGTATATTTGCTCAATTTAAGAATGGAGAAATAACCAAAGAGGAACAAATTGAAAAACAAAAAAAGCCGAATAAAAAATTCAAACAAGCTTTTGAGAAAATTACAGGTAAAACCAATGCTGAGTTACAATCCTTCTATAAAAGAATGAGCGAAGAAATTCCAAATGTAAAATAAATAAACAATAAAATATATTATCGGATGGATTGCTAAAATATTAACAAATCATCCGATAATTGTTTAATAATAAGCTATAAATTTCCACAGTTAAAAAACTATTAATCATGAGAAGAATACTCTATATTTTACTTCTAATAGTTATAA
The DNA here is from genome assembly GCA_024710005.1 of Paludibacter sp. Lineage (GTDB taxonomy): Bacteria > Bacteroidota > Bacteroidia > Bacteroidales > Paludibacteraceae > Paludibacter. The sequence continues at coordinate 3,467 of JANJVQ010000026.1, read as the reverse complement.
TACCTTTTGTCCGGGCCCAAAATGATTGGGAAAATGAATATATCTTTGAAAAAAACAAAATGAATGCCCGTGTCCCGACATATTCATATAAGAATATGGAAGATGCTCTGGCAGGCAATAGAGAGAAGGCCCGTTTAATTGATTTAAATGGTTTGTGGAAATTTAAATTCGTTGAGAAATCGGAGAATCGCCCAACAGATTTTATGACTAAGGATTTTGCAGGTATTGGATGGAATGATATTGAAGTTCCCTCAAATTGGGAATTAAAAGGTTTTGGGCAACCTATTTATACCAATATTACTTATCCTTTTACCCCTGATATTCTTAATCCAGCCTTAAAATATGACTGGAGGGGACCTCAGCCTCCACGGCCACCTAAAATTTACAGGGATAATCCGGTTGGCAGTTATTACCGGGATTTTAATGTTCCCGAAGACTGGAAAGATCAATCCATTATCATTCATTTTGGTGGTGTTACTTCCGCTTTTTATATATGGGTAAATGGAAAAGAAGTTGGTTATAGCCAGGGAAGTTGTCTTGCTGCAGAGTTTGATATTACCGAATATGTCAATACTGGGAAAAACCGTGTTGCAGTTCAAGTGTTTCGTTGGAGCGACGGCAGTTATCTCGAAGATCAGGATATGTGGCGTTTAAGTGGCATTCACCGTGAAGTATTGTTGATGGCTCAGCCAAAAATCGCGTTAAATGATTTCTTTGTCAGAACGAAATTTGATGCTAATATTCAAGATGCTAAATTAGAAATACGTCCGAGCGTTTGGGTGAAGGAAAATGCAGATAAACTTAATGGTTGGAATATAACAGCTCAACTTTTTGATGCTGCTGATAATATAGTATTAAGTCAACCACTTTCGGTTCCTCTCGAAAAAGTATATAATGAACGTTGGCCACAGCGTGATATAACTAAGTTTGCGTTGATGGAAGCTAATATCCGATGTCCTCATAAATGGTCCGCTGAAGATCCATATTTATACAAGTTGGTTTTTACTGTAACTGATCCACAAGGTAAGGTGCAAGAAGTACGCAGTCAGAAGATTGGTTTCAGAAAAATTGAATTCAGTAAAAAGAATGAATTGTTGGTAAATGGTAAGGTTGTGAAAATCATGGGTGTCAACAGACACGATCATGATCCCATAAAAGGAAAAGCGCTCAGTCGTGAAGATCTGATTAAAGATATCCAGGCAATCAAACAGTTTAACTTCAATGCAGTGCGAACATCCCATTATCCAAACGATCCCTATTTCTATGAACTTTGTAGTAAATATGGTATATACGTAATGGACGAAGCTAATATAGAATGTCATCACCTGGGAAGTTATATTCCTCAACAGCCTTCCTGGGCAGCACCAATACTTACCCGTGTAATTCGAATGGTCGAACGAGATAAAAATTATCCATGCATTATTTCCTGGTCAATTGGAAACGAAAGTGGTACAGGACCTGCTTTTGCCGCTGCTGCAGGTTGGGTGCGGGATTTTGATCCATCACGATTTATTCATTATGAAGGTGCACAGGGAGATCCTACCGATCCTCAATATGTTGAGGGAGCTGGAAATGAAATTGGCAAATGGCCGTCAATGGCAAATCCCGATGATCCTGATTATGTTGATGTCATTAGCCGTATGTATCCGGATCATAGCCAATTGCTGAATATGTCAAACAGTGCCCATATAACACGTCCTATAATAATGTGTGAATATATGCATGCAATGGGTAATTCAGTAGGTGGTTTGGGAGAGTTTTGGGATATTATTCATTCAAAACCAAATTTAATAGGAGGGTTCATATGGGATTTCAAAGACCAGGGATTAGTCAAAACAAATGAGAATGGTAAGCAATTTTTTGCTTATGGTGGCGATTTCGGAGATATTCCTAATGATAGAAATTTCTGTATGAATGGTGTTTTTGCTTCAGATCTAAATCCAAACCCTCATGCATGGGAATGTAAATATGTTTTCCAGCCTGTAGTTTTCGCCGATGAAAATATTCAAAGCGGATTGATAAAGATAGTAAACAGATTTGCATTCACCAATCTTAAAAACTATGAAATACGCTGGGAAATAGCTGAAAACGGATTGAAAATTCAGTCCGGTGTTCTTCCAGAACAGGATATTGAAACCGGAAACGCTTCCATAATAAAAATTCCTTTCAGAAATATCAAGTTTAAAGATGAAGCTGAATATTGGATGCGTTTAAGTTTACACGAAAAAACAGATCGGTTGTGGTGCTCAAAGGGTTTTGAGCTTGCAAGTGAGCAAATTGCTCTGAAACCTCGGAAAATTTCACCGGTTGTTACATCTTTATCAAATGAAAAGATTTCTTTTGTTGAATCAGAAAAAGATTTAATTATTGGTGGTAAAGATTTTACAGCCATAATTTTAAAATCAAACGGAGCATTAAGTTCATACAAGGTTAAGGGTGTTGAACAAGTTATGTCACCTCTTGTTCCCAATTTTTATCGTCCACCTGTTGATAATGATATCAGGGGTGCTAACGCTGTTGATTTTGCAAAATCGAAAAGAGAATGGGGAAATCTTCCAAATGTTTTAAAAACCAATTCTGTAAAAGCAATAAATAAAGATGATAAATCAGTGGTGGTGTCTGTAAATCAAAGTTATGGCAATAAAGTAAAACTTGATTTGATTTATACGATTTTGAATGATGGTCAAATATCCGTGAAGATCGACTTAGACGCTGATAAATCAATGGCTGATCTTATTCGTTTTGGTATGACCATGGGTGTGCCTGACACATATAGTCAGACCATATTTTATGGAAGAGGTTCGTGGGAAAATTATAACGACCGAAAACGAAGTGCACAGGTTAGCGAGTTCAGATTTAATACCGATGATATGTTTTATAATTATCCGTTTCCGCAGGAAACCGGAAATCATACGGATACACGATGGCTTAAATTAAGTGCCGGTAATCAAAAATCAGGATTGTTATTTACGGGTAATCCGGTATTTGCTTTCTCGATATGGCCATATTCAGCGGAAAATATTGAACAGGCAAAACATGCTTATGAATTAAAAAAACAAGGATATTATACTTTAAATATTGATTTGATTCAGACTTCCTTAGGTGGAACGCTGTCGGCGCGATTACCTCAATATCTGCTGAAATCAGGTAAATACAATCTTGAATTTAATTTTTCTACTTTTGGAATAAAATAATTTATTGAGGATATTGATTTGATTTGAATAAATCAAGGAACTATTCTCCACTTCTTTTGAATGAAAGGAGTGGAGATTTTTTTAGCAGACTGAATAAAGATATATTTAAATTCTTAAATATATACAATATTATTGTAACCATTCGGCCAACTACATCTTGCCCTCCTGATTCTTTGCCTTTATCTTTGCGGCAAAAAAGTTATGTCAAGAAACAGACGCAGTCAAGAAGACTGGTTTTCGCTGATTGAGGGATGTGAGGAATCCGGTTTGGGG
>JANJVQ010000015.1 GCA_024710005.1 Paludibacter sp. | reverse complement strand
TGGTCTCGATACTCTTTAAATTTGACTCTACAACTTGCTTCGTCTGGGTATTGCGCAACAAAATTTAATAAATTCATGCCGTTTCTGATTAGTTACTTCAAAGATAATCATTATAGGCGAAATATCGGATAATCATAAAATTAAATTAAAAAACACCAAAATTCTTTATACCACACGATTTGTTTAACCACCATCCTTTAAATTTGCACCTGAACAACCCAAGGGGTTAAATCAAATTAACCCCTTTATTAAACTTTTACAAAAATGAAAGAAAAATTAAGCTGTTCCAGTTTACAGGAAGAACTATGTGCATTTTTAAAGCGCAACGCGATTAACTTTCCCGGCAACGATGCCCTGTTGCAAGAAATCACCCAACGAGTTTTAAGTGCCATGCATGAAACAGAACGCCACAAGTTGAGCCGTTTTTTGAAGCTTTTCAACAGACGTGCGAACACACTCAGCCCTGAGTTTACCAAAGTTATCCGCTACGACAGGCGGTTGATGAAAGCTATGGAACACATCGAAAAGCATTTCGACCAGGAATTACCTTTGCCCTGGATGGCTGATTACGTGGGACTGGCGAAAGAAACTTTGTGCCGCATGTTCCACAGTCAGCTATCGGTTACCTACACCACTTATGTGAATAATATCCGGATCGAGAAGTCAATTCCCCTGTTGTTGTATTCAGATTATACCATCAGCGACATAGCTTACCAGTGTGGATTTAACAGCAATCACTATTTTAACCGGACATTCAGGAAGGTAAAAGGAGTGAGTCCGGGGGAGTTTAGTAAAGGAGAATAGTTGATTAAAAACATGAAAAACCCCGAAACAGCACGACCATTAATAGCTAAAATGCTATGTTGATCGTTGCCGATTCGGGGTATAAATTTTACTCCCTACGTAAATTCATTTTACGTCCTGCGTAAAATCAGGTGACGTCCTACGTAAAATTACTTTATATACTACGTAAAATCATTTTAGTCACTACATAAAATGAATTTAATATGCATAATTTTTCGTCTTATACTGGTTTAAGTAGACACTTTTGAACCAGTTATACTAAAAAAGCAGACACTTGCGAAAGAAGGGAGAAAACTTGTATGCTAAGAAGAAAACCGATAGTAGAATAAATGCTATTACAATCAAAAACAACTTTAATTTGAATGAATTGCAGGTTGGTTTTTCAATAGTTTGTTGTTGATTGGTAACTTGTGCGGTCGCATTGGAAACGCTTTCCAAAGCAAGTTCGTGTTGCTTGTTGGTTTTGATCTGTTGCACACTTTTGCGCATGTATATGCCTTTATTCGGCTTAAGAGAATCATGCAACAAAGCGGTAATTACAACCGGCAGACTGTCGGATGTAATTACCACGATTTCTTCCCAACTTGTTACTGTTTCTTGTTGATTGTGCATTTTCGCGGAAACTTCTTGCTGTTCATTGGTATTCAATGTTGTTGCTTGTTGTGTAACGGCAACGTTGCCCAGTTGGGCGGTGGATTTACATCCACCCCAACTGAGACTTACTACCAATAAAATCAATATACATGCAAATTTAAAATCAGCTAACCGGTTCAACCACCCCTTACGAAAGCGATTGTTTGCCGGACGTGCTTTACAAATGCGTTCAATAAACGACTTACGTTCGTTCTTGAGTTTTTCGTATAGCAATTCCGGATTGGGATGCTCATTCACGGCTTGCAGGGTTTGATTGCCTACCATGCCATCGACTTTCACTCCCAGTACCTTTTGTGGTATGTTGATGCCGGCTTTGCCACTCATCCAAACCCAATCGACCAACAAATTGGCAATGGATTGATTCCGGATGTGGTCGGCTTGCCACCTGTCCCAATAGAATGGTTTCAGGAAGCAATAGATAACATCGTGTTCGTTCAGCGCTTTCAAATCGGCTATATTAACTAATCCGTCCTTGTTCTTGTCAAATTCCGCTTCTATCAGTCTTTTTAATGTTACACCCATGTGGGTGGGACCACCTGCATCAGCAGGGTCATGCACGAATAATCCTTCCCATTTCAAGATCAATGGGGCTAATTTTCTTATATCTGCCATCGCTCAAGCCCTCATTTTTACCTGGTGACTGATTTCGTCCAGCGTGTTCCTTTGTAGTTTCTGCAAATTCAGGATTTCATCCAACACGTTTTGTTGCCGTTCGATGATGCCATTGATGATGCGTACAAACCATTTCACGAAAAAGAAAAACAGACTGGTTGAAAGGATGATATAAGAAGCTGCCGCCACGATCAGGAAGCCGAAGTCGGCAACCGAGTTGCCGACTTCTTGCAGATTCAATGCTGTTTCCATGATTTTTAAATCAATCAAACAAATGATTATCTGAATCAAAACTGAATAACAGCATCTAAGGTTCCTGTCACCATTTCCTTGTTGTTTGGTGTCATGCACCGAATCATTACCGTGTATTCACCTGGTTCAAGCTCCGGAATGGTCACGTGGATTTCAGATGGTCTGATCCCGGAATAAATTGAAGCACGGTATTCGACGGCAGGGTCGGCAACGGAAACGAAAAAGATTCCCTGTTTGGGGTCGGTTTTGTCAAATCGAAGATTAGTCCCCAAAACCCTTGCAGTTCCTCCGGGTATACCACTGGTATTGATTTCATCGGTTGCAGAATCAATAAACTGAAGAATCACAGGTGAAGTCTTCGATGCTGATACTTTAACCGGATCAATGAATGCATTCAAATATTGCACGCGTGTTCCGGCTGATGCTGATACTTTGATTTTATGCCGTGTTGGGTCAAAAAAATCGAGCTTATCGATGAATACGCCCGGAATACTGGAACGAAAACGGAACAAGGGAGTGGTAACGAAGTATCCTTTACCGAGATACCGAAGAATCAACTGGGTCATTTTTTCAAAATAGGCCAGTGCCTGTGGTCGGGTTAAACCGGTACCTTCAGCAACGATATCATCCAATAACTCATCTAAATCTACGGTTTTTGCACTTGAAACAATGGCAACACAGTTTTTTCCATCTTTTGACATGCGATTGTCAATTAAACAATACTTTAACATAATTGATTGGGTTTAAAAAATTAATAATTTGATATTTTGCAATCTACTTTTAGCATCTGATCAGAATGGGTGTTGATTACGATGCAAATGTAAGGGGTATTAAGCACTTTAGATTGCACAATATTGTCCGATATGGGAACTATATTGACGAAGTGAGGAAAGTTTAGAACAAAATATCCGGAATTAAAACTTATTTTTGCAACTTGTGTTATAAAGATTATTAATGCGCATCAGGAGTTAAATTAATATGAAAATAACAAAACTATTCATTCTTATTTGTATTGCCGTGGGATTACAGGAAATAGACGCTCAGGAAAACCTGACATACCAGTTGCCGCCGGAAAGTATTCTCCGGTTGGCCGATTTTGAACGCGCACCGCAGGTCGTGATCGACAGTAACAACGAGAACATGCTGTTCAGTTACCGCAGTACCTATAAATCGCTGGCCGACCTGAATCAGCAGGAAATCAGTCTGGCCGGTTTGCGGGTGAACCCGGTTACCAACATCAGTTCTTCGATTACCTATGTCAATAACCTGAAGGTTAGAAAAGTAAACGGCGATGAACCGGTACAGGTGAAAGGACTGCCGGCTAATCCCAGACTGACTTACCTTACCTGGTCGCCCGATGAAAGCAAGGTTGCATTTGTGCACAACACAGGAGAAGGTGTTGAGTTATGGGTGCTGGATTTTGAAACTGCTACCGCGATCAAACTTACAGAAGCACGTGTGAATGCCAATCTGGGGAATCCGGTCAATTGGTACCGCGATAGTCAGTCGCTGCTGGTGAGATTACTGCCCGAAAATCGTCCGGCCCTGATCGACGGCAAAAATTCCTTACCCGACGGACCCATTATCTCCGTTAGCGATGGCTCGAAAGCTCAAAACCGCACTTATCAGGACTTGTTGAAGAACCCGACAGACGAGGCCAACTTTGTAACCCTGACCACTTCGGAACTGTACCGGGTACAACTTGATGGAACCCGTAGTCTGTATAAAGCTGCGGATATGTATGCTAATGAAAGCTTTTCACCTGATGGCTCTTATGTGTTGATAACCACCATTCAGCGGCCGTTTTCGTATATCGTACCCATTAACCGTTTCCCACAATTGAATGTAGTGTACACTTCGCAGGGTGATGCCGTGAAGACTATTTCTGAAGTTCCGCTGACAGAGGTATTGCCGAAAGGATTCATGGCCGTGCGTACCGGCATGCGTGCCGTCAGTTGGCGTCCCGATGAACCGGCAACATTATGTTATGCTGAAGCGCAGGATGAGGGTGACCCGCAGAAAGAAGTCGAATTTCGCGATGCATTGTACTTGTGGAAAGCTCCGTTTAATGAAAAGCCGGTGTTGCTGACCAAAACAACACTGCGTTTTGCCGATATTATCTGGGGCAACGCGAACACGGCCGTGTTACAGGAAGAGTGGTATGATACCCGCATGCGCCGGGTTTCTCTTTTCGATCCGTCTAAACCGGAAAAAGCGCCCCGTTTGTTTAACGAGCGGAATTTTCAGGATATCTATGCCGACCCGGGTTATTTCGAAACCAAAAAGAATGAATATGGTAAATATGTCCTCGCGATGGATGGAAACAAACTTTTCCTGATTGGAGAAGGACATACACCCGATGGTCAGTACCCGTTTATCGATGCCTTAGACATCAAAACATTAAAGACAAACAGGCTATATCAGTCGACATATACAGATAAAATAGAAGAAATTTTCGATTTTACGAATGTGAAAACAGGCGAAGTACTGGTACGTTTGCAATCGAAAAACGAATATCCGAACTATTTTATCCGCAATCTGAAACGCAAAATAGCGCCTGTACAGATTACCCATTTTCCGAATCCATTCGCGAGTATCGAGCATGTCTATAAAGAAGTGATAAAATACAAACGTGAAGATGGAGTGGAGCTAACAGGCACTTTGTATTTGCCTGAAGGTTACGATCGGGAAGCGAAAACAGAAAAACTGCCCTTGCTGATTTGGGCGTATCCGGCTGAATACAAGGATAAAAATAGTGCCGGCCAAAGCACGGCCAACCCGAACGAGTTTACTTTCCCGTACTACGGTTCGTTCGTGTATTGGGTAACACGCGGTTACGCGGTGCTGGACGATGCCGCTTTCCCCATCGTTGGAGAAGAGAAAGAAGAACCGAACGATACCTTTGTTGAACAATTGGTTGCCAATGCCAAAGCTGCCATCGACGCCGTGGATTCACTGGGATATATCAACCGCAAAAAAGTAGCGGTAGGCGGACATTCTTACGGGGCTTTTATGACTGCCAACCTGCTTACCCATAGTGACTTGTTTGCCTGTGGCATAGCCCGTAGCGGCGCCTACAACCGCACGCTCACACCCTTCGGATTTCAGCGGGAGCAGCGCAACTACTGGGAAGCACAGGAAGTCTACAATGCCATGTCGCCCTTTATGCATGCCGATAAAATGAAAACACCCATGCTGTTGGTGCACGGCGAAGCCGATAACAATCCCGGCACATTCACCCTGCAAACCGAACGATACTTTCAGGCATTGAAAGGCCTCGGAGCGCCTGCACGGCTGGTGATTTTACCGAAAGAGATGCATGGCTATGTGGCCCGGGAGAATATCCTGCATCTGTTGTGGGAGCAGGACAGGTTTTTGGAGCGGTATCTGAAATGACTAGAATTTATACCGGGCAGCCAGGTTGAAACCTGCTGTTACCTTGTTTACTGCAATAATAGATGGATCCCATTCCGTATAATCCTGATGAAAATCGGCGGCATTTATTTTGAAATTCCATACCAGTGAAGGTCCTGCCAAAATTTCCATGTGATTTCCAAGGTTAAATCCTACATTACATCTTAAGGTAGAATAGTGATTGAAATCAAGTGAAACCTGATGCATTCCTTCAATTTCGGGGTTGATAAAGAAAAGACTACTAATATCGAAGTTAGAACCAATACCGTAACCAAATGAGAAGCGATCATCCGTTTTGCGCCAGTCATAGGCCAATACAGGGTAAGTATAAAATTCGCGAATACCTGTTTTAAAAGCGATGTTAAAAGGGTTGATTTCATTGTAGGAAACTTCAATGGCTTTAAAACCTCCATGTTTTACAAACGATAGAAAACCAATGGGCAACCCATTTTCAATATTGTCAACGCTATTAATGAAACCGAGTTGTAACCCATTCAAGGTGCTGGCGCTGTTAATAAATCCATATTGCAAGCCAGTCATGCTGCCTGTTGAGTTTATAAACCCACCCTGAACGCCAATGTTTTTATTGCCATTCGAATTAATAAAACCCGATTGAATTCCTTTAAAATCAGCAGCTGTGCTATTGATAAATCCATACTGAATACCTGCGAAATCAGCATTAACAGCATTAATAAACCCGGATTGTAACCCGGTTACCCTTCCGCCGACACTGTTGATAAATCCTGATTGCACGCCACCAAAATTGCCTGTTGTGTTGTTCACAATCCCAATCTGAATACTCTCGTGGTTGCCGTTCACATTGTTTACGAATCCGATTAAGGGATAATTCCATTCAGATGGAATGTTGTTGGTGAAAAAATGATACTGAACTTCATTGTTTCTGTTGATTTCCTGATGTTGAGCCATTATGCAGGCTCCTGCTGAAAGTAGCATAGTTAATGCTAAAATTGTCTTTTTCATACGTTTAAAAAACTTTGTTGTTAATTTATTATAGAGTTAATGCATAAAGATTTTCATCTTACAGTAAAATCTATTTTGAATAATTATCTGTAAATCCAAAAATCGCAACAAAAGTAATTTTGCAGAAAAAGTTGTACAATAAATATATCGTGAGGGTGTGAAAAGAGGAAATGAATGACCAAAAAGTGACCTTGATTAGAAACAAATATAAGTTATATTCACATAAAAAAACACGGCTGAGAAACCGTGTTTTTTTATGTGAGATTATTTTCTCTTATTCAATTGTACCCGTTCCGGCTTTGAAGTCGAGTGTAACGACCTGTCCGGCTGTTACAGGAACTGCAGCCTGGTCACCACCATTGCCACGGTATTCAATTTTACCACTGAAGATGTTGAATTCCCTTGTCCACCAGTCGGTAGTTTTGATTGAACTTTCAGCATACATGCGCAAGTTACCTGCGGCAGATACTGTTGCTGTCAATTTCTTTCCATCTGCGCTTAACGCAAATTTGTTGGCAGCTACAGCCTGATCCCATCCTCCGAATGCATCACCAATTCCATATACTGAAGCAGGTTCGATAGCAATTTTGCTATTAACATAATCAATGTAAATCATGTATAAGCCCTCAGCAGGTACAACGCAGTTGCCACCAACAACTTCGTATCCTGTATTGGTAGTCATTCCACTAAAGTCTTTACCCCAGGCTTTTTCCGGACTGAATTTGAATCCGGCAGTTGTGAAGTAGTTGATGCACCAGAAAGCACCACCAACGCCATTCACAGGATTCATCTTTACAATGCCCGGATTATTCCAATCCCAATTTTCACCACCAAAATCGCCACCATTGATGTACATTTCGGTAGGAAGAGCAGAAGCTTCAGTAAGTTCAACCGTATATTTGAAACTTTGAGAAATAGCTCCCTGTGCCAGTGCGTATTTCAATGTAATTCTGTATTTGCCGGCTTCAGCCACTTCAATGTCAGTTGCACCTGGAATCATTCCAGCACCCAGGTTTGTATTAGCTTTTACTAAACCTTCTTCATCCAGGATGATTTTCCAACCGCCACCATACGCAAATTTAAATTTAGCTCCGGCAGCCAATTCCTGATTTTCCAACGTATAAGTAATAGTATCACCTTCAATGGTTTCTTCAAATGCGGTAAATCCCCAACTGTTCATACCACCACGAACACCCAATTCGGCAGGAGCAACAAGGATTAATTTATCAGCTAAATCATTGTTCAGGTTCAAATCCAATACAATGTGATACAAGCCCGATTCAGCAACCTGCATGGTTGTGTTTTCAGTCATTGTTCCTTTGTAAACCTTGATACGTGGTTCGTCAGCTCCACTTAAGGTATCGCTGAGTGCAAGGGTAGCACCATACTTGGTTTCAGTAACACCTTCTTTTAAAACCAGGGAGAATGTTTTTCCACCTTCAAGATAGATGTATTTTTCATACATGCCGGCACGTTGACATGCTGCAGAGATTTTTTCTTCGGCAGTGAGTCCTTCAGCACTTTGTAATACTTCATTAAAACCTACAGCCATGGTGGTTTTTGCAGCGCCAGTAGCCTGTAGATTCGCAATGCCTGTAGCTTCACCTACCACATAGAATCCATCTTCTACAATTTCATCTACGTTAGGATCTTCTTCCGGATCACATGAAACGAATGAGAATGATAATGCTAATAAGCACATCATAAGATAATTAATTTTTTTCATACATAATTGAATTAAATGATTAGTAATGATTGTGATTTTTATTTTGAATTATTTATTGCCAGTTATTTTGCGTGTATATTCCCGGGTTGTCGTCCTGCACCCATCTTGGAATGGGGAAGATAGCCCGATTAGCAGAGCGCGTACCCATAAATTCCCACATGCCGGTAGTGAATTTACCAAAGCGGATTAGATCCTGACGCCGGTGACCTTCCCAGGCTAATTCACGACCCCGTTCCGCTAATAATTCATTCAGCGTCAGTGTGGCAGCTGTGTAATCGTCTAATCCGGTTCGTTCACGTACTTCATTCACCGCATCCAGGGCTTCCTGGTTGGCAACGCCACCATTCAGTCTCATCAAAGCTTCGGCTTTCATCAGCAAAATGTCGGCATATCGGTAGATAGGGAAGTCACTGTTGGCATGGTGTTCAATCCCGGGTTCAATTTCAAATTTGATAAAGCGGGCTCCTTCAAAAGTATTTGCAGCCGTTGGATCCTGAATAGTAGTAACTTCCGGGACGATAATGGCAGGTGCATCTTCCAAAGTGGCGTTAGAGTATTTAATTACTTCACCATCTTTCATAACCGGACCGGTAAACCATTGCGCTTTTCGTTTGTCGTTGCTGGCATAGCTGTCGTAGAATGATTTCAGCGTACAGGGGCCGTTCCAGGTTTCTGTTGTAAATCCATAAGCTTCCTGCTGTGTGTAATGTAACGTAATCAGGTGAAACATATTACCTTTTGCGTAAACTGCATCAAATACGATTGGAAAAATAATTTCTTTATTTCCTGCATTTTCTTTTTTGAAAGTAGTAAAATAATCTTCATTTAATGCATAGCCATATCCACCATCAATCACAGAATCGCATTGAGCAACCGCATCGGCCCAGCGGGCTGTGCCGGTATACACCTCAGCGTTTAAGTACATTTTTGCCAGAATGGTGTGGGCTACCGGTTTAGTCATGGATCCATAACGAACGCGATTATCTAATTTGTCTATGTTGTCCAGTATTTCCTGTTCTATCCATTCAAAAACTTCCGTACGGGAATACTGTTCCAGCTCACGTTCATTGTCGTCAATATGAATATTACCATATAAATCCATGGCTAACAAATGATAAAAGGCACGCAATACTTTGGTCTCAGCAATACCCGATTTTGCTGCATCATTGTAGGTAGATTCATCTGTACCCATGATATTGATGATGTTATTCAACACATTGTTACATTTGGTAACGCCACCGAAAGCAAAACTCCAACCATTATTCACATCACGGGTATCTTCCTCCCAGGTGTGGGTATGCATTTTTATAGGTACACCAGCATCATACCAGTCGGTACCCCTGGTTGGAACAACTACCTCATCAGATGTATATTCCTGCATGCTCCAGTAACCTTCCCTGTAAATATATCCATATTCGCCCGCTAACTGTGCATAGGCATTGGCAATCAGGGTTGAGAATTGAGCCGGAGTTTGAAAATAATCTTCTTTCTGAACATCGGAGTAAATTTCCGGTGTTAAATCAGTACATGCCGTTGTGAATAACAAACCCAGTGAGGCAATTCCTGTATATAACTTTATTAGTTTCATATAAATAACTTTTTTAAAGTTTTGAAATTAAAATTTGAAAGATACTCCCAGATTAAAGGAATGTTGTGTAGGATAATAAGAACGTCCATCAAATCCGGGGGTCAAGCCCGACATGCTAACCGTTGAAGGGTCGTGTCCGGTATAACCGGTCAGCGTAAAGATGTTCTGTGCCGTGAAATACACCCTTAAGTTGTTGATGTATTTTTTTGTTTCAGTGGAAAGAACCGGCGTGTATCCAATTGTCAGGTCGTTAAGCTTTAAATAAGAGGCATCTTCCAGGTAAAAATCAGAGAACCTGCGTAAGGATGCTTTGTCGGAACCGGATGTTTTCCAGTTGGTTAATTTTGCCGCATTCCCTTCGAAAGATGACAGTAATACATTTTCAGTACCGCGGGTATTTTCGTAAAAATAACGTGTCTCATTGAAAATCAATCCCCCAAGTTGTCCACGGAAGTTTAACGAAACGTCATAATTTTTATATCGCAACGCACCACTCAATCCATAAGTCAGCCAGGGGAATGCATTCCCAAGAATCATTTTATGTGCATCCTGAGGGTCAGTCGTGTAACCGCCTGCCGGTGTTTGAAATACCCACTCTCCTTTGGAGTTGATACCGTAATACTTCCATCCCCAGTAGTTGCCTATAGCACCACCTTCAGTCAGTCGCATTACATAATTTCCTGTTTCTCCATCGCCGGAAGAGATATAGCCTGTGTTCTGGAAACTTGCAATTAAATTGCCATTGGCATCATAATTTCCATATTGAGTCCCGGTAATTCTTACAACCTTATTTTGGTTCCAGGCGGCATTGAAAGTAACATCCAATGTTAAATCCTTTGATTTGATAGCTGCGCCATTTAGTTGAAATTCAACTCCATAGTTGTGAATTTGTCCGTAATTATCCCATTTGTTTGAGGATACGTTTTCCCCTGCCAAAGGTACTTTATATTCATACAGCAAGTCAGTTGTGTTGCGGAAATAACCATCAAGTGAGCCTGATATTCGGTTGTTTAGCACTGCAAAGTCAACTCCACCATTAAATTCATGTTTTTCTTCCCAACGAATGTATTGATTTGTATTGGTAGTAGGCCCCCATGGTAAAATAAACTCACCATCGCTGAATACATAGTCACTTCCCGGTCCGACCAGCATCAAATACAAGTACGAATTTCCGGGCATATTACCGGTAACCCCATAACCCAAACGAAGCTTTAAATCATCAATAAAATATATTTCGTCCATGAAATCTTCATCCTTGATATTCCAGCTACCGCTGATTGATGGGAACAACCCCCAGGGTCCTAATATCGCGTTAGCTTTGGATCCGAATTTGGAGGAACCTTCGAGACGGGTACTGGCACTCAGGAAGTAGCGGTTGTTGTAGTTATACATGATACGGGCAAAGAATGAAGCCAGTTTGTCCTTGTACTTATAACTTCCCATATTCACATTAGCATCTTCACCGGTTGTAATTCCCTCTCCAATTCCCAGGTTATTATATAAAATTTTATCCAATGGGAAATCCGAGTTGTAGGCATTGAATCCATGTCGCAGGTTTGTTTGGTAACTCTGACCCAATAAAGCCTGAAAACTATGTGCATCCCATGAATTCATATAATGCAAGGTGTTTTCTACTACCTGTTGATTTTCATACGATTGGGATTGGTTGGCAACACCACCTTTACCTGCAACTGAGCGTAAAGTACTCATTTGATATTTTCCTGTCCATGTAGAGGAGTTCTGTACTGAATAAAAAGTGGTGAATTTTAAACCACTGAAAATATTGTAAGAAGCACGAACACTTCCCAACAGAATTTGGTCTTCCTGATCATTTGTAGTTTGGTTGATATCGGAGACCGGATTTCTGGTATAGAAATTATCGGATTCATAATAACCTCCGTATTTTTCAAATTTCGCGTCAGAAGAATAGATTGGCATGGTTGGATTAGAACGAATAGCCTGATTGAAGTTATCATAATTTGCCCAGTTTTTCTTGTTTGAAGTGTAGGCGAAATCGTATGAAATATCCATCTTCTTATTTAAGGCTTTCTGGTTAGCAACAAAGCGACCATTTATTTCTTCATAATCTGAATTAATAGCCAGTCCCTGCAAAGCCCTGTAACCGACAGAAGCTCTGTAGTTAAAGTCAGCACTGCCACCTGCCAACGAAACATTGTGAGTTTGACTGAATGGTGTCCGGGTTATCGCGTCAATCCAGTCGGTATCGTGACCATAATCAATTCCTAATCCGTTCGCAACCATCTTATCACGGTACTCATCTGCTGTCAGTACCCTTGGTTTATTCGCAATAAAAGCAGTAGTTACCGATCCGGAGTATTCTGCTGAAAAACTTCCATCTTTACTACCTCTTTTGGTAGTAATTAAAATAACACCTGCATTAGCACGTGTACCATATATAGCAGCAGCCGATCCATCTTTAAGAACATCAATTGATTCAATATCGCCGGGTAATACGGAAGATAAATTTCCTCCGGGTACGCCATCAATTACATACAAAGGTTCTGCAGCTCCACTTAAGCTACCAACACCACGCAACTGTACATTGTAACTGTTTTGTGCCGGGTCGTCACCTCCATTTTTAATGATAGTTAAACCAGCTACCTTTCCCTGAATAAGTCCCATCGGGTTGGCAGTAACACCTTTGTTAAAGTCCTCTGCCTTAACAC
The DNA here is from genome assembly GCA_024710005.1 of Paludibacter sp. Lineage (GTDB taxonomy): Bacteria > Bacteroidota > Bacteroidia > Bacteroidales > Paludibacteraceae > Paludibacter. The sequence continues at coordinate 83,579 of JANJVQ010000015.1, read as the reverse complement.
TGGAAATAGAACCGGTTATCTCTTTCTTAGTCTGCGAACCATACCCGATAGCCACCACTTCACCCAGCATCACCGCATCTTCGGTCATATTGATGATGTGGGTCTTTTGTCCGGCAACGGCAACTTCCACATCTTTATAACCTACATACTTAATCAGTAAGGTTCCGTTGGATTGTACATTAAGGGAGAATTCACCATCGAAATTGGTGATGGTTCCGTTTGTTGTGCCTTTTTCAACAATATTCGCACCGATAACGGGCTCACCGGTTGAGGCATCTTTTACTACTCCTGATACGGAGATTTGCTGTGCCTGTAATAACGTGCTAAAGGCCAACATCAAAAGCAGTGTCGCGAAAGTGCGAATCTTTAGCTTAAAGTTAACGTGCTTCATGCAATAGTTTTTTAAAGTTTATAAATTTAACTTTGTGAAATATCGAGCATCAAAAAAGAAATCTTAACTCAGTAAACTATGCTAATTTGTTTGTTTAACAATTCGTCTGCCTAAAAAGTTTATATTTCTTTCATGATTATGCGGACAAAAATAGAGGATTGGAGTAAATAAGCAATCTCACTTTCGGGGATTTGAGTTAAAAACGGTCGCAAACGTTTGCATTTTAAAATAAATTTATATCTTTGGCTTTCACTTTGCTGATATTCATCAATCTATATCTTTGTGTTATGAAAAAACCACCCATCACCATCAAAGATATCGCCCGGGAGTTAAATATTTCTCCTTCAACGGTTTCCCGTGCGTTGCAAAATCATCCCGACATCAGTGTGGCCACCCGTGAACGGGTGCAGGCATATGCGAAAGCGCATCATTACAAGCCGAACGGACTGGCACTGAGCTTGCGGACAAACAAAAACAAAACCATCGGGGTTATCATTCCCGAAATTATCCATCATTTCTTTTCGTCTGTTTTATCAGGTATCGAGGAGGTTTCGGATGAGGAAGGGTATAATGTAATTGTTTGTCAGTCGGGAGAGAAATATGAAAAGGAGGTGCGAAATACCGAAGCGCTTATTTCAAGTCGTGTGTCGGGGGTGCTGGCCAGTCTCTCTAAAAATACAACTAACTACGATCATTTTCAGGAAATTGTCGACAGTGATATTCCACTCGTGTTTTTTGACCGGATATGCATTGGCATCTTAACGGACAAAGTGGTGGTGGATGATTATAATGGGGCGTTTTCTGTGACTGAATACCTGATTCAAACGGGTTGCCGCCGGATTGCTTTCTTCAGTTCACCGCCTCATCTTGAGATTTCTAAAAACAGAAAGAACGGTTATTTAGATGCTCTCAGGAAATATAAAATACCTGTTGACGAAAGCTTGATTCGAATTTGCGACACCAGGGAAGATGCCATCGTGGTGACTCCTGAGTTTCTGCAAATGGAAGATAGACCGGATGCTTTTTTTGCCATCAACGATGAGAGTGCGGTAGGGATTTTATACGCGGTGAAACAAGCCGGACTCAAAGTGCCGGATGATGTTTCAATATTTGGTTTTTCAAATGGCAGGTTTGCACTGGCATCCGACCCGATGTTGAGTACGGTGGAGCAACATGGTTTCGAAATGGGAAAGAACGCAGCCAAGTTGTTGATATCCAAAATTAAAGGAGAAACACAGGGACAGTTTACCAATAAAATCATCAAAACGAATTTGGTGTTGCGGGGAACAACGAAACAACGAATAGTGAATAACGAATAACATAAATAGCCAAATGCGAGTTTGAGGGGGTTGCTTCGTCGACAAAGCCGACTCGCAATGACGGATTGCAATTGTATGGGAGATTGCCACGTCGCTACGCTCCTCGCAATGACGGATTGCACATCACGGACAATAAAATTAATATATGAAACCCAAATTGTCATTTTTTCAAATTCTTTCCATGTCGATGGGATTCCTTGGCATCCAGTTCGGTTTTGCCCTGCAGAACTCAAATGCCAGTCGTATCTTGCAGACTTTTGGCGCCGACATGGAGCATCTTTCCTGGTTTTGGCTGGCTGCACCGCTTACGGGATTAATCATTCAACCAATCATCGGTCATTATTCAGATAAAACCTGGACGAAGCTGGGACGTAGAAGACCATTCTTTCTTGCAGGTGCCATTCTTGCTTCCATTGCCCTGATATTGATGCCCAATGCCGGTGTTTTCGCGCATTACCTGCCCCCCATGTTTATTGGCGCTGGCTTTCTGATGATGATGGATGCGTCTATCAATATAGCGATGGAGCCTTTCAGGGCGTTGGTGGGTGATATGTTACCTGCCGATCAGACTACACTGGGGTTTTCGGTACAGACTTTCCTGATTGGGGTGGGTGCTGTCGTGGGGTCCTGGTTGCCTTATATCCTGGCTGAATGGTTGGGAATTTCTAAGATTTCCGCTGATGGGGGTATTCCGGATAATGTGATTTTTTCTTTTTATATAGGTGCGGTTGTTCTGCTGATATCAATTATATGGACGGTGGTCACTACGAAAGAGTATTCTCCGGAAGAACTGGCAAAATATAATAAAGAGGAAATTGAGCATGTAGAATCGAAAGCAAAATTCTCCGATATTTTCAGGGATATCATCAGGATGCCTAAGACCATGCGCCAACTCAGCATCGTGCAGTTTTTCTCCTGGATAGCGCTTTTCGGTATGTGGGTCTTTTCGACCCCTGCCATTGCCCAACATATTTATGGTGTGGCGGTAAATGATACACAATCGCTTGCCTACCAAAACGCCGGCAACTGGGTAGGGGTGATATTTGGCGTTTATAATGGGATAGCCATGATTTATGCCTTGTTTTTACCGGCCATTGCCCATAAGATTGGCCGGAAATGGACACACAGTCTTTCGCTGGCTGCCGGTAGTGCAGGTCTGATTTCGATATATTTTATTTCGAGTCCGGGAATGTTGGTGTTTTCTATGGTTGGGGTGGGCATTGCCTGGGGAAGTATCCTTGCCATGCCGTATGCTATTCTTGCACCGGCTTTGCCTGCGCATAAAATGGGGGTATACATGGGTATCTTCAATATCTTCATTACCGTTCCACAAATCATCAACGGGGTATTCGGCGGCCCGATTGTCAAAAGGGTGTTCGACTCACATGCCATTTATGCATTGATTATGTCGGGTGTGTTCTTGCTGATTGCCGCTTTTAGTGTGCTGTTTGTGCAGGATAAAGCGGAAAGCGGAGAACGGAAAGCGAAGAATGAATTCCGCCCCGAAGGGGCAGGTTAATTCAGCCCAATGGCAACGCCTTGGGTAATGGTAACGCACACCCCCTGAGCGCCCTGTAAGGGCAGGTTAATAGTTAATAGTGATTGGCTCTTTTGTAGTCAATAAATTAACCAATAATAAATTTATGATAAAAAAATATCTTTCATTATTTTTCATTGTCTTCCTGTCTGTTCATATCTATGGGAATGATATGTTGCAAAGGGTAGAACCGCTATTCTGGTGGACCGGCATGCAGCAGCAGGAACTGCAACTGATGCTCTATGGTAAAGAGATATCAACTGCAAAGGTGTCTGTTAAATATCCCGGAGTGAAACTATTGCGCACGGAGTTGACAGACAATCCGAATTACCAGTTTGTATACCTTCAGATTGGTAAACGAACGAAACCCGGTGAAATGCAGTTGAAAATTAAACAAGGCGATGATATACAATATTATAAGTATGAACTAAAGCACCGCGAACCTAACTCTGCCTATCGGGAAACCTTTACCGCTGCTGATGCGGTATACCTGATTATGCCCGACCGGTTTGTGAACGGAAATCCGGATAATGATTCCGTTCCGGGTTATCATCAGGGAGTGAACAGAATGGATCCGGGAAAACGGCACGGAGGTGATCTGGAGGGTATCATTTCAAAAATTCCTTATCTGGCTGATTTGGGTATTACAACCATTTGGACTACGCCTGTCTTTGATAACAACGATGTGCAGTATTCTTATCATCATTATGGATGTTCTGATTATTATAAGGTTGATCCGCGACTGGGTACGAATGAGGATTATCGGCGACTTTCAACAGAAGCTAAAAATCATGGCATAAAAATGATTTTGGATGTTGTGCCGAATCATTGCAGTTCGGCGCACTGGTGGTTGAAGGATTTGCCGGCAAAGGACTGGTTCAACAGGTGGGATACATTTACTTCTTCGAACTATCGCATGATGGCATGGACTGATCCACATGCAGCTGAATCGGATTTGCACCGGCTGACACATGGTTGGTTTGCCCCGAATATGCCGGACTTCAACCTGCAAAATAAATTTTTGTTCGATTATCTGCGTCAGGTCTATGTTTTCTGGATTGAATATGGAAATGTGGCTGGTTTGCGTATTGATACTTATCCTTATAATGATATCCGGACTGCTGCCCGGTTTATCCGGGAAATAAGAAAGGAATATCCGAAAATGAACATCGTGGGAGAGTGTTGGATGAATACAGCTCAGGAAATTGCCTATTATCAGTCGGGTAACAACAACAAGGATGGGTTCGACTCGCAAATGCAAAGTGTGATGGACTTTCCGCTGGGGGTGGTGTTCAGACAAGCATTCAATGAGGAAGAAGGTTGGAATAGTGGTATGGCACGATTATACATGCACTACGCGCTGGATTTTGCTTATCCGAATCCCAATTTGCTGATGAATTTTTTGGATAATCATGATGTCGATAGATATTCATTGGCTGTTGAGAGGGATGTGCGGAAGTACAAGATGGCGCTGGCTATGCTGCTTACCACGAGGGGATACCCACAGATATATTACGGCACGGAGATCATGCTTGATGGTATTTCCGGCAATTATGAAGGTCATCGCTTCAATTTTCCCGGAGGATGGAAAGAGGATGAACGGGATGCTTTCTCTGTTGAAGGGCGTACTGCTGAAGAAAATGATATTTTCAATTACCTGAAGACTTTGTTGCATTATCGGAAAAACAATCCGGTGTTGCATCAGGGTAAAATGAAGCATTTTATACCTGAGAACGGAGTTTATGTGTATTTCCGGTATCTTGATGATAAATCTGTTATGGTAGTCGCCAATAACAATGAAAAAGAAAGTGTCGTGAGTTTGGAAAGGTACAGTGAAATGTTAGCAGGTAAAATCTCAGCAAGAGATATCGTAGCAAACAAAGATATAAGTCTGAAAGAATATCTCAGCATTCCTGCTAAAACGGTACTTATACTGGAATTGTAAATCGTGTAAATTGTAAATAGTCAAATTGTAAATTCTTTGAATCATGCATAAAATATATTTATTACTGATAGTTCCGTTTTTGTTCATGGCTTGCCAACCAGCTTTGAATACTCCCCCGGCTGCTGTCGATAATCAAAAATTAAACTCGCTGATGACCCTGGAGGTTGGCAATAATCAGCTTTATTTGCAGGACTTTATCCAGAATATTAGAGCCATCGACTCGGTTACATCGACTTCGGAGTTTCTAAAAACTCAGTTAAGTGATGATAAGCAAATCGTACAATTAGATGTTTTGCCTGCCATGGAGCATTTTGTCGATTTAAAGATTTGGGTGAAAGGGGTGGTGTTTTCGGTTCCCTGCCGTAAATCGGACAAGACTGCCTATGTTTTTACTTTTCATCCGCAGGGGAAAAGGTACAACAGGGTACAGATTGCCGGGCAGATGAACGACTGGACACCCGGCAATTCACCTGATTTGCAGTTGAAAGAATCAGGTTTGTATGAGGTGACGTTGAATTTAAGTCCGGGTACCTATTTATACCAGATGAACCTGGATGGCGAACAAAACCATGATGACAATAATCCGGTAAAAGTTGACAATGGATACGGGAAGTATAACTCCGTATTGCAAATTGAAGGGGTTCAGGAATTCTTGCCGGTATTGTTGGCAAAGAATCCGGATAACAGAAAAATCACGGTGCAGGTTTTTAACAATGCTGAAAAGGTCTTCGTGTACTGGCAAAACTATCGCTTACCAGATCATTTCATCAGACAAGGAGAAGAAGAAATCACTTTTGATGTGCCGGTAGAGGCTTATGAGATGCAAAGATCATTTATTCGTGTTTGGGCTGCAAATGGCTATGGTGTGAGCAATGATTTGCTCATTCCTTTGCAAAACGGAAAAGTATTGCAGGATGCAAAATACCTGAACCGTCAGGACAAACATGCGCAAATCATGTATTTCATGTTGGTTGACAGGTTTAAGAACGGGAATCCGGATAATGATAAACCCATGAACCGACCGGATGTGCATCCGAAAGCAGATTATCACGGTGGCGATCTCGATGGTTTACTTCAAAAAATTGAAGATGGTTATTTTAGTAAGCTGGGAGTTAATACCCTCTGGATATCACCGCTGAATCAGAATCCCGAAGAACCTTACGGTTTTTATGCACCGATGAATACCAAGTTCTCTGGTTATCATGGCTATTGGCCGGTTTCATCTTCAAAGGTTGACTATCGCTTTGGTAGTAATGATTTGTTAAAGAAACTGGTTCGCGACGCCCACAAAAAAAACATGAATGTTTTACTGGATTATGTGGCCAATCACGTGCATGAACTTCATCCTCTTTATCAGCAACATCCTGAGTTTGCAACCAATCTTTATTTGCCGGATGGCACCATGAATGTAGAAAAATGGGATGAACAAAGACTGACAACCTGGTTTGATACTTTCATGCCTTCGTTGGATTTCTCTAATCCAAAAGTAGTAGATATGATGACTGATTCTGCTATTTACTGGTTGCGGGAATTTAACCTGGACGGATTTCGTCACGATGCCTGTAAACATGTCGATGAGACTTTCTGGAGAATGCTTACCTTGAAAATCAAACAGAATTTCCCGGGGAAAAATCCTTATCAGATTGGGGAGACTTATGGCAGTCCAAGGTTAATTGCCAGTTACCTGACTTCAGGTATGCTCGACGGACAGTTTGACTTCAACGTGTACGACATCGCCAATACGACTTTTGCCGGGGTAGGGGGTGACTTAACCCGCGTATGGGAAGTGTTGCAGTCGAGTTTGCAGACTTACGGTCACCACAACCTGATGGGTTATATTTCAGGCAATCACGACAAGGCAAGGTTTATGGGCTATGCTTCCGGCGATATAAAATATGGAGAAGATGCAAAGGCAGCGGGATGGAGTAGAGAAATCGGGATTACTGATTCGACAGCATACGATAAATTTGCTTTATTTCATACCTTCAACCTCACGATTCCGGGTGTACCCGTTTTATATTACGGAGATGAGATTGGAATGACAGGTGGCAATGATCCGGATAGCAGACGGATGATGCGTTTTGAAGGGTGGAATAACCGGGAGAAAACCTTATGGAATAAAGTATCGACTTTGTCACACCTGAGAGCCAATAATCCGGTGTTCATGTATGGCAGCTTTATTAACCTGAAAAACACACCGGATACGTGGGTGTATGCCCGGAAATACTTTGCTGATGAAGCCATTGTGCTGATTAATAACAGTGCAAAAAGTAAAAAAATAGAGCTAGTACTACCATATTATTTTGATAAAACAGCATTTAAAGCCGTTTTCAATTCATACTTTAAATTGACAGGGAATAAATTAATTGTTGAATTACCAGCTTATGCCGCAGAGGTATTGATATAAGTCACCAGACTCCAGACTCCAGACTCCAGTCTCCAGTCTCCAGTCTCCAGACATCAGACATCAGACTGTTGACCTTAGACTGGCGTCCGGCGTCTGGTGACATTAAAAAATAAAAAATATGAAAATATTCACCACATCCCAAATCCGTCAACTCGATCAATATACCATCGAGCGTGAACCGATTGCTTCGATTGACCTGATGGAACGTGCAGCAGATGCGTTACTGGACGCGTTATTTACATTTTATTCTGATGCTGAAATGCAATTTTGTGTTTTTGCCGGTCCTGGTAACAATGGTGGTGATGCGCTGGCTCTGGCCCGAAAACTGAAAGATCTACATTATAATGTTCAGGTGCATTTATATACTACAGGAAAGCTTTCAGATGATTGTGAAATCAACAAAAACAGGCTCCTGGAAAAATATCCGGAAATATTGACGGAGCATTTCAATAAATTTATCGCGCCGGTAATTGAAAAGGATGACATAATAATAGACGGTCTCTTTGGTTCAGGTTTGAGTCGGCCACTGTCAGGGTTCTTTGCCGAAATAGTTGATTTTATCAATGAAACAGGCAATGTGGTTGTCGCGATTGACGTACCTTCGGGCTTGAATGCGGATAGCTGTCACCAGATGCATGAACCAACAGTAAAGGCAACACACACCTTTACTTTTGAGTTTCCCAAAATTGCCTTCTTTTTTTGTGAAAACGAAAGGTTTTTAGGAGAGTGGGTTGAACTGGATATTGGATTACATCAACCCAGTATCGACGAAATGCCGGCTGATTACCATTATCTTACTCATGAAGATATGGCCAGGATCATTAGAAAACGAAAAAGATTTACACACAAAGGCTCGTACGGACATTTAGTCCTGCTGGCCGGAAGCAAGGGCATGGCCGGTGCAAGTATTCTGGCAGCAAAGGCAGCGCTCAGATCGGGTGTGGGTTTACTTACCGTGCATGGTCCGGAAAGTAACCGTTGCATACTGCAGACTAAAGTGCCGGAAGTGATTTATGAGGCTGATCGTGATCCCGATTGTATTTCTCAGTTCTACCATGCTGATAAATATGATGCTTTGGCAATTGGACCCGGAATCGGGATTCAAAGTCTAACTGTGAAGATGTTGCATGATTTGCTGCCTGTTTTGCGGATTCCCTGTGTGCTCGATGCAGATGCACTCAATATTATTGCCGCTCAGAAGAATCTGCTACATGCTATCCCGGCCGGAAGTATCTTAACTCCTCATCCGAAAGAATTTGAACGGCTTGCCTGTGGCTCTAAAGGGAATTCGTTTGATTGTCTGATGAAAGCCCGCGAAATGGCAGCCAAACACCAGTTGATAATCGTATTAAAGGGTGCTTTTACCAGAATAGTATTGCCCGATGGCAAAGTTTATTTTAACAGCACCGGTAATCCGGGCATGGCAACTGCCGGTTCGGGAGATGTGCTGACCGGTATGCTGGGCGCGCTATTGGCGCAAGGTTATAATGCCGAACATGCTGCAAAACTGGGAGTTTATCTGCATGGATTGGCGGCAGATCTGGCGCTGGAAAGCGAATCCGAAGAATCACTGATGGCAGGCGACATTATTGCTTCGCTGGGAAAAGCATTTAAATGGATAAAAGGAGAATAGATACGGAACCGTACAAAATTTACAGCATCTGAGAATCAGCTATGAAATTGAATTAGTCCTGTTACCGGATTGTCCAAAACCTGACTGATGACAATATTTCTTTCTGAAGCTGCAATTTCCAACGGATCTTTCAACATAAATGCAACAGAGCCGACAAACCCTACTTGCATGTTGGTTAAATCGTAATGCATCACATTACGGGTGAAAAAAACATCAAAACTATCGTAAACTAAATTGAAAATCGCCGGTTCTTCAATATGTTCTGCAATGAAAGAGGTGAATGTCGCCAGAAACTTACTGGGGAAAGGATGGGTATATACCTTGTCCATTATTTGCTCCTGTGTTAACTCAAATTCATCGTACAATTTTTCGCAGATCCATTCTGGCAGCTGTTTTTTCATACAATCGGCAAGCAATTGCTTACCTAGAACGGCTCCGCTACCTTCATCGCCTAAAATAAACCCTAATGGAGAGATGTTGCTTACAATCCGGTTGCCATCGTAGAGACAAGAGTTCGACCCGGTTCCAAGAATACAGGCAATACCTTGTTCATGCTGAAAGAGGCCACGGGCAGCACCCAGCAAATCACTCTCTATTTGAATTGTTGCATCCGGAAAGTAGTATTTCAAGGCATCTTCAACAGTTGATTTCTTTTCTGGAAAGGAACATCCGGCACCATAAAAAAACAGCTCTTTTACAGATTGACATTCAAGATGAGGGAGTAATGAAGAGAGCATTAGTTCCTGTATTTCACCGGTTGATTGATAAAAAGGGTTGATTCCGGGCGTAATAATCTGCCGGGTTAATTTAGCATCTTCAGTTATACTCCAGATTGTATCCGACGAGCCGGTGTAGGCAATCAATTTCATGTGATTATGGATTAGATATTTTTCAAAATTGTTTGCAAAGTTAATGCTTTTTAATAATCTGTAAAATTTGAACAGCTATCAGGTTCCAAATTTTTCAGTACTTTTGGCAAACAAATGTAAAATAGGTGTTTTTTCATGCGTCCTGATATGAGATGAATCATTATTCTTACGTAAAATTCTTAAATATAATAATATGAAAAGGTCTTTAATTATTTGTTGTGTTCTATTTGTTGTTTTTTCTGTTCGGTCGCAATACAATTCCAATATCATTATTGAAGAAGTACTCAGGACAGATACCACTTCAATCGGACAAAAGATTGTTTATCCTCTGATTTCGAATGCAGAGGTTACTATTTCGAAAATTACTTTTCCTCCCGGAAGTGAAACCGGGTGGCATAAACATGATATACCTGTTTTTGCCTATGTGTTGGAAGGGGTTCTAAGCGTCGAACTCGAAAATGGAGAAACAGTTCAATTCAATCAAGGAAGTTCATTTGCAGAAGTATATGATACTTGGCACAATGGAAAAAATAACGGAACGGGAAATTTGGTGCTTATTGCTATTTATATGGGCGAGAAAGGGAAATCGCTTTCAAAATCAAGGAATTAAATGAGAAAAATTGTTTTTGGTATTTTTTGCCTGTCTTTCCTGACATCTGTCAATGCACAGGAGGAATCGAAGAGTTTGTACAGTGGCGGCATGTTGATATTGCAACCCGGTTACACCATCACGGGTAATGATCATCAGGATATCCGGGATATGAGTTCATCCATCGGTGGCATTCTGCGAATGTATTTCGGTCGCTGTTTTACAGCCGGTATTTATGGTGGAAGTCAGAAAACACACTATAAAACAACTGGATCCGACAATTCCTATATAAATTTGGGATATGGTGGGCCTTTTTTCGGATTCAGCCATAAATCTGGTAAGTTTCGTTATACCGCTTCTGCATTTGCCGGTATGGGCGCATTTCGCAATTTGCACATTGAAAATCAAACTGGAAATTATTTATCCAATGCCAATTTATATAAGGCCTCAACGATAGTCTATTCTCCCATTCTGAGTGTTGATTATGCCATCACAAAAAGAATCTATCTAACGGCACAAACCCTTTGTTTGATGGGTGAATTTCAAAATCAATCTTTTTATAATCCAACTTTTCAAATGGGAATTTTGTTTAGCAGATAACAGTTAGAAAGTTAATAGTCGTGTATAAACGAAATATATGATAAATAGTTTTAAGTATGAAAGAAAAATTATTAAACTGGTCTGAAGCCATTATTCCGTGGTTGTTGTCACACGGAATCAAGATAGTGTTAATTGCTGTAATTGCGTATGTTTTAAAGCGGATTATTCACGGTGTCATTGTCCGTGCAGTAAGAATAGCTGTCAGGAGTGAAGACTACCAGTCGAAAGAAGCTGAAGAGAAACGTGAAAACACCCTGATTAGTTTATTTACCGTAACCTTACAAACTGTTATCATGCTCATTGCAGGTATGATGATTTTGGAAGAACTCGGTATTGAAATAGGTCCGATGATTGCTGCGGCCGGGATAGTCGGACTGGCTGTTGGTTTTGGAGGGCAGTATCTGATAAGAGACATCATTACCGGCTTGTTTATCATCATGGAAAATCAATACAGGATTGGCGATGTTATTAATATTAATGGAATAGGTGGGGCAGTCGAAAATATTACCCTGAGAAAAACCACCTTACGGGACATGAATGGCACCGTTCATCATATTCCCCATGGAGAAATAAAAACCGTATCCAATCTGACCAAAGACTTCTCAAGGGTCAATATGAATCTTGGAATTTCCTATAACTCCAATCTGGAGCATGTGATAGCCGTTGTGAATAATATCGGTAATCAGATGGCTGATGATCCACAATTTAAAGATTCAATTTTAAAACCTATCCAGTTTGTAAGAGTAGATGATTTTGCCGATTCAGCTATTATCATCAAAATGGTTGGTGAGACTAAAGTGTTGAAACAATGGGAGGTTGCAGGTGAATTTCGCAAACGTCTTAAAATTGCTTTTGATAATGAAAGCATTGAAATTCCATTTCCGCAGCGGGTCTTACACATTACACCTGATAATGTTAAAACAGAGTTGGTTGATAAACTGAAATCAAAAGATTAAATAAATTTCAATCAATAATTATATAGTTTTATCTATATTGATATAGCTAAACTGATTTATTGATTGTGTTGATTATATGAAAGTTTTAATTATTTTTGCTACGTGTATATTTATAATTAATATATGCTGATTAGTGTTTTGATGACCACACATCCAAAAAGGGGGATAATCCGAAAACCCATCAGAGTAGGAATGACTAAAAATTCTATTCATATGAGAAAGACAAGTTTAAATTTGATTTTGTTATTGGGTGTTATAGCTGTTTTTTCTTCTTGTTCTCCACGTATAGTCGGGGTTTGGAATGTTGAAAGTTTTGAAACAGTGTCCCAGGGTAAGGAAGCAATCTCAGCGAAGAATATTGGTACAATTACTTTCAGTAAAGATGGTACCGGTGCCAAGGATTTGTCATTTACAATTTTGGGAGTTGTCAGAGAGGATAAAATGCCTTTTAACTGGACATTGAATGACAACCTGCTTACTATCAATGGTCAGGAGTCTGACTTCGTAAAAACATGGATTGTTATTGAAAATCAAAAAAAATATCAGAAGATAAAATCTACCGATGGAGCGGATCAGGTACAAACTGTGGAGCTCCGGAAATAGGTTAAAATAGAAATTTTGATTAACTTCGCCCCGTGAAACAAACGGTCAGAATATTAATACTCAATATAATGGCCATGGTTTACTGTCTGACAGTAGGCATGGCCATTTTCATTGCTTCAGATTCAGCATTTGGCAGACAATATGATGCATTGGATAAACAGGGAGTTATTTCTGAGTTTGTCCCTGAGTTCTATCACCACATAAACAGATCTGAGAACCATGTTGTTGCTGGTGAACAGCATGATGCACCATCGCAGTTTAAGCCATTCAGTGGTTATGTTCATGCCATCAGACACCTGGAACTGCAGTCAGTTTTCAGATTACTGCAAAGAAAACAATTATTAGTCAACATCTGCATCAGATACCGTAAAGCAGATGGAATCTTTCCTTATCACTACTTCTGGTGACATTTTTCTTTTAGTTCAAATTTATTTTTTACGGGAGGCACTTCGTCCTGCAAGAGGTCATGTATTGTTATGTGATCTGTTTCTTATTTATTTATAATTTAACAACTAAAAGATATGGATACTGTTTCAGTAATTATAGGATTAATTGTTGTAGGTTTTTTTTTACTGATTTTTATTTTACCTGCAATGAACACAAAGAAAAGAGAGAAGAAAATGTTGCTGGCCTTAAATAAGCTGGCGGAGAAATATAATTCAAAGATTGATCAAAAGGAAATGATAGGTGATGTCATGATTGGACTTGACCAGTTAAAAGGTATATTATATTTCTATAAACATCAAAAAGATCAGGATATCTCTGATAGTTTATTGCTCAGTGATGTAAGCCGTTGTAAGCTGTTGATACAGATGAAACAAATGAAGAGTAATAATGAGAATTTTAATCCATACGAAAGACTCGGACTGGAATTTAGTCTGAAAGAAAAAAACAACCCTAATAATATTTGGTTATTTTATCAGGTTGATGAAAATTCTCAGTTGAATTTGGATTTGAAGCAGCTTGAAAAATGGGAAAAATTAATTCAGGATATCATTTCCAGACATTCAATTCCAAAGTAATTTTTAGTAGGGATTACTGCAAATACGGAAATAAGGGGGAATAATGTCTCCCTTATTTTTTTTATTTAAAATATATTTTTATTTTTGAACAGATTTTTATATATCAATTTCTTCAAATATTGTAACTGGTACAATAGGCAATAAGCTAAAAGAGTATTAACTTAAAATTAAAAGGTATGAGAACATTTTCAATTTTATTGATTTTCATCGGTATATCTTGTTATACGATTGGACAGGTTACAGAGGGTGAAGCAAAACTGCGGAAGCAAGATGCAGATACCTTGAGTGGGTGGAAAAAAGGTGCTGTCGTTGGTGTCAATATGAGTCAGGCATCACTAACAAACTGGGCTGCTGGGGGACAAAACTCATTTGGTATTAACGGTTTGACCAGTTTGTTTGCCAACTACAAAAAAGGTAAGATGTCATGGGATAACTCGCTGGATATTGGTTATGGTGTTTTACAACAAGGTGCTAATGCTGATTTTATCAAAACTGATGACCGTTTTGATTTTCTATCGAAATATGGACAACAGGCAAGTAAATCACTTTATTATGCAGCTTTATTCAACTTTAAAACGCAGATGACAGAAGGAAAGAAGGATACAACCAAAATATCAAATTTGTTTGCTCCTGCTTATGTGTTGACAGCTATTGGGTTGGATTATAAGCCAAATAGTTATTTTACAGCATTTCTTGCTCCATTGACCGGAAAAGTTACGATTGTGAATGATCCGGATTTGAATAGTATAGGTGCATTTGGAGTTACACCGGGCGAGAAGTTCAAGGGTGAGTTCGGTGGATACCTGCGGGCGGCTTTCTCAAAAAATGATTTTAAGAGTGAAGCGCTTAAGAATCTTTCATTGACGACCAAAGTCGATTTATTTTCCAATTATCTGAAAGATCCACAAAATATTGACGTAAGCTGGGAAACTTTGTTTGTTTTTAAAGTTAATAAATACATTTCAGTCAACCTGAATACACATTTAATCTATGATGCCGATATTTTGTTTGATACCAATAATGATGGACAAGTCCTCAGTGATGGATCAGATAAATCTTTGGTACAGTTCAAAGAAATTTTGGGTGTTGGGTTTATGTATAAATTCTAACAGGAGTTGAAAAATTATAAACTGCTATCTGTTTCTGACATTGTTACAGTGTTTTGACAAATTGACACCATACGTCTTGGTTTTGTGTGTCTAAATGTCAGATTGTCAGAGATTAATAATGTAAAATGCCGTTGTTTTTGCAACGGCATTTTATTTGTAATTTACCGGTTGTCAACAAACATGTTTAATTAATAAATGGAGGAATTAATTATGTCACTCGTAAGATTCAGAAGGAATTATCCATCTTTGTTCGACCGTTTTATGGAAAATGATTTATTTGACTGGTCGAACCGAAATTTTTCTACTACCAATACAACTTTACCATCAGTTAATATTAAAGATGGAAAAGAAAATTTTGAAGTAGAAGTAGCTGCACCTGGTCTCAACAAAGAAGACTTTAAAATTGAACTGAACAATGATCTGTTAACAATCTCTTCAGAAAAGCAAGTGGAGAATGAAGTGAAAGAGGGTGAGTGCTACACATGCAGAGAATTTAGCTATCAATCTTTCAGTCGTTCATTTACATTGCCCAATATCGCCGATGGTGAGAAAGTTGTGGCTAAATATGACAACGGCATTTTAACGGTAACCATTCCCAAGAAGGAAGAAGCAAAAGCTAAACCAAGCAGAATGATTGAAATCTTGTAATTTGTCAAATTCCTGAGGTTTTAATGACGGAGAAAATATCAGATTTTCTCCGTCATTTTTTTTATGTTTATTATCTCAAATCCGATTTCGCCTGCTAAATAATGATAAACTACTCAAAAGGTATAAAGTTTTTGATGTTTTTACTTTTTGCTTACTCATCAAATTGTTTGTAGACTATTTTTGTACGGAAATTTTATCGACCAAAACCAGAAAGGAGGAGTAACAATGGATACCAGTTAGTTTGAGAAAGAGCTTATTTTGTTTGCGAAGTATATATAGTAGCGAATAGAATACGGCAGAGCAGGCATAATCTGTCGAAAACCTTATTACAAGGAAATAGTTGCTGAATTTATTTTATTTTAAACTGAAATTCAACATGAAAAAAATATCTTATCTATTTGTTCTTTCGGTAATTATGCTAATTTCGTGTGAGCGGAATGAAGTTGCCAGATCAGAGGATTACGCTGTGATTGAAAGTATTAAATCAAAGGCAAAAGAATTGTCAAACAAGCATGATTCTTTGGTGATCGAGATGCTCAGGCTGGAGAAATGCAAAAGGTATCAGAAAGCTAAAAGCACAAACAATCAGGAAGCTAAACTGAATCTGAACGAAATGCTTGATGTAATTGAAGAAGTAACAGGAGTAACGCCGGTAATGTTAAATACAGATGATCCCGATAATACGGAACTGTACAAGGTTAAAAGTAGTATTACTGCTAGTACTCCGGTTATTAATCTGGACAGTGAATTTGTCAGCATGAGCGATTACGCTAATTCCGATTTATCAAAAAAGTACCTGGAATGTGTTGACCAATTGTTGCAACATTCAGAATTCAAATCTTACGAGCATATAGTTTCGGAGATTACAGCAGTTCAGAATGAAATTTTAGCAGATGCAAACGCCTCGAATGAGGATATTCAATTGGTGATGAATGCAACAGAAGTGTTAAAAGGTTCTTTGAAAATTTGGGAGAACGTGTTGCCAACGGACAATAATCAGGTAGGAGACTCCAGATCTTTAGTAAGCAGCGCATTAAATTGGCCACGCTGGTTGAAATGGGTTTTCATTGGAGCTGCGGATGCAGTTGGTGGTTCCATTGCTTGGTTTTCCGGTGCAACAATAACAATTATGAATGTTCCGATATATTTACCTCCCGGCCCGGTAGGAGCCGCTGGTGGTGCTGCAGCAGTTTCTGCTTTAGCAACAATTATAGCATTTCAATAAGCAAACTTTCCCTGCATCTGCTAAAGGTGCAGGGAGTAAAATAAATAACAACATAAATAACACAAAAATGAAGAATCATAAGTTTAACACAAAAATGATTGTAAATGTTGTAATGACATTAATTGTGACTATGTCAATGAGCCTTTATTCGCAGGACACTAACCAAATGTCCCGTATTAGTCTTGGGTTTAATGTAGCTTCGATGAATAGTTTTACCAATAATAATTTAAATTCAGGAAATTCAAATGACCTGTATGTTTCCTATGCTTTTAATTCTGCTTTAGCATTAAATTTGGGTTATAATACAAGTGCATATACAAAGAAGACATTAAATGTGAATCAATCAGTTTTACATTCAGGTTTGCTGATAGGTGTGGATTACTTTCTGAAACCAAGACATGAGTTTTTGTCTTCATCCCTTAATTTGTCTTTGGTAAACTCATTTACTTCGTTTGAGGATTTTAAGAATTCACATGTCGATCTGTCGTATCGGTTGAATTTCTACAAAACATTTTATTTAGGGTTAGGTGCAAATTATACGCACAATAATATTCCGGAATTTTCTACGATTCCACTTGATAATTTGAATCTTATGCTTCAAATTGGTATTCGCGGGATAGGTTTCAAATTTGGGAGAAAATAATTAAGTATCGTAAGGGGTTTTTGTTAATCTTGATTTAGTGGATTAAATCAATCATTTTTTAAGTTTTGTGATAATTTTCTGTTTGTTTATTATCAACCTGAAGAACAACGAATTTAAAATTTAATGTCTTCGGGTTGATATCAACATAATTTAGATTACAAATGTTTATCTTCCAGGTAGTAATCCTTATATTTTTATCAGGGCTTCGATGTAATAGTATATCATTATGCCTGCAAGTGCCAATTTGAGAATGGTACCGGTTAGCAAACCCAGAAAGGTTCCAAAGGCTGCCTTAATTGCTTTCTGCGATGTTTTACCCACAAGTAATTCACCGATGAGTGCACCAATGAAAGGTCCGGTTATAATTCCCCAGGGGCCCATGAAGAAACCTACCATAAGTCCGATAACGCTTCCCCTGACACCGGCTTTACTTCCGCCTGTCTTTTTTGTGCCCCATACAGGAATGATGAAGTCAAGTAGTTGAACGACAACAACAGCAACTCCAAGAATTATCAAAAAACCGGAGGAGAATTGTACAATAGAAGACAGATGTAATAGTATGATACCCAGATAGGATAAAGGGATACCGGGTAGTATGGGTACGATAGCCCCGATAAATCCGGTCAGCAGCAGTAATCCGGCAATGATGATGAGAAATAGATCCATGATGAATGAAAATTAAGTTTATGTGTTTATTGGCAGGTGGACGGCACATTCGGTGTAAATTAGCTTCAAAATAAAATGAGTAAAGGATTATATTTCTCCTAATACAGTCTGACAGATTCTTCTCCTCTTAATGCGCGAAGTCCGGCTTCTGCCAGTGCCTGCATTTCATCTTCTCCGGGATACACGACGACTTTACACATGGGTTGTATCATCCTGATTATGTAGTTCACAATTAATTCGTTGTGAGCCATCCCGCCGGTAAGGATAACGGCATCCGCTTTACCTTCGAGTACGGCCAGCATGGAACCTATTTCTTTGGCTACGCCATAGGACATGGCTTCCAAAATCAGCCGGGCATGTAAGTCTCCGTTTTGTGCCAGTTTGTAGGCGGCATTGACATCGTTTGTGCCAAGGTGAGCGACTAATCCTCCTTTGCCCACAAGCAAATGCTGAATTTCTTCCTGTTCGTATATGCCGGCAAAGATAACCCGGATTAAAGCCCCGGCATCCATGGTGCCTGCACGTTCAGCCGAAAAAGGCCCAAAACCATCAAGCGCCTGGTTGGTGTCGATGACCCGACCCTGTTTATGTGCCGCTACTGAGATGCCACCTCCTAAATGGGCAATTACGAGGTTGAGTTTGTCGTATTTGGTACCACAATCTGCAGCGTATTTTCTGCCAATGGCTTTATGGTTCAATGCATGGAAAGCGGATCTTCTGGGAAATTGTGGCAGTCCACTAATACGGGCCACTTCCTGCAATTCATCCACGACAACCGGATCGGCGATATATGCCCGGCAATCACAAATCCGGGATGCAAACTCATTTGCCAACACCGCACCCAGATTACTGGCATGTTCGCCGTTCAGACACTGTCGCAGGTCGTTTAACATGGTTTCATTAACTGCGTAAATACCGGAAGGCAACGGGCGAAGGAAGCCACCCCGTCCGACAACTGCGTGAATACTATTCAGGTCAACTTTTTCTTCCGCGAGATAGTTGAGGATGTGCTCTAACCGGAACTCATACTGCTCAATCACATGTTTATAAGCATGCAATAATTTGGCCGGATGTTTAATTGCACAGGAAATCAAAGGCTTATCGTCTTCGTAAACCGCAACTTTGGTTGAAGTCGAGCCCGGGTTTATAACCAGAATTTTGTGCATAGTTGTGTCAATTTAAGGTAAATCAACTATTTAGGAGCCGTATGATAAAGATAGGCCCCTATTCCCAGAAAAAGAAAATTAGGCAACCACACAGCCAGAAATGGCGACATGGCGCCACTTACTGAAAATGAGGTTGATAAAGTAGAAAACAAAATGTATATTGAACTCAATGCCAGTCCGATGCCCAAATGAAGTCCGATACCTCCTCTTACTTTTCTGGACGCCAATGAAACGCCCATCAATGTCATGATGAAAGCTGCCAACGGCATGGAGAATCGTTTGTAATATTCATCTTCAAACGCCTGAGTGCTTCCTATTCCTCTGTTCTTAAGCCGGTCAAGGTGTTCCTTCAGTTTGGTGTTGTTCAGTTGAGCACTTTCCTTGGCTGTTATGAAGAATTCCCGGGGCTGAACCATAATCGTTGTATCTAATGTAGTGCCTTTGACAATGCTTTCGCGCATGCCGTCAAAATTCCGCAACAGATAATCGGTAATTTTCCATTGGTATAATGAGTCCCAGGTAATTGATTCGGCTGTTAAGCGGGAAGTAAGGATCTTATCATCGAATTTCTCCAGAGAAAAACGATAACCCTTATTTTGTGCTATTTCAAATCTTTCAATGTAAAGAATCACACCGGGTTCAACTTCCATCTGGATATTACGGGCATAATTGGTTTTGAATTTCTTGATGTAAGCATCTTCAAACTCAAGCATTTTTTCATTGGAAGGCGGAATGATATAACCTCCCAGTATAAACGACATAATGCTGATGATGGTGGCTGAAATGAAATAGGGTTTCATGATGCGCCTGAAACTGATACCGCTGGCGAGCATGGCAATAATTTCCGTGTTGGAAGCAAGTTTCGAGGTGAAGAATATTACCGAGATAAAAGTGAACAAGGGGGTAAACATGTTCATGTAGAACGGGATAAAGTTCAGGTAATAGTCAAATATGATGGCTTCTAATGGTGCATTGTTATCGAAGAAATTGTCTAATTTCTCAGTCAGGTCGAAAATGACCGCGATGCTTAAAATCAGAATGATAGAAAAGAAAAACGTACCAAGAAATTTCCTGATGATGTAAATATCCAGCTTGCTGAGACCTATTTTCCGGTAATCAATCTTCATAAATAAAATGAAAGCTTATTTTTATTGTTATATGTTTATTTAGAAGTTAAAAAATCAGGTCTAATGTCTTTCCACTCTCTTAAATTTTTAAACTCTTAAACCACATTAGTCTTTAAATTAACCACTAACCACTATCCACTAACCACTATTCGCTATCAAAGTAAAGTTAGAAATTTTTATGAAATTTCTCCGGAAACCGGGGGGTTACATTCTTATAATACTCTCTGATGTGCAACATATCAGCAGTTTCATCACCCGTAGGCATGAAAACTTCTTTTACACCCATCTCTTTTTTCTTGTAATCAATATAGGCAAGTTCAATGGGTACCCCGGCTTTCATGGCAATGTGATAAAACCCCATTTTCCATTTTTTACGTAGACTTCTGGTTCCTTCAGGCGTAATGGCCAGGTGAAAATGTGTCCTTTTATCAAATTCTTTTGCCATTTGTTCGGTTACAGAACTTGCTTTGCTGCGATCGACCGGAACTCCTCCCATCGAATGAAACATGTAATTGAAAGGAAAAATAAACCAGGATTTTTTAATTAAAAATGATGATTTGCGGTTCGCAGCCCAATAGGATAATTTTCCGATGATAAAATCCCAATTACTTGTATGAGGTGCAACACAAACGATACTTTTTGGTGGTTCTTCGGTGGTCAGTATCATTTTCCAACCGGCAATGCGCAGTATCCAGCGACTTAATTTCTGCATATTAATTTTGTTTTTTTGAGAATGCAAAGCTACAATATTTTTTTGAGATAAAAACAGTGACTAAACGTCCTGTGGATTATGGAATAATATAATGAAGTCGTTCAACTGTATGAGGATTGAAGAACCCGAGTGTTGCTCCTTTTAAATTGGTGTAAGGATTGGCCGGACTCGATGAACCGCCCGGTCCCCCGGAAGAACCACCCATGCTTTTGAAGTATTCATACACAGATTTGCTGATGCATTGTACCTCCACTGAAATGCTGTCTCCTGATTTCAACTCCGGATTATAGACCACCAGCAGATTCTCAACCTGGTTGCCGTTTGTCAGCCGGTCGTCGTATACGTAATTGTTTCCTGAAATTTTGCCGTTTACTGTTAAAACTATCCGGTAGTAGTTTTGTTTGTCTACCGGATCGGTGTAGGTGACATAAACTTCATAGAAGTCGGCCGTTTGATTGGGTAAAACCGCAGGGCCACCTCCCGGATAGATGGAGTTTACAACACGAAAGCTATCAACAGGAACATATTCCGGAATCCTGCCGGACGATGAAATTGTTTCTGCTTCATTTTCAACGTTTAGAAAATAGGTTTGACCCGATTTTCCCTTCAAATTAACCGAAGTATAAATGCCTGGATTTATTTCAGTTAAAATCTCGCTGTTGCCTTCTTTGTCTGAAATAGTAATGACAGCACCGCTTACCGGAGGAAATGATCCGGTATGATACAGATTCACCGAACGCGTCAATACGACCACTGCTGGTTCACCTCTCCCGATACTTGCTTCCACAACCAGTTGAGGATGAGAATCGTTGATATTGATCTCGATCTCGATGATCTCAGAACAGGATGCTGAGAGCATAGCTGCCATGAGTATAATCAGTTTGCTATATGTTTTAATTTTTAACAACATCTTAAAATTTAAAATTATAGGTTATCGATGGAACATAAGTAAATAAATAGGTTTTTACCGCGTTGATGACTTCCGGATTGTTTTCATCAGGTTCAAAATCAATGGTAAATGGATTTTTCTGACCGTATGCATTGTAAACTGAGAAGTTCAGGCTGCTTTCATATTTACTGGTTTTTTTGAGTATGCGTGTTGCTCCCAAATCAAGCCGATGGTAATCAGGCATTCTGTAGCCGTTGCGTTCGGTGTAATAATAGCGTACGTTGCCGTTCACGAGGTACTTGCCACTCGGGAAGGTGACGGCATTTCCGGTGTTGTAAACCCAGGTTGCTGAGACCGACCATTTTTTGTTGATGTCGTAAATGCCGACAACTGATACATCATGGGTTATGTCCTGTCTGGCCGGGTACCAGTTGCCATTGTTGATGCCATCAATCAGCCTTTCTGTCCTTGACCAGGTATAGCCAATCCATCCAGTTAGTTTGCCTTTTTTCTTACGGAGCAAAACCTCCGCTCCATAAGCCCTTCCCACACCGAAAAGCAGTTCACCTTCAATGTGTTCGTTCGCGTTGATGTCGGCGCCATTCTTCAAATCGATTTGGTTTTGCATCCAACGGTAATATATTTCGGTGCTTAGCTGATACATATCCTCTTTGAAATTGGTGAAATAACCCAACGAAAACTGGTCGCCGATTTCCGGTTTTACGTTTTTACTCGATGATAACCAGATGTCTGTCGGTAAGGTAGAAGTGGCATTCGAAATCAAATGCAGGTTTTGTGTGTTTCTGGTGAAACTCGCTTTGACAGAATTTTTTTCATTAAAAATATAGGCGATGTTCAGTCGGGGTTCAATTTGATAATAGGATTGTACAATCTGATTTTTTGCGTAAGTTGTGGTGTCTGTTATAGCTCCATCGCGGTAGGTGTAAAAATCACCGGGACCAAATAAATGATAAGCAGAAAATCTTAATCCATAATTGATATTGAGGTTATAAGTCGGTTTCCAGGTGTTGCTGATGTAAACGCCATTATCGACGGCGAATTTTTCCTGCAGGCGGGTTGGTGTAAAATCTGAATCTTCCGTGGTGTCGAGTTGTCCGGGAATGATGGTGTGGTAAATGGAGTTTACACCGAAAGTCAGGGTGTTTTTACTGTCAGGATAATACTGAAATTCATGTTTGAAGTTCCAGTTTTTGATGATGGATGTCAGACTAAACCCTGCGTCCTGCAGTATATTTACCTTATAGTCGTAATTCGAATATATGATGGAAGTATTACTGAACAATTTGGCATTCCATAAATGATTCCACCGGAGTGTGCCGGTGATGTTACCCCAGTCTAAACCGAATCTTTCCTGAAATTCAAATACATCGCGACCAAAATAACCCGATAAGAAAATGCGGTTTCTTTCATCTATCCGGTAGTTTGCTTTCAGGTTGAGATCGTAGAAATACAGCTGGTTATTATTGATTAATTCATCGGGAGAAAGTTTCAGAAACAAATCCGCATAGGTTCTACGGGCAGTTACAAGATAAGAGCCTTTTTCTTTTACAATAGGCCCTTCCAGGTTCAGGCGCGAGGAAATCAAACCGATACCGCCACCAATATGGTGCGTTTGGTTATTGCCATCATTCATTTTTACATCCAGCACCGAAGAAATTCTACCGCCGTATTCAGCAGGAGCGGTGCCTTTAAACATCTGTATATCTTTGATGGCATCGCTGTTGAAAGTAGAGAAAAAACCCAGCAGGTGATCGGCATTGTAAACAGTCGCTTCATCCAAGAGAATCAGATTCTGTGAGCTGTTGCCGCCACGTACATAAAATCCGCCACTGGCTTCACCAACCGATTTGATGCCCGGAGTCAGTTTCAGGGTCTTCAGGATATCGGCTTCTCCAAAAATCACCGGAACTTTGGCAATTTCTTTCACCTGCACCCTTTCAACCCCGATTTCAGTTGAAAGGATGTTGTCGTTGGTTCGACGTGTAGTCACTTCTACTTCGTCTAACTGTCGGGTGTCGGGCTCCAGTTTGAAGTTAATCATCCGGTTTTCTTTGATGTTTATTGTCTGTACGATAGATTTGTAACCCAGGTATGAAACAATCAATGTATATTGGCTGTCGTTGAGTGTCAGGGAAAAATATCCATAGGCGTTGGTGGAAGCGCCGGTCCCTGGTATTTCATCAATAAGGATTGTTGCCCCGATCAGACTTTCACCCGATGAAGCATCAGAAACTGTTCCACTGATAGTATGTTTTTGTGCTGCAAAAACGGAAACAGATATGAGTATGAATAAATGAAGCAGATGTATTTTCATAAACTGATTTTTCAGCATGTAATTCAAATGGCGAAAGTAATAGCTTTGTTCAACCTGACCTCCGTTTTTCACTTTTTTTATCAGCTGATGTTTTTATTTGGCTTGCAGTGTTCATAAATTCCCGAAATTTCATGCTGACAGCTCCTGTTTTATTTGTACTTTTGTCCACTATTATCAGCATATATTTCTCTTTTCATGAAGTTTTTAGACGAACTGAACGATAGTCAGCGCGAAGCCGTGGAATTTTCTGACGGAGCATCGCTTATCATCGCGGGTGCCGGATCGGGTAAAACGCGCGTGCTGACCTACAAAATTGCTTATTTGCTCAAAAAAGGACTGGCGCCTTCTTCTATACTTGCCCTGACTTTCACCAACAAAGCCGCCCGCGAAATGAAGAACAGGATAGCCGAACTGGTGGGGGAGCGCATTGCCCGTTATTTGTGGATGGGGACTTTTCACTCGGTTTTCTCCCGGATTTTAAGGGCGGAAGCGGATAAACTCGGCTTCACGAAGAACTTCACGATTTACGATTCTTCTGATTCTAATTCGTTGATTAAATCCATCATTAAGGGCATGAAACTGGACGAAAAGATTTACAAACCCGGTTTTGTGCATAGTCGTATTTCAGCAGCTAAAAATAATCTGATTACCCCCGGCGCTTATGCCGGAAATGCGGATATGGTTCGTTCGGATATGCATGCCCGGGTACCGCGTTTACATGAGGTGTATAAAATCTATACAGAAAAATGTAAACAGGCCGATGCCATGGATTTTGACGATTTGCTGTTGCAAACGAATATATTATTTCGTGATTTTCCGGAGGTGCTGCAAAAGTACCGGGAGCATTTCAATTATATTTTAGTGGATGAATATCAGGATACCAACTACGCGCAATACCTGATAATCAAAAAGCTGTCGGAACAACACGAACGAATTTGCGTGGTGGGCGACGATGCACAGAGCATTTATTCCTTCCGCGGAGCGAATATCGACAACATCCTGCAGTTTAAAAACAATTATCAGTCGACGCAGGTTTTCAAGCTGGAGCGTAACTACCGTTCCACGCAGACCATCGTGAATGCCGCGAACAGTCTGATTGATAAAAACGAGCACCGCATTCCCAAAACCGTTTACTCAGAAAAGGCAGAAGGGGAGAAAATTAAGGTCATGCAGCTGTATTCTGATTTTGAGGAAGGTGCAGTTGTAGCGGAATATATTAAAGACCTGAAAGAATCTGAGAACTATCTTTATCAGCAAATAGCGGTGTTATATCGTACCAATGCCCAATCGCGGGTATTGGAAGATCAACTCCGTAAAAGCCTGATTCCTTACCGGATTTATGGCGGCTTGTCTTTCTATCAGCGCAAGGAAATCAAAGACGTGATTGCGTATTGCCGGCTTGTTTGTAATCCGTCGGATGAAGAAGCGCTGAAACGCATCATCAACACACCTGCCCGGGGAATAGGGGATACTACGGTGAACAAAGTGCTGGAATGTGCCTTGTTGCATGGAGTTACCGCCTGGGAAGTGATGGGCGATATCCTGAAATATAATTTGTCGGTAAATGCAGGAACTGCGACCAAGCTGACCAAATTCAGGGAGATGATCCGGGTATTTGCCGAACAGCGGGAAGTGTTAGATGCCTATCAGTTGGTGGATACGATTATCAAAACAACCGGCATCATCAGCGATACTTATACCGATAATTCTCCTGAAAGCATGAGCAGAAGGGAGAATGTGCAGGAATTGCTGAATGCCATCCATGAATTTTGCGAGATAAAAACCAATAATAATGAACCTTCGCTGTTGGTTGATTTTCTGGCGGAAGTTTCTTTGCTTACCGATCAGGATACAGATAAAAATGCGGATGAAGATAAAGTTACAATGATGACGGTTCATGCCGCGAAAGGACTTGAATTCAAAGTGGTATTTGTCGTCGGCATGGAAGAAGAATTGTTCCCATCAACTTTCGCGATGGACAGCGCCAGGGAATTGGAAGAGGAACGCAGGTTGTTTTATGTGGCCATTACCCGGGCTGAAGAGCGTTGTTTTATTACCTATGCCAAGTCGCGCTTCAAGAACGGACAGGTAAACTTTGCCAATCCGAGCCGTTTTATCAAGGATATTGATCCTGCTTACCTCGATCATCCTGCTGATTCTCAGGTAAAAAGTAAATCCTCATTTTTTGATGATGATGATGATTTTCAGGGAGGTTTCCGAAATTTCGGACACCGGGCGCAACGGACTTATACTCCAAAACAAAGTTATCAGCAACCGGAAATGCCTTCGATGCCACCTCCATCACCAAAGAAATTAACCAAAATCCGACCAAGCGGACATGCAGTTTCTGATGAAAACTTTACGCCAACCATACCTGTTGGTAAATTTGTAAAGCATCAATTGTTCGGCATCGGGAAGGTGCTGTCGGTCAGCATGACCGGCGCCAACGAAAAAGCCGACATCGATTTTGGCGAAAAAGGCGTGAAATCGCTGTTGTTGAAGTTTGCTAAGCTTGAGGTGCTGGATTAATCGTCATTGCGAGGAGCAAAGCGACGTGGCAATCTCCCCTAAAATCAGGTTATTTCATTAATTCCCGCGTCACCAACCCCGCGATGGTCATCCCAAACATCGCCGGCATGTAGCTCACTGTTCCATTAATGCTGGCTTTTTTGCTGTCCCAGTTTTGACCGGTCATAATAGGTTTTTGCGATTTGTTGTTTGATGCTGAACTGGCATCTTCTCCCATTATTGAATCCATTTTGCTTTTACTATCAGGATCTTCACCTTGGTTTGGGAAGATTTCATCGCTGTACACACAAAGAAATTTTTTGCCGGTGCCACCTAATTTGCGGATACGACTGCGCAGGGCAGCGGCAAGGGGACAACCATTCACTTTCCAGAATTCAGTCACTTTGATTCGGGTAGGGTCAGTTTTCAGGGCCGCACCCATCGAAGAAAAGAAAACGGCGTTGGTTTTGGTTGCTTGTTGTATCAGGTGGACTTTATTCGATAGACTGTCGATGGCATCGATGATGAAATCGTAGGTGTTAAGTGCAAATGATTCGCAGGTTTCCGGACTGTAAATTTCCTGCAATCCGATAATGTTGGCATCAGGATTGATTTCTGATAATCTTTCTTTTAATACCTCAATTTTGGGTTTTCCAACCGTTTTTATTGTGGCAGGCAATTGCCGGTTGATGTTGGTAACACTAACCACATCCGAATCGACCATTGTCAGGTGTCCAATGCCTGCCCGAATCAGGGCTTCGGCACACCAGCTGCCCACACCGCCGATACCAAAAAGAATTACCCTCGTATTAGCTGCTTTCTCAAGATAGGGTTGCCCTAATAGTAAAGCTGTTCGTTGAAAGATTTCCATGTATTTGTTCAGCCGTTCTGACTGATAAGTTCTAAAGATTTTTTATTGATGATTTCCATTTGTTTGCCTGTCGTGCGGATGATACCGTCTTTTTCAAATTCGGATAACATGCGGCTGACACTTTCACGGCTGGTGTCGATTAAATTCCCGATTTCAGTCTGGGAGATAGGAACGATAAACACATCAGACTGAAAAATATTATTGGCAAAATCAAGTAAAACATCCGCCAGATTTCCACGGGTGAGTTTTTGTGTACGATTTGCGCACCTTCTGAAGGATTCTATTTCGTAGCGACACAAGGCCTGAATGATTTCATAAGAGAAATGTTCGCTCTCTTTCAGTAGGTTACGAAATACAGTGATGTCGATGAAACAGACTTCGCAGTCTTCGAGGGCAGTAATCGAATATTGATTGACCTTTGCTCCGAAGGTAGTTGGCAGTCCGAGATAAGTTGGAGGTTTTGCTAATTTTACGATTTGCTCGCTGTACGGACCGGTGATGTGTATCTTCACCAACCCCTTTCGCAGGAAGATAATATTGGTAGAGTAGGTGCCTTGTTTGATGATGGAATCCCCCTTTTTGAAACCCACCACAATGTGATTCTCACTCAGTTGTTTCAGCTGGCAGCCATCCAATTTGGCTTCCGCGACTGATATATAAGGACATAAGCTGCAATCTGATTCCATACACCTGATTTTTTTGCAAATATATACAATGTGACGAATATCACAAAACTATGTATGTACTCCCACAACAATTTTACATTTTTTCAACATAAAACCGCCTACATTTGTGCAGTTCATCAACCCAATAAAACATTCATCATGGAAAACGAAACAACCCTTACAATGGAACAACTGCAGAAAGACCTTGAAAAGCTGCAAAAGAAAGTAAGTAAAATAGAGAACAACCGCAAAGATCAGCTTTCAATTGCCCTGATATCCGGCGATATGGATAAAATACTGGCTGCCATGATTATTTCATTGGCTGCTGCTGCCATGGATACTAAAGTGAAAATTTTCTTTTCCTTCTGGGCCTTATCAGCTTTACGGGATAAAAAGAAAAAAGCTACCGGTAAAGATTTTATTTCGAAGATGTTTGGCATGATGCTTCCTAAAGGAAAGAATAAACTGAAACTATCGAACATGAACATGGCAGGCATGGGACCCATGATGATTAAGATGCTCATGAAAAAGAAAAATGTCCTTTCATTAGATGAAATGTTCCAACAAGCCGGCGAGTTAGGCATTGAAATCACGGTATGTGAGATGTCGATGGATTTGATGGGTTTCAAGCGCGAAGAGTTTATCGATTATCCTAATTTACGGTATGCCGGTGCAGGAACCTTCGTGGCTGATGCCGGGGAAAGCGCCATGCAGTTGTTTATTTGAAAAAGGTGAGACCTGTCAGGTTTTTAAAACCTGACAGGTCTGAAGAAAAATAATTTACATTAAAAAATTACCATTATGTCAGAAGATTTAAAAAACCTCCAATCAGATTTAGTAGTAGATGCCCGTGGAACCGCTTGTCCGGGTCCGTTGTTGGCCGCAAAAAAAGCCATTGGCGATATCGAATCAGGTGAAATCATGGAAATTCTTTCGGCCGACGAAGGAACAAAAAGCGATATTCCCCGCTGGTGCGAAAAGGTAGGTCATGAATACCTTGGTTTTGTTGATGAAGATAGCTTCAGCCGTTTGTTTTTACGGAAAGAGTAAATTTTATTTACCATATGAGTCATATAAGTTTCATATAAGCTGTAATCAATTTAATTAAAAGAGTTTTATTCATTACAAAAAACTTATATGACTTATATGGTTTAAAAGAATTAGAATCATGGACAACAAACAAGCTCCCAAAATTCTCGTCTTTTCCACGGAAAAAATCTCCGACCCGGGCATAGATCAGGCGGGATTGAAAAAGATGCACTATGCACCATCGGTGTATGTGATTAGTCTTCCTTGCTCATCAGGCATCAAGCCCCGCTGGATTTTACATGCACTTGAAAGTGGTTTTGATGGAGTTTTCATCGCGGCCGATGGACATGAATGTTCTTACAGCAGTCGATGTGCCGAGCATACCAATACCATTGTTGAAAGCTCACAGGAACTGATGAAAGCCAAAAATATCAGTCCGAAACGGGTGCGCATGGCTGCTTTATGCTCCGTTTGTGCCGAACCCTTTATGAATCACATGGAGAATTTCGGCAAAATCCTCGCTGCCATTGAAGAATAATTACCCTTCCCCGGTTAAATCCGGGAATTTTGTACAGTTGACAATATGAAGAATCAAGAAATAACGTATGATGCGATGGTCATCGGGGGTGGCATTGCCGGGCAGGAAACGGCATTGAACCTCGCTGACATGGGCAAAAAAGTGTTGTTGGTGGAAAAAGGTCTTTCCATCGGCGGCAAGATGATTCAGTTGAGCAAGGTGTTTCCTACGCTCGACTGTGCAGCCTGTATCACGACACCCAAGATGTCGGAGACTGCCCGTCACCCGAATATAACCCTGATGCTCAACAGCGAGGTGAACAGTGTTGTAAAAACGCAGGAAGATTTCGATATTGAAATTACCCAACAACCGAGGTATGTAATTCAGAAGGATTGTACGGGCTGCGGCGAGTGTGAGATAGTTTGTCCGGAAGTCCGCAGCGATGAATATAATACGCATCTTGCCGGCCGAAAAGTTGCCTATATCCCATTCAACTTAGCCAATCCCCGGATTGCCACCATCGACCGTCAGGGACATTCAGCTCCCTGTATCAACGAATGTCCGGGTGGTGTGAAACCTTATGGTTACATCACACTGGCACGAAATGGTCAGTATGAAGAAGCCATGAAACTGCACCTCGAAGATATTCCTTTCCCGGGCAGTCTGGGACGTGCCTGTTATGCTCCCTGTGAAAATGCATGTAGTCGTGCTTCGCTTGAAGGTGGCGTGGATATCCGTCGCATCAAAAGATATTTCGTGGATTGGTATTATGAAAAATATCCTGAAGCGCCAGCAGTTGAGATCAAAGAAAAAACAGGAAAGAAAGTCGCTGTTGTAGGTTCCGGTCCGGCCGGATTAACCTGCGCCTATCATTTAGCACTGAAAGGACATCAGGTTACCATTTTTGAAGCAGCGCCCGGGGCAGGAGGTATGTTGCGACTGGCTCTTCCTGAGTATCGTGCGCCGAAAGATGTCGTAGCTCGTGATGTGCAAAATGTAACTGCGGTAGGGGTAGAAATTCAGTGTAATCGTAAAATTGATGATTTGCATGGTCTGAAAGCAGCTGGTTTCGACTTGGTTTTCGTCGGAGTCGGTACCCATGTAAGCACAAAATCCAATATCGAAGGTTGCGACCTCGATGGTGTGGTAGGTTGCATGGATTTTCTTCGCGAAGCGAATATCGGCAAAAAAGAAGACCTAACCGGAAAGAAAGTCATGGTAATCGGTGGTGGAAATACCGCTATTGATGCGGCGCGCACAGCCTTGCGTTGTGGTGCAGCTTCGGTTTCGGTTATTTACAGAAGAAGCAGGGAAGAAATGCCTTGTTTTGAACCAGAAATACGGGAGGCGGAAGAAGAAGGTGTTGAAATACGGGTGTTGCGCAATCCGGTGAAGTATATCGGAACGAATGGTCGGATATCTGCAGTTCAGCTTACTAAGATGAAGTTGGGCGAGAAAGGAAGTGATGGACGCCGAACCACCGAAGCCGTTAATGGTTCTGAGTATGCCGAACCGGTTGATTACGTAATCGAAGCCATCGGGTTGAAACCCACTACAGCGCCTTTTGCGGGACAGGTGGAAATGAATAAAAATGGTACCATCAAAGCTGATGCGAAAACTTTACAGACCAATGTGGATTATATTTTTGCAGGTGGTGACTCAACAACCGGTGCTACAACACTCATCGAAGCAGCCGGTCAGGGTCGCAAAGCTGCATTCTACATGGATAAGTTGCTACGTGGGTTGGATATGCATGATTTTGAGGATGGTGATAAACTCCCGGCTGTCAACAAAGAACCCATCATCAAAAAATACAAGGGAGGACTAAAACTCCCTGTTGAACCAGTGTTGCTGGATGCCCGTGCCCGTGGCAAACAGTGGGAGGAAGTGGAAAAAGTATATACGGAAGCACAACTCAAAGAAGCGACCAATCGCTGTTTAGATTGCAGCAACTGCCGGGAATGTCATCAATGTGTGGCGGCTTGTCCTTCGAATGCCATAGATTTTTCTCAGAAAATCATCAGAGAAAAACTGAAAGCACGTGCTGTTGTGCTGGCAACGGGTTATAGTCTGTTTCCGCCCAGCGGCAAACCACAATATGGCTATAATCAATATCCGAACGTGATTGATTCCATGCAAATGGATCGTCTCATTGCTCCGACACGTCCCTTTAACAGTCTGCTGCGACCGGGCGATGGCAAAGTACCCGACAATATCGCTTACGTACTTTGTACCGGTTCCCGTGATTCATCCATCGAAAATGGAGGCTGCGGAAGCGATTGCGCCAACAATCCCATTTGTTCCCAGATTTGCTGCATGTATTCCATCAAACAGGCTCAGTTGCTGATGGGTGCACTACCCATGGCTGATATCACGATTTATTATATTGATATCCGAGCGTTTGGCAAAGGTTACGAAGAGTTTTTCCGTGAATCCAAATCTATGGGAGTGAATTTTGTTAAAGGTAAAGTAGCTTCCATCCGTGAAAATGAAAACGGATCGGGCGATTTGATTTTACGTTACGAAGACATCACCAAAGGCATCGTGAAGGAATTGAAACATGATTTGGTGGTACTTTCGACCGGGGTTGTTCCCAATAAAAAAATACCGGATATGTTCACGGCTCAACGATTGGAACTCGACCGGTTTAGTTTCGTGATGCAGCCGGATGAACTGACTAATCCGGCACAGACCAATATCCCGGGAGTTTTTGTTGCAGGCGCTGCATCAGGACCAAAGGATATTCCGGATTCAATCCTATCTGCCGGTTGTGCTGCTGCTGAAGTGGCATCTTACCTGCATGGTGATGTGTCTGTTGAAACAGTTTCTGCAACTCCCCGCAGTTCAGTTAAAACCTTTAACGTAATCCGTTGATATGAAGAAGAGAATAGGTGTATATATTTGTCATTGCGGCGGTAATATTTCCGACTACGTGGATGTTGCGGAACTCGGGAAGATGTTTCACAAGGAAGAAAACATCGTGGTTTCGAAAGATGTGATGTTTGCCTGTGCTGACTCTAATCAGAAGGACATGATAGCCGATATTCAGGCAAATCAGCTGGATGGCATCGTGGTGGCTTCCTGCTCCCCGAAACTGCATTTGCATACCTTTCGCAATGTGGCTGTGCGAGCCGGACTGAATCCCATGAACTATGTGCAGGTGAACGTGCGGGAACAATGTTCCTGGCCTCATTCCGATAAACCGAGGGAAGCTACTGTGAAAGCTGCCGGTCTTATCCGTGCGGGTATCAACAGGGTAATTCATTCCGAATCGTTGGATAACATCGAAGTTGAAATCAAAAAATCAGTATTGGTTATCGGCGCCGGTGTGTCGGGGATGAAAGCAGCTATCGAACTTGCCAACAATGGTCACGAGGTGTTCCTGATTGAAAAGGAATTCAGCGTGGGTGGTCATGTCGGTCAAACCGGAAAAGTTTTTATGACCGGACAGGATGGAAAAGAAATCGTTGATAAGCTGTATCAACAGATTAAATCCCGGAATAACATCACCCTTTTCACAGGCGCAGTTTTAGAAAAGGTTTCGGGAAGTTTGGGTAATTTTCAGGTGGAAATTAAAGTTAAGCCCCGCCATTTGAATACTTCGAATATCAGTCAGATAAAAGAAGATGAGCGCATGACTTTCATCGTGGGTTCGGTTTTGGTGGCAACGGGTTTTGATCATTATCAACCGAAAGCAGGGGAGTATGGCTACGGGCAGTTTCCGCAGGTCATCACACTTCCCGAATTCAACCAGTTGATGGATAAGAGCAAGGGTGAACTGATGTTTCAGGATAAAGCGGTCGGAAGTGTCGCGTTTATCTATTGCGTGGGAAGTCGTCAGACCAAGGGTGAAAATAAATATTGTTCACGTACCTGCTGCAACGCGGCGGTGCATACTTCCCTTCAGCTGAAAGAGAAATTTGGCAACATCCGTGCATATCATTTGTTCAGGGATATCCGGACTTATGGTAAACACGAGGTGATGTACGAAGCATCGTGCCGTCAGGGTGATGTTTACCTGAAATACGAAGAAAAAGAGTTGCCGGTGATATCGGCAGAAGGGAAAAAAATGCTGGTGAAGGTAAAAGATTATCTGACCGCAAAAAAAGAAATTGAAATTCCGGTGGATATGGTGGTACTGGTAACGGGTATGGTAGCCTGTGCAGATTCAGCCCGGATATCAGAACATCTGAAAATTCCGGTTGGTAACGATAAGTTT
The DNA here is from genome assembly GCA_024710005.1 of Paludibacter sp. Lineage (GTDB taxonomy): Bacteria > Bacteroidota > Bacteroidia > Bacteroidales > Paludibacteraceae > Paludibacter. The sequence continues at coordinate 49,379 of JANJVQ010000015.1, read as the reverse complement.
TTCAACGAGATACATCCGAAATTGAAACCGGTGGAGACAGTTATCAAAGGGGTTTACATCGGCGGAAGCTGTCAGGGACCGCGCAACATCAGCGAGTCGGTGCAGTCGGCTTTATCGGCGGCCGCCAAGGTCAATACCTTGCTGTCGAAGGATACGATTTCCGTCGATCCGATTATCGCGCGCATCAATCCCGATGCCTGTATCTGGTGTGGAAAATGTGCTGATGTATGTGATTATACAGCGCTGAAAGAGGTCGAAGCGGGTGGAAAACGTATCGCGGCAGTTAATAAAGCAGTTTGTACGGGCTGTGGTATTTGTGCCCCGGTATGTCCGGAAAATGCCATCGAGGTGGCGCAGTTTACCGACAAGGAAATTGAGTCTATGATAGATGGTTTCACGACCCAGTTTGATATTCCTGAACGTCAGCAAGAAGCAGAAGAATCGGAACAAGATGCTGTAACACAGATGAAAGAGTATCCGCAGATTTGGAAAGAGATTTTGGCGGGCATGACCAACGAACAGAACACCATTCCGCAGATAGCTGAAAATTCGAAACTCAGCAAAGAGTTGGTTACCTGGCATTTGATGACGATGAATAAATATGGCATCGTGCAACCTGCGGGGATGGATGAGAAGGAACTCTATTTTTATTACAAAGTTAAAAATCATTGATGTATGGCAAGAGTGAATCCCGATTTCGTGTCGGAACTATATAAATACGGAGAAAAAGATTTCAGTGCGTGTTACAATTGTGGTAACTGCACGGCAATTTGTTCGCTTTCCACGGCAGAGAGTTCTTTTCCGAGGGAGATGGTGCGATATACAATGCTAGGGTTGGAAGATGAAATAAAATCATCGTTGAAACCCTGGCAGTGTTATGCTTGTGGCGAATGTACCACGGATTGTCCGCGACAGGCCGACCCAAGTGAGTTGATGATGAGTCTCCGCCGCTGGCTAATGGCGCAGTACGACTGGACCGGACTGTCGGGTTTGCTGTACAAGTCGCTGCCGTTCACGATTGCAGTATTTGTATTGACCTTGTTGGGCGTACTGTTGTATGCCATCCGGCAGGATTTCAACTTAGCACATTTGATGGAAGTCGGCCATGTCTTCGAAAAAGTTGCCATCGGGACGGTGGGTGTGGTTATTTTGTTACCCAACCTTATCCGGATGTGGTATTTTACCATCCTGAAACCCAACGTGAAAGTTCCCTTTATGAAATATGTGACTTCACTCGGTGAGTTGTTTGTGCACATGTTCACCCAGAAACGCTCGTTGGGTTGCGATGACAACCGCCTGCGCTGGTTTGAGCATTTTATCCTCGTGATTGCTTATTTGTCGCTGCTGTTCACTACCGTTTTTCTCAACTGGTTTTCGACTGAAAGTCTGTTCGTGCACATTTTAGGTTACGTGCTCAGTGCGGTAGTATTTATCGTGACCATAGATTTCGTGTCGCATCGTGTTCGCAAAACCTCCACGTTGACTAAAAAATCGCAGCCTGCCGACTGGCTTTTCGTGGTATGGTTGCTACTTATGGGGCTGACGGCTTTTTTTGTGAAATTCTTTCAGGACATGTCGTGGTTAGAAGCCAATAAATGGTTGTATATTGTTCATTTTACCATCCTAGTGCAATGGGCCTTGATTATTGTTCCTTTTGGCAAGTGGACCCATTTTTTGTACCGGTCGTTTGCTATGTATTTTGGTAAATTGAAGGGGTGAATTAAAAAGAATAACCTAATGCAATACCTAACCAGGGTAAGAAAACGAAACGATCATTGGTTGTTCCCATAATAGGTGTGATTCTGAATTTTAATAGCAGGCCGTTTTGTGACATTCGTTTATAACCTAACACCAAATGTGCTTTTGCAGCAAGGTCGGTTCTGTATGTCATGCCAATTCCGGTTTCCAGAAAATTTTTACCTGATCCAAGACTGTAAGTCAATGTAAGTGGAATATAGGGATTGTCAGGATAATTTTTTTCGGGAAATCCAAGTCCGATGTTGGCACCCAGGTGACTGTTTTTTGTAATTGGAAAATACCGTTCATAATTTACAGTTGCCAGTATCCCTGTACCTAATAGTTCTGCGTATACACCGTTTTGGGGAATTTGTGCTGAGACAATTGATGTATTTCCGCTTATCATTGAGATTAATACAGATATAAAAATTACTGAAACTTTTTCAATCAGATTCATGTGCTAACAATTGTTATAAAATGACATAAATTATAACAGATGAATCTTTTATTTTGTTTTCTGATTTATTTTAAATCCAGTCTCCTGCACCCTCAACTTCACCATACACACAATCAAATCATAAGGTATTGACTGATCAAGCGGGAACTGTACAGATCCCTTACCCTGCTTATATTTTGAAAGTTCCTCTTTGAACGCTTCATGTCCCAAAGGTGTCGCGTAAAATCCGATGTGGGTATTATAAGCAGCAAAATACACCAGCGGTTTTTTATTGAGTTTATATGCCGGCATCCCATAGGCAATAGATTCTATAGCATCAGGTGCATGCTTTTTGATTAATGCCCTGATTTTGTTCAGAATATCACGGGTTTCTTCCGGGAATTGTTGGATGTATTGATCGATCTTGTTCATGATAGTGTGTTTAATAAATTTTTTGATTCATTCCGCTTGCATTAATTGCTTTATCCAATCTTTGTTGCCTGGTTTTTTCCTGCTTAGCACTCATAATCCAGTTTATTATTGCCTTTCTATAGGATGGGGCTTGTTTTGTGAAGAATTCCCATGCCGCCTTATCGTCTTTGAATTGTTTCTCATAATCCGGATTAAGTGTTAGTATCTTATTTTCATAGGAATAATTTGCTGATTTTTTATCTTTCCATTCATTAAAGATTTTTAGTCCGGCAGGTTTCATCAGCCCAGCTTTTGTGAGTTCTTCCATTTTCCTGATGTTGACGGCGCTCCAGATGCTTTTGCTTCTTCTGGGGGTAAAACGTATGCAATAACTTTCCTCATCGATGGATCTCCGGACCCCGTCAATCCAGCCAAAGCAAAGTGCCTGGTCAACCGATTCCGACCAGGTCATCGAAGGTTTACCGGTTCCTACTTTATAATACCCAACAATCAGTTCTGTCTGTTTTTCGTGGTGTTGCTCAAGCCAGATTCTGAATTGATCTTGTGTTTCGAAAAAAATCACAGTTCTTTCCATCTGATATTGTTTTTTGATTTCAGGTTTATTTTTCATCATTTTTTTGAAAGCATTTCAATTGCATCCTCAATGTTTGCCACAAAGCAGATGTGTTTCCCTTTGTTGCTTTCGTAGATAAAATCCCGCAGGCTTTTGCTGCCGTATTTTGAAAAATCACCCACTATCGCTAATCGTACACGGTAGGTGGAAAACTTTTGCAGTATTTCACCGGCAATCCCGGTGCTTAGAACAAAAAAATCCGGCGTGATGTTTTCTTCATGCAGGATAATTTTATCAAATCCCTGATAATAGAGGTTTCCTAATAAATCTACTCCATCTTCAATTTTGTTGATGACAGGAGTTTCAGATATTACTTCGGCAATGTTGGTGCTGTGGGGGATGATTTTCATATTTTAAATGATTGATAACCCCAAAAGTAATAGTATTATTTAAAATTGCAATAATTAGAAAGCTACCAACTCATAAACACCAGTGACCCAATTGCAGTTACAATCCACAGCACGATGCCATAAGCAAAACTTTTAGCACCCGATTGCCGGATTTGCCGGATGGTGATGTTGGAGCCAATGAGGAACAGAGCGATGACCATGCTGCGTTTCCCCAGCCAGTTGAGATGAAGATAACTTTGTTCGAACGAAGGGAAGAAATTGGCAAAGAGGATGGCCAACACAAAAAACAGAATGAACCAGGGGAATTGAATGGCATGCTTGCCGTCGCGTTTGTTTAACAGCGCTATCACCAACGAAAGCGGGATGATCCACAGGGCACGGATCAGTTTCACGGTGGTGGCTATCTGCAGGGCTTTTTCTCCGTAAATGGCGCCTGCACCAACTACGGAACTGGTGTCGTGAATGGCGATGGCTGCCCAGTTGCCAAAGACTTCCTGACTCAATCCCAGTTTGTGCCCGATGAATGGGAACAACAACAGCGCGACTGCATTGAGAACGAATACGACAATCAGTGCGAATGAGTTCTGGTAATTTTTACTTTTGAGGATGGGCGCAACCGCAGCAATGGCACTGCCACCGCAAATGGCTGTCCCGGTGGAAATCAACAGTGCAATATTTTTTTCTATTTTAAAGAGTTTCCCTAACAGAATACCCAGGATCATGACTGTCGTAACAGAGACCAGCGTTTCAATAAAACCACTTTTGGAAGCATGAATGACATCGTCGAGATTCATCCCGAAACCCAATAAAACGATGGAAAGTTGCAGGATTGTAGCCGTGTGCCGGTGAATGTAGTCATGTCTGATACCAATCAGAGATAAAAGCAAACCGGCGGTCAGGGATATGGCAGGAGAAACAAAGGGGAAAAAACACATCAATATGCCGGCCAGGTATATCCAACCGGAATATTTACCTGAGTCATTTGGGCTTTTAAATTTATCTGATACCTTATTTATTTTCACCGCTGCTGAATAAAGGCTGCAAATGTATTGGGATATGTTGAGACAAACAAATATATCATTGTTAAAGTTATTTAATGGTTTTAACGGAAATGCAAAGCATCTTTATCTTACTTCAGGCAGTAACTGGTTGACCTTAGACTAATTTTCCCGTTGTTCATTTCAACAAATAATTGTACCTTTGTTGCTCAAAAAAAATAGCTGTCAGTATGAGCCACACCGACAAACAATTCGATCAGGTTGCCACCATTTGCCGTGATATTTTTACCAAGAAAATGAAGGATTACGGCGCTTCCTGGCGCATTCTACGCCCGAAATCAGTGACCGACCAGATTTATATCAAAGCCAACCGTATCCGTAGTATCGAAACCAAAGGCGTGGCTAAAGTGGATGAAGGAATCCGTTCTGAATTAATCGCGATTGTGAATTATGGTGTAATTGGATTAATTCAGTTGGAACTAGGTGTTTCGGAAGCGGATGACCTGAGTTATGATAACGGACTGGCACTTTACAATAAATATTTACAACAGGCCAAAGAACTGATGATGGCTAAAAACCATGATTACGATGAAGCCTGGCGTTCGATGCGCATGGAATCGTACACGGATTTAATCCTGATGAAAATAAACCGCACCAAACAGATTGAAGATAACCAGGGTGTAACCATTATTTCCGAAGGCATCGATGCCAATTACTTCGATATGATTAACTACGCGGTCTTCGGTTTGATAAAAATGGAGGAAAATTCTTGAAAAGAAGGCGCAGACATATCAGGACTTCCGGATCGGGTAAGCTGCTCGGTACGCTTCCGGTTTTGCTGCATGCCAACCGCCTGCTCATCGGATTGGTATTTGTCTTTTCCGGATTTGTGAAGGCGGTGGATCCGCTGGGTACAGTCTATAAAATTGAAGATTATCTTACTGCTTTCGATGGGTTTTGGGGCGGACTGACTTTCATGGCTTTCCCGGCTGCTTTTTTGCTGATTGCCATAGAATTGCTCATCGGGCTGGACCTCGTTTTTCAGGTTAAATTCAAGTTCTCGTCGTGGCTGGCTTTCGTTTTTATGCTGGTTATGACGCCGCTGACTTTATATATTGCCCTGTATAACCCGGTTACGGATTGTGGGTGTTTCGGCGATGCCCTGAAAATAAGTAACTGGATGACTTTCTACAAAAATGTTTTCTTTTTCATCCTGACTTTATTACTCCTTATTTTTCAGAAAAAATACAGCAAGATTTTTCTGCCGAATGTCGAATGGGGATTTATTATCGTCTTTTTTGTGGCATCTTTCGGTTTTATGATTTATAACCTGACACACCTGCCGGTGTTGGATTTTCGTCCGTATAAAGTTGGTGTAAATATTCCCGATGCAATGAAAGTTCCTGATGATGCGCCGGGCGATGTGTATGAATATAACTTTGTATACGAAAAGGAAGGATCCAGAAAAATATTCTCTATCGACCAATTACCGGATTCCAGCTGGACATTTGTCAACCAGGAAACCAAACTGATTTCGGAAGGATACAAACCACCTATCCACGATTTGGTGATTTTGACGGCTGAATTTGAGGATGTAACGGAAGAAGTGCTGAATTATGAAGGGACGACCTATTTAATCGTGATGTATGACCTGCAAAAAACATCAGAGAAAGGTATCGAAAAAGTAAAGGATTTTGTCGCATACAAGCTGAACGAACATCCGGAGGAGAAAGTTTATGCCCTGACGGCTTCTTCCACCCAGGATATTCAGGAATTTAAAACGAAATACGGAATCACATTCCCCTTTTATAAAACCGATCCGATAACCCTTAAAACCATGATACGGGCCAATCCCGGGGTGATGAAATTGGTGGATGGAACGGTGAAGGGGAAATGGAATGGAAAACGATTGTGATAAAAACAATCAGACCTGTCAGGTTTTTAAAACCTGACAGGTCTTGTGGAATATAATTCAAATAAAAACATTGTCAAACATAAAATATCAAACAAAAAAATGAGAAAAAACATTGTAGCAGGTAACTGGAAAATGAATAAAACCCTGCAGGAAGGGTTGGCGTTGGCTGAAGAATTGAATGGCGCGCTGAAAGGGGTAACACCAAATTGTGATGTGGTAATCGGTACGCCGTTTATCCACCTTGCCAGCGTGGTTGCTGCCATCGATACCAACAAAATCGGGGTAGCTGCTCAAAACTGTGCTGATAAGGAATCAGGCGCATATACAGGTGAAATTTCAGCTTCGATGGTGAAATCTACCGGTGCTAATTATGTTATTTTAGGTCACTCTGAAAGACGTGCTTACTATGGTGAAACAGCAGAAACGCTGAAAACCAAAGTTGAGTTGGCGCTTAAAAACGAACTGACTCCTATCTTCTGTATTGGTGAAGTATTGGCTGAGAGAGAAGCTGAAAAACATTTCGATGTGGTTAAATCTCAAATCGTGGATTCATTATTCGAATTATCTGCTGAAGATTTCGGTAAAATTGTACTGGCTTACGAACCGGTATGGGCTATCGGAACCGGTAAAACGGCTTCTGCTGCTCAGGCACAGGAAATGCATGCGTTTATTCGTCAGACTTTAGCTGCTAAATATGGTCAGGAAGTAGCTGATAATTGCTCTATCCTGTATGGTGGAAGTTGCAATGCCGGTAATGCCAAAGAATTATTCTCAAATCCCGATGTGGATGGCGGTTTGATTGGTGGCGCTTCGTTGAAAGTGGCTGACTTCAAAGCGATCATTGACGCGTTTTAATCTATAAAACCATATAAGTCATATAAGTAACATATAAGCTTTAGAATGCTTGTTAGGTTTTGATATTATGAAAAATTAACCCAGCAAAACTTATATGTTACTTATATGACTTATATGGTAAAATAAAATGGCAAAAACCAAGAGCGTATACGTCTGCCAAAACTGTGGCAACGATTCTCCGAAGTGGATAGGAAAATGTCCGTCCTGCGGGGAATGGAATACCTATGTCGAAGAAATCATCAGCAAGGAGAGCAAACAAAGCATCCAGCTGGCGGGTATTCAGGTGACAAAGGAGAAGCCGGTGTTGATTTCTCAGGTTGAAACAACCGAGGAAAGCCGGATTGATACGCACTCGGGTGAGCTGAACCGGGTACTGGGTGGGGGATTGGTTCCCGGATCACTCGTACTCATTGGTGGCGAGCCGGGTATTGGTAAGTCAACACTCGTGTTGCAGGTGGTGTTGAACATCCGCAATCGTAAAGTACTCTATGTTTCAGGCGAAGAAAGTGTTAAGCAAATCAAGCTGCGTGCGGAACGCTTAAGTCCCGATGCGGCCGACTGTTATGTAGTCAGCGAGACCTCCCTCGAACAGATTTTCGTACACATCAGCAACATCAACCCCGACTTGGTGGTGGTCGATTCCATACAGACTGTGTCGACCGAAACCATCGAGTCTTCTCCCGGCTCTGTGTCGCAGGTGCGTGAATGTGCCGCGGCTTTACTGAAGTACTGCAAAAGTTCCGGAACACCCGTGTTGCTCATCGGGCACATCAACAAAGAAGGCAGCATTGCCGGTCCGAAGGTGCTGGAACACATCGTGGATACGGTCTTGCAGTTCGAAGGTGACCAGCATTACATGTACCGTATTTTAAGAGCCATTAAGAATCGCTTCGGAAGTACTGCCGAATTGGGCATTTTTGAAATGCAGCACAACGGCTTGCGGGAAGTAAACAACCCGTCAGAATTATTGTTGTCGCAAAACCATGAAGGACTCAGCGGTGTAGCGATTGCTTCTGCCGTAGAAGGTATCCGGCCGTTTCTGATTGAAGTACAATCACTTGTTAGCTCGGCAGCCTACGGTACCCCTCAGCGTTCCTCCACCGGTTTCGACCTCCGCCGCCTGAATATGTTACTCGCTGTACTTGAAAAGCGCGTGGGTTTCAAATTAGCACAAAAAGATGTTTTCCTGAATATTGCCGGCGGTATCAAGGTCAATGACCCGGCTATAGATCTGGCCGTCATCTCTGCTATCCTTTCTTCCAATGTGGATATCGCCATTGAAAAGCATGTGTGCATGGCCGGTGAGGTCGGTCTCTCCGGCGAAATCCGTCCCATCAACCGCATCGAGCAACGTATCCGCGAAGCCGAAAAACTCGGTTTTACCAAAATGATCATTCCCAACTTCGACCTCAAAGGCCTCAACCTCGACAAAATCAACATGGAAATCATCCGGGTGAAGAAAGTGGAGGAGGCATTTCGTGTATTATTTAAAAAATAAATATTTGTTGAATATTCAATAATATTTTTTACTTTTGAAGGTTCGATTAGAATCTTTTAAGAAACAAAAGCTAAAGAAATATTATATGGAAGTTACGCGTATATTCGATTTACTGGATAATTATCTGGAAAATTATCCGAATCAGGATGCTGCATTGGCCAGCAAGAAAAACGGAACCTGGAAGAAAATCAGCATTCAGGAGTATGTTGATGCAGTGAATCATATCAGCTACGGATTATTGAAGCTGGGGGTGAAAGCCGGAGATAATATCGGTATTGTCAGTGGCAACCGTCCCGAATGGAATATGCTTGATATGGCCATCATGCAGTCGGGAGCTATTTCAATTCCAATTTATCCGACCATCAGTCAGGACGATTATCGTTACATCCTGAATCATGCCGAGATGAAAATGATTTTTATTGATGGGAAGTCATTGCTCAAAAAATTGGAGCCGGTCATGCCCGAGGTTAAAACGTTGAAAGAAATTTTTCTTTTCGATGAAGAAGACGGGGATTATAAATACTTAGATCAACTCATTCAACTGGGAAAAGAAAACCCGGTGCCGGAAGAACTGGCAAAAATCAAAGCTGCCATTAAAACGGAGGATATGGCAACGATTATCTATACGTCAGGTACCACCGGAAATCCAAAAGGGGTGATGTTGTCGCACAGTAATATTGTGAATCAGATTATGAATCTGAGAACAACACCGTCGGGCTGGAGTAAAACAGCTCTGAGTTTCCTTCCGCTTTGCCATGCTTACGAACGTATGTTGGTTTACCTCTATCAATACCTGGGAATGTCGGTTTATTATGCTGAAAGTCTGGCGACCATTGCAGATAACATCAAAGAAATTAAGCCTACAATGATGTCGGCAGTACCCCGCTTACTCGAAAAAATATACGATAAACTATATCTGGCCGGCAAGAAACTACCTTTTATTAAACGGAAATTGTATTATTGGGCATTTAATTTAGCCACCAAATATCAGTTGGAAGGCAATAGCTGGTGCATGAAACAACAACTGAAGCTAGCCGATAAACTTATTTTTTCCAAGTGGCGCGAAGCCATTGGCGGTAATTTCGATATCGTGGTGTCGGGAGGCTCGGCTTTGCAGCCGCACATGGGATCTTTCTTTTCCGCGATTGGTATGCCGGTGTTCGAGGGTTACGGGTTGAGTGAAACTTCTCCGGTTATCGCGGTAAGTCAGCGTGGCAAACACGGCCGCAAATTCGGAACGGTAGGACTGCCATTGCCGGGTGTTGAAGTGAAACTGGGCGAGAGAGACGAAATCATGTGTCGCGGTCACAATGTGATGCTGGGTTATTACCGTGCTCCTGAGCTGACTTCACAGGTAATTGATGCCGATGGTTGGTTCCATACCGGCGATACCGGAAAATTTACCCCCGAAGGTCAGTTGATTATTACGGGTCGTTTGAAAAGTATTTTCAAAACATCCTTTGGTAAATATGTGAATCCCCAGACGATTGAGTCTAAATTTACCGAATCGCCGTTTATAGATAACATGATTGTGGTGGGTGAGAATAAGAAATTTGCTGCTGCGTTGATTTCACCTGATTTTGTGTATTTGAAGTCGTGGTGCGGTATTCACAACATCCCTTATACTACCAATGAAGAAGTGATTCAGAATAAGGTTGTACTGAAACGTTACGAAGAAGAGGTGAAGAAATATAATGTATTCTTTGGCGATTTCGAGCAGGTGAAACGCTGGCAACTGGTTCCTGAAGAGTGGACGCAGCCCGGTGGTTTCCTGTCGCCAACCCTGAAAATCAAGCGAAATGTGATTGAGGGGCATTATGCCGAGAGAATAGAAAAATTATTCGCATAATGGATCTATCTGTCTGCTTTATTAGGAAGATGCTGCATGAATAGCTTCCGTAGGAAGCAGATCTCTGTAACCTGCCAGTTTAAGGACAGGTTTAGAATTAAACACTTGATAGTGAGCTGCCGTAGGTAGCGATGGGAATGGAGCGGTAAAACATAAATATATCATCATGAAAACAACCACATTATTAACAATCATCCTTTGCAGCATGGGACTATTCCTTAAATCCTGCAGTACCATTCCTCCCGGAGCAGTGGCTGTAAGGTCTTTCGATAAAGAAAAATATTTAGGCAAGTGGTATGAAATTGCGCGTTTTGATTTCAGGTTTGAAAAGGACCTGAATAATACTACTGCATTTTACCAATTGCGTGAAGACGGTTTGATTGATGTTACCAATCGGGGTTATAATTACGTGAAAAAAGAATGGAAAGAAGCTAATGGTAAGGCTAAGTTCGTAGGCGACCCAACTGTAGCCATGCTGAAAGTGTCGTTCTTCGGACCGTTTTACGGAGGTTACAATGTTATTGCCTTAGATGATGAGTATAAATACGCGCTCATCGCCGGCAGTAGTCTTGAATACCTCTGGATTCTGGCCAGAGAGAAAACTATTCCCGAAGAGATTAAAACCGCTTATGTAAAAAAAGCGCAGGAAATTGGTTTTGATACCGATAAATTGATTTGGGTGGAGCATGACTGATTTTTTCTTTCATTGATAAATACTATCTTTGCAGTTCGTTTTTAAGGTAGATTATCAGAAAGAAAATGAAATTAAACGATAATACGGCAGTATTGTTACTGCACTGTCCCGATAAACCCGGGATTCTGGCGGCTGTGACTGAGTTCATCAATCAGCATAGTGGTAATATTTTGTACCTCGACCAGTATGTAAACCGCGAAGAAAAAGTTTTCTTCATGCGTGTGAAATGGGATTTGGACACCTTCCAGATTCCCAAGGAAAAAATTCAGGATTATTTCCAAACCCTGCTGGCAAGCCGGTTTGACATGCACTTCAGGCTTTATTTTTCCGATACAAAACCCCGTATGGCAATTTTTGTTTCGAAGATGCCCCATTGCTTGTATGATTTATTGTCGCGCTATGCGGCAGGGGAGTGGCATGTGGATATTCCGCTGATCATCAGTAATCATCCGGATATGGAGCCGGTGGCACAACGTTTCGGTATCGAATATCATTATTTTCCCATCACCAAGGATAATAAAGCCGAACAGGAAGCTAAGGAACTGGAGTTGCTCAGGTCGAAAGGCATTACTTTTTGCGTTCTCGCTCGGTACATGCAAATCCTGTCTCCGGAATTTATCAACCATTACCCCGATCGTATCATCAATATCCACCATTCTTTCCTTCCGGCTTTCATGGGAGCGAAACCTTATCATGCGGCACATGAACGTGGCGTGAAAATTATCGGAGCAACCAGTCACTATGTGACCACCGACCTGGATGCCGGTCCGATTATCGAGCAGGATGTGACCCGTATTTCACATGTGGATACGGTAGATGTGTTGATACACAAAGGTCGTGATTTGGAAAAAATTGTGCTTTCGCGCGCCGTCGAAAAACACATCGAAAGAAAAACCCTCACCTATAAAAACAGAACCGTTGTGTTTCAGTGATGCGTTACTTCATCTATTTTGCATACAATGGTACAGCTTACCACGGCTGGCAAATCCAGCCCAACGGCATTTCCGTGCAGGAAGTGTTCACGAATGGTTTGCGCACCTTGCTCCGGGAAGAAACGGAAGTGGTGGCTGCCGGTCGCACCGATACCGGCGTACATGCGAAACAGATGGTGGCTCATTTTGATTCCGGACATGCAGATTTAGCAGGAGGTGATTATGTGCGCAGACTGAATAGTATCCTGCCGAAGGACATTGCCGTGGATAAGATTATTGCAGTGACCCCTGATGCACATGCCCGTTTCGATGCCATTTCCCGAAAATACGAATATCATTTGTATATAGGTAAAAATGTGTTTAAGGAAAATCTGGCGTTGAGAATGTTTCATCCGCTGGATTTTGATTTGATGAATGAGGCAGCGCAGAAACTGAAGGACTACACCGATTTTACCAGCTTCAGTAAACTGCATACCGATGTGAAAACTAATAATTGTGTGATAACTGAAGCTGTCTGGCAACAAGTGGGAGATGAATGGGTGTTTACCATCGAGGCCGACCGTTTCCTGCGCAACATGGTACGTTCTATCGTCGGAACTCTCTTTGATGTGGGTATGCACAAATTAAGTGTGGCTGATTTTTGCCGCATCATCGAAGCCAAAGACCGCTGCAAAGCCGGTGTTTCCGTCCCTGCCCACGGACTTTATTTGGTGGAGGTGAGGTATGCTGATGAAAATATAAAAAAAGCGGAAAACGGTGAACGGAAAACTGAAAGCACAAGTAAATGAGTAGGAAATTAATTCTTTCAGATTTTATGCTTTTATGATTTTTCTCTGATTAAGTATAATATGATAGTCATTATGATTGTGGAAATTGCAGATTGAATTTGATGAATTCTGAAATAATAATTAAGATATAAAGTGATTAAGAGATGTACATAAAAAGTTTTTCACTTTCCGTTTTTCGTTTTCCGCTTTAAAACATGTGGCTCTTTCTTGGCATAATATCCGCTTTATTACTTGGCTCCTACGAGGTGAGCAAGAAGGTGTCGGTGCATGAAAATGCCGTGATACCGGTTTTGTTTTCGTCCATTTTCATCTCTTCATTGATTTTATTGCCATTCCTGTTGATTTCCAGTTTTGCACCTGCATGGTTGGAAGGTGGGATCTTCTTTGTGCCGCAGGTGGATTTTAAAACGCATATGCTGATTTTAGCTAAGTCGACGATTGTGTTGTCGTCCTGGCTTTTTGCGTATTTTGCGATGAAGAACCTGCCACTCACCCTGGCAGCGCCCATTAAAGCTACGCAGCCGGTACTGGTGGTGCTCGGGGGTGTGTTAATCTTTGGGGAGCAGTTGAACGGCTTTCAGATTGGAGGTATCGCTATTACACTGGTGTCATTCTTTATGTTTTCGCTGATCGGGAAAAAAGAAGGTTATGTGTTTGGCAAAAACAAATGGATATGGTTTATCATCATGGCTACGGTAACCGGCGCCACCAGCGGGTTGTACGATAAATACCTGATGGGGCAGTTCAACCACATGGCCGTGCAGGTATATTATACCTTTTACCAGGTCATCATGATGGCTATTATCACCTTTACCCTGTGGTATCCGACCCGTAAGAAGACAACACCTTTTCGTTTCCGCTGGTCTATCGTGTTTATTTCTATCCTGCTGGTTAGCTCCGATTTCGTTTATTTTTACGCGTTAACGTTGCCCGATTCACTGATCTCAGTCCTGGGAACCGTCAGAAGGGCAGGGGTAATTGTGCCCTTTATCTACGGGGCACTGGTACTGCGTGATAAGTATCTAAAATTAAAGATGATTGATTTAATAGGAGTTTTAATAGGAATGTTGTTGCTCTATTTTGGGAGCAGGTAAAAAAATCAGATTTTCTCTTTGGAAATTAAATTAATTGTTGTACTTTTGCAAGCCAATTTGTAAGAATAAAAAAATTAAAACATAAGATATGAAAAGCGGAATCCACCCAGAAAACTATCGCACGGTTGTGTTTAAAGACATGTCGAATGGCGATACCTTTTTTACACGTTCAACAGTGAACAGTAGAGAAACCATTGAAATCGACGGAGTAAGTTATCCTTTGATGAAACTTGAAATCTCCAGCAGTTCACATCCTTTTTATACCGGTAAATCTAAACTGGTAGATACCGCAGGACGTGTTGACAAGTTCATGAACCGTTATGCAAAACGGATGGAAAAGAAATAATCTGTATCAGCATAGTACAGAAGATAATTTTTAAGTGTTAATGACAAGCCCGTTGAAATTGATTTTCAACGGGCTTGTCATTAATTGTTTATACACTACAGCCTTAAAGCCTTATTTTGATGGCATCTTTACCTGCTTTCAGGATATATAAAGCATTTTTATTCAGACTGCTGATTGATACAATTTGTGAAGAAGACTCTACCTGTCGTAAAAGTTGTCCGGTTGCATTATAAACATAAACCATTTTATTGTCATCCGTATTTTTCCCTTTATCCAGGATGATATTGCCATCACTATCGCTGAATACATTCATGCTGTTCTCTCTGCTGGAAAACTGAATCAGTCCTTCGCCTCCTCCCATAAAATCAAAGCTGATGATTTTGTTTTCCAGCTTGATATTGGTTAACGGTCGGTTGATGTCTGTTCCGTTTCGGAGTACAGGAGCATATTCAGTGACATTCTTTGACCCCGGAAACGGGTCTCCCGCCAGTGAAAATGTACTGGCGATACCATCGGCTTCGATGATATCAACCCCCATTGCATCAGCATTATTGTTTGGACTGTTATTCTCCCATGCAGTTGCATTATAATAGATGCGCGTAATCAACATGCCACTATTCGGAAGGAAGCTGTCCCATCCGGTTTTCTGTCTATTTTCAAGCATGAAAAATTCCACCGGATTCGGATCTTCTCCAACCAGGTTGTGATTGCCTGTTGCTGTGATTATAAAGGCTTGATTACTCGTTTTTATATCTTCCAGAAAAATATGTTTTGGGAATTTGAGGATATCCGGAACCAGCCAACCCAAATAAAAACGATCGTAGGCCGAATAAGTCGGTGGTGTTCTGCCCTGATTCAGATAAGCACCGTTATCCATGATGTTCCAGTTCCAGAGGGTATGGTGATCTTCTCCGTTTGTGGCATAATAATCAACCAATCCGTAGACATGACCAAATTCATGGGCAAAAGTGCCAATCCCTGACATGTTTGCTCCGCTGCTACCTCTGAGTTCAGAAGTACAGGCATACCCCTTTATCATCTTTCCATTGAATACAAGATCCTCGTACAGTTCCCACCGGTGCGGCCAGATTGATTCATCCGGACCGCCTTCAGCCTCGTTATGTCCGGCATAAAAAATGAAAATATTGTCGACAACGCCATCATTATCGGTGTCGTATTCGGCAAAGTTTACTCCGTCGGCAGCAGCGGCGGTGCAGGCATCTACCACCATCTGTTGCGGTCTCCTGTCATCGTCAGTTGTCAGGTCATTGGCGCCGTAATAGGCGCGGGTATTCGGTAAGGTATATGGACCAACGACTACAAATTCGGGTGATGATAATCCGTTTGAAGCGGCAATAAAGTAATCGCGTGCTGAGCCGGTACCCCCGTTGTCGTTATATCCCTCTTTGTTGAGCATGTCTGTAAATGCCGTATTGGGGTTGAGTGTTACAAAGGGAACGTTCAGGAAGTTAACCAGGATGACAATGGATTTTGGTGAACCGGTTCGGGGAAATGTGCCTCTTTTGTCGTTTCTCCGGATGGCTTTCTGTGCTTTCCGTTTGTTAGTCTCAGTGATGAAAGAGGGGTTAACTTCGGCAGTACTGATGTATCTTCTTTCCGCTTCGGTCCGTTTATCTACCGGATTAACACGGATGCCGGTTGTTTTGATTACTCCTTTGGTATCTTTTTCAGCATACTGATAGAAACCCTGCTTGTCGCGACGAATTAAATACCCGTCGGTAGTAAGTTCATATTTAAAGAATTCGTCACCTCTCAGATAAACGGTAAGTTCACTTCCGTCTGGTTGTACGCGGGTAACTGGATGGGGAGTGGCGGGGACTGAATATGTCCGTACAGATATCAGTAAGAATATCGATAAAATTAACGTAAATTGTTTCTTCATAAAAATTGTGGCATTACCGGACAAATATAATGATATAAATGCACTTGACGATATAATTGTTCGTGGTAGGTAGTAAGTATTAACATTTTACCGGTCAGATTGAATACTTTTTAATAAGTTAGTTTCTTCCGTTTCCCAGCAAAGTGCTGATTTGGCAATATTTGTGTTTTGTTTCTTACTATGATAAGTTTCTTTGTCGGCAAAAATACTTTTTACAACAGCCGCCATGTGTTCTGGGTCGTGCTCATCAATGTAATAGCCGATGTCGTATTTGTCAATTATTTTGCTGATTTCTTTCAATCTGGATGATAAAACAGGTATTCCGGCGTGTATAAAATCAAACAACTTATTAGGTAGCGCGAAAAAGTAGTTTGGATTCGTGTTTTTATCTATTGCCAATCCCAAATCAGCATTCAGGGTATATTGTCTGAGTTCTGAAAACGACATTTTGTTTTTCAGGATGATTTTATCTTTCAGTTTTTCCTCTTTGATTATTTTTTTTAAATCTGGAATTACATCTCCACCACCAATGATTAACAAAATAACATCATCAAGATATTTCATCATCATACAGGCTTCTTCCGCTCCTCTGTCCTTGTTAATTCCTGTGCCCTGAATGATGATGATTTTTTTATTTTCGGGTAAACCCAGTTCGGATCTGGTCATAATGCTATCAGGAGTATAGGAAAGAGGAATGTTCCTGACAACTGCCAGATCTTTGTTATATTCCTTTTTGTATAATTCTGCAATCGAATCGTTTACGGTAATAATCGTGTCAAGTGTTGGGAAAATTCTTTTTTCGATGGCTTTCCATATTTTTTGAACAGTAGGTCGACTGACTAATTCCGGTGTTCCTGTGAAATATTCGTGTGTGTCGTATATCAGTCTGATTCCTTTGATTTTAGCCGCAAGATAAGCTGCCGGCAAAGTGTCAAGATCGTTGGCAAAAATCAGATTTGCTTTTGTGAAAAGTAAGTAGCAACATAACCTGATGTTGTATTCAGCATAGAAAAAAGGTCCTTTATTAAACAGGTGCTTTACCCGGTGGGTTTGATAAGGACGGTTCAACGGAATGCTTTCTGGAAGTATTCTTCCGTATTCCACCACCTGATAACCCGATTTTATCAGCGACATGCAGGTTTTGTGCACACGCTGGTCGTTGGAAAGGTCGTTTGTAACACATACGACCGCCCTTTTGAAGTTGTTATCTTGCCTGTAAGTATTTGATTGTGTCACGGTATAGCTTTCTGTGATATAGTTTTGAGTTTTTCTCGACCATGGTATTGTGCCATAATAAGGTAACTTCTCCATTGAATTTGCTAACTGTTTCAATCAGATTGGTACAATATTGATAGGCATCATGCGCATTCATATACATGTATCTTTTCTCATGGAGTGTGCAGTCCATAATCAACAAAGGATGCAAAATCAGATTGGTAAGCACTTTCTTTGCAGGATTAATCCATTGTACGGCTTTACAGGTTCCCAACCTGAACCCGGCCATGTCGGCGTAACCCATGCTGAAATCATCAGTAATACCACAGCTGATCAGGGATTCAAAATCTTCCGGTTCCCGGTTATTTAAGAAGTGATTGCGGTTGTAACGAATTTCTTTTTTCGTAAACTTTTCTAATTTTCTTTTTTCTTCGGGAATGAGTCCGGGATTGCATCCGGCTTCATAACTGATGTGTAATCCGATAGATACTTTCTTTCTTCTGATGTATCTGATGAGTGTCTGATAATCGGGATGAGCCAGGTTTACAATTGGCTTGTCTTCTTTCCTTTTGCCGCTGTATGACCGGATAAAGGTGATGATCTCACACCGGTTCTCTCCCATTTTCTGCCGGAGTTCATGATCCAGTTTGAAAAGATAAGGAAAAGTGTACCAGGGGTCAAAAATCAATCCGCCAAAGAAACTTTTAATGGCTTGTTTGGCTTCCTTAGGTCGCTTGATGCCTCTCAGAACACCTCCCATCATGCCTCTGAAATTGCGGTAATGGGCAATCTGGTCGACATCGTGTGTTAAATAAACTTTTCTGATCTCTTGGGGTGGTTCACTTACCTTGAGACCTGCTTCCCTTAGTTTGTTCCTTAATATTAGTCCCCATTCCTCAATGATGGGACGATCGATAAATCCTGCCTTATATGGCAGGGATTCTTTCCCGGGAAAGCGGTTGTGTGGGTCACGAACCTGGCGACGAACCATCTCTTCGTACCTCGAAATCAGGTAATAGGTTCCCGCGATGATATCCGCGTGTAAAACAAGTGTGTCGCCTATCGTTTCAGTCGTCTCATCCCCGAAAAGAATGGGCACTTCTTCCCATAACTTCAGGGGTAATGCCGGGATCGAGGCTTCTGTCCCATACAGGTTATCATCAAAAAAACCGGATGGTCGGATGATTACCTTGTATTTTATAATTTCCTGTTCATCCGATGTATAGCCGATTTTCTTCAGGATACTTTCCTGAATGTGATCTCCCGCTAAAAAACGAATGATATATTGTATAATTTCATGCATAAAACTTTTTTTCTTAAATCGTAAATATGGTCGCCGGTCACGTCATTGCGAGCGTGGCGAAGCAACCCCTTCTAACCAGCACTTGGCTGTTTTTACTATTCGCTAATAGACCCACGGCCGTGCGTCTCTACTGCTATTCGCTCTTCGCTCAACTCCCTTTTCAAGAATTTTCCTGTTTCGCTGTCCCGATTTTCCGCTATTTCGCGGGGCGTTCCGGTGCAAATCACCCGTCCGCCTGCCCGCCCGCCTTCGGGACCGATATCGATAATGTGGTCGCAGGCCTTGATGACATCCATATTGTGTTCAATGATGATGACGGTATTGCCCCTGTCTGTTAAACGGTTTAATACGCCCAATAGTACGCGGATGTCCTCAAAATGCAATCCTGTCGTGGGTTCATCGAGTATATATAGGGTTTTTCCTGTGTCTCTTTTGGATAATTCTGTTGCCAGTTTTACACGCTGACTTTCACCCCCCGATAGGGTGGTACTCGATTGTCCCAGCCTGATATACCCCAATCCCACGTCTTGAATCGTTTTGATTTTATTGAGGATAATGGGTTGATTCTCGAAGAATTCAACGGCCTGGTTGATGGTCATGTCGAGCACATCGGCGATGGACTTTCCTTTGAACCGGACTTCTAATGTTTCTTTGTTGTATCTTTTACCGCCACAACTTTCACAGGGAACGTACACGTCGGGTAAAAAGTTCATTTCTATGGTTTTATAGCCGTTTCCGCTGCACACTTCACACCGGCCACCGGCCGTGTTGAAGGAAAATCGTCCCGGTTTGTAGGCCCTGATTTTGGCCTCGGGCAATGATACAAACAAGTTGCGGATGTCGGAAAATACGCCGGTATAAGTAGCGGGGTTGGAGCGGGGCGTGCGACCGATAGGCGACTGATCCACTACAACTACCTTATCGACCTGTTCTATGCCTTCTACTGATTCATAAGGCAGCGGATCTTTTAAGGAAGAATAGAAATGCTGGCTCAGAATGGGTTGCAGGGTCTCATTTATCAGGGTTGATTTGCCACTCCCAGATACACCGGTAACACATATCATCTTACCCAAAGGGAAACTTACATCAATATTTTTCAGGTTGTTTCCTTTGGCTCCTTTGATGGTCAGGTAATTTCCGCTGCCGGGTCTTAATGTTGCCGGAATTTCTATTTTCTCCTTCCCGTTCAGAAAAGCGGCGGTCATGGTATTCGATAAAAGCATTTGTTCGGGCGTACCGGCAAATACGACTTTTCCTCCGTGCCGGCCGGCTCTTGGTCCCAAATCGATTACGTAATCTGCTGCCAGCATCATTTCCTTGTCATGCTCCACCACGATGACGGAGTTACCTGTGTCGCGCAGTTGTTTGAGCGAACGAATTAACCTTTCGTTATCACGCTGGTGTAAGCCGATGCTGGGCTCGTCAAGTATATAAAGCACGTTAACCAACTGCGTGCCGATTTGGGTGGCTAAGCGGATGCGCTGACTTTCACCTCCCGACAGCGAATGGGAACTCCGGTTCAACGATAAATAACTCAGCCCGACATCTAATAAAAACTGAAGTCGTGTCCGGATTTCTTTGAGAATCTCCACCGCGATGGCTTTTTGTTTTTCCGAAAGATATTGTTCAACCTGACTCAGCCAGTTGAAAAGCTCGTCGATGTCCATCTTAGCCAGTTCCGAGATATTCTTATCGTGTATCCTGAAATGCAGAAATTCTTTTTTCAGTTTGGCGCCGTGGCATTCGGGACAAACAATTTCTTTTGAGAACTGATTGGCCCATTTTTGTTCAGTTGCTGATGCTGAATTCTCCTGCTGCATTTCAATGTACTTCAGGATTCCGTCGTAACTCAAAAAATAATTGGAATTGCCGAGCGAATGGTTCTTGATGTTCAGTCTCTCCTCTGTACCGTTCATGATTTCCTCAATGGCTTCTTCCGGGATGTCGGCAACCGGCATTTTAATCTGACAATCGTATTTCTCCAGGATGGCTTCTATCTGCCAGAAAATCATCGTATTTTTATGTTTCCCCAGTGGTACAATTGCACCATTATATATGCTGATGGATTTGTCGGGAATGATTTTGTCCATGTCAATCTCGTTCACGATACCGATTCCCTTGCAACGCGGACAAGCGCCGTGTGGCGAATTGAAGGAGAAGTTGTGCGGAGCAGGTTCTTCATACGAAATTCCGGTGGTTGGGCACATCAACATTTTACTGAAATATCGGACAGTATCAGTTTCGCCATCGAGCAACATCACGATGCCGTTGCCTTGTTGCATGGCTTTTTCCAGCGATTGCTTCAACCGTTGCCGGTCTTTTCCTGAGATGATTAACCGGTCAATGATCAGTTCAATGTCGTGTATCTTGTAACGGTCAACTTTTAAACCATGCGTAATTTCCCGCATTTCGCCATCGATGCGCACATGCATATAGCCTTTTTTGCGGGTGGTTTCGAACAATTCCTTGTAATGCCCCTTACGTCCTTTTACCAATGGCGCCAGCAAAAAGGTTTTCTTACCTTCGTAGTCTTTCAGAATGAGGTCGACAATCTGTTCTTCAGAATATTTCACCATTTTCTCGCCGGTAGCATACGAATAGGCCTCACCTGCACGGGCAAATAGCAAACGCAGAAAATCGTAAATCTCGGTGGTTGTACCCACGGTCGAACGGGGGTTCTTATTGGTGGTCTTTTGTTCGATGGAAATCACTGGACTCAATCCGGTAATTTTATCTACATCGGGGCGTTCCAGATTGCCCAAAAAACTACGGGCATAAGCCGAGAAAGTTTCTATATAACGACGCTGACCTTCGGCAAAAATCGTGTCGAAAGCCAGTGAGGATTTACCACTTCCGCTGAGTCCGGTAATGACGGTCAGCGCGTTTCTGGGAATGGTAACGTCGATGTTTTTTAAGTTATGTACGCGGGCGCCTGTGACTTCAATTTCACCTGACGCTTCAATGCGTTCTGTTTCAATATCCTGTTTCAAAGTGATGCCGGTAATGTAAAATTGTGAACCCGCAAAGTTAGTATTTTTTTTTAAAACGGGAGAAGGTTATGATACATAATAATGTTGTTTTGAGGTGCTGATAATAATTGTTATTTTTGCACTCCACTCACACCGCAGGTGTGAAATTATTCATAACCGTATGCAAGCGCAGCGCAGCTTACGGAAAAACCATAAACTATGAGCTATATTCAACTACTCTACCACGCAGTCATTCGCACCAAAGCAAGCCAACCAACCCTGTCGCTTGTCCATTCTGATGAATTATACAGATACATCTGGGGTATAATAAAAAACAAAAACAGTAAACTTTATCGGGTAAATGGAATGAATGATCATGTCCATTTACTTTTCTCACTTCATCCGACAATCGCAATATCTGATTTTATGCGCGAATTAAAGGTTGAAACCAGCAAAATGTTAAAGCAAACTCCCGGTTTTGAGAATTTTACTTCATGGAGTGAGGGTTATGCTGTCATATCTTGTAATGTAAAAGAAAAGGAAGTAGTATATAATTATATTAAAAATCAAAGAGAGCATCACAAAAAGATTAGTTTCAAAGAAGAGTACATTGTTTTTCTCAGGGAAATGGGATTGGAGTTAGATGAACGTGACTGGCAAAGATAATTTCGCCCCTGCGGGGCTATATTAATATGAAGAGTTGTGCTCCGTAAGCTGCGCTTCGCTTGCATACGGTTATGAATAATATCACACCTGCGGTGTGAGTGGAATTGTGTGAGTGTAATTGATTTTAATCTTATTTGCAACTTCGGTAAAATAATATTATCTTTGCCCCGCTTTTCTAATGCAGAAAGTGTGATGGGAAATTAAGCGACTAATCACTTAAAAATCAACGCTTAAATTTTGAGTAACACAATTAATTAATTAAGATGAAAACTTTTGAATTAAAAGGTAAAGTTCGCGAGGAACTTGGTAAAAAGGCTTCGAAAGCCACACGTGCAGAGGAAAGTGTACCCTGCGTATTGTACGGAACAGGTGAAAATGTACATTTTACAGCCACAGCAAGCGATTTAAGAAAATTGATTTATTCTCCGGAAGTGTTTATCGTGGATCTCGATGTAGATGGTAAAAAGAGCAAAGCCATCATGAAGGATTTACAGTTCCACCCGGTATCGGATAAAGTATTACACATCGACTTTCTGGAAGTAAGTGATAAAAAGCCGGTTATTATGGAAGTACCTGTAAAATTAAACGGTCTTGCCGAAGGGGTTAAAGCCGGGGGTAAATTAGCCCTGCAAATGCGTAAACTGAAAGTAAAAGGTATTTACACAGATTTCCCTGAAGCCATTACCATTGATGTAACCAACTTAGGTTTGGGTAAAACAATTCAGGTAGGCGCCGTTAAAATTGATAAGCTGGAAATCCTGAACGCTAAAAATGCCGTTGTTGCACAGGTTAAACTGACAAGAGCCGCCCGTGGAGCTGCTGCCGCTGCTGCCTCCGGAAAATAATTGCAGTTGAGATGAAATACTTAATCGTTGGACTGGGTAATATTGGTCCTGAGTACCAGAATACCCGCCACAACATAGGATTCACAATATTGGACGCTCTTGCAAGGGCGTCCAATGTTTTTTTTGAGGATAAACGCTATGGCTTTGTTACGCAGGTGAAACTGAAAGGCCGTACGCTTGTCCTGCTGAAACCGTCTACCTTTATGAACCTGAGCGGACACGCGTTGCGTTACTGGATGCAGAAGGAGAAAATTGAAATTGAAAACGTGCTGGTGCTCGTGGATGATATCGCCCTGCCTTTCGGTACGTTGCGCCTCAAACCTCAAGGTTCGGATGCGGGACATAACGGGCTGAAAAACATCCAGGATATACTGGGGCACAATACCTATGCACGTTTGCGTTTTGGTATCGGAAATGATTTTCCCAAAGGTTATCAGGTTGAATATGTGTTGGGAAAATGGGATGAAGAAGAGCAGAAGTTGCTGCCGGAAAGGGTGGAGAAGGCCATTGAGATGATTAAAAGTTTCTGTCTGGCCGGGATGCAACTTACGATGACACAATATAATAATAAATGAAAACAGAAGTCCGTATAGATAAATGGTTATGGGCTGTTCGCCTCTTCAAAACCCGCTCTCTTGCTGCCGAAGCATGTAAGAAAGGGAAGATATTGATTGGCGGGATAGAAGCAAAGCCCTCCAGAAACATCAAAGTCGGTGAGGTAATTGGTGTGAAACACAATCCGGTGCTTTTTTCATTTGAGGTGCTTGCGCTAGCGGAAAACCGCATGGGAGCCAAACTGGTACCGGACTACATGAAAAATGTAACCACACCCGATCAACTCGAACTATACGAACTGGGTAAAATTGCCGCCAAAAATAACCGCGAAAGAGGGACCGGTCGTCCTACCAAAAAAGAACGCCGGGAACTGGATGAATTGTTTGAGCCGACGTTCTATATAGACTTTGAGGAGGAAGAAGATTAGAATAAGCGGAAAACTGAGAGCGGAAAGCGAATAGCGAATAAATGAAATTACTTTTCCGCTTTCCGCTCTCAGTTTTCCGCTTTCAATTAACCATTTACAATTTAGAATTCATGCTCATCGCTTCCCAACTCAAAAAAACAAACATAAGTGAATACCTGCTGTACATGTGGCAGGTGGAAGATTTGATTCGTGCGCTGCAGTTTGATGTGGAACGGATAGATAATACGATTATTTCGCGTTTTCAGTTTCAGGACGATACAGAACGAAAAACTGTTGTGGAATGGTACGAAAGTCTGATTGAAATGATGCGCATGGAGCAAGTGATGGAAAAGGGGCACCTGCAAATCAACAAAAATGTGATTGCCGAACTGGACGAATTGCATGCTTTGTTGTTGAGATCGGGACAGGTACCTGCCTATAATGCCAAATATATCCATGTGTTGCCGTTAATCAATCAGTTCAGACGCAAAGCCGAAGCCGGACTGAGCGATATTGAATTGTGCTTCAATTTTCAATATGGTATTCTCATGTTGCGTTTGCAGAAGTCAGTCATTACACCTGAGACAGAAAGAACCCGGGAGGAAGTTTCTAAATTCATGGTTTTGCTGACCAAAAATTATCATGCGTGGAAAAACGGGGAGCTTGACTTACAATAAAAATATTATCTTTGTGCGGAATAGAGAATAACAAACACCTTATAACTTATAAAAACAACTGTAGCATGAAAGGTATCATCTTGGCCGGAGGTTCCGGCACCCGTTTGTATCCGGTAACCAAAAGCATCTCTAAACAAATCATCCCGGTTTACGATAAACCGATGATTTATTATCCTTTATCGGTGCTGATGCTGGCCGGACTGAAAGAAATTCTGATTATTTCAACCCCACAGGATATTCACTTGTATGAGAATCTGCTTGGCAGTGGAGAGGAACTGGGTATCAAACTCGAATATGCCATACAACCTTCGCCGGATGGATTGGCACAGGCTTTTATCATCGGTGAAAAATTCATCGGCGATGATTCGGTTTGCATGATCCTGGGTGATAACATCTTCTATGGATTTGATTTTTCGAGAACGCTGAAGGAAGCAGCTAAATTGCAGGATGGCGCCATCGTTTTCGGCTACTATGTGAATGATCCGGAACGTTATGGTGTTGCTGAGTTTGATGCAAATGGTAAAGTCCTCAGTCTGGAAGAAAAACCGGCTGTTCCTAAATCAAATTATGCGGTTACCGGTTTGTATTTCTACAGCAACGATGTGGTGAAAAAAGCCAAATCGCTGAAACCTTCGAAAAGAGGAGAGTTGGAAATCACCGATTTAAACAGGATTTATTTAGAGGAAGAAAGATTAAGCATGAAAATCATGGGGCGCGGGATGGCCTGGCTGGATACCGGTACGCATGACAGTCTGCTCGAAGCCTCCAATTTCATCGCCACCATCGAAAACCGCCAGGGCTTGAAAGTGGCCTGTATCGAAGAAATTGCTTTCCGCAACGGATACATCAGCAAAGAACAACTGTTGAAACTGGCTGAACCCCTGAAGAAAAACCATTACGGGGAGTATATGATTAAAATTGCCAACGATAAAACATTCTGATGCATGGAGATAATTGAAACACCCATTGCCGGATTGTTAATCATCAAACCACGTGTTTTTGAAGATGCACGCGGTTTTTTCTACGAAAATTACAACCGTGGAAAATATAAAGAAGCTGGTATTGACCTTGATTTTTGTCAGGATAACCAATCGAAATCAACTTATGGTGTGATACGTGGATTGCACTATCAGTTGAATCCGCACAGTCAGTCGAAATTAGTTTCAGTATCCATCGGTGCCGTTTGGGATGTAGCGGTCGATCTCAGAAAAGATTCCCCGACATTCGGACAGTGGTATGGAATTGAACTCACTGCTGAAAATAAATTGCAGTTTTTGATTCCCAAAGGATTTGCCCATGGTTTTTCAGTAATCAGCGAAACAGCCCTTTTTACCTACAAATGTGATGCGTTCTACAATCAGGCATCGGAACGGGGAATTTTGTACAATGATCCTGCGCTGAACATTGACTGGAAAATTCCGGCCGATAAAGCGATTGTATCTCCCAAAGATCAGGTACATCCTTTATTCAAAGAGGCTGAAATGAATTTTTAAAAAGTACACAAAAGATAAAATTATAGCTATGCAAACGGTTTTGGTTACAGGCAGTAAAGGTCAACTGGGAAATGAAGTGCAGGTACTCGCTTACTCTTATCCGCAGTTTGAGTTTATTTTTACAGATGTTGAGGAACTTGATATCTGTAACCGTGAAGCTGTTGAAAACTACTTTGCAGAACGTAAAATTGACGTTTTGCTGAATTGCGCCGCTTATACGGCAGTCGACAAAGCCGAGGAAGATGTTGAACTTTGTTATCGGATTAATGAGAAAGCCGTCGGTATTTTAGGGGAAGTTGCTGCACAATACGGAACGAAGATGGTGCATGTTTCCACCGATTATGTTTTTGATGGAACTAATTATTTGCCTTATACCGAAGACAGGCCTGTTTGTCCGGCTACCGTTTACGGTAAATCGAAACTGGCAGGGGAGCAATTGCTGATGGATGTCTGTCCGGCTGCGGTCATTGTGCGGACTTCCTGGCTTTACTCATCATTTGGGAATAACTTTGTTAAGACCATGATTAAACTCGGTCGGGAACGTGATAGTCTGAACGTGATATTCGATCAGGTAGGTACGCCGACCTATGCGGCAGATTTGGCTGATGCTTTACTACAGATTGTTTCGGCGGATAAATTCATCCCGGGAGTATATCATTACTCAAACGAAGGCGTGTGTAGCTGGTACGATTTCACCATTGCCATACACCAGATAGCCGGGATCAACTGCCGGGTGCTGCCCATCGAAAGCAAGGATTATCCGGCGAAAACACCCCGTCCGCATTACAGTGTGCTGAATAAAAAGAAAATTAAATCGAACTATAACATTCAAATTCCTCATTGGGAAGATGGCTTGCGCCGCTGCATGGCCATCCTTGCTGCAAAATGAAACGTATTACGCCGCTACAACTCTTTCTCTTGTTGTTGTCGGGTTGGTTTTTGCTGAATCTGTTTCAGGCGGTTTTCACTGAAATCACCAACGATGAGGCTTATTATGCTTTCTGGGGTAAATACTTAGACTGGGGTTATTTTGATCATCCGCCCATGGTGGCGCTGTTTACCTATCTCGGCTCTTTACTCTTTCCACATAATATGGGTGTTCGTTTTGTAACTGTTGTCACGCAACTTGCTACCCTGATGCTGATTTGGAAAACAACGGGTTTGCGGTTGAGTTCAAATCGTGTCGTGGTGCGGTTCTTCGCGTTTGCAGCCTCAATTGTGATGTTTACAGTCTACGGATTTGTTACTACACCCGATGTGCCATTCCTGTTTTTCGCGGCACTTTTCCTTTATGTGTATCGGCTTTTTTTGAAAGAGGACAACCTGTTCCATAGTTTGTTGCTGACCGTGGCGATGGCCGGCATGGTGTACAGTAAATATCACGCCGTTTTGTTCCTCGCGTTGATCGTGCTTTCGAACCTGAAATTATTGCTGAGTTACAGGTTCTGGTTGGCGGTTTTTTTATCCGTTATTTTACTCATTCCTCATATTTGCTGGCAGATTCAGCACGACTTCCCGGGTTTTCAATATCACTTATTCGATCGTTCGTCCGATTTCCAATGGAAGTTCTTCCTCGATTACTGGCCCAATCAACTGGCGGTTTTCAATCCTTTTACCTTAGTTGCTGTAGTCTGGACTTTATCCAGCAAAAAGAAACTGGAGGTGTTCGACAGGGCATTGTATTTTATCATAGTAGGTTTCATCCTGTTTTTCTGGGGCATGACTTTCCGGGGACATGTGGAGCCGCACTGGACCATAGTAGCTGCCCTGCCGATGATGATATTGGTGATGCGGGAATCGGAACTGAATCCGAAGCTGGAACGCTACATCCGGCGGTTTGTGTACCCATCGTTGATATTGATATTGATTGCACGGGTATTGCTGGTGACAGACTTGCTGCCTCAGCGACTGAACCTGCATGGTAAAGAGCGTAAATACACAACTTTGCATGCTATTGCAGGAGAGGTTCCGGTGATTATCAGAGGTTCCTTCGAACATCCTTCCTTATATCATTATTTTACCGGGGGCAAAACACAGTTAATCAGTTCGCTGTATACCCGCCGCACGCAGTTTGACATTTGGAAGTTTGACGCTGATTTTTATCATCAGCCTGTGTTGATTACCGGGGATTACGAGGGGCGTTCTAAATTATTGTGTTATATCAACGGCTCCACCTTCAGGGGATTTTTCACGGATAGTTTGCAGGTAACGAACCACATCAGGATTAGTTATGAGTTGCCTGAGAAGGTTCTTATTCCAGGCGACACGGTTGCCATGCCGGTGGTGCTGCATAACACAGCTGCGCACGATTACCATTTCAACCATTCCGTGTTCCCGGGCGAACTGACCGGTATTTTTATCAGTATGGGTAAAATGACTGAAATACCTGCAATTTACCAATTAAGCGATTCAATTCCGGCGGGAAAGGAAGTGAAGACAGTAGTGAAAGTGCCTGTACCGCCGTTACAATCGGCTACTTCTGATTTTACCCTTTCGCTGAAATCCTGGTTCGGTCCAACGTTCAATGCACCGGTTGTCCCTGTTGAAATTAATCAGCCATGATAACGAGTCTGCTCATACTTAAGTTGCTCAAGTTTGTGCTGGTAGGATTCTCCGGCATGCTCATCGACTATGGTGTTACCTGGTTGCTGAAAGAAAAGGCAAAACTCAATCAATACCTCGCGAATTCAGCCGGTTTTATACTGGCAGCCTCTTCTAATTACATCTGGAACCGCTTGTGGACTTTCGCCAGTCAGAGTGAACAAATCACCCGCGAATACTTCTCTTTTATCCTCATC
Source organism: Paludibacter sp. (assembly GCA_024710005.1). Lineage (GTDB taxonomy): Bacteria > Bacteroidota > Bacteroidia > Bacteroidales > Paludibacteraceae > Paludibacter. Next base: position 20,012 of record JANJVQ010000015.1, on the reverse strand, counting down.
TCCGTAGTCGGACTGGCCATCAATAACCTCGTTATCCTGCTGCTGAACGGCAAGCAGAAAGTGAATTTCTATCTGGCAAAGTTGATTGCTATCGTGGTGGTGACGGCATGGAATTTCAGTATGAATTTTTTGATTACGTTTGGGGAGTGATGGTTGTAAATATAATTTGCTAATTTTGCCTGAGTTAATTCAGACTAAAAACGCGTATCCTGTGTTCGGCGTAGTCTCCAGGCTACGCCGAACAAGAGAGGTATTGTTGGTGTTAATCAATTGTATCAAGATTTTCAAAGTTTCCGAAATGGAAATTTGAAAGGAGATGCTTTATATAATGCTGCATTTAATGTCGTCTCTATGGCAGGAACATTTGGTGCTACTGCTTCATTGTTATATAATGCTTCCGTAAAACCAGGGGCGAGAGCTTTGGTAAAACTGGAGTTTTTTTCTCGAACATATATTCCACAACTAATAATAAAAAGCAACAATGGTTATTGGCCTTATTAGAAAGATAGTATGGGTGTTATTATTCCCTTTAAATTATTTGTTTTATAAAATTCAAAGAATTTTCTCGTTTATGACAATGTCTGGTCGACCAACTCAACATATGGCATTCATGGGGGCTTTGCTACTTACAAACATAATAACGGTTTATGTTGGCTTATGGAATATTATGCCTCCATATTGGTTGGTTGTGTTAGTTATATTGATATTGTTGCCATATGCGATTCCGAAAGTCTCAGATAGGATCGTGTCGAGGTTTATAAATGAATCTGAGAACTCTAAAATAATAGGCTATGTTGTTGTAATTGCCTACATTATCATATCAATTACTTTACTTATTCTAGTATCTTGATAATAACCAATAAAGTGGTATATATGGAGTCCGATGCTATCCTGATGAAAATATGGAGAATGATGTAAAATATCTATGTAGAGTTGATACTCTTTTTATAAAAGTTCCAAATCATTTATTTAATATCACTTACAGGGGGAGCTCCTGGGTCAGCACTCTCATTATATTATAATACTGTTGCAAAGCCTGGAGCAAAAGCAATTATTAAACTTGATCAAAATCTTAAAAATTATATTATTAATACTGTAATCAGAAGTAATAATGGAATGTGTTAAAAAATATATTAATGCAGTAATAATGCCGTTTAATTATTTGTTTTATAAGCTTTATGTCTTTTATCTTGTGATTTCATCCGGCGATAGTCCATCAGGAATGTCTCATTTAGGTGTTATGGGAGCGTTAATTGCATGTAACATAATAACACTTTCTCTAACTGTATGGGGTTATTTTCCTCCAATCTGGATATATGCTATTTCGTTTTTAATTATAATACCTTATGCTTTCTCAAAAGTTGCTGAAATAATAGTGTCAAAATATGAAAATGAACAAGAGAATTCTCGAATAATAGGAAACATCGTCGTTGTAATCTATATTATTTTATCGGTAGTTTCACTTATACTCGTCTTATAAATAAGTGCGTACCAAATTCTATGTTTATGATTACAATGAAATAAACAAGTTAACCGACACTTATACTTCACAAGGTCTGTATCTGTAAAAGAATACCAGGATAAAACAGGGAACACTCCCGATGAAATGAGTTATGATGCTAATGGTAACATGATAAAAGATCTTGACCGAGATATTGTTACAATCAAATATAATTTACTAAATTTGCCGGAGCTGATTCAGTTTAAAAACGGCTGCCAAATCAAACACACTTATGCTGCCGGCGGGCAGAAGTTAAGTTCCCGTTACATTACTGTGAATGCTGGCGTGTATCAACCCCTGAACCCGGGGCAGGTCATCGAGAACCTTGATGTAAACGAAAACGACAATGTAACGGTGGATGGCATGGACTATATCGGGAATATTGAATATCAAATTTACCGTTATTTCGACTGGGATGTAACATTTGAGCCGGCAGAATTGAAGTATATCTTCCGAGTTCACAATCCAGAGGGATTTGCTAAGAATACCACAACTACTAACGGCCCTATTTACAGTTACTACCGCAAAGACCATCTGGGTAATAACCGCGAAGTATGGCGTGCTTCCTACACATGGGGCAGTACTACCCATCCCGCGGCAACCGTACAACGAACCCAATACTACCCCAGCGGATTACCATGGAAAAGTAACAGCGGCGATAACCCGGGTTCGCAACCGTATAAATACGGCGGAAAAGAATTTGTGGAGATGCATGGGTTGGATGAATATGATTCCGATGACCGGTGGTATTATCCGGCGATTATGCGGACGACGACAATGGATCCACTGGCGGAGAAGTATTATGATATAAGTCCATATGCATGGTGTGCGAATAATCCAATCAATGCATTTGATCCTGATGGAAGGGATTGGATAATGAATAAAGAAGTTGTTAATGGAGTTACAATTTATTCTTTTACCGTTAATGGAGTGTTGTATAACAATTCAAGCGACAAAAATATTGACTTGGATAAGCTCGCAGCAGGATTAACCAATCAAATTAGTAGTATCTATAATATAAACAAAGGCGATATGGTAGTAACCATGGATTTAAACCTAAGGGTCGTTAACTCTGTTGAGGATATTAAAGAGACCGACCATGTGTTTCAGGTTGTAAATCAGGAATCATTGAGAAATGAAGATAATAAGAAAGTGACAGCAAATGCTGATAAATACGGATTAAATATTAATATCGGAACTGATTTGGCCAGGGATATCATTTCCGGGAAGAATTCAAGATCCGGCGCACATGAATTAGGGCATACAGGAGGGCTGTATGATGCAAACATTAATGCAAGAGGAGTTGACAGATTAAGAGATAATTTAATGACTCAATCTGTCTATTTGCAGGATCGAGAAATTAATCCAAACTCTGCAACTCAACTTAACGGTCATCAAATTAATACCATTTTTGAAAACAGGAATAATGCTAACCAGCGCACTCCGGTAAAAACAATGCCTACAACATTCTTTATTCGTAATGGTATTTTAATCACTAATCCTATAAAATACTTATCTAAATAACTAATTTATTTACAATACATTAAATGCAAATGAAAAAACACACATACATTCTTTTACTTGTTGCTCTTTTGTTTTCTTGTTCTAAACACAGTCAAGATAATAAAGACGGTATCACTGTCTATCTTTCAGTTCCAGATATGACTACGATTAAAAATGTGAGTCTTAAAGTTAACGGCAAGAAGGTGTATGATGATGAAATGAAATATGGATCAATTTCAGACATTCCCTTTCGTAAAGAGGTAAAAACAAAAATAAAAGCTAACGATTCAACAGGCTATTACTTTGAAGTAAGCTTTAATGGCCGATACAGGTCATTTTACATTCCTGCGAAAGGACTTGAGTCTTTAATTATTGCCAATGTAAGAGATTTTGATTTTGAAGTAAAAGAAAACTCAAAAGCAGAACAGGATACAACATTCACAATATTTATATCGAAAAACATCACTGATAACTGTAATCTTAAAATTGCAATCAATAATGACACCTTGTACAATGGCAAATTTTACAACAATTATCCCACAAAGAGTTATGATACATTAAAATTCATCCCCAATATCAGGCGTTCTGATATTTCATCCATGTATTTTGAAATTAATGAATCGTCAGAGAAAACCAGTATTAAACTTGAGGCTATTTACGACTTTAATCCTGATAAAATAAATGTGCTATACCTAAATCTAAACTCATTCATAAATGTTATCACTAACTTAGACGATAACTGGGACGCATGTTGGCAAATTGGAGGATAAAATTTATGGTTATTAACATAGTGAGTTTTTCAGGTGCAACGCACCCAATACTACCCCAGCGGTTTGCCCTGGAAATCCAACAGCGGCGATAACCCGGGAGAGCAACCGTATAAATACGGCGGAAAAGAGTTTGTTGAAATGCATGGGTTGGATGAATATGACTCAGATGCCCAGGGAGGTCACAACAACACCATCACTCAAGTCCTGTTTTGTTTTCAGACACTCCCAAAAGCATCCCTAATTTTATTCGCTCCACTCGAACCGTTCGATTCGAACACCTCGAATGGAGCGATTCGACTGATTCGAACCGAACGATTCGATTACCTCGAGTGGAACGATTCGATTGATTCGAATTGAGCGATGCAAATCTCTTGTTCGGCGTAGTCTCTAGACTACGTCGTGTAAGAAACCGGCCTCTGGCTGGTAAATGTAAGTAGATGTTGATTATCAGAAAGTCTGGAGACTTTCTTTTAGTACGTCGTAGCCCGGAGGCTACGCCGAACTTGAGATTCTACAATGCTCTATTCGAGCGATTCTAATACCTCTATTCGAGCGATTCTAATACTTCTATTCGAACGGTTCTAATATCTCTATTCGAACGATTCAAATATCTCTATTCGAACGATTCAAATACCTCTATTCGAACGATTCGAATACCTCACTTTGCCTTTTATCTTCATTACAGAAAAAATTCATCAATTAAATGTTAAAAATCGTATTTGTATGTTTTTAATTCTCTATATTTGTAAGGAAATTTCTGAATAAAAATAGAGATAATATAAGATTGTTTGTTCAGAAAACCGGACAATTGCTTTAGATTACGAACCTTAAATCTACAAGTATATGGAAGCTGTTAGTCCTTATGTGGTTGCTGAACCTGTTCTCGATCAGATTGTTGACAAGTACAGAGACAGACCCGGCATGTTGTTGTCGACACTGGAAGCAGTTCAGGAAGCCAATCCGCTCAAATTCCTGCCAGTGGAAACGCTGGTACAGGTGTCCCGCAAACTGAGCGTCCCCATGACGCAGGTGTACAGCGTCGCGACATTCTACTCCTTTTTCAATTTAAAGCCCCAGGGAAGGCATAACATCGTGGTGTGTCGCGGAACGGCTTGTCATACCAAGGGTTCGCGGGAATTGCTCAACAGTGTCGGGCACATCCTGGGTTTCGGATGCGAACCGGACGAGATGGAACAAGGTTACACGACACCTGACAATGAGTTCACAATCAAGACGGTTGCCTGTTTTGGTCAGTGCGCCCAGGCGCCGGTCATCGCGGTCGATGGGGTCATTCATAGTAATGTCAACGCGCAGAAGCTGATTAAAATCCTGAAAAAAGTGAAATCGTCATGAAAAAGAGTATGCTGCAATCATTCGAACAGCTGAGTCGTTCGTATGTTAAAAATATACTTCCCGATAAACCCATGCTGATGGTGGGGATGGGAACCTGTGGTATCGGGAATGGCGCTGATGTGTTGTACAGGATCATCGACAACAGCATCCGCGAAAACAAGCTGGATTGTCTGGTTAAACCAACCGGTTGCTTTGGTTTTTGTGCCGAAGAACCTTTGGTTAGTTTGTATCAGCCTGGAAAACCTTTGCTGGTTTATAGCCGGGTGACTGAAAAAGAAGTACTGAAAATCTTAAACGGAGCTGTTTCGGGCAAAATCTACACGAAAAATATATTATGCCGGATTGAAAACTGGGATCACCTGACGACCCATATTGAATATGGCAAAGGATATGAAAAATACCTGCTCTGGTACGAATTGCCTTTTTTTAAGGGACAAAAGAAAATCGTTCTTCGCAACGCCGGCTTCATCAATCCTGAATCCATAGAAGATTATCTCGCAGTGGGTGGTTATCAGGCATTGGCTAAGGTGCTTGCTGCTGATAATCCGCAGGCGGTTATTGATGAAGTGCTCGATGCCGGCATGCGGGGAAGGGGAGGCGCCGGTTATCCGACCGGGAAGAAATGGGACATGATGAGACACAACGAAGCGCCTAAGAAATACCTCATTTGCAATGCCGATGAAGGTGACCCGGGAGCATACATGAACCGCAATGAAATTGAAAGCGATCCGCATTCGATTTTAGAAGGCATGATGATAGGCGCTTTTGCCATGGGAGCTGATGAGGGAATCGCCTATGTGCGCGCCGAATATCCGTTGGCGGTGAAACGTTTTGAAATGGCAGCCAAACAGGCGGAAGCGATGGGATTGATGGGGAATAACATTCTCGACTCGGGTTTCAGCTTTAAGTTTGATATCGTGGAAGGCGCCGGTGCGTTTGTTTGTGGAGAAAAAACTGCCCTGATTGCTTCTATCGAAGGAAAAGCCGGACGTCCAATGCCACGTCCTCCTTATCCTGCTGCCAAAGGTTTGTATGGCTGTCCCACCAACATCAACAACGTGGAGACCTGGTGCAACATCCCGGTTATCATCGAAAAAGGAAGCGCGTGGTTCCGGCAAACAGGAACGGAGAAGAGTCCGGGCACCAAGGTGTTTTCGCTTGTGGGTAAAATTAAAAACACCGGTTTGGTGGAATTGCCCTTAGGTTCTACCCTCGAACAGTTCATCTTCGAAATCGGAGAAGGAACGGGTACGAATAAGAGGGTGAAAGCAGTGCAAACGGGTGGCCCGTCGGGCGGTTGCATCCCGCTGGAACATTTTAAAACACCGGTCGATTATGAGTCGCTGGCTGCATTGGGCGCTATTATGGGCTCGGGCGGTATGGTGGTCATGGACCAGGACAACTGCATGGTGGATGTCGCCCGTTATTTCCTGGAATTCAATGCCGCGGAATCCTGTGGGAAATGTACGCCTTGCCGGGAAGGACTTTCGCAGGCGCTGGCTATTCTCACAAGAATAACGCGCGGTCAGGGTACCATGGCCGACCTTTCCATGTTGGAGATGTTGAGTCAGACCATCAAGGATACGGCAATTTGTGGACTGGGACAAACAGCTCCCAATCCAATCCTGACGACCTTGCGATATTTCAGGCATGAGTACGAAGAACACATCCAGGAAAAACGCTGTTATGCCGGCGTTTGCGAAAATCTGTTCATGGCTTTGTGCGAAAATTCCTGTCCGCTGCACATGAATATCCCGGGTTATATCGAATTAATAAAAGAAGACCGCATTGAAGATGCTTTTGAGCTGACCCTGCGGGATAATCCGTTGCCGGGAACAATTGGTCGTATTTGTCACTTCCACTGCCAGATGCGCTGTCGCCGGGAAATGCTCGACGAACCGGTTTCGCAGGGTGAAGTGCATCGTTACTTAGCCGATACCATGTACCAGTTGGGGAAAGAGCATGAGATTTATCAGAAGTTAATCAAAGAAAAGTTGCCTGATACGGGAAAACGAATTGCCATCGTGGGTGCGGGTCCGGCTGGACTGACGGCTGCATTTTACTTAGTGCGGCTGGGTCACGCGGTCACTGTTTACGATGCTTTCTCCGAAGCGGGTGGGGTGCTTCGTTATGGTATTCCTCAGTACCGGCTACCGCATGCGGTGCTGCAAAAGGAAGTGCAACTGATTAAAAAGCTGGGAGTGAAATTCGTTTTCAATACCCAACTCGGAAAGGATATTACCTTAGATACCTTAGAAAATCAGCACGATGCGGTTTATTTAGCCATCGGCGCCTGGAAAGAATCGGGTTTGCATATCCCCGGGGAGGATGCGAAAGGGGTATTCGCGGGAACAGAGGTGCTGAAGATGCTGGCGGTCGACAAACAACCGGCGTTGGGACAGCAAGTGGTAATCATCGGGGCCGGCAATGTGGCCATCGATGCTGCCCGCAGTTTGTGGCGGCTCGGTAAGGAGGTTACCATTGTCTATCGCCGGGAGAAATGTGATATGCCTGCCAATCACGCTGAAATCAAAGAGTCGGAAGCGGAAAAGATTAATTTCCATTTCATGTCGGCCCCCTCAGCCGTGTTGACAGATGATAAGAACCGGGTGCGCGGACTGAAAATCGAACTGATGACTTGTGGTGGATTAGATACTTCAGGTAGAAGGAAACCGGTTCCTACCGGTAAGTTCGATGAAATTCCCTGTGATTCGGTGATATTGGCGATTGGCGAGCAGGTAGAGGATGATCAACTGAAGGAAAATGGAATCAATACCTTGTCGGGTGGCCGGATTGTCATCAATCATTTCACCCAGCAGACATCGCGTAAGAAGGTGTATGCCGGAGGTGATGCGGTAACGGGACCTTCGACGGCTGCCGAGGCCATGGGGATGGCGCGCAAAGCTGCCGAAGCCATCGATGCGGAACTGATGCAGGAGAAACGTTTCCATCTTTTGTTCCGGAAGTTTACCTACCGCAATGTGGTGCCCGCCAATCCTAAAAAAGCAGCTAAGAATGTGTCCTACAAACTGGCAGTACGTGATAGAATCGGCAATTTCCACGAAGTGGATTGTGGCTATACAGGCGAACAAGCCCGTAATGAAGTGGGACGGTGTTTGCGGTGTGATGTAAAATTATAAACAGCGAGGTGCAATTTAAGAGGGGGTTGTTTCGTCGCTTTGCTCCTCACAATGACAGGTGTTAATTTGTCATTACGAGCGAAGTGAGGAATCTAATAAATAGTAAATCAATAGACATATGAAAATCACAATTGACAACCAACAATACCTTGTTCCTGATGGGGTTACCATCCTGGAAGCCTGCCGGTTCGCGGGGATTAGCATTCCGTCGCTGTGTTATCTGAAGGACGTATCGAGTAATGCTTCCTGCGGCGTGTGTGTGGTAGAGGTGAAAGGAGCGAAATCCCTCTTGCGTTCGTGCATCACGAAGGCGACCGATGGTATGGAAATTACAACTAATAACCAGCGCATCATGCAGGCGCGGAAGATGAACGTGGAGTTGTTGCTGGCCAATCATCCGCTCGATTGTCAGACTTGCGAACGCAACCTGCACTGCGAATTGCAGCAGGTTTGTTATGATTTCGGAATCACGGAAAGGAGGTTTCCGCGGACGAGGAAGCAGGCAATCCCTAAGGACTTCAGCTCTCTATCGCTGGTACGTGACCCGGAAAAATGTATTTTATGCGGTCGCTGCGTGGCGGCCTGTAGTGAAATTCAGACCGTGAAAGCCATTGATTTCGCGGGCAGGGGACAGAAAACCCGGATTTCAACCTTTATGGATATGGGGCTCGGACTCGTGGCCTGTACCAATTGCGGACAGTGTGCCCTGGTCTGCCCGACCGGCGCCATCACCGAAAAAGATGCGGTTAACGACGTGTGGAAAGTCATACACGACCCGAAGAAAGTGGTGTTGGTACAGACAGCTCCTGCCATCCGTGTGGGTATCGGCGAAGCGATGGGCATGCCTTATGGTAGTCTGGTGACCGGAAAAATGGTCGCCGGCCTCCGTCGACTGGGTTTCTCGAAAGTTTTTGATACCGATTTTGCTGCCGACCTCACCATCATGGAAGAAGGTAATGAACTGATTCACCGCATACAGCATAAAGGAACCTTGCCGATGATAACTTCCTGCTCACCGGGATGGATTAAATTTATCGAACATTTCTTCCCCAAGTCGCTGGCGCATTTATCGACCTGCAAATCGCCCCAGCAAATGTTTGGCGCTATTGCCAAGACTTATTATGCCGAACAGGAAGGCATCGACCCGCGGGATATCGTGGTGGTTTCTGTTATGCCCTGTACTGCTAAAAAATACGAAGCGCAACGGCCTGAGATGGATGGCGCTTTTGAATACTGGAAGAAAAAAAAGAAGTTGTCGGCTAACGATCGTTTCTTTGATGTGGATTATGTGCTGACAACCCGTGAACTGTCGCGTATGTTAAAAGAAGCAGGCATCGATTTCAAAGCTTTGCCTGAAGAAGATTTCGACAATCCGCTGGGCAGTTCAACCGGTGCCGCAGTCATTTTCGGTGCCACCGGCGGGGTGATGGAAGCTGCTTTGCGTACGGCCTACGAAGTGCTTACCGGTGAACCGCTTTCCGATATTAACCTGACGGCCGTACGGGGCATGCAGGGCATCCGCGAAGCAACAATCAATATCAATGGCAATGATGTAAAGGTTGCGGTTGCTCATACCCTGAAGAATGCCCGTATTTTACTTGAACAAATTGAAAACGGGACTTCTCCTTATACCTTTATCGAAGTGATGACTTGTCCGGGTGGTTGCTTAGGCGGTGGCGGCCAACCTATTCCCACGACCGCTGAAATCAGGAAAAAACGGGCTGAAGCAATTTATGCGGAAGATGCCCACAAGATCATCCGGAAGTCGCATCAAAACCCGGAAGTGTTGTACTTATACGATTATTTTTTGAAAAAACCCTTGGGTGAGTTGTCGCATCATTTGTTACATACTAAGTATGTAGAGAGATTTGTTTAGCTGAGTGTAACCTCAGTTTTATTATAAATATCTTCAGGATAAGTCAAACCCCTTTGGATAGCATCCGCGGGGGTTTTTGACTGAAGAGTAAACGAACAGGGATCAGGTTTGATGAAAATTACAGGGACAAAAATATAGTATTTTTCTCAGTAATCTTATCACTTGTTTCTACAAAAGTTCTAACAAAGTTCTAACAAGTCATCTAAAATTTATTAAAACATAGTTTGAAAATGTCGTAATGTTAAAAAAATGATATATTTTCACGATTGTTTATAAGTACACGATTATTAAGGAATTAATATCAACTTTGTTTGATATATAGAAGGTAAGATAATGCATGCTCTCTTTTTTATGAGCACGATTGTCTGTAACCGATCTTAAATTTATATGAAAAAAATTTTAATTGTAGAAGATGATGTTAATCTCGGCAAGGCACTTGCGAGTATATTTGAAATTAAGAAGATGGATGTGCATTATTGCGATGGATGTGAAGATGTGTTATACACTTTCTATCAGTTTAATCCGGATATCGTATTGATGGATGTCATGTTGCCGGGTGATCAGAATGGACTTAAAATTGCTGAGAAAATCAGGAAAAGCAAGAATCAGGTTCCCATCATTTTTATTACCTCACTTGAAAGCGGGCAGGCGATGAAAAAAGCTTTCAGCTTTGAAAATACGGATTATATCAATAAACCTTTTCGCATGCAGGAGGTGTTGGTGCGTATGGACAATCTTTTATCAAAACAATATCGTTTTAATCTGACGGATAATGTCTACAGCATTGGTGGAACTTCGTTTTACCCTGAAGAACAACTGCTGAGAAGAGGTGCATGCAGGATACATCTGAATAAGTATCAAACTAAAGTGTTGCTTGAACTCTGTAATAATCAGAATGTTTATCTCAGTAGAAATGAAATAATCCGTGAGGTTTGGGATGTTGATAACTGTAAAATCAAGGAAAGCTCACTCAACAACGTGCTAAGTTCGCTCCGAAAGTATTTTGTTGATGACCCACGTGTGCAAATCATCAGTGTAATGAAACTTGGAGTGAAACTATGTGTGGATTATATTCCCGATTAAGGTGTTTTTACGTATTGTTTCAGCATGTTTTTTACTTCAGGCGCCAGGATGTATAACCCGATGATGTTGGGCACTGCCATCGCTAATATCAGCATATCTGAAAAATCGACAACCGCGTTCAGACTAAGTACTGAACCAAGGGCTGTGATTACCAGGAAAATTATCTGGTAAACGCGTGTAACCAGGATGCGTTTGCCGAATTTCTTTTCAATGATGTCTCCTAATAAAAAATCAATGCTTTTTACCCCGTAATACGACCAGGAAATGATGGTTGTGAAAGCAAAAAGTATGATGGTAATCAATAATAAATACGGGAACCAGGAAGAAACACTTGCAAATGCAGCGGATGTCAGTGCCGTACCGGCTAAATTTTCAGGATTGGCATACATACCGGTAATGATGATGACCAACGCGGTCATGGTGCAAATTACAACCGTGTCGATAAAGGGTTCAAGCAGCGCAACGAATCCTTCCGTAACAGGTTCTTTTGTTTTTACTGTGGAGTGCGCGATAGCTGCCGAACCAATACCGGCTTCGTTTGAAAAAGCAGCTCTCCTGAAACCGATGAGCATCACGCCAACGATACCGCCTTTGATACCTTCGGGGGTAAATGCACCGTCCCATATGAGTCGGAACGCGTCGCCTAAGTGCTGATAATTTATCACGATAACGGTTAATGCCGACAGGATGTAAATGCCGGCCATCAACGGGAAGAGTTTGTCGTTAACTTTCGCGATGCCTTTGATGCCGCCTATAATAACCATTCCGACAAGGACGGCCAGCACAATGCCTATCCAAATCTGACTGCCATCAAGTGATGGGAAGGTTGTTGTCACCTGCGCCACCATTTGATTCGACTGAAACATGTTGCCGATGCCAAAAGCGCCGATTGCGGCAAATAATGCGAAAATTACAGCCAATACTTTCCCGGTTTTTACCAGCCCTTTTTTTGCCAATCCATCACGGAGATAATACATCGGTCCGCCTGAAATGCTGCCATCGGTATTGATTTTCCGGTATTTAACGCCTAAGGTGCATTCGGTGAATTTGGTTGTCATACCCAGAAAGCCGGCAATAATCAGCCAGAAGGTGGCTCCGGGTCCGCCCATTGTGATGGCTACTGCTACCCCGGCGATGTTTCCCAGTCCGACTGTAGAGGCTGTCGCCGTGGCAAGCGCCTGAAAATGGGAAATCTCACCGCTGTGACTTTTCTTGTCGTATTTGCCTATCACCAGTTCGATGGCGTGTTTTAGCCCTCTGATGTTGATGAACTTCAGGTAAATAGTGAAGAATACAGCTCCGAATATGAGCCAGATGATGATGAACGGAATTTTGACGGGTAGGGCAATGCCCAATGCAGCAAACGGATCCCAAAACAGTATTTTATCTAAAAAACTTACCAGGGGTTGAAATAGTCCGTCTACTGAATTTGTCATATGTATTAAATTTTTTAATGGTTATTGTTTTATGAATAAAAACCCGGATGTAATATTTTACATCCGGGTTTTAAGTTTATGTTATATCATCCGCATTTAGAGTGTCCGCAGCTTTTGCAGGTCAGGCAGCCTTCCTGATATACGAGGGCTTTCTCACCGCAATTCGGACAGGGTTGTTCATTGATTTGTGTACCATCCGGAATATACTTTTTAAGTGCACGTTCCACACCGACTTTCCAGGTGTTGATGGATTCGCTATCGAGTTGCAGACTGGATACTAATTTGACTACCTGATCGAGTGGCATGCCGTAACGCAATACACCTGAAATAAGCTTCGCGTAGTTCCAGAATTCTTTGTCGAACTTATGCGAAAGTCCCTCGACTGTTGTTTTGAATCCTCTCTTGTTGGTGAACTGGAAGTCGTATCGTTTGTTGCCCTCATCATCAGTTGTTTTGATGATTTTTCCTTCGGTAACTGTCTTTGGCAATAAAATGCCTTCTTCATCATCGGCAATACCGGTAAAGATTTCGTACGGACGATTATCTTTCAATCCTACAAAGGCAATCCATTTGTCGCGGTTGTTCTGGAAACGAACCACATCACATTTCAGTTCTTTCGGACGAACCAACCGGTCTTCGTCATACGGGAAACAGACTTGTTTTTCGTCTTTATCCTTTTTTTCGTTGTTGGAAATCAATACGCCTGAACGTGATCCGTCGCGATACACGGTAACACCCTTGCATCCTGACTTCCATGCCTCTTCGTATAACTGTCCCACTAATTCTTCAGTGGCATCAGCAGGCAGATTGATGGTTACCGAGATGGAGTGATCAACCCATTTTTGAATTTTGCCCTGCATCTGTACCTTTTTCATCCAGTCCACATCATTTGCAGTAGCCTTATAATAAGGAGATTGAGCCACTAGTTCCTCCAATTCTTCATGTGTGTAGTGCTTGGTGGTTGAGTGACCGTTGGCTTCCATCCAGGTCACGAATTTATGGTGGAACACGGAATATTCTTCCCATGAGTCGCCGTTTTCATCCACGAAGTCGACCGTAACGTTCTTGTCGTTCGGATTTACCTTGCGGCGGCGGGTATAGTAAGGCATGAAGACCGGTTCGATACCCGACGTAGTTTGTGTCATGATACTGGTGGTTCCGGTAGGTGCGATGGTTAAACAAGCGATGTTCCTGCGTCCGTATTTAACCATGTCCTTGTATAGTTCCGGATCAGCTTCTTTCAGCCGGTTGACGAATGGGTTGTTTTCTTCTCTTTTTGCTTCGTATACAGTGAAAGCACCACGTTCTTTGGCCATGTTTACCGATGAACGGTATGCTGCCAATGCCAGCGTTTTGTGAACCTGTTCTGAGAAATCAGTCGCTTCATCGGTACCGTAACGGTAGCCCAGCGCAGCCAGCATATCGCCTTCACCCGTTGTGCCTACACCGGTACGACGACCCTGTGAAGTTTTGAGTTTAATCTTCTCCCATAACTGAAATTCTGTTCTTTTAATCACATCATCTTCCGGGTCGGATCCGATTTTCTCGATGATTTTTTCAATTTTTTCCATTTCCAGATCGATGATATCGTCCATGATGCGTTGTGCCAGTTGCACATGCTTGCGGAACAACTCAAAATCGAAATATGCATCGGGTTTGAACGGATTTACCACATAAGAATACAGATTGATGGCCAACAGACGGCAACTGTCATACGGACACAAAGGAATTTCGCCGCATGGGTTGGTCGAAACCGTTTTGTAACCCAGATCGGCATAGCAATCCGGTACCGATTCGCGGATGATAGTATCCCAGAACAAGATACCCGGTTCGGCCGATTTCCATGCATTGTGTACGATTTTTTTCCAAAGCGCATTGGCATCTGTTTCCTTTTTAAACCAGGGTTCTTCAGAGTAAATCGGATATTGTTGGGTATAGGGGCGGTTTTCGAGTGCTGCCCGCATAAATTCATCGTGAATTTTAACCGAAACATTGGCTCCGGTAACTTTTCCTGATTCCATTTTTGCATCGATGAATGATTCTGAATCCGGATGTTTGATGGATACGCTCAACATCAGCGCACCACGTCTTCCGTCCTGAGCCACTTCGCGGGTTGAGTTCGAATATCTTTCCATAAAAGGCACAATACCGGTGGAGGTCAGCGCGGAGTTTTTAACCGGTGAGCCTTTCGGGCGGATGTGAGAAAGGTCGTGACCCACGCCACCACGACGCTTCATCAGCTGTACCTGCTCTTCGTCAATCTTAATGATGGCGCCATATGAGTCGGAATCACCATCAAAACCAATCACGAAACAATTCGACAATGAAGCTACCTGAAACTCATTTCCGATGCCGGTCATAGGGCTGCCCTGCGGAACGATGTAGCGGAAATTGCGGAAAAGTTCAAACAGTTCGTTCTCGTCTAACGGATTGGCGTAGTTGCGTTCAATTCTGGCAATTTCTCTTGCCAAACGGCGGTGCATGTCATCGGGTGTCAGTTCATAGATATTACCAAACGAATCTTTTAAGGCGTATTTGGTCGTCCATACTTTGGTCGCCAAATCATCTCCCTGGAAGAATTTAAAAGAGGCTTCTTTAATTTCCTCAGGTGTGTAGGTTTTTGTTTCCACGATAAATAAAATTGTTTAAAGAGTTATAGTTTTAAAATTGTAAATCAGAAGGTTGTTCAACTGATAAATTGTTGTTGAAAACGGACTACAAGTTTAGACAATTAATTTCATTTTTCAAACATGATGTATGAAAATATTTGCTATTTAGAATGAAAAGTTTCCGAAAATAATTGTTAATGATAAGATAATGAGTGAGATGTGATTTTGAAAATTGAAAAAAGTTTTCCAAAATGAAAATCTAATAGAATGGGAGGGTGAATATTGTGTGGATATTTATAAATATACTAAGTATGTATCTCACCATCAACCATCCGGAAGATTTTAGCTTCGCTTTTCAATCGGAGTAATATTTTATCCAGATTCTCGCGGTTGGTGTCGGTAATGAATATTTGCCCGAACATATCGGAGGCTACCAGTTTTACAATTTCTTCCACCCGCCCGGCATCCAGCTTGTCGAAAATATCATCCAGCAACAAAAGGGGGGCACACTGATGTATTTTTTTCAGGAAATCGAACTGAGCGAATTTCAGCGCGATGAGGTAAGTTTTATTTTGCCCCTGAGAGCCCACTTTTTTTATCGGGTAAGCGTCTAAGGTCATTTCCAGCTCATCTTTGTGAATGCCCTGAGTTGAATAGCCCAGGATGCGGTCACGTTCACGTGTTGCTGCCATCCTGACCCGCAGGTCTTCATGGCGTTGATACTGTGAACTGTACTCCAGGCTAACTTGCTCACGGTTTCCGGATATTTTGCTGTGGAATTCACGGAAAACAGGGATGAAGGATTGAATAAATGAGGTTCTGGCTTCGTGGATGTATCTTCCGGTGCTATCCATTTGCTCTTCCAGAATCTCAAATACGGTTTCGTCGATGGGGTTTTCTGACTTCAGCAGGGCATTGCGTTGTTTCAGCGTGTTGTTGTAATGAAGCAGTTGTTGCAGGTATTGTTTATTGTACTGCGAAATCACCCCGTCCATGAACTTTCGCCTTTCCTCGCTTCCTTCTGAAATCAGCTGGCTGTCATCGGGCGATACCATGACCAGCGGAATGAGCCCGATGTGATCCGATAGTTTTTCATATTCTTTTTTGTTGCGTTTGAACTGTTTTTTTTGTCTGCGTTTCAATCCGCAATAAATATGCTCCGGTGTGCCATTTTTGATGTAATCACCCTGAATCAGAAAAAAATCCGCCTCGTGATTGATGTTTTGTGAGTCAATGGAATTCGAATGGCTTTTGCAAAATGAGAGATAATAAACAGCATCCAGTACATTGGTTTTTCCCATGCCATTATCGCCGACAAAGCAATTGATTTTATCCGAAAAATCGAGTGTTGCTTCAGGGATGTTTTTATAATTGATAATGGAAAGAGATTTCAGTCTCATGACATATTTATTGCTGCTTTTTTGTACAAAAATAGCGTAATTTTTTCTACCTTTGCGACAATTTTCAATTTTTTATTAACAATAGGTTAAGATTTATCACAATGGCTAAATTTAGTAAAGACGATGCATTGAAGTATCACTCACAGGGTAAGCCCGGTAAGATAGAAGTTGTTCCCACCAAACCATACAGTTCTCAACGTGATTTGTCATTAGCCTATTCGCCGGGAGTGGCGGAACCCTGTCTGGAAATTGAAAAAAATCCGGAAACAGCTTATGAATATACCGCTAAGGGAAATCTGGTGGCAGTTATTTCGAATGGTACGGCTGTGCTGGGACTTGGCGACATCGGCGCCATGGCCGGTAAACCGGTAATGGAAGGAAAAGGATTGTTGTTCAAGATTTTTGCCGGAATTGACGTGTTTGATATTGAAGTCAATGAGAAAGATCCGGAGAAATTCATCGAGGTTGTTAAAGCCATTTCTCCCACTTTCGGCGGAATTAACCTGGAAGATATCAAAGCGCCGGAATGTTTTGAAATTGAGGAAAGGCTGAAGAAGGAGCTCGATATCCCGATTATGCACGACGACCAGCATGGAACGGCCATTATATCGGCTGCGGGTTTGCTCAATGCCCTTGAACTGACCGGTAAAAAAATTGAAGAGATAAAAATTGTGGTGAACGGTGCCGGTGCAGCTGCGAATTCATGTACACAATTGTATATGATGCTGGGCGCTAAACTGGAGAACATCGTGATGGTGGATTCGAAAGGGGTTATCAATACCAAACGTACCGACCTGAATAGCCGTAAGAAACCATTTGCCACTTCCCGTGACATTACCACGCTGGCTGAAGCAGTTGCTGGCTCCGATGTGTTTCTGGGACTCTCGGTGGCCGGTGTGTTGTCGAAGGAAATGGTGCAGACGATGAACGAAAAGCCAATCGTGTTTGCATTAGCCAATCCAAACCCGGAGATTTCATATGAAGATGCCATGTCGGCCCGTCCCGATATTATTTTTGCTACCGGTCGTTCCGACCATCCCAACCAGATAAACAACGTGCTTGGTTTCCCTTATATTTTCCGTGGAGCATTAGATGTGCGGGCTAAGTGTATCAACGAAGAAATGAAGATTGCCGCGGTGCGCGCCATTGCCGAACTGACCAAAAAAGCGGTGCCTGACGTGGTGAACGCGGCGTATAATATTAAACGGCTTACTTTCGGAACAGAATATATAATTCCCAAACCACTTGATCCCCGCTTGCTGACAACGGTGGCTCCGGCTGTAGCCAAGGCAGCCATGGAGTCGGGAGTTGCCCGGAAAAATATCGATGATTGGGATGCTTACAACAACCGCCTGCGTGATTTGATGGGCAGCGACAATAAAATGTTGCGCCGTTTCTATGAAATTGCCCGTCAGAATCCCAAACGGGTGGTGTTCTCCGAATCGAATCACCTGAATATGCTAAAAGCTGCCGAAGCTGCACTGGCAGAAAAAATCTGCTATCCTGTACTGCTTGGTAACGAGGAGAAAATAGGCAACATAGCTGCAGAAAACCACATTGACCTGACCGGTATCGAAATCATCAACCTGCGTCACGACCGGGAAGAGGCCCGCCGCATCCGTTATGCCCGTTACCTGGCAGCAAAAAGGGGCAGGGAAGGAATGACTTTCGACGAGGCTTACGAGAAAATGTACGAACGCAACTATTTTGGCATGATGATGGTGGAGACCGGAGAAGCTGATGCGCTGATTACCGGTGTGTATTCCCGCTATGCCGATTCGGTGAAAGCCGCCAAAGAAGTGGTGGGCATTCGCGACGGACTCAACCACATCGGCGCCATGCACATCATGAATACCAAAAAAGGTATTTTCTTTTTAGCCGACACCTTGTTTAACCGTCACCCAACCACCGAAACACTGATTGACATCACCAAGCTGACCTACAATACGGTGAAGTTCTTCAACCACGAGCCGGTTATGGCCATGTTGTCATATTCCAATTTCGGTTCGGTGCAGAGCGGAAGTCCCGCCAGCGTACACGAGGTGGTGCGTACCTTCCACGAACAATTCCCCGAAATCTGTGTGGATGGTGAAATGCAGGTGACATTTGCCCTGAATCAGCAGTTGCGCGATGAGAAATTTCCGTTCTCCAAATTGAAAGGTAAAAAGGTGAACACGCTCATTTTTCCCAACCTGAGTTCAGCCAATACAGCTTATAAAATGTTGATCGAAATGGGACTGGCCGATACCATCGGTCCGATTCAGATGGGATTAAACAAACCCATCCACATTGTCGATGTTGAAAGCTCTGTTCGCGACATAGTCAACATCACAGCCGTGGCTGTCCTCGATGCCATGGTAAATGAGCAGCGGGAATGGAATGAGAAGGTACAGGAATTGTAGTCCATCGACGACCTACCAAACAAAAGCTCCTGGTTTTTTGCAAAAAGCTCTGAGGTTTTTCACAAAACCTCAGAGCTTTTACATCAAACCTCCCGATGAAAAATTAAAAGCTCTGAGCTTTTTGAAATATCCTCAGGGTTTTCAAGATAAAATCACTCAATACTGTCATTTTCCAACGCTCCTTTGAATTGTTCAATCCCGTCTTTCACTTCCTGTTTCAGGTGATTGAACTTGTATTTCAGTTTCATAGCTTCAAAACGGGCTTTTAGCTTGCCTATTGCTTGTTGATCTTTCGGAGTTAAATCCTTATATACCCGATCATACAAGGTTGAGTTGAATTCTTCGTACTTGGCTTCTGTCTTTTCCCATTGAGTTTCACTGTATTCCTGGTAGTTGTTTTCAACCCGGCTTACAAATCTGTCGTAATCCCTGAGGTATTGTTCAGGATTGTAGAAAAGCGTACAAGCAGATTGTATCAGGATAATACCACTTAATAACAAGAAGTGGATTGCCAGTCGTGGCAGCTGGTGGTGTATATTGTTCATAATGTTTTGTTTTTATGAATGAAAATGTATAAACTATAACTGTATAACCCGGTTTTAATGAAAAAAGTTTATTTTATTGTGTAGTTTAAAATTAAAACATTTAATAGTGCCTTTTATTTGTTAAAAAATTATTTTGTTAATTCATCATTTGTTTTTACCTTTGGTGCTAATTTATATTATTCAAACTGCATATATCCTTAAGTCAAATTTAATGTAAGACATAATATACACTAAAGAGTTGTTCCTTAATTACTAATTCAACTTTCGCAAGCTCCATTAGCCCGCTTGCGGTAGGCTTTTAAAATTTAAGTATTTTGTAAGTTTTTCATTTTCAGAGAATAATTTTTCCATTAACATTTCATTATCTATGTTGAAAATTTCGGACAATTCGGCT
>JANJVQ010000012.1 GCA_024710005.1 Paludibacter sp. | reverse complement strand
AACCAGTTATTTATACACAATATCTAAATTAAAAGTGTAGTTAAGGCACAAACAAATGTGAATAATAACCAGGTATTACAATATATCATAATAATTTTACCATTATTATATTGATAATCAAAGATATTAAGTCTGTCTAATTAAACTATAAAATTAATTGATTAGATTGAACTAATATTCATGGATTAGTGGTATAGTTATGTCATAGGGAACTTTACGAATACATACTTTATCTTGTTGTTTAATACATATAATTGATATAAAACTATATATCTCATATACATTAATATCTGATCTTACTTGTGTATTAATATCACTTTTGAATGTTACATATGTAATATTTAGTTGTGTGAATTTAAATTTATATTTGTAATTGAACTGTACATTTGTAAGGTTTGGATTTGTAAAACAATATGATTACATTTGTAGATTCATTTATGGAGAGTCAACAACTGTAAAATATCATGATCATGTCAGAAAAAGTACGTATTGAAAAGGTTATACAGATGGTTGGATTAACATCCGGCCAGTTTGCACAGGAAATCGGCATCCAAACTTCTACTCTTTCTCATATACTAAATGAAAGAAATAAACCAAGTCTGGATGTGATGAAAAAAATACTGAACAGATATCCTAATATCAACGCAGAATGGCTTATTTTGGGCCAGGGATCAATCCAAAGGAAAGAATCGCATTCTCAAGCGCCCACTTTGTTCGGTGATGAAGATATAAGTGGCAGTATATCAGATAGTAAAGCTATTTATGAACCTGAAAAAAACGATGCCGAAATATTTTCATTCCAGCATCAAACTGTTAAAAGCGAACCAGTTCCTGTGTATACACATCCAAAAACCGAAATTCAACAGGAGAAATCACATTCGTTTGATAAATCCGATTCCACTACTCAACCGCCAATAATGAATAACGAAATTGATGTCGCTAAAAAATTAGTAGATGCAGTTGAGAATTTGAAACAGAACCAGATTATTGAAAAAAAAGTCAGAAAAATCATCCTATATTATTCGGATAACACCTTTCAGGAATTCGAATCAAAATAATTGTTGTATTTTTGTAGTCAAAACATCAATTACAGTTTAAATTGATATTTGAAGTACAAAATATATAATTTATAATGAAGAAGTTCATGCTTGATCTGGTTGTTAAGGAAAATAAATCACTTAATAATCAGTATTTTATATTAATACTAACGGCTGTTGATAAATTGCCGGAAATGCTTCCCGGTCAGTTTGCTGAAGTACGGGTGGATGATTCTCCTACAACCTTTCTCAGGCGACCTATATCCATCAATTTCGTTGATTATGAGAAAAATGAGTTGTGGTTGTTGGTCCAAATTGTGGGCGACGGTACACAAAAGCTATCACAACTGAAGACTGGTGACAGTGTTAACCTGATTTTTCCTCTCGGAAACACATTTACCATTCCTGAAAACAAAAAAGCAAATTTGTTATTGATTGGTGGTGGTGTGGGTATCGCACCAATGCTGTTTTTAGGTTCATATTTAAACGATCTGGGTTATAGCTGTAATTTCCTCTTAGGGGGGCGTACGGCTTCAAATTTACTTCAGTTAGATGATTTCTCAAGATTCGGAAATGTCTATACGACAACTGAAGATGGTTCGCATGGAGAAAAAGGTTTTGTTACGCAACATTCTATCTTAAATAAGCAGAATTTTGACGCAATTTATACATGCGGACCGACCCCCATGATGAAGGCAGTTGCTGCTTATGCTCAAAAAAACAATGTTTTTTGTGAGGTTTCACTCGAAAATACCATGGCCTGTGGTTTTGGTGCCTGTTTGTGCTGTGTGACGGATACCACCGATGGTCATCTTTGTGTTTGTACGGAAGGTCCGGTTTTTAATATTACAAAACTAAAATGGTAGATTTAAAAGTAAATTTAGGTACTATACAATTGAAAAATCCGGTGATGACTGCATCGGGCACTTTCGGTTACGGGACGGAGTATGCAGACTTCATGGATGTTTCGCGAATAGGCGGTATTGTTGTAAAGGGGACTACGCTTCGGGATAGACAGGGAAATGCATATCCACGTATGGCTGAAACGCCTTCAGGCATGTTAAACGCTGTGGGACTGCAAAATAAGGGTGTTGATTATTTTGTCAATCACATATATCCGGAGATTAAAGATGTAAATACAAGTATATTTGTAAATGTGTCCGGATCCACCATCGAAGATTACATTGAAACAGCAGCAAAAATCAATGAACTGGATAAAATTCCCGGCATTGAACTTAATATCTCCTGTCCGAATGTGAAGGAAGGCGGTATGGCTTTCGGGACTTCCTGTCCGTCTGCTGCACAAGTGGTAAAAGCGGTTAGAAAAGTATATTCAAAAGAATTAATGGTGAAGTTGTCGCCAAACGTTACCTCTATCTCGGAAATTGCAAAAGCAGTCGAGGCTGAAGGTGCCGATTCGGTTTCACTGATTAATACATTGCTCGGCATGGCGATTGATGCTGATAAGCGTAAACCTATCCTTTCAACTGTTACGGGTGGACTTTCTGGTCCGGCTGTTAAACCTGTTGCCCTTTGCATGGTTTGGCAGGTTGCAAAATCGGTTAAAATTCCGGTTGTGGGTATGGGTGGAATTATGAATGCCCGTGACGCAATCGAGTTTCTGCTGGCCGGAGCGTCTGCTGTACAGATTGGTACGGCTAATTTTATCGACCCGACTGTTTCCGTTAAAGTGCTGGAGGGGATCGAGACGTATTTGTTACAACACAATTTTAGTAGTGTAAACGAAATAATAGGCGCCCTGGAAATATAAAGGGATATAATAGGATTTCAGTATTTACAAAAATAAGAAAGGGTATCCGGTTGGATACCCTTTTGAATAAATCTTTCAGGCTGATATTTCACATTAATTGTTCTCAGCGATGTATTGCTCATCATTGCTGAATCTTGATACATTTAAAATAATCAAATACTTTCTGTACTGATCTTCTGAAAGTATGTATTTTACATTTCCCAGATTGAAATACAATGCTCTTTCTGCATCAATTGTACTTTCTTTTTTGTTTGCATAATTCAATTTTCTTTCAGTTAAATCAAATATATATTTTAACTGATCTGCTTGTTCATCGCCAGCGTTGAGGTAGCGAACCAGTGCTTTAAATGTTGAATTTTCATTCATTTTATAAAGCACATTGTATTCTTTCAATTCCATTGAGTAGGTTGTCGAAGCACTTGCAAGCGCAACCAATATAACTGCTAAAATCTTTTTCATAACCTAAAATTTTAATAATACCTTTTTGTTAACTAAACTTTTTAATAAAACTATCCAATTATTGAGTTGGATTTTTCTGCTTGTCAATATTGCCTTATTGATTTATTCAATTTGACAATGCAAAAATACATGTTATAAAACATATATGCAACAAAATAGGCGATGAAAACATGTTTTACAACATAAAAAAATCGCAAACACCAGATATTCAGGTGAATGTAATTATGTTAAAAAATGCAAATGTTGAGGGTGATATGCTTGAAAATGTTATTTAAGACAATAAAGATTTAAAATTTGGTATGTCATTGTCAATTTCATAGCCTGTTGCGTCACAATTTTTCTTGCAAAAGAAATGCTGATAACCATTGCTCAATATAAAGTAGTTAACATTTAATTTGAAATTATAAACGGCAACCTGGTCAAATACCTCTTGTGTGATGGGAACGGAAGGTGATTTAAATTCAATAATGATGTAAGGGGTCATATAGTTGTTGTATACAATGGCATCACATCTTTTTTTCATGCCATTAATCAAAATCTGCGTTTCAATAGCTATTAATGCGGCAGGAAAGTTTTTTTCCTGAATCAAAAACTGTATGAAATTTTGTCTGACCCATTCTTCAGGAGTAAGTTTAACAAATTTTTTCCGCAATGAATCAAAAATAAGTAGGTTATCGCCTGCTTTTTTTGTGTTGAATTTGTATGAAGGCAGATTAAGTTGCCACATTTTTATTATTTTTGTAACTATTAAAGATGCGAAAATACAAAAACCATCTAACAAATTAATGAGATATGAAAACTAAACAGGAAATTGTTGAAAATTGGCTACCCAGATATACCAAAAGAAAGTTAGAAGATTTTACAGAATATATATTGTTGACGAACTTCAATAATTATGTGGAAAAATTTGCTGAATGGTTTAATGTTCCGGTATTGGGACGGGATGGAAATATGATCAATGCATCCGCGAATGGAATTACCATCATCAATTTTGGGATGGGAAGTCCCAATGCAGCGCTGATTATGGATGTATTATCCGCTATTCAGCCCAAAGCGGTACTGTTTCTTGGAAAATGCGGTGGGTTGAGAGATAAAAACCGGAATGGAGATTATATTCTGCCGAGTGCAGCCATCAGAGGCGAGGGTACTTCAAACGATTATTTTCCTCCCGAAATACCTGCACTTCCTGCATTTAACCTGCAACGTGCCGTGTCATCAAATATCCGTGATTTCGATAAAGATTATTGGACCGGAACCGTTTACACTACTAACCGGCGTGTTTGGGAATGGGATGAAAACTTCAAAACATACCTGAAAAGTACACGTGCTATGGCTATTGACATGGAAACGGCAACTTTATTTACAGTTGGTTTTCATAATAGCATTCCGACGGGAGCCTTGTTGCTGGTTTCCGACATGCCACTTCAGGAGCGAGGTATTAAAACTTCTGAAAGTGATTCCAAAGTCACACAAAACTATGTGGATGAGCATATTCGCATCGGTGTTAAAGCGTTAAGTTCGCTTATCAATAACAGTAAGACGATCAAACACCTCAGATTTGAATAGTTAATTCATAAAAAATGCACGAACAAATTCTGCAGAGCTTAAAGCAAAGAAAATATGCTCCCATTTACTTTTTAATGGGAGAAGAACCTTATTATATTGACCTGATTTCAGATTATATTCAATATGAAATATTAGATGAAAGTCAGCGTGAATTTGATTTATCTGTACTTTATGGTAAAGATGTTGATATCACCACTGTTATCAATACCGCCAAAAGGTTTCCGATGATGTCGCCTTATCAGGTATTAATCGTAAAAGAAGCCCAGCATATAAAAGATCTTGATAAATTGCAGTTCTATATTCAGCATTACGCTTCTACTACAATTCTGGTTATTTGTTATAAATACGGAACCGTCGATGGTAGAAAGAAATGGGTCAATGAGTTGAAAAAGACAGGTGTGCTATTCGAGTCCAAAAAACTACGTGACTATGAGATGGGTGCATGGATTGCCAAATATGCGAAATCAAAAGACCTGCAAATTGAGGAAAAGGCAATGGTTATGCTTACCGACTTTCTGGGAACTGATTTGAGTAAAGTTGCGAACGAACTGGATAAGTTAGCGATAACAAAACCAGCCGGATCAAACCGAATTACACCCGAAATCATTGAAAAAAACATCGGGATAAGCAAAGATTTTAATGTTTTTGAACTGCAGGATGCTTTGATTAAAAAGGATGTTCTGAAAGCAAACAGAATTATCAATTATTTCGCGGATAATAAAAAAGCAAATCCGATACAAATGGTACTTGCTCAGCTATTTGGTTTTTTCAGTAATCTGATGATATTCCACTATTTACCTCAAAAAACGGCTGAAGCAGCTGCTTCGGAATTTAAAATTCATCCATTTATTGCCAGAAACTATTTGACAGCAGCAAAGTCTTTCAATGCCAGGAAAACCATGAATATTATTACTTCAATCCGAGAAACTGATGCCCGTTCGAAAGGGATTGATAATGTGAGTGCAGATGAAGGTGATTTGCTGAAAGAATTAGTGTTTAAAATTCTACACTGATTCTATTTGTATACTTTTTTATATGTTAATTCTAATTTTATGTCAAAAGACAATATAGCTCCTGTGTTTGTTTCCTTACTTACAGATTCTTTGCAAATAAGCGCAAAACAAATTATCAATACAATTCAATTACTTGAGGATGGCGCAACCATTCCTTTCATCAGCAGGTATAGAAAGGAAATGACCGGCGAACTGGATGAGGTTCAGATTGGTGCGATTAAAGATCAGTATGATAAGTTGTTAGAGATTGAAAAACGGAAAGAAACCATCCTGAAAACCATAGAAGAACAGGAAAAGCTAACTCCGGAGATCAGGAACAGAATTGAAGCATGCTGGAATGCAACCGAGTTAGAAGACATCTACCTGCCATACAAGCCCAAACGTCGTACCCGTGCTGAAATTGCACGTGAGAATGGGTTGGAGCCACTCGCCAGAATGATCATGAAGCAAAATGCGGATAATTTGGATTATCTGGCAAAACCTTATGTAAAAGATAAGATTAAAACGATTGATGATGCGCTGAATGGAGCCTCTGACATCATTGCCGAGTGGATTAACGAAAGTGAAAAAGCACGTAATGTTATTCGCCGGATTTTTACTTATGAAGCAATTATTTCATCAAAAATTATCAAAGGAAAAGAAGAAGAAGCGCAAAAATACCGGGATTATTTTGATATGTCTGAAAAATTATCCAAATGCTCTTCTCACAGGCTATTAGCAATGCGAAGAGGGGAGTCTGAAGGATTCTTAAAAGTAAATATCAGCCCGGATGAAGACAAATGCGTGGATAAACTGGCTGATATCTTCGTCAGGTCAGATAATGCTTCGGGTGACTTGGTTTACAGTGCTGTAAAGGATGCGTACAAGCGTTTGTTAAAACCTTCCATTGAAAATGAATATGCTGCAGAAAGTAAATTGAAGGCAGATACGGAAGCGATCCGTGTTTTTGCTGAAAATTTACGTCAGCTGTTACTTGCTCCGCCTTTGGGTGAAAAACGGGTGCTGGGAATTGATCCCGGTTTTCGTACCGGTTGTAAGGTGGTTTGCTTAGATGCACAGGGAAATTTGTTGCATAATGAAACTATTTATCCACATCCTCCACAAAGTGATTATGCCAAAGCCTCACGTAGCATTCAGAAATTGGTTGAAGCGTATAATATTCAGGCTATTGCCATTGGAAATGGTACAGCCGGAAGGGAAACAGAGCATTTTATTCAAAATATCCGGTATGACAGAAATGTGCAGGTTTTTGTAGTCAGTGAAAATGGCGCATCCATATATTCAGCTTCGAAAATTGCACGGGAAGAATTTCCTGATTATGATGTGACCGTACGTGGGGCTGTTTCAATTGGTCGTCGGTTGATGGATCCGTTAGCCGAACTGGTAAAAATTGATCCAAAATCGATTGGTGTGGGGCAATATCAACATGATGTAGACCAGAATATGTTGAAAAAGTCTCTGGACCAAACCGTTGAGAATGCTGTAAACAGGGTGGGAGTGAACCTGAATACGGCTTCAAAGCATCTGCTAACCTATATTTCAGGACTTGGACCGCAATTGGCTCAGAATATTGTGGATTATCGTGCAGAAAATGGTGCTTTCACAAATCGCAGGCAATTATTAAAAGTGCCCAAAATGGGTAATAAAACTTTTGAACAATGTGCCGGTTTTCTCCGGATACCTGATGGTGAAAATCCATTAGATAATTCTGCTGTACACCCGGAGAGTTACCGGATTGTTGAGAAAATGGCAAAGGATTTAAAAACCGACATCGATAAATTAATCAGGAACAAAGAATTAATTCAAAAAATTGAGCTGAAATCATATGTGACAGAGGATGTTGGTCTGCCTACCCTGACAGATATATTGCTTGAACTGGAAAAACCCGGACGTGACCCACGTAGTAGCGCCAAAGTTTTTGAATTCGACCCCAATATCAAGAAAATTGAAGATTTAATCTCCGGTATGGAACTGCCGGGTATTGTTACCAATATTACCAATTTTGGCGCTTTTGTTGATATTGGAATCAAAGAGAACGGACTTGTGCACATTTCTCAGATGGCTGATAAGTACATATCAAATCCGGCGGAAGTAGTTTCATTACATCAACATGTAAAGGTAAGGGTGCTTGAAGTGGATATGGTGAGAAAACGGGTACAGCTTAAATTGATCTGATCGTTAAATTAGTCCCGGTTAATTTATTTTATTACAGACAATTATGATGTTTTTATCTGAAGTGGTTTTAAGTGCAAAAAGATAATCATTTCCACCATCTTTTATGCCGGTCTTTTTCCGAAAATCATCCACTGATAAAGGATAATTACGTGTACTGACATTTGCTTTAGGATATTTTTCTTTGATTATTTTTAAGTCGGCTTTGTTGTTACCATACACTTCCGATACCTGCATGATTCTACCCGGGAAATTATCAATCAGGTACTCTCCGGTATATAAATGCGTGTTTGCATGAAACTTACGCAAATTAAAGCGGGTAGCGACCGACTTAAATGCTCCCGATTTCATAATCGCTGAATTTGGCTCGTATAAATAATGACCTACCTCATCAGCAAAAGCCGGTTCTGACTGTTTTTCTTCCTTAAAGGTAAAATCGAAAAACTGATTTTGTTGAGATTTGTACAAATTTCTCGTTTTTATTAAAGTATTATCATACAGGCATTCAGAAGTATTTATTAGATTATTTCTTTTTAAAATCAACAAAACCTCTTTACATTCATTATCAACAGCTACAATATGAACCTCCGTAGTTTGTGGTAAGTGTTTAATTGCCTGATGAATATCCAGCATGGGCGAAAGTTTAATCATCACCACCGATGATCTTTGCAGCATCTTTTCAGCCAGCAAAGAAACATTTGGTTCGCAATCTGAAATAAGTACAGTCTTTTTGCCGGTTTCACTTCTTCTGTGTGGATCAATATAAATAAGATCTACTTCCGGCATATTGTCCAGATAATCTTCTGATTTATTTTGATGAATTTCATATTGAGGTATTTTCAACACCTTGAAATTATGTTCAGCCAGTCTGCATAATTCTTCATCACGCTCAACGTAGATTCCAGACTTAAAATGTTGAGAAATAAAGTAAAAATCAACACCAAAACCTCCAGTCAAATCTGCGAATGTATTTCCCTGAAATAATTCTGATTTATATTTCGCAGTTATTTCTGAAGAAGATTGCTCTACTGATATATGCTGGGGAAATAAGATATCGCCCGACTCGTAAAAGAACGGAACTTTATATCTGATTTTCTGAAGACCAGTTATTTGCCTGATTGCTAATTGCATATCCACATCAGGGTAACGATCAGAATGTAGTGCGAGTTGCATTACATCATCATTCAGATGCTTTTGTATGAATGTTTTAGTAGCGTCAGTCATGACTAAAACTTAACTCTCATACTCATGCCAATCGGCGAAACAATTTGATTGTTGATATTAACCTGTGATATGTACGGACTTAGTTCAATATTAAATGAAGTCTTTTTTCTGTAATCGCGAATGTAAAGATTATTTACTTTTGCAACACGTACAGCATCCACAATAGACCAAATTCCAATACCCAACATACCTCCGGCACCTAAAAGCATCATTCCTAAACCACCAGAACCATTACCATACCCCGAATAACTATATAAAGTTTGTGCAGATCCAATGCCATATACAACAGCACAACCAATGTAACCTCCTAAAAATGCTATACCTCTTCCGGCTTCACCACTAATCATTTGACCCAAGCCTGGTATCAAAAATGAACAAACGCCACTGATAGCAGGGTTATAAGGATCTGTATATTCAGGGATATAGGTTCTATAATCATAATTTAACTTATTAATCGCATAATTTTGTGCGTTAATTTTTGCTGAAAATAGTCCAATTAATACCAGTAATAATAAAATAATTTTTCTCATCTTTCAGATATTTAAGTAGTTATACAAAATTTGATAATTATACAAATAATGATTTTCTCAATTTTTTGATTAATACAAAATACAAATTTACAAAATTGCGTATAAATTATAAAAAACATGTAAAAGTAATAAAACTCTTTGTATGTGCAAATAATTATGCATAAAAATTTTATATAAAATGAATGTATTTATACTTTCTCTTCTCAATTAACTTTTAGTATCTTTGCATTGATATTAATCCAAAATTATTTTTATGCACAACTGGTTTGAATGTAAAGTAAAGCTTGAAAAAACAGCTGAAGAGGGAAAGATTATTAAAGTGAATGAATCGTATTTGGTGGATGCGCTATCTTTTACGGAAGCGGAAGATAGGATAATAACGGAAATGAAACCATTTATCAGTGGAGAATTTTCCGTTGCCAATATTAAAAGAGTGAAAATCAATGAAATGTTTTTTTATGATGATGGTGATAAATGGTATCGATTCAAAGTAAATTACATCACTTTAGATGAGGAAAAAGGAGTTGAAAAGAAAGTCCCGGTGGCCATGATGGTACAGGCATCTGAAATTGGTCAGGCTTTGAGTAGACTACATGAAGGAATGAAAGGAAGTATGGCTGATTATGAGGTTGTTACCATAACCGAAACACTGATTATGGATGTGTTTAAATATGGAGAAGCAGTAGAAAAATAACGAAACCGTAAATCCATTATATGTCTGTCGTACAAAATATTGCATCTATCAGAGAACACATACCGGCTCATGTAAAGTTGGTTTGTGTTTCAAAGTTTCATCCGGATAGTACCATTATTGAAGCCTATAACGCTGGTGAAAGGATATTCGGGGAAAGCAGGGTGCAGGAACTGGTAGAAAAGCAGGAACGTTTACCCAAGGACATTCACTGGCATTTTATTGGTCATTTACAAACAAATAAGGTGAAATACATCGTACCTTTTGTAGAATTGATTCATGGAGTGGATTCATTGAAGTTACTGTCGGAAATCAACAAGCAAGCAGAAAAAATCAACCGGGTAGTGAATTGCCTGTTACAGGTTCATATTGCCACAGAAGAAACAAAATTTGGGTTTTCTGCTGCTGAAGTTCTTGATTTATATCAAAATAAAGCGTTATCAAATCTTTCATTTATAAAGGTTTGCGGATTGATGGGAATGGCTACCTTCACAGATAATCACCCGCAGGTCAGAAAAGAATTTATATCGCTCAAATCATTGTATGATACAGTTAAACGTGATTATACTGCTCAGAATGATCACTTTAGCGAAATCTCGATGGGCATGTCAGATGACTTTCAAATTGCCATAGAAGAGGGAAGTACCATGGTCAGAATTGGCAGTTCGATATTCGGACAAAGAGTATATTAGTATTTGGTTATGAATTATCAGGAGACATTGCAGTATTTATACGACCGGCTTCCGGTATTTCACCTTGTTGGTTCATCTGCTTACAAGCCGGGACTGGAAAATACATACCGGTTGATGGCTCAGCTTGATAATCCACATCAAAAATTTCGATCTATTCATGTTGCTGGAACCAATGGAAAAGGTTCTGTCTCGCATTATTTCGCTGCAATTTTACAGGAAGCCGGTTATAAAGTCGGGCTCTACACTTCTCCTCATCTTGTTGATTTTGGAGAAAGAATAAGAATAAACGGACAAATGATTGATCAACAATATGTTATTGATTATATTCAGAAACACATTGATGCAATAGAAACGATTCAACCTTCTTTTTTTGAATTAACCATGGCAATGGCCTTTTCATATTTTGCTGATAAACAGGTTGATATTGCTGTTATTGAGGTTGGTCTGGGAGGCAGGTTGGACAGCACCAACATCGTTAGTCCGGAATTAAGCATTATTACCAATATAGGTTTCGATCATGTTGAATTTCTGGGCGACTCACTTCCTCAGATTGCTGCTGAAAAAGCGGGTATCATTAAACCGGAAATTCCTGTGGTTATAGGTGAATCATTACCTGAAACTAAACCCGTGTTTATGCTGAAATCACTTGAAATGCAGTCAGATATAATTTTTGCAGAAGATGATGATATTCCTGTTTTGACTCGTTATGAGCAAGATAAAATGGTTTTTAATTATCGAAAACAGGAATATCGTTCCGGATTGAATGGGATTTACCAGCTTAATAACCTCGCTACTGTATTTTCAGCCATTAAAGTTTTAAATAACAGGACATCGTTTAAAATAACAGATGTAGCACTTAAAAAAGGAATAGAAAATATTTGTAAACTTACTGGTTTGCGGGGCAGGTGGGAATTGTTGAGCGATAAACCTAAAATTATTGCTGATACAGGACACAACGTACAGGGAATTCAAGTTATTGTAAATCAGCTAAAAAAACAGCAATATAAAACATTACGCATCGTTATCGGCATGGTAAATGACAAAGATATATCAGGCGTGTTGAAGTTATTGCCTGCCGATGCCATATATTATTTTACACAAGCACAGGTTAAAAGAGCTTTATCAGCAACAATGCTTAGAGAGAAGGCGTATTGTTATAATTTGTCCGGGAACTCTTTTGGTTCTGTTAAAGATGCCGTAAACGAAGCAATTCTTGATGCCGGTGCTGATGATTTAATACTGATTACAGGAAGTAATTTTGTAGTAGGAGAGGCTTTGACGCTTTTTCCGGTAAATTAGTACCTGTTATTTAAACCTTTGTATCAGGTTATATGCCTGATAAATGCCCAATTCACCTGCTTTACTCAGATCTGCAAGTCCTTTTGCATCTTCACCGATATACAGGTAAGTCAGTCCCCGGTTAAAATATGCTTCAGCAAAATCTCTATCAATTTCAATGGCTTTGGAATAATTGGATATAGCAGTCCGAAAATCCTGTTGTGAAGTTAATATATTGGCTTTGTTGTAATATGCAAATGAAAAATCAGGTTGCAAATCACTGACTTTTTCTAAATCACGCATGACTAATTCCACATCAAACTTTTTCTCTTTTTCGAAAGCAGCATAGCGATCCTTTAACTCTAAGGTCTCAAGTCCGGTTTCCCGAAGCGAGTTTTTCATATAATCAATGTACTTGTATCGAATATTCGCTCTGGTGAAGTACGCCAACATAAAGTCAGAACGTAATGCGATAGCTTTATTCAGGTCTTCAATTGCATTTTCAAAATCCTGAACCAATGCGAATTCCAATGCCCTGTTAAAGTAAATATC
Source organism: Paludibacter sp. (assembly GCA_024710005.1). GTDB lineage: Bacteria > Bacteroidota > Bacteroidia > Bacteroidales > Paludibacteraceae > Paludibacter. Next base: position 31,655 of record JANJVQ010000012.1, on the reverse strand, counting down.
TGCATCATTGGTATTTACATTAATTTTTGAACTGATTTGATTAATGGTTTTGAAGTGCTTGTCAATCAACTCATTAGTCAAGGGAATTTCTGAACAGGTTACTTTTAAATCAGCACTCAAATGTTTTCTTCTGTTATACGTTTCTATTTCAGGATGATATAAATTAGTTTGACGTAACGCATCTGTTTTGGAATAATATGTCAATACAAAATTTTTCTCGTTCACCACATCGACAAAATTCTTTTGAACAGCTCCTCTTTTCTGGTTATTATATTTCGATTCGGACTCACTATCACTGATGTTCTGGGTAGCATACCTGTTGAAAACATCAGTCCTTCTTTTGTTATTGCTTTCAGGAATATCCTCTGCAATCATGTTTTTAGCATTCAGATCTTCCTGAATCTTTTCCCTTATTTTATCTTTATTTTTTTCAATGTCCTGTGCTTTTTGCCTGTATCTGAAAGCCTCTTTAATGTTATTTTGAGCATCGTATGCTTCAGCAATCCCCCAATAAGCAGGAATAAAGTAGGGATGCTTATTCAATATGATTTTAAAGTCTGCTATGGCATTGCGGTAATGTCTCAGTTTCATTTCAAGTAAGGCTTTACTGTATCTGGCTTCCATATTGGCAGAATCCATTTTCAGTACCTGTTCAAAATCCCCAAGAGCATTGTTGTTGTCACCCAGGTTTGAACGAAGAATGGCCCTGTTTAAATATGCCAGTTTACTATTTGGTTCAAGTTTTATAGCCTTGTCATAGTCAGCCAGCGCCTCCATGTATCTTCTTTGTTCAACATTGATGATACCCCGGTTGATGTAATCCCCAAAATAATTTGATTTTAACGCGATTGACCTGGAATAGTCGTCATAAGCGCCCTGCAAATCTTTTCTTTGTAGTTTTAATAAAGCCCTGGCACTCCAACCGACATAAGCAGTTGTGTCAGATTTAATTAGCTGATTGAATGCATTTTCAGCTGCGACTGTGTCATTCATGGATAGGTAAATCCGACCCTTCTCATACCATAATCCTGTATTTTTGGGATTCATGGCGATGTATTTGTCAATATCTATCAAAGCAGCTTCATGGTTACCACTTCTTTCATTTGCATCGATTCTGCTTACCAATAAATGTTGACTACCCGGACTAAATTCGAGTGCTTTTGTAAAATCCTGTGCGGCTTCTTCATATTTTTCCAGCTTCATGCGGGTGAACCCCCTGGCATAAAAAGCCTGAGGTAAAAATGGATTCCTGATAATTGCTTCTGTTCCATCAATCTCAGCTCCTTCGTAATCTCCAAGTTGAATTTTAGCGATGGCACGATACATGTAAGGTTCTGCCAAAAACGGTTTGATTTTGATGACCTGATTAAAATATTGAATAGAAAGTACATAATCCTCAAAATACAATGCATTCCGGCCAATGGTCAGAATACGATCGGTGTTCAACTGAGCAAACAATAGACCCAGTTGAAAAAACAACACAATTGATATGAGAATTTTTCTTTTCAAAATATTTAACTTACCAATCAAAAACGTTTTCTTCACAACCTGCATTAGCATTAAATGAAGATGGAACATCAAAATTATCTTGTGCAGAATACCCTAATGAACTGTCGCCTAAAACTTTTTGCATATATAATGCCCATATTGGCAATGCCATGGTGGCTCCCTGACCTTCAGTAATATTATCAAAGTGAATGGAACGGTCTTCACCACCAACCCAAACGCCGGAAACCAAAGACGGGGTAAAGCCCATGAACCAACCATCTGAGTTGTTTTGAGTTGTACCAGTCTTACCACCCATGGGCATAGTTAAGCCATATCTACCGCGAATTCTACCACCAGTACCTCCGTCAACCACACTTTTTAGCATGTAAATCATCTTATGAGCTGTTGATTCACTGAAAATTTCATGCATCTGAGGTGTAAATGTTGCAATTACATTTCCGTTACCATCTTCAATACGGGTTACATACATAGGTTCAACCCTGATGCCTTTGTTGGGGAAAGCAGTATACGCATCCACCATTTCAACAATCGAAATATCAGCAGGACCCAGGCACAATGAAATAACCGGATCTAAATGACTTCTGATTCCAAAAGATTGCATTAGTTTTACCAATGATTCCGGAGTAAACATATTCATTAAATAAGCTGATATCCAGTTATTTGAATTTGCTAATGCCCACCGGAGTGTAACTTCTTCACCAATTCTAGATTTGCTTGAATTACGTGGTGACCAGTCATTACCATTGGCGTCTTTTAAGGTAATTGGCACATTCATTACTTTGTCGCATGGCCAAAGACCTTCTTCCATTGCCAACGTGTATAGGTATGGTTTTATGGTAGAACCCACCTGACGTTTTCCCAATGTAGCCATATCGTACTGAAAATGAGTAAAATTTGGTCCGCCAACATACGCCTTTACCTGACCGGTTTTAGGGTCAATAGACATAAAGCCACATCTCAGGAAATGTTTGATATAACGAATCGAATCCATGGGTGTCATAACAGTATCAATCATTCCTTTGTATGAGAATACCTGCATTTCAACTTTTGTATTGAAAATGCGGGATATTTCTTCGTTGCTTACACCCCCGTTTTTAAGACGTCTGTAACGTTCCGAATCACGCATAGCACGGTTAATAGAAGCATCAATTTCAGTTTGGTTTACATGTTTGGAAAATGGAGCATAAGTACGTCCTTTCTTTTCCTTGAAAAATGATTGCTGAAGTTCAGTAAGATGCTGCTCAACAGCTTCTTCTGCATATTGCTGCATACGGGAATCAATGGTTGTAAAAATCCTCAGTCCATCAGTATAGATGTTATAAGGCATGCCATTTGATTTTGTGTTTTTATTACAGAATCCATACAAGGGGTTATTTTCCCATTGCCACAAATCTTCTTTATATTTCTCATCCTGCCAGCTTGCATAATTACTTCTGACTGGTTTTTTTGCTGTTAGGGTTAATCTCAGATATTCCCTGAAATAGGGAGCTAATCCTTGTTTGTGGTCAACTCTTTGAAAATCAAGTGTCAATGGAAGTTGTTGCAATGAGTCTCTTTCAGCTTTCGTAATAAAATCGGCCTTACGCATTTGATCCAACACAACATTTCTTCTGTTTCTGGCTCTCTCGTTGAATCTTTTCGGATTATACAGTGAAGGATTTTTACACATGCCGATGAGTGTAGCAGCTTCTTCAATTTTTAATTCAGCTGGTGTAGTATTAAAATAGACGTATGATGAGGTTTTAATACCCACGGCATTATACAGAAAATCAAACTGATTAAGATAAAGTGTAATAATTTCTTCTTTGGTGTATATTTTTTCCAGCTGAACTGAAATGACCCATTCAATTGGTTTTTGTAATGCTCTCTCAATAATATTATCCGCTTTAGGAGAGTACAGTAGTTTTGCTAACTGTTGAGTGATTGTACTACCACCTCCCGAACTTTTTTGTCTGAAAATACCCCTTTTGATGAAAACTCTCCCAAGTGCTCTGCCATCAATTCCCGAATGGTCATAGAATCTTTCGTCTTCGGTAGCAACAAGAGCATCAATCACATGTTTGGATATCTGACTGTAATCTGTTTTGATACGGTTATCCTTACTCTCAGAAAAACTGCCAATTAATTTTAAATCAGAAGAATATAATTCTGTTGCATATTTATTAATCGGGTTTTGTAACTGATCTATTTCCGGAAGATAACCCAACCATCCAATGCTGATAAAAAAGAAAACAAGTGCCATAACAGTTATTCCTGAACCGAATAGTATCCAAAACCACCGGTTAAACACTTTTCTGAAATCTTTATTAGTATTATTTTCAGTCATGCCATAATGAATTAAGCGACAAATTTACTATTTTTTGTTTAACAAACGGATTTTTAATTCACGATGAGAGTTTGATTAACACTGATTAATTAAAATTAGTCTGTTTTCATAAGTTCAACAATAACCTGATTGGTGATATGAACACCTGTATCTGACAGAAAAAGTCTGTTGTTATTTAAAATAAGATTACCATATTTTATTTGATTATCTGCATTTTGCAAGCAATAATCAAATAAAACATCTCCAAATCTGTTTTTTAAACGAATCAAATCAATTCCCTCACTTGTTCTCAATGAAACCATGATAAAATCATTATAAAAATCCTGTTCACTAAGGATTTCCTTTTCGAATGAAGGTTTGAGTACAGTTATGCCTTGTAAATACTTTTGTACAGAAGCGATATTCCATTGCCTTGATTTTCCATCGAAAGAATGAGCCGATGGTCCCAGTCCCAGATAGGGTATAAACTGCCAGTAAGCACTGTTGTGTCTGGATCTGAAACCAGGTTTTGCATAATTGGATATCTCATACGATTCAAAACCTTTTTCACTCATCTGTAGTCTCATATAGTCAAACATCTGAAGCGTGACTTCATCTTCTGTTACCTTAACTAAACCCTTGTTTCGTTGTTTCCATAGCGCTGTACCCTCCTCATAGGTAAGTCCATAAGCCGATATATGTTCTACATTCAGTTTAAATGCTTCTTCCAGTTGATACTTCCAATCATCTATTGTTTGTCCCGGTAGCGCGTATATCAAATCTATGCTGATATTTTTAAATCCATGTTTTCTGGCATTGATTACAGCATCCTTAGCTTGTTGGGCATCGTGTCTTCTGTTGATTTTCTTCAGATGTGCATTGTTAAACGACTGTATACCAATGCTTAACCGATTAAATGGGAGAGGGGATAGGGTTTTCAAATATACCTCAGTAAGGTCATCCGGATTAGCTTCCATTGTAATTTCTGCATCATCCTCCACATTAAAACAGTTGTAAATTACGTTAAAGATCTTTTTAAATTGATTGAAGTTCAGTACACTGGGAGTTCCACCCCCAAAATATACCGTACTGATATCATCCCCATTCAGATATGATTTACGAAGTTGTATTTCCTGAATCAGGGCATCTACAAATGCGTCTATCTGATTGTTATTGCTACCTGTTTCCTTGTAGAAATCACAATAAGTACAACGTTGTTTACAGAAAGGAATATGAATATAGATGCCAGCCAAAATATATTATTTAGTCAGTTTGTTTTATAATCTAAAAAAGAAACCACTTTCAACGACAAAAGTTGAAAGTGGTCATAAAAATAGTGCAAATTAACATGATAACATGCAATTTGTGTAATTATCCTACAATAACCTCAGGATTTACTTTTTTCACGAGACCTTTTAGCACATCACCAGGACCTAATTCATAAAATTCAGTAGCACCATCAGTAATCATATTTTTCACTGTTTGTGTCCATCTTACCGGTGCAGTTAATTGTGCGATTAAGTTTTGTTTGATTGAATCCGGATTTGTTTGCGGATATGCATTAACATTTTGATATACAGGACAAACAGGTGTTGATATGATTGTTTCATTGATTGCTGCCTGTAATTCTTCGCTGGCAGGTTTCATTAACGGAGAATGGAAAGCACCGCCAACAGGCAATTTCAGAGCCCTTTTAGCACCTTTAGCTTTAAGCGCTTCACAAGCTAAATCAATACCAGCAACAGAACCCGAAATAACCAGCTGTCCAGGACAGTTATAATTTGCAGGAACCACAATTTCGTTTGTAATAGAATCGCATACTTCTTCAACAATTTCATCACTTAAGCCAAGTACAGCGGCCATTGTTGACTCCTCCATCTCACAGGCTTTTTGCATCGCCATAGCACGTTTTGAAACCAATACTAACCCGTCTTCAAACGACAAAGCTTTAGCTGCTACCAATGCAGAAAATTCACCTAAAGAGTGACCAGCTACCATATCCGGTTTAAAAGCATCACCCATTACCAGCGCGGAAATAACAGAATGCAGAAAGATGGCCGGTTGGGTTACTTTTGTTTGCTTGAGGTCTTCGGGAGTTCCTTCGAACATCAGATCTGTAATGCGAAAACCAAGAATCTCATTTGCTTTTTCAAAATATTCACGGGCTAAATCGGATTGATCGTACAAATCCTTACCCATTCCTACAAATTGTGCTCCCTGACCGGGAAAAACATAAGCTTTCATTTATATTTTAAATTTTAGTTCTATTAATTTTGAGTTGCAAAGATAATACATTATGAGGAAAACAAAAAAAGCCACCTGCATACCTATACATGTGGCTTTTTTGTCGGGGTAGCGGGATTCGAACCCACGACCCCCTGCTCCCAAAGCAGGTGCGCTAACCGGACTGCGCTACACCCCGAAATGTTGTTCAAAACGGCTGCAAAGATACTGTTATTTTTTTATCTTGCAAATTAAAATCTTAATTAATTCCTGTAACAATTCAATTTTTGTTATACTTTTGTACTCTCATTATTATTTTAACGTTGTAAATGAAAGAGATTTCGAAATATTTTAAAGATTTATCAGATGTTCAAATACATCAGTTTGAATCATTATATGAACTTTATACTGACTGGAACGCCAAAATCAATGTAATTTCCCGAAAGGATATAGAAAATTTGTATCTGCACCATGTACTACATTCTTTAGCTATTGCTCAGGTTATCAGTTTCAAACCGGGCACAAAGATTCTGGATGTCGGCACCGGAGGTGGATTTCCGGGAATTCCACTTGCTATTCTCTTTCCTGAATCTGAATTTACACTGATTGATTCAATTGGAAAAAAAATAAAGGTAGGACAGGAGGTTGCAAATGCTATTGGGTTGAAAAACATCAACTTAAAACATCTTAGGGTGCAGGAAGAAAAAAACAAATTTGATTTTGTCGTGAGTCGTGCCGTAATGTCATTGGATGATTTGGTTAAATTAGTTAGAAAAAACATTGTCAAAGAACAAAAGAATGCTTTGCCTAACGGACTGATTTGTCTGAAAGGAGGGGAGTTACAGCATGAAATATTACCTTTTAAAAATATTGCAAGCAGCTATGAAATAAGTGATTATTTCAATGAGGACTATTTTAAAACCAAGAAAGTAGTGTACGTTCCCATACCGGGAAAATAATATTGATTTCAAATCATAAAAAATTACTACTTTTGTGTCAATTTTTCAATCATATATTGCATGTACAGAACTAAAAATTGTGGTGAACTCCGCATTCAGAACTCAGGAGAAAAAGTAACACTGGCGGGATGGGTACAAAAGACCCGTAAAATGGGCGGTATGACTTTCGTTGATATACGAGACCGTTACGGGGTAACCCAACTTGTATTCAATCAGGAAATTAATGCTGAACTTTGTGAGAAAGCAAATAAACTCGGTCGTGAATTTGTTATTCAGGTTTCCGGTGTTGTTTCAGAACGAAGCAGCAAAAATGCTCATATCAATACAGGAGACATCGAAATTCTCGTTGACAAACTGGTTATCTTAAACGAAGCCATTACACCTCCGTTTACAATTGAGGAAAACACGGATGGCGGAGATGATATCCGTATGAAATATCGTTATCTTGATTTAAGAAGAAGTAATGTCAGAGAAAATCTGATTTTGCGTCATAAAATGACATTTGAAACCCGCAGATATCTGGATGAACAAAACTTTCTTGAAGTTGAAACACCAATATTAATAGGTTCTACCCCTGAAGGAGCCAGGGATTTTGTTGTGCCATCCAGGATGAATCCGGGACAGTTTTATGCTTTGCCGCAATCTCCACAATTATTCAAGCAATTATTGATGGTTTCAGGCTTCGACCGGTATTTTCAGATTGCTAAATGTTTCAGGGATGAAGATTTAAGAGCCGACCGACAACCCGAATTTACCCAAATAGACTGTGAAATGTCGTTTGTAGAGCAGGAAGATGTATTGAATATTTTTGAAGGATTGACCAAGCATCTTTTCAAAACTATCAAGAATATTGATATTCAGGGTGATTTTCCCAGAATGACGTATGCGGATGCGATTAAGTATTATGGTTCAGATAAGCCGGATATTCGTTTTGACATGCAGTTTGTTGAATTAAAAGATGCTGTTTCTGGAAAAGATTTTGTGGTATTTGATAGTGCTGCTTATGTGGGTGGTATCTGTGCAAAAGGATGTGCATCCTACACCCGCAAACAGCTTGATGAATTGACAGATTTTGTAAAACGTCCTCAGATTGGTGCAAAAGGATTGGTATATATACGTTATGAGGCTGATGGTTCTTTAAAATCTTCGATTGATAAATTCTACACGCCGGATGATTTAAAATCAATTGCCGCTTTGTTTAATGCTGAGCCGGGCGATTTAATCCTGATATTGGCGGGTGACAAATCTAAAACGCAAAAAGCACTTAGCGAATTACGTCTTGAGATAGGTGCCAGGTTAGGACTTCGTGATAAAAACATCTACAAACCTTTATGGGTCGTTGATTTTCCACTATTTGAGTGGGATGAAGAATCAAAACGCTATTATGCTATGCATCATCCATTTACATCGCCAAAGCCAGAAGATATTGCATTGCTGGATACCGATCCCGGCCAGGTTCGTGCCAATGCCTACGATATGGTTGTAAACGGAGTAGAGCTGGGTGGGGGATCGATACGTATCCATGACAGCAAACTGCAGAACCGCATGTTCGAATTACTCGGTTTTACACCGGAAAAAGCTGAAGCACAATTTGGCTTCCTGATGAGTGCATTCAAATATGGTGCGCCACCACATGGTGGATTGGCTTTTGGGTTGGATCGTTTTGTATCGTTATTTGCCGGATTGGATTCAATTCGTGATTGCATTGCATTTCCAAAAAACAATGCAGGTCGTGATGTAATGATTGATGCACCATCAGTAATTGATCAGTCACAATTAGATGAATTAAACCTTGCAATTACCATTAAATAATTTTTATAGACGAATGGGGAATATGAGATTTCATATTCCTCATTTGTTGATAAATCGTATTTTACATAATATAAATTATGCGATACAAATTAATATAATTTAAAACTGCTGATTTCAACTGCTAATTTATCCATATCTTTACATTGATTCTAATTGAGATACACAGAAAAAATTGTATCTTTGTCAATCTTAAAAATTTGTTTTTGAAATAACACACATTATACTAAAATGGGATTTAATGATATTCTGAAAAAGATTTTTGGTAACAAGGCTCAGCGTGACTTAAAAGAAATCGAACCTTATGTCATCAAAACAAAAAATGCGTATGAATCAGTTATTAAATTATCAAATGATGAATTGAGAGATTTATCGAATAATTTAAAACAACGTATTAAAGATTATGTCGCTGATGAAGTAAACCGGATTCAGGAGCTTAAAAATTCAGTAGAATCCACAGAAATAAATCTGCGGGAAAAAATCTACATCGAAATTGATAAACTTGAAAAAGAGATTATTTCTAAAAATGAAAAAATCTTAGAAGAAATTTTACCGGAAGCTTTTGCCGTTATTAAGGATACTGCTCGCAGACTAACTGAAAATCAGGAAATTACTGTTATGGCTACTCCATTTGACAGGGAATTAGCCGTTAAATACGATTTTGTTACTATTCAGGGCGACAAAGCCATCTATAAAAATGAATGGATGGCTGGCGGTAACATGATCAAATGGGACATGATTCACTATGATGTTCAGCTATTTGGTGGTACTGTACTGCACAAAGGAAAAATTGCTGAAATGGCCACCGGTGAGGGAAAAACATTGGTTGCTACCCTACCCGTTTTCCTGAATGCACTGACCGGACGTGGCGTACATGTGGTTACCGTGAATGATTATTTGTCGAAACGTGACTCGGAATGGATGGGACCACTTTATATGTTCCATGGGTTGTCGGTAGATTGTATCGACAGGCATCGACCCAATTCAGAAGAGCGTCGTAAAGCCTATCTTGCCGACATTACTTTCGGAACAAATAACGAATTTGGCTTTGATTATCTGCGTGATAACATGGCTACCAATCCCGAAGACCTGGTTCAACGGAAGCATAATTATGCCATTGTCGATGAGGTTGACTCGGTTTTGATTGATGATGCCCGTACGCCATTGATTATTTCTGGTCCGGTTCCCCGTGGTGATGACCAGCTTTTTGAAGATTTACGTCCCAAGGTTGAAAAATTAGTTGCTGCTCAGAAAGCATTGGCTACCAAATATTTGTCTGAAGCAAAAGAGCTGATGAAATCAGATGATGAGAAGAAACGCGAGGAAGGCGCATTGGCTTTGTTCCGTTCTTACAAAGGTTTACCAAAAAATAAACCACTCATCAAGTTTCTCAGCGAACAGGGAATTAAAGCTCAACTGCTTAAAACAGAAGAGTTTTACATGGAGCAGAACAATAAAAACATGCACATTGCAACTGATCCGCTTTATTTTGTAATTGATGAGAAAAATAAAGGCATCAACCTCACAGACAAAGGGATTGATCTTATAACAGGTAATACCGAAGATCCTAAATTTTTCGTTCTACCTGATGTTGGTGGTGAAATTGCTGATTTAGAAAGAGATAAAACACTTTCTCCTGCTGAAAAGCAAAGTCGTAAAGACGAAATTCATCAACTTTACGCAATAAAATCAGAGCGTGTCCATACGATAAATCAATTATTGAAAGCTTATACTTTGTTTGAAAAAGACGTAGAATACGTTGTGCTTGACAATAAAGTAAAAATTGTGGATGAGCAAACCGGTCGTATCATGGAAGGCCGTCGATATTCCGATGGATTGCATCAGGCCATTGAAGCAAAGGAAAATGTTACAGTTGAAGCTGCTACACAGACTTTTGCAACCATAACCCTGCAAAACTATTTCAGGATGTACAGCAAACTGGCCGGTATGACCGGTACTGCTGAAACAGAAGCCGGGGAGTTATGGGATATCTACAAACTTGATGTAGTGGTAATACCAACAAACCGTCCAATTTCACGTAATGATATGCAGGATCGTGTATATCGGACCAAACGTGAAAAATATACCGCTGTTATCGAAGAAATTGATGCGCTTGTCAATGCAGGTCGTCCTGTACTGGTTGGTACTACCTCTGTGGAAATTTCGGAATTGCTCAGCAGGATGTTGACTGTAAGGAAAATTAAACACAATGTTTTAAACGCTAAACTTCACCAGCGTGAAGCTGATATCGTTGCCGAAGCCGGTCGCAAAGGTACTGTAACCATTGCAACCAACATGGCCGGTCGTGGTACCGACATCAAACTTACTCCTGAAGTGAAAGCTGCCGGTGGTTTGGCCATTATTGGTACAGAACGCCATGAAAGCCGTCGTGTTGACAGACAGTTAAGAGGTCGTGCCGGTCGTCAGGGTGACCCGGGTTCATCCGTATTCTTTGTTTCGCTGGAAGACGATTTGATGCGTCTGTTCGGTTCAGAACGAATCGCGTCTATTATGGACAGGCTGGGTTTCAAGGAAGGAGAAATGATTGAACATCAAATGATTTCAAACTCTATCGAACGAGCACAGAAGAAAGTTGAAGAGAATAACTTTGGTATTCGTAAAAGATTACTGGAATACGATGATGTGATGAATTCTCAACGTGAGGTGGTGTATTCGAAACGTCGCCATGCGTTGATGGGTGAAAGAATTGGGGTTGATATAACCAATATGATTTATGATCTTTCGGAAAGTATTGTTGAAAACACCAAGAATGCACAAGATTACGAGTATCTTGAAGAAGAATTACTGAAAGTATTTGCAATAGATGCTCCCGTCGCAGAGGAACAATTTCTGTCAGTAAAAGCAAATGATTTATCAGAAAAAGTTGCTGAAGAAGCTTTGGCATCATTCAAAAGGAAAATGGATAAATTGGCTTCTGTTGCATACCCAGTTATCAAACAAGTATATGAAAAACAAGGAAATCAATATGAAAACATCCTTGTACCGGTAACTGATGGTAAACGTGTTTTCAATATTTCCACAAATCTTGAAACCGCGTATAACACTGGAGCAAAAGAGATTGTCAGATCATTTGAAAAACAGATACTCTTATACGTCATTGATGATGAATGGAAAGAACACCTTCGCCAGTTGGATGAATTGCGTAATTCAGTACAAAACGCATCTTATGAACAAAAAGACCCATTATTAATCTATAAACTGGAATCATTCGGACTTTTCAAGGAAATGATTGATTCGATGAACAGGAAGATTATCTCTATTCTGATGCGTGGTCAGATTCCAATGAGAGAACCGGAGCAGGTAAAAGAAGCACGACCGGTTCAGCGTATGGATATGAGCCGTTATCGCACGCAAAAAGATGAAGTAAATTCTCGTTCCGCTCAAGATCCTACAAAACAGGATACGCGTGAAAATCAACGTATTGAACCTGTTCATGTGGAGAAAAAACCGGGAAGAAATGAACTTTGTTACTGTGGTAGTGGCAAAAAATACAAACATTGTCACGGCAAATAATAGTTACCGGTACAAATTAAAATCTGAGAAATTATGTTATTAAATTATATAACCTGGAATGTAGATCCTGAGATTTTCAGCATTGGAAGTCTTCACATCAGATGGTATGGTTTGCTTTGGGCACTTGGTATCTGGTTGACATTAATGATTACACAGAAGATATATAAACACGAAAAACTACCGGATAAATGGTTGGACGGTTTGTTTATTTACACTGTTTTAGGTACAGTAATCGGGGCCAGAATCGGCCACTGTTTATTCTATAATCCAGCTTATTACCTGGCTAATCCTATCGAGATCTTATATATCTGGCAAGGTGGTTTGGCAAGCCATGGCGGAGCGATTGGAATATTGGTTTCTACCTATCTTTATAATAAGAACGTATCCAAAAAAGGTTATATCTGGGTATTCGATCGTTTAGTCATAGGCGTTGCAGTTGCAGGGGCCATGATTCGTTTGGGTAACCTGATGAATTCTGAAATTTACGGTGGCCCCACTACCCTGCCCTGGGGATTCATTTTTTTACGTGACGGACAAACTGAGCCCATGCATCCGACTCAAATATATGAAATTATCTATTGTTTGATAACTTTTGGTTTAACCTACTGGTTGTACTGGAAGAAGGAAGCCTATAAGAAAACCGGATTGATTTTCGGTGTGTTTCTAATCGGTATATTTTTCTCCAGATTTTTAATTGAATTTGTGAAAAATAACCAGGAATCGTTTGAGAATGATATGTTGCTGAATATGGGTCAATTATTAAGTATTCCTTTTATTATTTGGGGAATTTGGCTCGTGATCAATAGTAATAAGAAGAAAATTGAAGCTGCCAAATGATTTCCGGGGAATTATTGAATGATCAGGTTAAGCCTTATGACCCAAATGAAGATAAGACAAAGCAACTAATCAGCCTGTTCGATAAAATTTCTGCTCATTACGACAGTTTTAATAATGTCATTTCCTGGGGTATGGCTCATAGCTGGAGGAAAGAGGCAGTAACTTTCTTAAAGCAGTTTTCTCCCAAAATAATACTGGATATCGCTACCGGCACTGCCGATATGATAGTAGTGATGGATAAACTACTCAAGCCTGATAAAATCATCGGAATAGATATTTCAGCCGGGATGATGGAAATAGGCAAACAGAAAGTAGCCAATAAGCATGTGCGTGCAAAAACCGATTTTATGGTAGAGGATGCTGCTGCCCTGAGTTTTGAAAATCAAAGTTTTGATGCTGTTACTATTTCATTCGGAATCAGGAACCTGGAAAAACTCTCACAATCACTTCGTGAAATCAACCGGGTACTCAAACCCGGAGGACATTTTCTGATCATTGAAGTAAATCAGCCGGACAAGGGCGTTATGTTGTTGCTCTACAAGCTGTATATCCGGATATATATGTTATTTGTAACCGGATTATTGGATAAATCCGATTACAAATACCTTACAAATTCGATGGGTGCTTTCCCCAGGGGGGAAAAACTGATTCAAATACTGCAATCTTTTGATTTTGAACTAATCAAGTACAAACGTTTTACATTTGACGTTTGCAGCGCATATTTGCTCAGAAAAGTCAATTAAACATCAATCGACTGTATTTCAACCAATAACTCGTCTTTCATAACCGATTGACCCTGATTCACCCGTATTTTCTGAATAACACCGTTGCATTCGGCGGTTATCTCATTTTGCATCTTCATGGCTTCGAGTGTAAGAATAGGTTCACCCGCATTTACTAAATCCCCTTCATTCAGGAAGATATCGATAATTTTGCCCGGCATCGGTGCGACAATATTATTAGCTGAATCTTTTTCTTCTCCCGTAGCAATCATGCCCCTGCGAACATAAGAAAAAATTGATTCCAGACTGAATTTATATTCTACACCGTTTACATTGACGGTTGCTTTATTTTGATCCCTCGAAACCAACTCACAATGAAATCTTTTTCCGTTTCGATCGAAGGTATACTGGAAATCCTCCTGTTCCACAAAATCAATTTCCTGTTCATTGCCATTGATAACCGGATTCGATTCTCTGGGGATATAAATTTTATATCTTTTCCCGTTGTCACGCACCGCGATAAACAAACGCGAGGCATCCCTTTTATATTTATACGAAGTTCCCATAAAATCAATAGTTTAATCTTTTGTTCAACACCCACACATTCAGTGCATCGTTCTCATAAGCAGGTATATCACCCTGCAACTGTAAATATTCAGAAGCATACATAATTGTTGCAGCCAGTGCGCCAATCATCTCATCATCAGCATCTTCAAGCATTTCAGGAGCATAAACCTGATCCACCCAACGGGTTGTATAAGTCGCTTCAATAAAATGCGGATGTTGAAGTACAGTCCTGCAGAAAGGAACAGTCGTTTTCAACCCAATGATATTGAATTTATTCAGAGCATCCAATGTTTTGTTTATTACATCATTCCTGTCTTCTCCGTGCACGATAATCTTGGCAATCATGGAATCGAAGTATGGCGTAACCATGGAACCACTCAGAAAACCTGTCTCAATTCTGATACCCGGATCCTGTGGAAAATGAATTTTGTCGATAAATCCGGTTTGCGGACTGAATCGGTTTTGTGGATCTTCTGCATTGACCCTGCATTCAATTGCCCAGCCCTTAATTTTGACATCTTCCTGTTTTATGTCTAAGACTTCATCTAATGCGACCCTGATTTGCCAATCCACCAAGTCAACTCCGGTAATAATTTCTGTTACAGGATGTTCTACCTGAATACGGGTATTCATCTCCATGAAATAATAAGAACCATCTTCATCCATGATAAATTCAATAGTTCCGGCAGAATAGTATCCAATCTTTTGAGCAAAACGAACGGCCATTGACCCCATTTCTGCCCTCATAGCAGGTGTAACACTTGCTGATGGCGCTTCTTCAATTATTTTCTGATGTTTCCGTTGCAACGAACACTCTCTTTCTCCCAAATGAATCACATTTCCGTGTTTATCGCCTAAAATCTGGAATTCGAGGTGTTTGGGATTTTGCAGGTATTTTTCAATAAAGATATCTCCATTGCCAAATGCAGCAAGTGCTTCATCATAAGCCGATTTGAAATTTCTTTCTATTGTTTCAGGCTTTTCAACAATGCGCATACCCCTGCCACCACCTCCGGCAGAAGCCTTCAAAATAACCGGATATCCGATTTTATCGGCAAACTCACGCGCTGCTTGTGCATCGGTAACCGGACCATCTGTACCCGGAACCAAAGGCAATCCCGCTTCAATAGCCATTTTCTTAGCTACCGTCTTAAGTCCCATGTCTCGAATTAGTTCGGGTGACGGACCAATGAAGTTGATGTTACTGGCAATACAAAGTGCAGCAAAGTCAGGGTTTTCAGATAAAAAACCATAACCCGGATGTATCAGATCGACTTCGTGCTCCTTTGCTAAATCTACAATCTTTTGAGGATTCAGGAATATAGGTTTTTCATCATCGGCATCATTTGCATCAATAATTTCATCTGCAAACTTGAGATACAAGGCATCAGGTTCTTTATCGCTCTGAAATACGATTGCACACATGCCCTGTTTATGGGCAGAGCGGATGATACGAATAGCAATCTCACTCCTGTTGGCAATTAATAGTCTTTTCTTCATATTTAATACATTAATATTGATAACTTGATAGTAGCAGGTAGATTATGATTAGTACTGACCACTAACCACTAACCACTGACCACTATAAAGGAATGCTACCGTGTTTACGTTCCGGTTTGGAATATTGTTTATTGGATAAAATTTCGAAAGCAGTGATTAATACCTCCCTTGTTGTTTCAGGATTAATTACTTCATCAATCAATCCGATTTCTTCTGCCTTATATGGATTGGCTATTTCAGCTTTATATTTCTCGGTCAGCATTTTTTCCATTTCAGCCTTATCTTCCGCATTGGCTAATTCATGTTTATTTACAATCTTGATAGCACCAGCCGGACCCATAACGGCAATTTCGGCTGAAGGCCAGGCAAAATTGAAGTCACCGCCTGTGTTTTTACTACTCATCACGATGTAAGCACCTCCGTAGGCTTTTCGGGTAATAACCGTTATTTTAGGAACAGTAGCCTCACAAAAAGCGTAGAGTAATTTAGCTCCGTTTCGAATGATGCCATTGTGTTCCTGCTCAATACCAGGTAAGAATCCCGGAACATCTTCCAGAATAAGCAGAGGAATATTAAATGCGTCACAGAACCTGACAAAGCGGGCGCCTTTGATGCTGGCATTGATATCCAGTGTTCCGGCCATCACTTTGGGCTGATTGGCTACAATACCGATGGTTTTACCATTTAAACGGGCAAAACCAACCAAAATGTTTTGCGCATACCCCTCATGGACTTCAAAGAAACTATCCTTATCCACGAGAATTTTGATGATTTCCTTCATGTCATAAGGACGGTTCGGATCATCCGGTATAATTTTATTCAGGTATTGCTGTCTGCTTTTATAATAGGAAATCTGGTTAGAAACAGGCAGCGACTCGAAATTGTTTGAAGGAATATAAGATAGAAGTTTACGTACCAACAAAATTGTATGCTCCTCATCATCAGACACAAAATGCGCAACTCCACTTTTATTGGCATGCACATCTCCCCCACCCAGTCCGTCTTTATCAATGTCTTCATTTAGCACTTCCTTCACCACATCCGGTCCGGTTACAAACATATAGGATGTGTTTTTAGTCATGAAGATAAAATCAGTAAGTGCTGGCGAATATACCGCACCACCGGCAGCAGGACCCAGTATTACAGAGATTTGCGGCACAATACCCGATGACCGGACATTATTATTGAAGATAGTCGCGTAGGCAGAAAGACTCTTCACACCTTCCTGAATCCGGGCACCTCCCGAGTCCATCAGTCCAACGATTGGCGCTCCAAGTTTCAAGGCCATTTCCTGCACTTTGGCTATTTTCATGCCATGAGAGAAACCTAAGGACCCACCTAAAACAGTAAAGTCCTGCGCATAAGCAAAAACACTTTTTCCCTGCACAAGACCTCTTCCGACTACCACGCCATCGCCAAAATTCGATTGCCGGCTACTCATGGGTGATTGAGATGGCGACACAAATGCATCAAACTCAAAGAAGGTTCCTTCGTCAAATAACACATTTAATCGCTCTCTTGCCGTTAATTTTCCTTTTAAATGCTGCTTGTTTACAGCATTATCCTCCATTTCCTGTAAAGCTTTTATTCGCTTTTCGAATATCTCATTTTTGTTCATATTTCAATCGGGTTTAAAACTGCACAAAAATAATAAAATTGTGCAAATCTACGCAAATATCCAAAGTAATATAACAACAAACAATAATGACGGCAACATGTTCATTATCCTTAATTTTTTTATTTCTAAAATATTAATGCCTAAACCGATGAGTAAAATTCCTCCTATATTGGTGAGCCCGTGTATGATTTCTGGTGTAAAAAACTGCGATGCACCCATGGCCAACAGTGTTAATGAACCCTGAAACAGCAACAAGGGTATGGCCGATACTGCTACTCCAACACCAAAAGCTGAAGCCAGGATGATGGCCGAAAAGAAGTCCATCAGCGATTTGGTGAATAATAAATCGGATGAAACTCCTGTACCCTCCTGTATGGCGCCTAAGATGGTCATTGAACCTATGCAAAACAACAAAAAGGACGTAATTAATCCTTCAGTAAACTTCTCGCTGCCGATTTTTAGTTTTAATTTCAGATAATTACTCATCTTATCTGCTCCTGATTCAAGATTCAACCATTCACCGGTAAGTGAACCCAGCGCCAGACTTACAACCACGATCAGGATATGCTTCAGTTCCCACACCATAGAAATACCGATTGCCAATGTAAAAAGTCCAATTGCCTGGAAATAAATTGTTTTAATTCTTTCCGGCATACTTTTCTTTAGTAAAATACCAATCACTCCACCGCCAATCACGGCAATTGTATTAACTATCGTACCTGTCATGTAATAATCAATTAAAATATTTTTGTTTAAACCGTCCGCTAAGATATACATTTTTAATCAGACAGATTTCAAACGGATATTTTTTTCTTACATTTGCAACACCAACCATGACAACAGCATGAATTCATTTTTATACCGCATAGCAACAGCATATTATCATAATCACCGCCATGATTTGAATACTTTTACCTTCGTATTTCCGAATCGGCGGGCCGGATTATTCTTTCAGCAATACTTAGCTGAAATTACGGACATCCCTTTATTTTCTCCCGAAATTACAACCATTGACAACTGTTTTGTACAGGCTTCCGGTTTACAGCTTGCTGATAGACTGAGCATGTTGTTTCGTTTGTACCGTATTTACCAGTCAATCAGTCACTCTGAAGAAAGTTTTGATGCTTTTGTCTTTTGGGGTGAAACTTTGTTGTCTGATTTCAATGAGGTTGACAAATACAGGGTCGATGCAAAACAGCTTTTCACGAACATAACCGAATTAAAAGAAATCGATCAGTTGTTCGATGTTTTTTCTGAAAAGCAGATAGAAGCAATCCGCCATTTCTGGCAACATTTCGAACCGGTTGCCAACAGTAAAGCCCAGGAACATTTCATGGCAACCTGGGAAATCCTGTATCCGGTATATGCACAATTCAGGGAAGAATTACTGGAAGAAAACACCGGGTATGAAGGCATGATTGCCCGTCACGTAACCGAAAAATTAGTTCAAAATGAATCTGTTGAATGGTTTGATCATAAAAAGTTTGTTTTCATTGGATTTAACGCGCTGAATCCTTGTGAGAAAACTCTTATGTTGGCTCTACAGAAACGTAATCAGGCTGATTTTTACTGGGATTACGAAGCCAATGAACTCAGGGACCCCAACAATCCCGCATCCTTGTTTTATAAGGAAAACACCCTTCGGTTTCAGTCTGAATATGAGATACCTTCAGTAACAGAAAAACTTGAAGATAAGGAATTTGAACTGACCGAGATTCCTTCCAATATCGGACAAGCAAAGCAGATTTATCATATATTAAAGGATTTATATCCTGAAGCACACGAACAAAGCTATTTGAAAACTGCTGTAATCATTCCGGATGAGAACCTTTTATTACCTGTGTTACACTCAATTCCGAACACCATTGCCAAGATAAATGTAACAATGGGTTATCCGTTGCAACTTACGCCGGTAGCCGGACTGATAGATCATATTTTCGAATTACATAAAAGAAAAAGAACGATAGACGGAGTTTCAAAGTTCTATCACCTGAGTGTTGCCAATATCATTAATCATCAGTTTGTTGTGTTGATTTGTGGCGATGTGGTCGGCCTGATTCACGATGAAATGGTGAAAAAGAACCTGATTTATGTTGATGCCAAAACACTGAAACGAAATGAGTTATTAAACCTGATTTTCAATCCGGATATTGATGCCGATAATTTACTGCCCTATCTGCTTGAAATAATAAGGAAACTTTATAGTTCATGGAACAGGATACATGATAAAGCTGCCGATTATCAAATGGAGTCGGGCTTTTTATATCAATATTATATCACGATTAACCGGATATCCGGGATACTTAAATCACAGGCTTCAGAAGTGAAAATGAAGCTGGAAACACTCATCAGCCTGATCAAACAACTCACCCAGGGCATCAGCATTCCCTTTGTAGGAGAACCGCTGGATGGGTTACAAATTATAGGGGCGTTGGAAACAAGGGGACTTGATTTTGAAAACATCATCATCAGTTCATTTAATGAAGGTATTTTCCCTAAAAAAGGCTATGCTAACAGTTTCATTCCTTATCATTTAAGAAAAGGATTTAATTTGCCGACTTACGAACATCAGGATGCGATTACATCGTATAATTTCTACCGATTGATTCACAGGGCCAGGAAAATACACCTGCTATTTGATTCCCGCATCGACAATGGAAGTACGGGAGAAGTCAGCCGGTTTTATCAGCAACTGAAATACCATTACAACCTTAATATTAAAGAAAAAAAGATTGCGTATGATGTAAGTATAAAAACACCTGAAGTTATTCGTATCGAGAAGAATAACCAAATCAGGGAGAAACTCAAACCTTTTTTTGATTTATCCGAAGCAGATACACATCTGTCCGCGAGCAGTATCAACACCTACATCAAATGCCCGTTGCAGTTTTATTTTACTTATATTGAACAGATTCAACCGGTTGATGAGGTTTCTGAAGACATGGAAATGAATGTTTTCGGGAGCATTTTTCATGAGGTCATGCATAAACTGTATGATCAATATGCCGGTCGCACTGTTACTACAGAGATTTTAGAAGCTTTGATAAAAAATGAGGTTCACATAAACAGGCTTATCAGTCAGGCTTTTGCTTATTATTATTACAAACAACCTAAAGGAAGTACAGTTGAACTGACTGGTAATAACCTGCTCATTGCAAGGGTTATATTGAAATATGTATGTGGAGTGCTGGAAAACGATAAGTTGAATGCACCATTTGATTATATTGAAGGTGAAAGAAAATGTAAAGAACATCTGCCAACCAGGTTTGGTACCGTAAAAATAAAAGGCATCATCGACCGGGTTGATGCAAAAGATGGAGTTGTGAGGATTCTGGATTACAAGACAGGAGCTGGATCACTGGAATTCAGGTCCTGGGATGATTTATTTGCGCATCATCAGGATCCAAAGAAACAGGCATCGCATGTACTTCAAACCTTCCTGTATGGATTTTTATATAAAAAGGAGTCAAAACACGGTGTCATTATGCCCGGCATAGTTTATACCAAACAGATTTTCAACGAACAGTTTTCAAATCAGATACTTTATAAACCGGCAAAAAATACATCCATTCCGGTTGAAAATTATGCAGATTATGAAACTGAATTTATTTCCGGCTTAAGGACTTGTGTGGAGGAGTTGTTTGACCCTGAAGTTCCTTTTGTGCAGACAAATTCGATAGAGGCATGCACCTACTGTGATTTTAAAACGATATGTAACAGATAACAGATAAAATGAGGTCTAATTCAAATCAACCAGGAGGATAAAAAACAAATATTCATCCCTTATTTTGAAATTTCGTCCCAGATTAGGGTATAAAATCCCAGAATAAGCACAATATTCCCGTTTTTTTTCTTGCTAACGATATATTCTTTTTCTTTGCATTCGATTTTTTAAAATCACAAACTAAAAACAGCCTGAAAATGTTATTATAATATGGCAAAATTCAAAGGAGCAATAGTTGTAAATACCGAAAGATGCAAGGGTTGTGATCTATGCGTGGTTGCATGTCCGACCGACGTGTTGGCCCTATCAAATGATGCAAACACCAAAGGATACAATTTTTCATTCATGGATAATCCGGACTCTTGTATTGGCTGTGCTGCCTGTGCACAGGTTTGTCCGGATGCATGTATAACGGTCTATAAAGTAAGATTATGACAAAGCATAAAGAAGAGGTCACCCTTATGAAAGGCAATGAAGCCATTGCCCATGCAGCCATACGGTGCGGATGTGATGCCTATTTTGGTTACCCGATAACACCACAGTCGGAAATACTGGAAACATTGATGGAGCAGGAACCCTGGGATACAACAGGCATGATTGTACTACAAGCTGAAAGCGAAGTTGCAGCCATCAATATGGTATATGGAGCTGCCGGTTGTGGTAAAAAAGCCATGACATCATCGTCCAGTCCGGGTGTAAGTTTGAAGCAAGAAGGAATTTCCTATATGGCCGGAGCTGAATTGCCCGGTGTTATCGTGAATGTGATGCGTGGAGGTCCCGGTCTGGGAACCATCCAGCCCAGTCAGGCCGATTATTTTCAATCAGTTAAAGGTGGTGGACACGGAGATTATAAAATGCCGGTACTGGCGCCTGCCTCTGTACAGGAAATGGCTGACTTTACCGTGTTGGCATTCGAGCTTGCATTCAAATACCTGACTCCCGCGATGGTATTGGCCGACGGCATTATCGGCCAGATGATGGAGAAGGTATTACTCCCACCCTATCAGCCCAGGTTAACCGAGGAAGAAATTCGGACCCGGTATCCCTGGTCAACTTTAGGGAAAACGAAAGACCGCAAGCCAAATTACATCTCTTCATTAGAATTACAAAGTGAAGAGATGGAGCGGATAAACCAGCGCTTACAGGCACGCTACCGTGACATGGAAGAAAACGAAGTCCGGTTTGAACAAATTGCGTGTGAAGATGCCGATTATGTATTTGTTGCATTCGGAACCATGGCGCGTGTTTGTCAAAAAGCCGTTGAATTAGCCCGTGCCGAAGGAATTAAAGCGGGCTTGATTCGTCCGATAACATTATTTCCTTTTCCCAAGAGCATTATTAAAGAGTTAGCAACCAGGGTGAAAGGCTTTATTTCCATTGAAATGAGCGCCGGTCAGATGGTTGAAGATGTCAGACTTGCCGTATCCGGAAAAGTACCGGTAGAATTTTACGGTCGTATGGGAGGAATCGTTCCTTCTCCGGATGAAGTTCTTCATGCACTAAAAACAAAACTATTATGAATGTATGTGATATCATAAACCCGGAAAATCTCGTATACGAGAAGACAACCGTCATGAATGATGTACCGATGCACTATTGCCCGGGTTGCAGTCATGGTGTGGTACATAAAATTTTGGGTGAAATTATCCAGGAAATGGATATTCAGGATAAAACCATTGGCGTGGCTCCGGTTGGTTGTGCCGTTTTCGCCTATAAATATCTTGACATAGACTGGCAACAGGCCGCCCATGGAAGAGCGCCGGCGGTGGCAACAGCCATTAAAAGGCTACTTCCCGATCGTTATGTATTTACTTACCAGGGAGATGGAGATTTGGCTGCCATTGGCACCGCGGAAACCATACATGCCTGTAACCGGGGAGAAAATATTGCCATCATCTACATCAACAATGGAATTTATGGTATGACAGGCGGACAAATGGCCCCCACTACCCTAATCGGCATGAAATCAACCACCTCTCCCAAGGGAAGAGAATTGCCGACTGGCGGTCATCCGCTCGACATGTCGAAACTGCTTGCCCAGTTGGATGGTGTTTGCTATGTGACAAGACAAAGCGTACATACCGTTGCCGCTGTAAGAAAAGCCAAAAAGGCCATTCAAAAAGCGTTGGAGAATTCCATGCAAAACAAGGGAACTTCCATCGTTGAAGTTGTATCGACCTGTAGTTCAGGATGGAGAATGTCACCAGCTGAATCAAACGACTGGATGGTAGAAAATATGTTTCCTGTTTATCCTATGGGAGACTTGAAGGACGTTTGATTAGTGGTTAGTGGATAGTGGTTAGTGGATAGTGGTTAATTAACCGGTACCAACACAATTACAAATTAATTTAATGAAATTAAAATGACAGAAGAAATCATTATAGCCGGATTTGGCGGACAAGGTGTACTATCCATGGGAAAAATCCTGGCGTATTCGGGATTGGTACAGGGAAAAGAAGTCAGCTGGATGCCCTCTTATGGTCCTGAACAGCGCGGAGGTACAGCCAATGTTACCGTGATTCTCAGCGACGAAAGAATCAGTTCGCCGGTACTAAATACTTACGACACCGCCATTGTCCTCAATCAGCCCTCTCTCGACAGGTTCGAAAAGCTTGTAAAACCGGGAGGAACATTGATTTTCGATGGAAACGGGATGAAAACATTCCCGGTCAGGAAAGACATCAATATTTACAGAATAGATGCTACCGAATATGCCTATGCCAATAATGCAACCAAGACCATCAATATGATTATTCTGGGTGGATTGTTGAAAGTAAGGCCGATAGTTGAAATTCAAAACGTATTATCCGGACTGAAAAAGACATTGCCATCGCGGCACCATCATTTGTTACCCATGAATGAAAAAGCCATTCATGCCGGTATGGATTTGATTATCGCGTTTTAGTCATTTTTACAACCGTCCAGTTGTTTTTCTCTTTATAGGATTCCAGGGTAAAATGATACTTAGCAGCTTCCTGCTCGATTACCGGAATATCTTCGACATAGAAACCACTCATATACAACGCGTCGCCTGCCCCCAAACAGGCGGCGTATTTTTTTATGTCATTTAATAAGATATTGCGGTTGATATTGGCGATGATGATATGAAAAGATTTTCCCGATAAAGAATCCGCATCGCCAAGCAGTACCTCAATTTCAGGTACGTTATTTTTATGAATATTCTCGATTGAATTTTCGACACACCAGGTATCAATATCGATTGCAGTCACATGCTTAGCCCCTTTCATAGCAGCCAGTATTGCCAATACAGCAGTACCACATCCCATGTCAAGAACCGTCTTCCCATGCAGGTCCATCTGCAGGATTTCACCAATCATCAGGCTGGTAGTTTCATGATGTCCTGTTCCGAATGACATTTTGGGATCTATCACGATATCGTACTTCGCGACAGGTAGATTCTTATGAAATGAGCTGTGAATCAAACATTCATCACCAATAATAATCGGTTCGAAGAAATGTTTTTCCCATTCCTCGTTCCAGTTGACCTGTTCAATCTCACGGGATTCAAACTGAATACGCTCAGCATATTCAAAACCATTCAGCAGATTTGAAAAATCAGTTTCATTGAAAGAACGCTGATCAATAAAGGCAGTAAGACCCTCCTCCGTTCTTTCAAAACTTTCAAATCCGATTTTGCCAAGTTCAGCAGCCAATAAATCGGCAACATAGTCTTCATCAGGTAAAAAATTCAGTTTAAATTCGAGATAATTCATGGTTATTCCATTTAATTATTAGTTTTGCATACAAAAGTACGCTAATTTGTTTAATAAAGAAATCAGAACAAACCAATTTTTAACGCATATTGGTATAATTATTGATATATTCTTTATGCTGAACAGTCAGCTTACAAACAGTAAAAAATAAGACATTCAAACTATAAGGGAGGGGAACATTATGAAAACAACTATTTCAATCTTCGTATTATTGATCAGCATGGTCATGTACCTGCCGGCTCAGGATATAGTTGACGATATTTACTTTAAGCCCAGTGATGCCAATAAGGTTCTGACAACTGAGAAAATCAAATCAGCAAAGCCTAATTACAAGAACGGGGCCAAAGAAATCATTTACATTGACACCAAAAAGAATAAATCGCTGATTATTGACAAAGACACCGTTTATCTGTTGTCAGAAATGAATGACAGCATTGCTTTAGCAGAAGAAACAGATTCAATTGCTGAAGACGGATATTATCTGAATGATTTCAATGGAGGTAAAACAGAATATGAATATGCCGAACGCATTCGCAGGTTCCACAACCCCAAATTCACCATTCATATCTCAGCCCCCCAATATACTGATATTTATTTTCTGGATGACAATTACTGGAATGTTTACATTGACGGTTCCTATGCCTGGGTAACCCCAACGTGGACCAACCCATTCTGGGATAATTATTTCTGGAGACCCTACAGCTACAATAGCTGGTACTGGAGAAACAGTTGGTATGGAAGTCCCTATGCCTATTATAACAGCTGGAATTATGGTTATCCCTGGAATTACGGATACTATGGGGGGTATTATGGTGGATATTACGGAGGATACTATGGTGGTTGGGGAAGTTACTATTATCCCGGTTATTATGGCAGTTGGGGATATCCCTATTATAGTGGATATCACCACTGGAATCATTATCCTTACTGGGGTAACACGATTACAACATCCCGTAACCAAAACTACAACGAAGCGAACCGCAGAAAAGAATACTACAGCGGTGCCACAATCAGAGGAACAGGTAGTAGCAGTGTAAACACCCGGATTGCAGGCGGAAGTTACAGTCCGGCAGTCAGCAGAGGCGCTGTTGTAGCCAATGAAAGACAAAGAATAGCCAATGAATCCGGCGGTGTTGTCAACCGGGCAACCGATTCCAGAAGTGCAATCAGAAACACTTCTAATGTCAATACCCTTACCCGGACAAGCAATACGATTCGCAACAGCGGTATTGATACACGTACCAGGACAGTAAACAATGTTGATTTGTATAGCAGAGACAGTAGAACACCTGCAACCATTATCAGGGATAACAATTCAGTTTCACGAGGTAATACGGAGGCTGTTGTGAACAGAAGTACGCGAACAACAACACGTACAGCACCTGTGACGACAACGAACAGAAGCAGACAAGCAACCACGTATAACAGAAATAGTTCCACTGTAAGAACCGGTACAGGTACATCCACAACAACCAGAAGCACCTATACCCCATCGAGAAGTGAAAACTATTCATCTCCTTCTGTGTCAACACCGTCTGTACGTTCTTCATCCGGTTCATCCAGATCACAATCTTACAGTACGCCATCGTATAGTAGTCCAGGTACAACCACCCGTTCAAGTTCAAGCTCAGGATCCTCCTATTCAGGCTCCAGCTCATCGGGCGGTTCGAGAAGCTCTGGTGGCAGCAGTGGAGGAAGAAGATAAGGATTCGACCGGTTTAAGGTATAAAAAATTAGTAACTTATTCATATATTAAACATTATGAAACGGATATTATCAATCATTGCCGTAGCATTAACAACTACCGGCATCGCGATAGGACAATCGGAATTTGATGCACTCAAGTTCATACAACCCGAGATAAACGGGACGGCACGTTATACTTCCATGGCAGGAGCCTTTGGCGCATTGGGCGGAGATCCATCTGCAATTAAGGATAATCCGGCCGGTCTGGGTATTTACAGAAAATCAGAGTTGACGGCCACCCTGGGTATCAACACCCAGGAAACCACTTCAAACTGGAGAAACGGCAATACCACGATTGAAGGATTATACAGCCCAAGCTTCAATAATTTGTCTTATGTGTTAGCCATTCCGGTTTCATCCTACTCAGGTACAAATCTGGTACATTCCAATTTTTCATTTGCCTTTAACCGTTTAAAAAACTTTGACAGAAGTACCAGAATAAATGGAGGAAGCGGCTCATCATCTTCTCTGACAAATTATCTGGCTTATTTTTCAGAAGGAATTTCAGGCTATGATTTATATGAAGCAAGTGACTATAATCCATACAACAACATATATATACCCTGGATGTCGGTGATGGCTGCAAATGCCGGTTTAATCACTGAAGTTGACACCGTAAATAATATCTGGGAATCTGTTTTGTTACCGAATGAAACAGTTTCACCCTACTACACTTTACGCGAACAAGGATATTTGAATGAATACGCGTTAAGTTGGTCAGGTAATTTTAACAACAGACTGTTTTTAGGAGCTACGCTTAACTTTTATGATCTCGAATATCGTTCAGAATCAGAATACAAAGAAACCTTCTCGTCAGATGATGGATATATGTCTTTAATAAATTCATTCAGGTCGAATGGTACCGGTGTAGGATTCAAAGCAGGAACAATTTATGCTCCACTTGATCATTTACGTTTAGGATTATCGCTTGAATTACCTACTGTATTTGCCATAAAAGACTTGCATTATGCTGATTTAAAATACGGTTATCAAACCAACAGCGGATTTATCAACGACAAAGAAATGTCACCGGAAGGCGATAATAATTATTTGTTACAGGGACCTTTCAAGTATAGCATAAGCGGGTCCTACATTTTTGGAAATAAAGGAGTTATTGGCATTGAATATACTACCAGTTTAAATTCAGGATCCATGTTCATGGATATGCAGAACAATACGAACAATTACGGATTTGAAAACGACAGCATCAAAGCATTATTCAACAAGCAAATGATGCTCAAAATTGGTGGTGAGTACAAGCTAACCGATCATTTTTCCCTGCGTGCCGGATATGCATTTGCAAGTCCCGCAACCTCCGACAAATTAGGGAAAGAGTTCAATCCCAACACCATCAGAACCGATGTTGAATACTTTGTCCCCAGCGGAAACACGCGCTATTTAACAGCAGGATTGGGATATCGCGAGTCGAACTGGTATATTGATTTGGCGGTTATGAACAAAGTTTACGATGAAAAGTTCTATGCCTATAATTCCAGTAAATTAGCCCCCGGCCGGGCCAATGTAGCCGGAATGGTAACCACGAGCAATATAAATGTAATCGGGACTATCGGGTTGAGGTTTTAGCATCATTACATCGCCGATGTATTAATCTTACATCGCCGATGTACCAACCTTGCATGCCTGATGTATGAACACTACACCGCCGATGTATAACTACTACATCGGCGGTGTAATTTTAGTACAAGGTTGATTTATGGAGCAAAGTCAGGCGTCAATTTTTGAAACTCAGTCGGGACGAGAGTCGAAATCAGTCGAGATGCGAGTTAAGTTCAGTCGATACACAAGTCAAACTCAGTCGATACACAAGTCGAAATCAGTCGATATACAAGTCAAACTCAGTCGTAGAAAATTTTTAATTGGGCGGAGTTTAGGTTAAGTCTTGTTTATGTCAAATTTCATCGCGCAGGTATTTGGTGTGAAGATATGAAAGTGCTTTTTCTCTGTCAAAATTGCTAATCATTCCCGAATTTTCTCCTGCTCTTAAATCATTTACAAGTGTTTTTGTCTTTGAAAGAACAAGAAGTTTGTGCGGTCGCCATTTTGTTTTTCAATAGTTTTTATCGTTTTAATAACCAATCAATTGCATTTAACTGTTTCACTCCATTATGGTTTCCCGTTTCGTAATCCATTGTAATAAGTAATCGTTCGTTGAAGTCCGGTATTTTATTAAATGGAGCGAGTTCCCGTTCAAGTGTTGTTTTCTCTTTAACTGTAAAGGCTACTTGAATATACTGTGTATAACCATCTTTATCACGTACAACAAAATCGACTTCAAGGTTATCTGTCTTTCCTATCCATATTTGATAATTCCGACGAAGTAGTTCAAGATAAATAATATTCTCTAATAAATGCCCGGCATCTGCTGAAAGCTCTTTTCCTAGCAATGCATATCTTAAGCCTAAGTCCACCAAATAGTATTTTTCCTGAGTTGCCAAATGTTGTTTTCCTTTTATGTCGTAACGGTTTACTTTATAAAACAGATACGATTCAACGAGTGTGTCAATATACCTTGAAACTGTTTTATTGTCAATTTTTTTTCCGTTTGCAGTAAGAACTTTTGCAATATTTCTTGCAGAAACACTTGAACCTATACTGTCAATCAAAAAATGAACAACCTCATTATAGGAAATTTCGTAATATATTGTGTGTCGTTTTTGAATGTCATTTTCGTAAATGTTTCGAAAAACTGTTTTCAGATATTCGTACGCATAACTTTCACCTGATTCAATAAATCCAACTGCTTCGGGAAAACCACCTGTTCGCATATAATCAGCAAAAGCACGGTCCGAATTCGTTGTTTTCCCTGTATATTCTAAATATTCGGCAAACGAGAATGGTAAAACATTGATCTCATACGCCCTTCCAGTAAGTATAGTTGCTAATTCGCTGGATAAAAGATAAGCGTTAGAACCTGTAACATACAAATCTATGTTTGGGGTAACATATAATCCTTCAAGCAGTTTCTCGAACCCTGGAATATTCTGAACTTCGTCAATGAAAACATAATTCGTTACAGTTTCTTGCAACAAAGTTTTGATATAGTCGTAAATTTCTTTCCAGTTTCTTTCAGCAAGAAAACGAAATTCGGGTAAATCCATATTTATGGAAATTATCGACACATTCGAGTTTTTTGCCTTTAGCAGTTCTTGAAATTGTTGAAGCAATGTCGATTTACCTGCGCGGCGAACACCCGTTACAACTTTAATGAAATTTTTGTCTTTGAGAACCAGAAGTTTGTCAAGTTCAATTTTTCTTGAGATTTTGAGCATAAGATTATTTTCAAATTTATACTACAAAGATAACGAAATTCCCCAAATATCACATTTTCTCCATCTTTGAGGAATTTTAAACTGCAACGTTGTCTTTTTTTTATTGTGACGCCTAACGGTAAATTGTATGAGTAGTGGCAGATTGCGTGGAAATTTCCTGTCAAACCGCTACGCAGTTTGAGCGGGCTACAAACCTTGAAATTTACCACATTGCCTGCCATTACTTATACAAAATGTGTGCGCCCTGCATGGGCAGTGCGCACCTGCTGCAAAGCAAGTGAAAAAATGCAAAAATACAAATATTTTTGGTTAAACAATGCTTAAAGCAGGTGTATTTTTCCAGAGGGTGCAAGTCCCTTATGCGCGGGGTCGTGCCCGAAGCATTAGAAAGTCGCAAGGTGGTTTACCGTGAGGTATGCACTGAAGGAAGCGAGACTGCAAAAACGAGGTTACCAATCTTTGTTTGCTTATTACATCAGAATTGCACCTCCCGATAGCAATCGGGATTAACGAACCGCTGTATACGAGTACAGGTAGTTTATCCCGACAAAGGAGGGATACAGTGGTGTGAGAGGCTCTCCCCGTCAGTTAATGCTGGCGGGGCGGTCTACTCGATTAGCGGGCGTTAATTTCTTATAAGAAGGTCAATCCTATCTTTCGATTCAAACCTTTTTCAAATATCCGAATCAAAGTCGATAGTTGTATATTTCCTTTAGCATTCTCAACTTTTGAAATATAACTCTTTTTTGTCCCGGCTTTTTCCGCCAATTCTTCCTGAGTTAAATTTGCTTGTTTTCTTGCCTCTTTTAGCATTTCACTCACTATAAACATTTGAGCACGTTCCTCGTATTCATTGCGACTTTCTGTTCCTATTTTTCCGTGCTCGAAGTCAATCAGATCGTCAAAATTCGAGATATTTTTGTATTCCTTCATTTTCTTTCTTTTTTAGTTTGAAAATACGCTGTCTTTAATCGCATTGCCCGTTCAATTTCTACTTTTGGAGTTTTTTGGGTTTTCTTCTGAAATCCATTGAAGAGTACCACCAATTGTCCCTGATCAAAACAACAGAAAATCCGGTAGATATTTGATTGATACTCAACACGAATCTCAAATAACCCATCAGAACCTGTCATTGGTGCTAAAAACTTCTCCGGAACTCTATCAACCTGTTTTATCATTTCTAATACATACTTGACCTTTTCTTTGACTTTGTTATCCAATGTCTTATAAAACTCAATGAAGTATTCCTCGTAAAATATAATTGTTCTTGCCATTGTCTTTTGTTAACCGCAAAGATAACTATAATTTTTCAAAGTTATCTCTTAAATGAACTTTTTTCTTTCATTATGCCCCATAACAAGAGGCACTATGTGTTAGCCCGCATGGGTTACACTTAGTGTGTATTAGCACCATACCTTTTTTATTTTGTCGATAAGTCGTAACCATTCGGCCAACTACATCTTGCCCTCCTGATTCTTTGCCTTTATCTTTGCGGCAAAAAAGTTATGTCAAGAAACAGACGCAGTCAAGAAGACTGGTTTTCGCTGATTGAGGGATGTGAGGAATCCGGTTTGGGGA
>JANJVQ010000008.1 GCA_024710005.1 Paludibacter sp. | reverse complement strand
GAATTTGTCTTGAAACATACGCTATCAGATTTATCTGACGCAAAGTTAAAAATTCAAGTCCGTTCGCTCTAAAAATCGCCGTAACTAACTAAATTTCAAATATTTCAAAGAACTTTTTTAGATTTTAATGGGACAGTAATGATAACTCTTAATTTTTAATTCTTAATTTTTAATTGTATATTAAATACGGTTTTCTTTGTTGTTTAAACTTCTCCACATCACCTTTCCACATCGCTTTGATTTCGTCGGCACTTTTTCCCTGAATAATCATTTTACGGACATAATCAACACCAATCAGTTTTTCGAAAAATGAACGAAAGAAATAATCATCCATATTCAGATTCCGGTAAGCTTCAATCAGATAGCTCAAATCTATTCCTTTTTTCCATATTTCTTCATCAGCAAGGCCTGAAAGATTCACACCATAGCACAACCTGTCCTTTTGTGGTGGATTGAGGGCAGATTTCATACTACGCGGCGTAAACGAGAAATCATAACCAAGCATATTCGGATGACCGTATATCTGAAACGGCAAATCAGTTCCGCGCCCCAGACTGACCGGGGTTGCTTCAAAATAACAAATGGAAGGATACAAATAAACAGCGGTCATATTCGGCAGATTGGGCGATGGCGGGATAGGAAGCCTGTAAAGTGTTTGGTGCGTGTAATTCAGACAGGGAATCACGGTCAGTTTGCACACACGATTTTTGGGGAGCCATTTTTCGCCATTCACCATTTGGGCAAGCTCCCCGAGGGTCATGCCATGCACCACCGGAATGGGCAACCAACCAACACCTGATTTATGCTTCATATCGAGGATAGGTCCATCCACATAATGTCCGTTCGGATTGGGGCGATCCAGTACGACCATCGGTTTCCGGCTTTCGGAACAGGCATCCATCAGCCTGACCATCGAAATATAATAGGTATAATACCTCAACCCAACATCCTGTATATCAACAACCAGCACGTCAAACTTACGCAGACTTTCCTTCGATGGTTTACCTGCATCCCCATCATAAAGCGAAAGAATAGGTACACCTGTTTTATCATCTACAGAACTGGCAACGTGATCTCCTGCACCGGCATCACCCCTGAATCCATGTTCGGGAGAGAATACAGCTGTGACATTTACTTTATTTTCGATTAAGACATCAAGCGTATGTTTATCTCCAACCATACCGGTATGATTGGAAAAAAGAGCAACCCGCTTACCTTGTAAAAGCGGCAAATAAGCATCGGTTCTGGCAGCTCCAACGACAACCTGAGATTTCTGAGCCTGTAAAACGACAACAAGGCTAATGAAGAGTAATAAAACAAGAGGTGTTTTTTTCATGATGTTCAAAAAATAATATATCAGTTAAAACAATAAAGAATCAATATTTAACCATATAAGACACATGAGTCCACATAAGTTCAAATATACAAGCTTTATTCAGTTGACAAAAGTAGAAAATTAAATCTGAAAACAACCATTTGTTATACTACCTTGAAATGAGTTAAACAACTACAATATTTGTCCTTTTTTTCAGTGTTTTAGTTGTTTTTGTGACAAGATTTTGCTATTTTTGCAACGTTAAAAAACCACAATATTAATTTTCAAATCAAAAATTGAATAAAAACTTTAAAATAAGTATTAAAATAACAACACGATGGAAAACATAACAGAATCCCCGTCACGCTTTGCACATTTGGATAAAATGAGCGTTAATGAACTTTTAACCGGCATCAACGAGGAAGATGCCAAAATTCATTTGGCCATCCAAAAAGTCATACCGCAAATCGAACAACTAATTGACAAAATATTAGAAAGAATGCCCCTTGGCGGTCGCGTTTTCTACATCGGAGCCGGCACGAGTGGTCGTCTGGGCGTACTTGATGCCTCGGAAATTCCTCCCACTTTTGGTGTTACACCCGGCATCATCATTGGCTTGATTGCAGGAGGAGACAAGGCATTGCGGAGTGCAGTTGAAGCGGCGGAAGACAACACCGAACAAGCATGGAAAGACCTGGAAGCATTTCAGATTAACAAAACAGACACCCTGATTGGCATCGCAGCTTCGGGAACAACACCTTATGTCATCGGAGGCATTAAAAAAGCACGGGAAGAAGGTTTGCTGACAGGTTGCATCACCTGCAACCCGGGATCGCCTTTGGCTTTGGCTGCCGAGTACCCGATTGAAGCGGTGGTAGGACCGGAATTTGTGACCGGAAGCACCCGCCTGAAAGCAGGATCAGCTCAGAAGTTAATTCTGAACATGATATCAACGACCCTGATGATTAAAATGGGACGTGTAAAAGGCAATAAAATGGTTAACATGCAACTTACTAACAAGAAATTAGTTGAAAGAGGCACCCGCATGATAGTCGAGGAACTTGGTCTGCCGAAAGAGGAAGCCAGGGAATTGCTGTTGAAATATGGATCGGTGAAAAAGGTGCTGGATGCGTATAAATAGTGGTTGGTGAATAGCGGAAAACGGAGAGCGAAGAGCGAAGAGCGAAGAGCGGAGAGCCGGATTATTGGGTTTTGCTTCCGTAGGAAGCGAAGTTTTGTAACCAGCCAGTTTACTGGCTGGATTGACGGAATCACAACCCATATATGGAGCTGCCGTAGGTAGCGAAACGACTTAAGACTTTATAAAATCCTGTAAAAACATGAAGAACACATTATTAACATCCATATTTATGGTTTTACTATGGGGATGCAACACCACTAAAACTCCTGTCTCCATCACCTGGGAGATGGGACAGAATGGCATTGAACCGGGCATCATGGAAAGCACTTTCCACATCACGAACACAAGCAAAAAAACGCTGAAAAACAACTGGGATATCTACTACACGATTATGACGGTTGTCCCGATAAACGAAGAAAACGCTCCACTCAAACTGGAACGCATCGTGGGGAGTTTCCAGAAAATGAGTCCGACGGAACATTTTCAGGCACTAAAACCGGGAGAAACGCTTCACTTTACCTGTCGCCACAAAGGCAATGTTGTTCGGGAAGCACGCGGACCGGAAGCTGCCTACCTTGTTTTTAAAAATAAAAATGGCAAAGAAAAAAAACCTGTCAACATTCCGGTTACTATCGAACCATTTACCAAAGCGGGACAATACAAACGTCCGGGAAAAGACTTACCCTATGCCGATGGTGCTTATCTGTATGAACAAAATGCTTTTTTCAGCGAAAAAAT
This sequence comes from Paludibacter sp., assembly GCA_024710005.1. Taxonomy (GTDB): domain Bacteria; phylum Bacteroidota; class Bacteroidia; order Bacteroidales; family Paludibacteraceae; genus Paludibacter. Next base: position 58,732 of record JANJVQ010000008.1, on the reverse strand, counting down.
TAAGCCGGAGCTCACCGACATCTTCCCTACTGTAAAACAAAAAGATAAAAAACCGGGGAAAGCTGTCTTTTCGAATAACATCAAGTTGAAATGGGACAAAGCATTTGAAAACGAGGCTATTCTACTCAAAAACACTTTATCAAACACATTTAACTGTACTTTTTCAGAACAGGGAGAAACGGTAGTCGAATTAAAGAAATTACCGGAAGATCATCCGCAGGAGTATTATGAAATAAGCATGCAGGACAAGCATTTTGTGCTTGCAGGCAGTACTACTCACGGGATTTTCAATGCTTGTCAGACCCTGACCAACCTACTGGGGAATACAGGCAAACTACCGGCTGAGTTTGACAACATGCATATAACCGATTATCCGGATGCAGATTACAGGGGTGTGATGCTGGATGTTTCGCGCAATTTCACAAAAAAACATCATATTTACAAATTGATTGATTACTTATCGGCCTACAAAATCAACGTGCTGCACATGCACCTGACCGATGACGAAGGTTGGCGCATCGAAATTCCGGGACTGGAAGAACTGACTGAAGTCGGGTCCCGCCGTGGACACACAACCGATGAGTCTACCTGTCTCTACCCCATGTATGGATGGGGTTGGAATGGAAACGACACGGCAAGTCTGGCCAACGGGTTTTACACGCGACAGGATTTTATCGATATCTTACAATATGCCGCCAAACGCCATGTCCGTATTATTCCAGAAGTGGATATCCCCGGACATTCGCGCGCTGCCATCAAGGCCATGAATGCCCGTTACCACAAATACATCAGGACTGATAAAGTCAAGGCAGAAGAATACCTCCTGATTGATTTTGCAGACACTTCGAAATACGTTTCCGCACAGCATTATACCGACAATGTGATTAACGTTGCCATGCCTTCTTCCTACCGCTTCATCGAAAAAGTGATTGATGAAATTCACAAGATGTATCGTGATGCCGGACTCAGCCTGAACATTTTTCACATTGGCGGAGATGAGGTGCCAAAAGGTGCGTGGGAAGGTTCTGCAATTTCCCGCCTGTTTATGAAGGAAAAAGGCATGACAGAAATTCGTGAATTGAAAGATTATTTCCTGGAACAAGTCATCCCGATGCTTGCATCCAGGGATATTCAAACAGCCGGCTGGGAAGAGGTCGCCATGAAACCCGGTCATACCGCGAATGAACGCTTTAAAGACAGCAACATACTCAGCTACACATGGAACACGGTTCCCGATTGGGGTGGCGATGAAATCACCTATAAATTAGCCAATGCCGGCTATCCGGTTATCCTTTGCAATGTCTCCAACTTCTATTTTGACTTGCTGTATTGCAACCATCAGCAAGAAGATGGATTGAACTGGGGCGGCTACGTGAATGAATACAATTCTTTCGATATGCTGCCTTATGACATCTACAAATCGGTCAGACGCAACCGGACGGGCGACCCGGTCGACATTTTCAACATCCACAAAAACAAAGTTCCGCTGAAGAAAGAAGCACGTAATCAGATTAAAGGTTTGCAGGGACAACTGTGGTCGGAAACCATCCGCAGCTTCGATCAGATTGGTTATTACTTATTTCCGAAAATGTTCGGACTGATTGAAAGAGCCTGGAATACGCAACCGGCCTGGTCACTGGAAGATAATAATTCGACATACGAAAAGGCACTACGGAGGTACAATGCCCAGATCGCTTATCTTGAGTTGCCCCGTTTGGCTGCCAAAGGTGTCAATTTCAGGGTAGCCCCTCCTGGAATCATCGTGAAAGATGGTTTCTTATATGCCAATGGAACAATTCCGGAAGCCGAAATACGTTATACAACTGATGGTAGTGAACCGACAATCGAATCGACGCTATGGACAGAACCGGTTGCCAGTGAGGCCAAAACCCTGAAAGCAAAAACTTTCTACTTGGGAAAATCAAGTATCACCATCACGCAAAAGTACGATTAAATCAACCACTTAATAACATGCAAACACCAACCATAGAAGTCGGGATTTTATCCGCCGAAACCATCCGTTTCAAACTGAATGGCACTTTCACACAAACTGATACCGGAGTCACTTTTTCCAACCAGGAAGGAGAAGTCAGGGTTACTGACGAAAGCACATTTACCTTGTATATCGATGGAAAAACATACACATACAAGGATGCCGTAGTTTTCGAACCTAACCAAGAAGATGCCGATGATTTTGATTTATATGATGTGATTATCGGCGTACAGTTTCATTGGGAAAGAGCAGAAAATCAGCGGTTCAGGGGAAAATTAAAATTCTATACCGACAAAGGAAAGCTCACAGCAGTCAATATCTTATCACTCGAAGAATACCTGCTCAGCGTGATTTCTTCGGAAATGAGTTCAACCTCTTCAGATGAACTACTGAAAGCGCATGCCGTTATTTCACGGAGCTGGCTGATTGCTCAACTCGAAAAAAGCAAAGAAGTGAAAAGTGCCGGATATACGCCCATCATCAAAAACGAAGATGGCTACATCCGTTGGTATGACCGCGAAGACCACGACCGTTTTGATGTTTGCGCCGATGACCACTGCCAGCGTTATCAGGGCATCACCATGGTTTCGTCGGAGCAGGTTTACAAGGCGCTGCAAATCACCCGAGGCGAAGTACTGACCTACAACAACAAGGTCTGCGATGCCCGTTTTTACAAATGTTGCGGAGGGGTAACCGAAATTTTTGAAAACGTGTGGGAACCGGTGCATCATCCGTATCTGGCAAAAGTAATTGATAATCCCGCAGCACCAGCAGGCTACGAGATGGATTTAAGCATCGAAGAAAATGCAGCAAGATGGATATTAACCAAGCCCGAAGCATTTTGCAACACCGATGACAAAGTCATTTTATCCCAGATGCTGAACAACTACGACCAGGAAACCCCCGATTTTTACCGCTGGGAAACCAAACTTACACAAGCAGAAATCAAGGAGTTACTTTTCAATAAAGTCGGTATTGATGTAGGGGATGTACTTGATTTAATTCCTCTTGAAAGAGGTGTTTCAGGCAGAATCATCCGCTTGAAAATTGTCGGAAGTAAAAGCAGCATTACCATCGGTAAAGAATTAGAAATACGCAAAGCCCTGTCGAAATCACATCTATACAGTTCGGCCTTTGTTGTAGGTAAGAAAATTACTGCTGAAACAGGGAAAATTATACCGGATGTATTTGTGTTGAAAGGAGCCGGATGGGGTCACGGAGTCGGTTTGTGTCAGATTGGCGCAGCGGTGATGAGCACGAAAGGTTATACTTATCAGGAAATTCTGACACATTATTTTCCTTCTTCAACACTGGAAAAGATATACTAAAAAATCAGACAGGATAAACAGAATATTTATACATGTTTATCCTGTTCAAAAAACACACCCATGAAACAATTTCTCTTCATCCTGATATTACTTCTCGGATTGCCGGTTTTCGGACAAAACTGCAAATGTGATTCAATTGGATCCCTGAGAATAGACAGACACCAGTTGCGATATGCTGATGAAGCTATTAATCAGGCTATAACAGACAAAGAAATACCGGGAGCCGTGCTGGCAGTCGTACATCAAAGCAACATCGTGTATCTCAAAGCTTACGGAAACAAAAGTGTATATCCGGATACCATTCCGATGCGAACCAATACTATTTTCGACGTGGCATCGTTAACAAAATCGGTTTCTACAGCAACATCAGTAATGATATTAACCGAAAGAGGAAAAATCAGACTGAATGATCCGGTTTCAATGTATATTCCTGAATTTAAAGATGATATTCAGATTATGCATTTACTCACACACACGTCAGGGTTACCTTCTTATGCACCTGTTGAATTATTGGAAAAGAAACTTGCCGACAACCCGAATGTATTAATCCAGCACATTGCATCAGTAAAGAGAAACGCAAAGCCGGGTGAAGAATTCAAATACAGTTGTCTGAACTTCATCACATTACAACATATCATAGAAAAAATCAGCGGTCAAAGTTTACGTGATTTTGCAAATGAGAACATCTTTAAGGTGTTGGGCATGAGAAACACAGACTATATACCCGAGGATGTCAAAATAAAACACATCGCCCCAACGGAAAAACAACCGGACAATCAGGTTTTACTGGGAACTGCCCACGACCCGATGGCACGTATTTTAAAACAAGGCATATCAGGTAATGCTGGCTTGTTTTCGGATGCGAGAGACCTGGCACAATTTGCAGCCATGCTGCTTAATAATGGTACTCATCATGGAAGACAGGTACTGAGTCCGCTTACAGTAAGAGCCATGACCACTGTACCATCGGGCATTTCAGCATTTGGCCGTACCCTTGGCTGGGACATGTATTCATCGTACGCCTCCAACCAGGGCGACCTGCTCGGACCGAACACTTACGGACATACGGGCTACACGGGCACTTCGATTGTTATCGATCCGGATCACAAAATCGCGGTTATCCTGCTGACCAACCGGGTGCATCCTGACGATAAAGGTTCTGTGTCGCGATTGCGGGCATTGGTTGCCAACGCGGTTGCAGGGGCGGTGAGAATGTAATTAGCGGAAAACGGAAAGCGGAAAGCGAATACCAGAAAACGTTGTAGAGACAGGGCATGCCCTATCTCTACAACACCAAACACGAAAATATCAACAATTTTAATTTTTTAAGACCTTCACAATTTTGACTAATTTATCTTTTTCAATGTGGAAGAAGTAAATGCCAGGAACCAATGATTTTAAATTAACAACCTCATTGTTATCATTTATTCTCTGTTGATAAACCCTGGAACCTGTAATATCCATTACCTGCAACGTACTGTTTTCAGCTCCGGAAATATTCAGGGCATCAGTAAAAGAATTTGGGTAAACTTTTATGTTACTATTACCATTTACGCTATTGACATCATTTAGTGCACTCTCAACAGTCGTCAATGTAAAACATTCATTTTCAACAATCGCATTACTTCCATTACGTACAGTAAATTTGATTGTATTGCCATCAACTTCGCCCAACACCCATCGCTGACTGTTACCATCGCTCGGTCTCATGCCGCCAAGTTGCCAGTACATGGTTCCTGCACCAAATACAGGTGTTGCTGTACGGGAATAATTGGATGGTGTCCATACACTGTTTTTTATCTGCACCCGACGGAAGGTATGACCGTGACCACTGAACACAATTTGCACATCGTGTTTATCGAAAACTGGTCCTAATGTAGCCAATGAAGTGGATGTAAAACCGGTATTGGGGACTTCATAGTGGAGTGTGACAACCTTCCAGGTTTTATCTACATGTGCTGTCAGGACTTCATCCAGCCATTTCACCTGCTCTGTTTGGCGTTGCAATGCTGTAAAACCTGCACCTTTTGATTCCCAATCCAGACTGATAACAATCATATTACCGTATACGGATGCATAGGTACCATCTCCTACCGCATCAATATTGTATTTCGAAGATGGTTCTATGTAATGATGTCCATTCAGAAATTTTATAATATCCGCGTTAGGTGTACCCATATACTCATGATTTCCGTAAGTTGCGACCATGTCGATATTGGCAAAGCCAGCACGTTGATCGAACAAACTTGAATAATGAGCATGATACGCCCAGTTATTGTCATTATCTACGATGTCTCCCACATTCAGACTGAAGAAAGGTTTTTGTTCCATTGATTCAATCGTTTCTCCTGCTGCTATCCAAAGCGCCATGTCAGCCGGACCTGTTGCCTGTAAATCGCCATAAGCGCTGAAAAAGAATTTATTGGCATCTGAAGTAGTTGTAAACTCTCTTGTTGGAGACCAGTTGGTTCCATCGCCAACCTGATATATATAAGTCGTTCCTGGCTCCAATCCTGTCACTGTCACCCTGCTGCCTTTGGCAACACCACTACTTGAAATGGCATCGAATTCAAGTATTTTTGTAACACCGGTAAATTGCTGAAAACTACCTTCTCCATCAGCTTTCTTTGCTATTTTGATAATTGAAGGCTCTGCAGCTGTTGCAGGATTAGCCATCCATACGATGGTTTTTGTAGTCGAAGGATCATAGTTTGTTCCGGACCTGATAGCCGATGGAATAGCTGTCAGCATGGGATTGAGTGTTCGCACCACATAAGTATAAGAATACTTACCTGATTTCCCGGCATACATATTCACAGCCTGAGCCGAAGCAGTAAAATCAAATGACGCCACACCGTTTACACCGGTAACTCCCGTAACAGTGTTGGCATATACCGTAGCTCCTGCCACGGGATTTCCATTCAAATCGGTCACCAATACTTCGCCGGGGACTCCTACAATGCGTTTTTGAATCGTTAGATTGTAAGTTGCTTCCACAGGCCTGGAGAAAGCACTAAAAAGTGAGAAAGCACCTGAAGAATCATCTCCATAGGTTGCAGTTGCCACAACGGGAGTACACCGGAGCACATCATCCGGATTACTGTTTTTCGAAATATTTACCTTGATGGTCGCGAGCGTTCCTACCGCTGCTGCATTGTGATTATTTTTCAACTGAATGGTCAGTTGATTATTTGAAGCATTGTAATTGTATGTACCTTCGGTAACCGATGCTGCAAAAACAACACCATTGGTCGCATCCACAGCGGCATATTGATTCAACTCCAATGTGATATCCAGCTCCTTAATATCCTGAGAATTGTTTGTATTGACTTTCATTTCAAACACGTTCCCAACATGCGCTTTGGCATCGGGCACAAGCGTTACTGTTGTTGCCACCACATTGGGGTCATTCACCGTAAAGGTGGCAGTACTTGTCTGAATATTACCAAAATTGTCTTCCACATGCGCCACAACAGTATGTGTTCCGTTACGAAGTTTCAGACCAGTAAGTGTTGCAGACGTGGCATCAGCATTGAATCCCGTGCTACCTGCTTTATAGAGCACTCCGTTTACCGTAAAACTGGCACTTCCGATGTTGATACCGCTGAGATTATCACTATAGTTCGTCGAAAAATTGATATTCCCGGTATTGAACGTTGCTCCTGACAAGGTTGATTCGTTTCCTTTTAAACTGCTGATAACAGGACGGGTTGTATCTTCGGTAACATTACCACTTGTTACACGTACGTTATCAATGATAAAATATCCTTTTGTCAGTTGTCTTCCCAAGGTTGCATCTCCTGATTTTTCCTGTAACAACCTGAACATGCCATAAGAAGGAGTTGCTGCTGCAGGAGGACCCAGTTGTTTATTCGCACCACCGGCAGGAAAATCAAACTCATGGTATTTCCAACCTGTCCAGTTGATGCCTGCATACGATGGTTCATTTCCGAAAACAGCTACTACAGTAGAAGAGGATCCTGCAGCTCCCGGAGGACTGAACAATTGAAGTCTAAACCAGATATTCCCTTTACATTCGGGAGAAGCATAAATCCACATCCCTATTTTGCGGGGATTAGGAGCTGCCGGAATTACAAAAGCATTGGCAGGAGGGGCATAAAGACAAGCCAGAGTAGTTCCTGTTTGAGCCGCTGTTAAGTCCCAATTCAGTTTTACTGCATACCGTCCAAAACGAACCGGATCTCCTTTTTCGGCATCCATTAGTTCGACACTTACTTTTTCACCTCTGTTGATGGTGTTTTTCGTCCAACCGCTCACATCACCGTTTTCAAAATCCATGATTAACAGTGCATTCGGATCAATCCCCGGACCGCTTACAGGTTGTGCATTGATGATTATCATTACTGAACCACAGAGCAATAATGCAAATAATAAAATCAATCTTTGTGTTTTCATTGCTGGTATTAAATTTATTTACAGGATAATTTTCTTTATTTCGGATTTCACACGAACCAAATAAACTCCTCTGGGCAAATCAACTATCAATGTATCCTCAACCATTCCCTGATAAACTACTAATCCACCGGCTGAATAAATTGTTACATTCTCCGGCTGATAAACCGTTAAGTTTAACTTACCACTCTCAACATAAACATGAAATGCACTTTTAATGGTTGTAACATCCGCGGAAATAATGTCGTATTCATACACCGGAGTCGACATCGTTTCAAACCGGTTAACATAAGCAACTGCAAAGCCATGTGAACTCAGCAAGCTACTGTAGTCACTCAAATCGAAAGTATTATTTGTCGTCCAGTGCCTGGTAAGCATATAGTCAAAGCCACTGATTGAACCAGGTGTCAATTCGCGGGGCACAGCAAAAATCACAAAACTTCCATCCGTTTGGGAGGTGTTCCACGACAAAGTATTACCGTTTCGCTGCACATTGGCAACAGGTAAAGCCGGATTTGTTTTCCAACTGATGACCGGAGGTAATATTTTTGTTTGAAAAAAATTAGTTTCCAGATATGGACCATAATTCTCAGCGACAAAATAAGAAGTATTATAAAACACGGAACCTGGAGAGGCGGTGTTAACTGCCCTGTTTTTATCAATCTGCAAGCCTATTTCCGACTGATCCCAACCCCTGTAGAGCGCCTGACTCGAATAAAAATGCCGGCCGTATTTATTGGCAATGCTCTGCCACCATGGCGCCAACACGTTATAGTCCTGACCTGACGAACCCGTGGGATAAGTTGCCCAATAAAGCTGAGGAGAAATATAGTCGATGGCACCCTGACTCAACCAGGCCAGGCCATCGCAATAAATCGAATTATAATTATCTGCACCAGTGATACCCGCAGGCAGAGTCACCCCATACTTATTGGCAGCAGCCGTACTGGTACTCCAGATGCCACGTGGCGAAATACCGAAACGAATGCCCGCATTAACCCGCTGAATGGTATCGTAGACTTCCTTCACGGTTTTGTTTACATTGTCCCGTCGCCAGTCACCGATGCTTAAACCCTGCGGATTAAAATTCTGAAAAGTAGTAGCATCCTGATTGCCGGTGGTAATGGCTGAGATGTAGAAATAATCATCCCACACGATGCCATCGATATCAGGATAATTGACAATCACCTCTTTGGTTACCTGCGCGATGTGCGTACGAACCGCCGGAATTCCAGGGTCTAAAATCCGCCCGCTGGATCCAAAGTCGAGCAACCACTCCGGATGTTGTACCCGCATATAATCAGTCGAAGCATGATTTGTCGAGGAATTCGTATAACGATAGGGATTCATCCACCCGTGCAACTCCATGCCCCGTTTATGTGCCTCTTCAATCGCGAAAGCCAGCGGGTCGTAACCCGGATTCAAACCACGTGTATTGGTCAGGTATGACGACCAAGTCGTAATTTGTGTTTGGTAAAGCGCATCGGCCATCGGACGAATTTGCAAAAACACCGCGTTCATATTGGCAGCCTGCATCTTATCCAGAATACTGATTAGTTCTGCTTTTTGTGCATTAATTTGCGTCTGGCTACCCGGAGTAGTAATCCTGGTTTTAGGCCAGTCGATATTCGAAACCGTTGCCACCCAGTTGGCCCGGAACTCGCGCTGAGGTTCGGTAGCAGTTGAAAATAAAAAAGTAACTAAAAACGTGAGCAAGAGCATTGGTTTGGACATGTGGGATGTGGAATGAATGATGAATAATAAAAGACTGTATGAAACAAATTCTTTAATCAAGAAAAAGTTACATACAGTCTTTATTTAGGTTAGTCGTATTTCACTGAATATGAAACACGTATTATCTTACAAATTTATGAGCCTGACCGTTTACACGAATGATAAACATACCTTTACCCAGTTCGCGGCTGTAAACGCCATCCGTGCGGGTTTTGTCGATTAGGGTACCGTTGATTGTGTAAAGTTCGATGTTGGAGGGTTCATCCAATTCCACTTCAATGCCGTAGTAAGTTTGTTTTAAACGGAATGATTCAATTTTTTCTTCAACTGAACTGATAATAAATGGCAATGTTGATTCATGCGCTCCTGCATAAGTTAATGCAGCACGGGTTGTTCCAAAAATATCAGTTAAAACCTCACTGAGTCGAGGAACTTCAAGCTTTGAATCCTGGATTGAAGAACCAGCAATACTTAAATCTCCAGAAGCAGCATTAGTAAATGTGACATCAACGTATTTCGAATGATCATCTTTATTTTCAGTTGCATCTTGATATCCATCTAATGTAGTATATGCAGCAACAATCTTCGATCCTGTATGAGCTTGTCTCAGATAAAAAACATTATAATCTGATGCAGGAGTAGGAACTGCACTGATGAATGCTGTATTCGCATGGGTTGGCTCATCACTGATGAAAATATTGTTTTTTATTTCAGCCGTATTCCCCGACAATTGTATGGCATTATAATAACCTGTTGATGATGGATTTGTCAACGCTGGCATAAAAAAAGTATTATTATAAATTTTACCACTTACGCCACTATAAAAAAGATATGCCAGGTTTAAACCAACTGTTGAAGCTTTTGTTTTATCAAGCCCAGCAAACATATTATTATAAATTTCGTAGGTAGCACCGGATGAAAGAGATACAACTCGGTGACCAAAAGCTCCTGTTTCTTCTGTAAAAGCCTGAGAAAATTTGTTGTTGTAAATTTTCACCGTTCCAGTCACTGCTGCAGATGTCCACAAACCATAAGAAACTGTTCCCGGAGCTCCGGTTTGTTGTGTAACAAATTCATTATTATAAATCTCTGCACCATCAGTATAATTAATTTCAATTAACCTGCGACGTGACGTAATAGTGTTGTTTTTAATGACAAGACCTGCAATTTTGGCACTAGCAATTGTCCCGGAGTTTGTAAACCTCATAGCCATAGCCACATTGTTGCCTAATGCTGTTAGCACATTATTTTCAATTGTAAGATATGACGGAGCAACCTCAATGGCAGTACCTTTACGCACAACAGCTCCTATACAGAATGGTGAAGAAGTATTTGTGGTTAAATTATTAACAATACAGTTTTTTATCACTGTATTCTGACAAGCTCCAACTACCACAATTACCCTGGCTCCAACATGTGCAGCATTCGTATTTGTAAAAGTAAGTCTTCTTGTTGAACCACCAACAGCATAACCATCTATTGTAACATTACTGGTAGCAATTGTATTAGCATCAGACCATGCAGATGCCAAATCTTTATAACCAATTACAAAATGCCCTGTAGGACTAGTATTATCAGTAAGCTGAGTAAAAGTAATCGTTCTATTTTCATCTGCATCCGGACGAATGGTAATGCTATGTCCACTCGTGTTAATGGCTAATCCAATATTGTTTGCCTCAGTAATATCTGATGTAATTTCAAGAACCACATCACCCGCTAATCCATTTGTATTCAATGCATTTACCGCATCGTTCAGAGAGGTAAAATTCGGCGCCGTTTCAGACACACCAACTTTGTAAGTACCGGATAAGGCTTGACCAAATCCAAACACTGTAACCAGTAATAAACTGAATAGTAAAGTAATTTTTTTCATAACAATACATGTTTATAAATTAATGATTTAAAAGCTTAACTACATTTATAACAATAAACATAGCATACTGCTGTCAAAAATATCGAATTAAATTCAACATACAACCCATGAAAAAACAGACACATTTCACCTCTTCGACACGTTTTCTCCATAAGACTAAGGAATACAACACGTTAAGATGTATAGAAGATTAATTTTTGAACACATATTTTTTATTATTTTATGTTTTATATTCTTTATTTAACTTTATGAAATAATTACATCAACAAACATCATATTCATAAACTAAAGAGAAATAGAGAAATAAAAAAATGCATTCAATTTTTAAACACATAAAATATATTGTTAATTCATAAAATATATTGCTTACATTTGCACTCGAAATTTTATTTAATCACATTTGTCACCATATAAATGTGTCAATCATACTCCATGAAAACAACCATCATCATATTAAGCTGGATATGCCTGACAGCATTTGCGCAGGAAAATAAAACAGAGAAAATTTATGAAACGGAAACTTATAAAAACAGAATAAAAACATTCCGCGAAGAAGGATTAGAAAAACATGGCATAATATTTCTCGGCAACAGCCTGACACAGGGTGGTGACTGGAGCGCCTGGTTTCCGGCACAGAAACCCGCAAACCGGGGAATTTCAGGAGACAATACAGAAGGTGTATTAGCGAGATTAGATGAGATAACAGACGCTAAACCAGCCAAACTTTTTCTGATGATTGGCATCAACGACATTTCACAGAATTATAAGAATGATTATCTTTGCAAAAATTTTGAAAAAATTATCCGGAAAGTATTAACTGAATCGCCCGAAACCACCATTTACATCCAGAGTATTCTGCCTGTCAACAATGATTTTGGACGCTACAAAAGACTGATTAACAAGGAAAAACAAATTGAAAACCTGAACATCAGACTAAAAAAACTTTGCAAAAAAGAAAATATCAGATACGTAAACCTTTATCCTCTGTTTTTACAGCAAAAACGCAAACTGAACCCTGCCTTCACAACCGACGGATTACATCTCAACGAGGAAGGATATCAGGTATGGATTAGCGGAATCAGCAGCTTAATAGAGGAATAAAGAAATACAACAGCATAAAAGACTAAACAATGAGACTAATAGCAGAAAGTGGATCAACTAAAGCCGAATGGTGCCTGCTCGAGGGAAACCACGTAGTTGAACACGCCTTTACAGAAGGGATCAATCCTTTTTTTCAAACCAGAAGGGAAATCAGCCGTTGCATCAGACTGCAACTGCCTGAAAAATTCTTCACCCGGAAATTAGACGAGATTTTCTTCTATGGCGCCGGTTGCACTTCGGAGGAAAAGAAGAATATTGTCAAGGCATCGCTGACTTCTCAGTTCAGGGTAAAAACAAAGGTTTACAGCGACTTACTGGCTGCCGGCAGATCTCTTTTCGGCAAAGAAAAAGGCATTGCCTGCATATTGGGTACCGGTTCGAATACCGGACTCTACGATGGAAATGAGATTATCCAGAACGTAAAATCATTGGGTTACGTGCTGGGAGATGAAGGAAGCAGTTCTGTACTGGGCAAAATGTTCCTCAGCGACTGTCTGAAGAACCTGGCTCCAACTGATCTGACCAATAAATTTTATGATCTTTACCACCTGACTTCCGACGATGTACTGGACATGGTTTACAACCAGCCTTTCCCAAACAGGACATTATCTAAGTTTTCTTTTTTCCTGCTGGATTTTAAACACGAAGAATACGTTTATGATCTGATTTCCAAAAACTTCAGAAGATTTTTCAGAAGAAACATCCTGCAATACGACTACCAAAAATATCCTATCGGCTTTATCGGTACAGTAGCCGACAGCTATCAGGATATCCTGTTGGATGTCGCCAAAGAATTTGACGTAAAAATCGCCAAAGTCACCGAATCACCCATGAAAGGCCTGGTGGATTATTACTACCCGAAACTCCTGTAACCGAATATACATGCAGCTTATTAACCCCGGACTTCAATCCGGGGTTTTTTGTTTTATATTTTATATACACTTATTAATTTATTTTATGTGTTATTTGCATTAATAAATAATTTTATATGTCTACTTTTGAGTTTTGAATTTATTATTTTCTACAATCAACTTTATCTTTATTCTAACACTTATCATGGTATGAACAAAATCATTTTTTCATTATTTATGTTGGTTGCATCCTGCAATCTGACTTATTCCCAAGGAATTAAAGTCACAAGCAACCAGGCTATCCCATTGCCTCCTGCTGAAACAGGTTACAGTCCGGTACTGAGCCCGGCAGGCGATTACATCCTGATTACAGGAAATGACTTGAAAGGGCTGAGAAAATACGATCTGTCGACAGGAAAACTCAGCACACTTACCACCGACAAAGGCGCCGGATTTAACGTGCAAATTTCTGATGATGGGAAATTAGTGGCGTACAGAAGTCAGCAATACAAAAACAAGCTGCGCTATACCAGCTTGAAAGCATTGGACATGACCACCGGCAAACAAAACGACGTGGTAAAGGAAAGCCGGAACCTGGAACAATTTATGATTAAAGACGGAACAGTTATCGCGTTGGAAAACGGCACGCTCAAAACAAAAAGAATTACCGGAAAAGCGCTTCAGTCAGTACCTGCAATCAGCAGCATAAGCAAAGGAAAGTTATATCTGACCCGGCATAAGCAAACATCGCTGATTTCAAAAGAAAACGATAATTACAATTACCTGTGGACATCCATCTCTCCCGATGGAAAAAAACTACTTTATTATGTTATAGAAAAGGGAAAAGCCTACGTGAGCAACTTAGACGGCTCGAACCCGGTTTCGCTGGGCGTATTGCGCGCACCAAAATGGATGGGCAACAACTGGATCATCGGCATGGAAGATTACGATAACGGAACAGTTATTACCTCCTCAAGAATCATTGCAGTTGCTGCTAACGGAGCTGGTCGTACGGCATTGACAGACAAATCGGTAATTGCCACCAATCCATCAGGCTCAGCTGATGCCTCTAAAATTGTGTATAACACTGCTGACGGAAAAATCTATCTTATGAACATTGAAATCACGAAGTAACATCATGAAAAAAATCATATACCAAACAGGTCTAATCCTGTTATTATCAATACTGTCAGTTACCAACCTATTGGCAGAAAACGTACTGAATCAGGCCCGGATTTACATCAATCCGGGACATGGAGGCTGGGGTTCAAACGACCGCCCGTTAGCAACCATCAACTACGCAATATTAGATACGCTGGGATTCTTCGAAACAAAATCCAACCTCATGAAAGGTTTGGCATTACGCGATGAATTAGTCAAAGCCGGCGCAGGTTACGTACGCATGTCGCGCACCCGCAATGGTATCGCTCCTGCCTCACAGGCCAACCTGAATCAGTACGAGGTTTATGAAGGAGATGGTCAGATTGTGACACTATCGGTAGTTTGCGCTGACGTGGAAACCAACAACATGGATTATTTTCTGTCCATCCACAGCAATGCGGCAACCGAAGGGACAACTACCAATTACCCTTTACTGCTGTTTCGCGGAACCGATGCCGCTTCGGGTAACGGACTGACTTATGCACGTGACATGGCCAGAGATGCCTGGAAATATATCGCCAAAAATGGAATTTCATATTATTCCGCCTATACCGATGCCACATCCAACAACACCCGTGGTGATATCTCATTTTACGGTTCAAGTTCTACTGTAGCTGGCTATACCGGTTATCTCGGCGTATTAAAACATGGTTGTGATGGCTTCCTCAGCGAAGGAAGTTTTCATACCTATCATCCTGAACGACACCGCTTACTGAGCCGGGATTATTGTGCACAGGAAGCCATACGCTATTCGCGCGCCATCCGTTCGTGGTTTGGCGACAACACCGAAACCAAAGGTTCCATCATGGGTACGGTAAAAGATAAAAACCAGGCGTTGACACACAGCTTATACGTTTACAAGATTGGTTCATTTGATCAGTATAAACCTTTAAATGAGGTTGATGTGGTTTTACAGGATGCTAACGGGAATACGATTGCAACTTACAAAACCGATAAAGATCACAATGGCGTATATGTATTCAACAACCTAAATCCGGGGACTTATAAGCTGGTTTACGACATAGCGGGATACTGGAAAGAAACGGAAGAAATTGAAGTCGTTGCAAATGAGACTTCTTTTATCAATAAACTATTGAGCGATTTGTCTCAACCCGACCCGAACATCGAAGAAGAAGAAACCATTGTAGAAGTGGCTGATTTCCCCCACCCTGTTCAGGATGGAGACATCGCGGCTGCCAACAGCTACAATTTTGCAAAAGCAGTTGAATTCAGCATTGACACCTTGCAAAACCTGACCGTTCGGCGGGCTATCTTAAGAGATGGAAAGTATTATGTTTTGGCAGTAGATGCAACTAAGAGTCCTTATTTACTCGTAATTAATCCGGAAACCGGTGAACTAATCAAAAGAATGAGTACTGAAGGGCTTTCAACACAGGGCTATAACGGCAAATCACACTTGTACGTACTCTCTGACATCGCTTTTACACAGGACGGTGTGCTGCTGGGCGTGAACTCAACTGTAGTGGGAAGAGAGAACAACTCATTCCAAACCGGTGATTTCTTTGTATACAAATGGCAGGCAACAAACGAAACAGCTTTGGAAGATGTAAACCCACAGGTATTTTTGCAACTCCCGACAAACACGAGCAACAGTCTGGCTGCCGCAGGGAACAACAACTCCAACCTGGTGGCAAACAGCTTCACGGCATCCGGAACACTGAATAAACTCAGAATCTATTTCGACTCACATCCGAGTGACAATTGGGGACCGACCGATTGGGCAGTTCGCTATGTTTCCTGGAATGTAGAAAACGGAACAGTAACCGGTACACAGTTTAATAATTCGGGACTGACAATCAACGCAGGAGGTTTAGGAGAAGATACTCAGATTTCTTTATCTCCTACAGCACCCAACCGGTTTATTGTAGATGGAAATAAAATCAGCCCCTTTGAACTGGAAATGAACTGGATGACAAACGACAAAATACAAACCGGCGCATTTCCGTCCAACATACCTGTTTTGTCGAAAGGCGCCAACTATTTCAGGTATGCTAACAGAATTTTCATGAGCGCTCCGGTATGTGAAAAGCAAACTGACAACACCCATTCCTATTCAGTACAGCTTTTTGACATCACCAACGGATTGAGTAACGCGGTGAAAATCGGCGAATCGACTATCGACATTAGCAATGAAACAAGCTTGAAAAACATGACTGGTTTTGGAGTAGTTGACAATGCTGACATTGATTTATATTTGATAGCAGGAAATAAATCTGTTAAATACAGCACAAAAAATCTGGCACAACAAGTATCTCCTGCCCGTATTTTCGCATACGGGCTGACATCGGTATATAGCGAAGAAGACAATGGATACAAAATTGACTTCAAACTGAATGAAGATGCCAGCCATGTTGATTTAGTCCTGATCAATCCGACTTCCGGCGAAGAAATGAAAGTTATTTCGTTGGGCGCGAAAAACAAAGGTGCAAATCAAATCGTGCTGAATAATGAAGATATACCTGCTTCTGGTGAATTCAACTGGCAACTGAGGGTTACAGCACCCAATGTCACCCGTTTCACCAAAATATCGGACGACAATCCGGTGTATAAATACTTTGCACCGAAAGGCATTGCCATCGACAAATCTCCTGAAAGTCCGTACTTCGGTCACATATACGTGACCAATACAGCAGCCGGAGAATCAGCAGGAAGAAACACTACAACCGGTATCTATGTAACCGCTCCGGATGCTTCCGATGTAACCGGGCAAGGAAATTCAGCCTATGCGGGCGGTATTGCCTGGACAGGAGTGAACGGTGAAGGTCCGCGAAAAGTTGCCATTACAAACGACGGTCGCGTATTCTTAGCCGATGCCAGCACAACCAAAGCCGGTATTTATTACATGAATCCTGAAACATTCAATGTAACATCCATATTCCCGAATGCGACGGTTACCAATGGCTCCGTTAAAATCAACACCACTTACGTATGTGGTCAGATCGTAGCCATCGGCACACGGGGATCGGGAGCAGCAACCCAGTTGTATGCTGTTGACAAAACAGCTTCAGGTTTAAGCTGGAAGAAGAACATCAATACCTACAACATCGGATTGAACAACACCTGGTCGGCCGCACCGAGTTCTTCTGCAGCTGCAGGAAGCTATATCGGCAACGACAACAGCAGCATCGTACCGGTTTCAACCGGTTACTGGGCAGGACAATTCCGTGGTGCCGGCAGTAATACGGTAGCCAATCCGTGCATGTTCTATTTCAGCGACAGCTTCAAAGAAACCGTATTCAACACCGCTGAGTTCAAAGATAAAAACGGAGTTACTATCTCACTCCCACAGGCCTCGCAAAACGGAGGATTGGCTGTGGACGAAGCTAAAGGTTTGATTGCACTCAGCTACAATGGTGGTGTGTATGTATTCAGTTATAAACTAAATAAAGAAGGAGTTCCGGTTGTGACACCAAAATTCCAGCACGCATTAGACGTAGCTTCAGTTACTTATGATGATTTCGCATTTGACTATGCCGGCAACCTGTACGCGGTTTCCAATTCAGGAAAACGCATCAGCGTATGGGCTATGCCAACCGACAACAACAGCAGCACCATCCCGGCATTGAAATCACTGATTATTAAACAAAATGGTCAGTCATCAGTACATGAAACGAAGATAAAAGCAACTGCGTACCCCAACCCGACCGATGGAATCATCAACATTGAATCAACTGATTTAATCCGGAGTGTTCAGGTTTATGATTTAAGTGGCAGTTTGATTATCAGCAGGTATAATCTTGAAAACAATAAGGAAACGATTGACGTTTCGAATCTGCAATCAGGAGTTTATCTGTTAAGAATCAATGGAACTTCAACAATTAAAATTACGCGTAAATAGTTAGGTTAGTTTGAAATCAAAAAGGGGGAAACCGATTGGCTTCCCCCTTTTTTTATGCAGAATAAAATTTTATTAATCCATCCATCGGCGATTGAACAATTTCACCGACTTCAATATGCAAGCGGGATGCAACTTCCAGCAAAACATCCTGAAAATGATACGCAACCGAACCGGCAAAAGAAACCTTGTGATTTTTGTAATCATATTGCATAACATTTTTTCTAAAGAAATCCTCAAAGGCACTGTTCACTAAATTATGAACAGACTCTTCCTGAATATTCTCTTTAATAAACGGGCATACACTGGCTAAGAAACGACTTGGCATAGGTTGTTTGTAAACCCTGTCTAAAATCTGAGGAACTGTTAGTTTAATATAATCAAAGAATGCCTCTTTGATAGCGGGGGTAAACTGATTTTTCAGGCAAGAACCCATAAAAAGCCGCCCCAGCACAGCACCACTTCCCTCATCTCCCAACATAAAACCAAGCGGCGACACATGATTTACTATCTTAGAGCCATCGTATAGACAGGAGTTAGACCCGGTTCCAAGTACACAGGCAATTCCCGGCTTATCACCCCAAAGACCAACTGCAGCACCAAACAAATCACTGTCAACCTGAATATTGGTCGTATCAATATTCTCCGCGATGGCAGCCCTTATCAACTCATTCTTTTCCGGAAAAGCACAACCGGCACCATAGAAATATACGGCGTCAATTTTGTCATTTTTCAATTCCGGAACCAGAGAAAGACCTATCTCCTGACTTATCTCCTCAGTAGTACGATGAAAAGGATTTGCCCCTTTCGTGTACACTCTCTTCTTTAATACCCCATGATCCACCAGGCACCAATCTACCTTTGTTGAACCTCCATCTGCTAATAAAATCATATCTTAATATATATTTGTTTTTTATACAAAAAATGCCCGATTAACCAATTGATTATCACAAATAAAACTGCAAAAGTAAGTGAACCAAAGTAATTACCCAAATAAGTTTGCAAACCAATTTCATATAAGAACTTTTTGATAGAAATTAGTTCTCCACTGTATGTAATGAATATGTTTCCCAATAAGATGGATAAAACCGCTGCTGCCACATAAATAAACAAGGGATTAACACCAAATGATTCAAAAAAACGACTCCAGCGCTTGTGCCCTTTAATATCGATAATCCAAACCAGCAAAGCCAGCAGGGTTGCAGCTAATCCACAGGTAGTCAACACAAATGTAGGCGACCAAATCTTTTTATTGATAGGACAACCATAACTTAACAAGAAACCGGCAAAAGTAAGTATGGCGCCCATAATAAACAGTTGCTGAATACGCTCGTGATTGTCCTTTGTTTGCATCAGCATTTTACCGGCAAGAAAACCAATCAGCACATGTGCAATAGAAGGAATGGTACTTAACAACCCTTCTGGATCAATAGATAGTCCACTATCTTTATACATGTGATTCACGCCCAGCACGGCCCTGTCGACAACCGAAATGATGTTTTGCTCACTAAAATCGAAGCCATTACCTGCCAAAAGCAGGATAAAATAACCGAGAAGTGAGAAAACAATGATGTGAGGGATATACTTATGTTTAACCAAAATAGCAATAATCGCAGTGGCGCCATAACTCAGGGCCAAACGTTGCAACACGCCCAGTATGCGCAAATGCTCAAAATTAGTAATGGCACGCAAAAAACGTTCAAAGAAACCAAGTTCCTCACTTTCCAGCGAACGGTAAGTCCTGAAGGAAAGCGACAACCAGGCAATCCCCATTCCTATCAGAAATATGATGACTGTCCGTTTTAATATTTTAAACAGTGTTGGTTTACTCCATTCAAAATTGAATTTTCGAAGGGAAATAAATGTCGAGATTCCCATGATGAACATGAAAAACGGAAAAACCAGATCGGTAGGTGTTAAGCCATGCCAGGCCGCATGACCAAGCGGAGCATACACATACGACCATGAACCGGGATTGTTCACCATAATCATACCCGCGATGGTGATACCGCGCAGGACATCGAGGGACAATAGTCTGTTTGTTGGTTGTGACATGGTTGTCATTTTTTATACAAATAATATTTTTTTGATATTTTTCTGAAATTATCGACTTCTTTATACCAAAAATCTTTGATATCTTCGAAACGGTTTGTTTTGGTGAAAGTCAGGCGAACAAAGTCACTGCCACTGACTTTATCAAACATATTGAATCGCTGAGGATTAGCATAATCAAACACCGCGCGATCGGGATATAAAGCAGCGATTTCCTGCATTACATAAAACTGTACTTCAGAAAGCCTTGCTACAGCATAATCCATGATGTGCACCTGGATGCCGTTCAGCCGTTTCCCCTGTCCGGTTGCATAAAATGGTTTGAAATAAATGGGTCTGAAATACAACCCGGGCAAATTCAGTTTATTCATATTTTCCGCGAGTTTTTCAGCATCAACCCATTCAGCTGCAAACAATTCAAAAGGAAGCGGATATCCTACCCCGATCGACATATAGCCCAATTCTCCCAAAATTCCGCTTACCGGATAAAAAAGAGCCGTAACAGGATGAGGAATATGCGGAGAAGATGAAATCCATTGCAATCCGGTTTCCTCGTAAATCATCTTTCTTTTCCAACCTTTCATCGAAACAACCTGCAGCTTACACGATTTTTTCAGCATATTTTCGCCGTTCAACAACAAGGCCAGTTCACCGCAAGTCAGTCCATACACATAAGGGATTTTAAACTGGCTGACAAAAGAGATAAACTGATCCTCCACCAAACCACCTTCTACTTTCAGTCCGCCCAACGGATTGGGTCTGTCGAGCACCACAAACTCAACATCATGCTCGGCAGCAGCCTCCATGGCTAAGCCCATTGTACTGATGTAAGTAAAAGAGCGGCAACCGATGTCCTGAATATCATAAACGAGCACATCCACATCTTTCAGCATTTCAGGCAAAGGTTTACGTGTTTTCCCGTGGAGCGAATACACCGGCAAACCTGTTCTGGCATCCCTTTCATCATCCACATGGTCGCCGGCATGCGCATCCCCCCTGACACCATGTTCCGGAGCATACAGTGCTACTAAGTTGACGTTTGGAGCTTCAAATAAAATATCAATGGTCGATTTCATCTGATTATCGACTCCCGTCGGGTTGGTAATAAGTCCTACCCGTTTTCCTTCCAGTATTTTGAAGTTTTGTTGTTTCAACACTTCGATACCGGTTTTAATATTGATTGATTGTCCGCTCAAATTGAGGGTTATCAAACTAATCAGCAATATGACTGATAATTTAAATGATTTCATATTCTTTTATTTTAGTTTACGGTCTACGGTCACCAGCCATGTCGCTACCTACGGCAGCTCTGTATGGGTTGTTATTCTGTTTTCCGATCTCCGTTTTCCGCTATTCGTTATTCGCTTTCCGTTTTCAAGTTCCTCTTCGCCTTTCCATATTCCGGGTCAATTTTCAGCATCATCACGGCAATAACCGGAACGATGCAACAAATCATAACCCAGATAAAGAAATGATTGTAACCCAGCAATTCCTGCAACCAGCCGGCAAACATACCCGGCAGCATCATGCCCAGCGCCATAAATCCTGTACAAATAGCATAATGCGCTGTTTTCAGCTCTCCCTCAGAGAAATAAATCAGATAAAGCATATAAGCTGTAAATCCGAATCCATATCCAAACTGCTCAATAAAAATACAGATATTGATGAGCAGCAGATTATCCGTTTGAGAGAAACTCAGATATACGAACGTCGCAATTGTCAGCAACATGCTCAGGGTCATGGGCCATATCCATTTTTTCAGGCCACCCTTTGCAGCCACTAATCCGCCAATGATACCACCCAGGGTGAGGGCAATGATTCCTATGGTTCCATACACCAGCCCAACCTCTCCGGTTGTGAGCCCCAAGCCACCCGCTTCCCGCGAATCAAGCAAAAACGGACTGATTAATTTCAGCGCCTGCGCTTCCGAGAAACGGAAAGTCAGCATAAAGAAAATCGCTTTTCCTACTCCCGGTTTCTTGAAAAATGAAACAAAAGTCTGCGCGAAATCCTTCAGAATAGTCCCTGCAGTAACGTGAACAGCCGCACCATCCGAATCCGGTTTCGGCAGAAAAAACCTGTGATAAAAGCTGAAGAGCACGAACAAACCGGCCAATAAGAAAAATGTCACCGACCAGGCAAAAGCGATATTCCCCGACAGACCTTTGAACTCAGAAGAAGTTGCAGAAGCCAGCTTCGGGTCAAGTTGAAAAACAAGGTAAGCCGGTTTATTCCAGTTCGTTTCATCAAACACCAAGCGTTCACCTCTGACAAGCGAAATACTCTTATCACCAGTGCTCAGGCTGGTATTCAAAATGATTTGTTCACCAGAATCAGGAGATTTCGACAACCAAACCGATGTAACACCCACATTGCCCGCAAGAGCCAGTTCCTCAACCACTTCTCTTTTTTCGCCAAAAGTATCTTTAATCCAACTGCCTAAAGGTTGAGAAATATAACTCGTCCACCAGCTTTCTTTTTTCCCCGTTTGCTGATTTACCGCAGCCTGCTCCACTTCGACAAAGCCATTCTGACGGTTCAACGCCTCAACGGCAGATAGAAATACCTGCAAGCTATCTTTATTTAATCCCGACACACCAATCTGAATGGTTTGATTGCCGGTTACAAAACGCAAATCTCCTTCGAGTGACTGCACATCTTTTGCTGGTTCAATAAGCATGGACGATTGAGCATAATCAGGCATTGCATCTACCTTGAATTTCAGCGGCTCCATACCTGTCGCGGTTTCCAGGAATCCTGCCAGGATAATGAGAACCCCTTGTCCCATGATGGTTGCGATGCGATAAAAGGTACTGCGAATACCGACGAACTTAGCCTGGTTATTCGAATCAAGAGCCAGCATATAAAAACCATCAGCAGCAATGTCGTGGGTGGCTGAGCTAAATGCCAGCAACCAGAAAAACGCGAGCGTCGCCTGGAAAAAGAATGGCACGGGAATCATAAACGCAATTCCGGCAAACCCTGCACCAATAAACAACTGCATGGTAACTATCCACCAGCGTTTCGTTTTCAGCAAATCCACAAACGGGCTCCACAATGGCTTAATAACCCAGGGCAGATAAAGCCAGCTTGTATAAAGCGCTATATCTGTATTTGAAATACCCATGCGTTTGTACATGATAACCGAAATGGTCATTACGGCCACATAAGGAAGTCCTTGTGCTAAGTACAGTGACGGAATCCAACTCCAGGGGGATGTTTTCTTTGGCATACTATTTTTATTAAAACCACAAAAGGCACAAAAGGAAAACTAAGGAATCACAAAAGAATAAACAGGAAATGAGAGTAAAAAAATCATCATTCAAATCGTGAATAAATAACATCATCAATTAAAACTCTGACAACTCTTTTGTGATTCCTTAGTTTTCCTTTTGTGCCTTTTGTGGTTAATATTGTATATTATTTAAGATTTCATTCAGTTTTTCATTGCTGACGCAAATTTCACTGAAAACAGTTTTAATATCGTCAGCCGTTATTTTCTCAAAATCCTTTTCCAGCGGTAGCACACATACTCCGCTCAAATCAACGGAAGCCGGACTCAACAAAATATTCTCATCACCTTCAGCAAAATAACAGCCGGGACGATGCACCTCACGTGGGAAAATGCAGGTAATCCATCTGTCCTTTTCAAACCAGGTAACGATATTCAGCATCGGCTCTTTTTCACCGTCTTTTATTTCAAGAACAGCATAAATCCTGTTGAACAGCATTTCAATTTCATTCCGGTTTGCCGATTCAATCGCGATTACATTCCGATGATAATCCGGTAAGGTAAAACACAACAACTCATCCGTTGAGATAACCAGTTCTCTTTTGACAGTCAGCGCTTCTTTCTCCAAGGGTAAAAAACCTTTATTCCCTGCCTGAAAATGAATGTGATCCGGCGCAGATGCCCCGCATTTTGGCCCGTTGTAGAATACCACGAAATTATCCAGTGTTTGAGCCAGTTCGAGCATATCCCCAAACCTTCCGAGAATCAACTGATCAACATGATCCATGTCCGGAATGGTCAGGTGCACCGGAAATATCGGAAACGGATTCACCAAAATCTGATAATTATGGCCAAAGGAAACACCCCTTTGTTCCGGCGGCAAGTTAGCCGGACAAAGGAAGCATTTCCTTTCCTGAATCGATTTTGCATCCACTTTTGCTGCACTCGAACGCATGCGTTCCGGGTTAAACTGGACACGTACAACAGCACCACCCAGGTCAAAATCCTTAACCTTAACCCTGTTCAGCGCCTCGTAGTTTTGCTTCGCGAGAGGCCATTCAGCCAATTGTTCCTGAAAAAATGTTTTTATCATATTAATTTGTCTACAGTTGCCGGACATCGATCGAGAGCCGGTATGTCATTGCGAGGAGTTCACAAAGTGAACGACGTGGCAACCCCTTCAAACCCACACTTGGTTATTCAACCTGACTCTCCGTTTTCAGTTCACCGCTATTCGCTATTCACTATTACTGTTCAATGCAATTCGCGCTTGTAACTCCCACGTTCTGATGCGATCTTTATACGTGTTATGTCCGTTCATTTTCACCACATCAAGCGAAGCATCCGAATTATCTTCCCAGCGGCGACAGAGATACAACACATCATAAATTCTTCCAATCTGATATTCACGGGAGAAAGCCAGTCCAAGCGCATAATCCTCACCATAACTTGTATTCGGCACCCTGATTTCGCGCAACATCGGTGTAAAGAAAGCGCGCGGCGCACCCAGTCCGTTAATACGCAGAGCATTGTTTCTTCCATTATCTGGCGTCCACTCCTTGTGGTCGATAATTCCCGGAGGAATGGGTTGCTTGTTGAAATCAGTCAACATATAAGTACCCACCACCATCACACAATTTTGTTCGTAGAAAGCATCTACAATTTTCTGAACTGTATTTTCGTCAGAATACACATCGTCACTATCCAATTGTATCGCAAATTTTCCACAGGCTTCATGCGCAACACCCACATTCCAGCACCCACCGATACCAAGGTCCTGCTGTTCGGGAATAACGTGAATTAACCTTTTATCGGAAGCAAAATTCTGAATCAGCTCTGTTGTTCCATCAGTAGAATAGTTATCCACAATAATCAGGTTGAATTTAAAATTTGTTTTCTGACTCAGCACCGATTGAATCGCATCAGCAATGGTCCTCACACGGTTGCGAACCGGGATAATCACCGAGGCCTCAAAATCAAAAGCCTGCACATTGAAATCCACCTTTTTAAATTCCGGCTTCAGATAGCCGCCAATTCGTTTCAGGTGTTCCGTACAAGCCTGTTCCATTTCGATTTGCACAGCCCTGTTTTTCGGATCCACATAATCGAACTGTTTCTCGCCGCTTTTGCGGTTGTCATTTTCGACTTCTGTATACAGATACTCATTGATATGAACCAAATCGGCAGACTGAGAAACGCGAAGACGTAAATCGTATAGTCCCGCGTGTTCATAATGGGTTGTCATTTCTGAAACCGCTTTTTTCAGCACACTCGTTTTGAATAACAGCACAGAGCCAAAATCAAAATCATCGCGCAGACTTCCTTTTTGATAGGTAACTACAGGTTTGTTGGATCTTACGCCATCTTTCATCTGATAGTGATCGCTATACACCATACCTGCACCAGCATTTTCAGCAATCTGCACCATGCGTTCCAGCGCAAAATAGCCCATATTCAGCTCATCCGTCTTGATATAAATCAACGTATAATCTGCGTCAGAATGTTCCGCTATGGCTTTCACCAGAGCTGTCGAACGAAAAGAATCCACTTCGATGCAAGTACTACCGGCAATCTTATCAGTTAATTTTTCTTTTGTAAGCAAAAAAACATGCGTAACAAGATTTGATTTTTTCAATGATGTTATCGTTTTTTCAGCCTGAACAACATCTTGAAATGGAATAAAGCAATTGATTTTCATATAATTGATTTTAATAATTTCATTATTCGTTATTCGGGCGCAAGCGTTGCGCCCCTACTTTTTCCGCTTTCCACTTTCCATTTTCCGTTCTCAACACTCCCACAATACCTTCCGCACTCGTAAACACACACTTTTCATCGCCAATTGGCAAAACAGTATTTATCAGGGAATTTCCAGCCTTGTGTTTCCACAATACATTTCCCGTAAACGAATCGAGTGCAAAGATAAGTCCGTTTTTAGTGCTTCCGTACACAATTTTATCTTTTTCCACGAGCATACTCGGTGCATGATCGTAACCATAGCCAACATCAACCGACCAAATCTTTTGGGGGGAGGATGATGTTGCATCATAACACACCACACTGTCCTGCATCGTTTTACTGAAAATTCTTTTCTTGTCGGCCGACAAGCCGATGGTTTCCCTCACCATGGATTCTTTGGTACGCCAGGCAACAGATCCGTTTTTGACATGCAAAGCTGTCAACACCCGATCCGGCGCCGAGAAGAACACCTTACCATTTGCACCCACCGGCCACACCGCTGCAGGAGAAAAATGCATCCGTTCATTACCATTGTTCCATTTCCAGGCAAGTTTTCCGTTTCTTTTATTCAGGGCATACAGATAACTATCCCATGCACCAAATATCACTTTATTGTCATATATCAGGGGACGCGTTTCCACGTAACCTTCAATCCCTTTGTATTGCCAGATCACCTTTCCTTTCTTAATCTCGATACAACGAAACACACTATCGCTACTACCTATATAAGCACGGTTACGCGCTATGGTGACTGCTCCGATAACTGCCGCACCGGCTTTTACAATCCACTTCAACATTCCGGTATGCGCATCGACACCATATATATTATGATCCGTAGAACCGAACACAACCACTTTGTTGGCAACAGCCGGAGTACCCAGAATACGGCTTTCAGCATTGAATTTCCACAGTAATTCGCCACTCGACAAACTAAAGCAGGAAAGAACCCCGAGGTCATCACCCACGTATACCTTATTATCATACACAACTGGAGAAGCGTATATGGCCGCATTGTTCTTTACTTTCCACAAAGCTGAAATACTCGAATACTGCTTATTAACAGAAAAATCCGGTCTGAAGAACCCGGTATTTTTAGCTGTATAATAAGAATGATCCAACGCATATCCACCCCACTTACGGGCAGGCTTACCAATAATCTGCTCACAAACCAGAATAGAGTCCTGTGTTATTTTATAAATTGAAAAACCACCCGCATCCTGTTTACCCCTGAGATTCGACCGGTTGATAAATGCAGGGATACCGTCGTAATCTGTCAGTTTATTCTGATGATAATGACCGCCAAGCACTGCTTTCACATTATATTTCCGCAACAGATCGGTCACTTCATACCAGTTATCCACATCACCATGTTGTAAAGGATAATGCGTAATAACAACAATGCGTTTATCCTTATCTATGGCATTCAGTTCATTTTCGAGCCAGATAATATCCTGCATTCCCACGTGACCATCCATCATGCGGATGATTGGTCCGCTGTTGAAACCCAGAAACACAAAGTCCCCGTGATCGTACCTGAAGCGATCTCCACCAAAAATCCGGCTGAAATCCATTACGCCCGATTCGCTCCACTTGGTTTCATGGTTTCCCGGAACAGCAAAATAAGGCACGCGTAGTTCATCCAACAACTCCTTTGCCTTTGTAATCGATTTTCTATCACCACCTTCAGTTAAATCGCCCGAAACAAAAACAAATTGTACTTCAGGTATGTTATTTATAACAGAGACAGTCTTTTGCAAATCTTCGACACTGGTTTCTGTTTGACTGATGTGGATATCTGTAATCAGGGCAAACTCAAACGGATAGTTCGTTTGAGCAGTCAGGCTCCATTGAATTACAAATAAAACAACAGCAGAAAAAACAGTTCTTAACTTTTTCATGGCATCCAACACGGTGTTTTTTATTTGAATTGATATCATATTGTCGCACGAAAGTAAAATTTCTTTTTCTAATATACATCACAATACCACATTTCATTAAGTTTCATTATATATTATACACATATTTTAATTTCATATATTTCACTTAACATCTATTTATCAGCTTATTAATGCTATTTTAACACATAATTCAATAGTCAAAATATTTAATTATTGTAATTAATTATTTATTTTCGCTAACACATGTATATATTGGTTAATTTATCAAAAAAATATAGCATAAAATAGAAGGAAAATTTTTTTTAACCGAAATGATTTCTAACTTGCGCAAGATTTCGAAACAAACAATTTCAACATAATCATCAACAAAATTAAGCAATATTATCCCCTTAAATCCATTTAAGCAGTATGAGAAAGTATTTCTATCTACTCATTTTACTAGTATTTACACCACTATGTGTTTTTGCACAAAAGTCGGTTTCAGGAGTAGTTGTCGACGAAAGTCAGGAGCCGTTGATTGGGGTTTCTGTTGTCGTTAAAGGCACCACTACCGGGACAATTACCGATTTGGACGGAAAATACAGCTTGTCGAACGTACCAAATACAGCTACCATCGTATTTAGTTATGTCGGCATGCAGACTCAGGAACAAAAAATGACTCCAACCACATCTGTGCTGAACATCACCATGCGTTCGGACGCGTTGGTCATTGACGAAGTAGTTGTTACGGCGATGGGTATCCAGCAGGAAAAGAAAAGAATGAACTTTGCCGTTCAGAGTGTAGGTTCCGAAACACTGACCGAAAACAAGTCACCCAACTTTGTAAATGCCCTGCAGGGTAAAATCGCAGGGTTGAGTGTAACAAATTCAAGCGGTTCTCCCAACTCAGGCACCCAGGTTATTATCAGGGGGATATCATCAGTTAACAATGGTCAAAGCAACGAGCCTTTGTTTATTCTGGATGGGATGCCGATATCCGGCAAAGGTAGCGCTGCTGCCGATATTAACCCAAACGACATTGAGAACGTTACAGTATTAAAAGGTGCTGCCGCGGCAGCGCTGTACGGTCAGGATGCTGCCAATGGCGTTATCATGATTACAACAAAAAAAGGTCAGGCCGGTAAGGTCATCACGACTGTTAATGCCGGCTGGCAATACGATATTCCAACCAGGCTACAACAACTACAAACCAGCTACGCTCCCGGCTCACAGGGTTTTTATGTCGAAAAAGCAATGGGAGGATGGGGTCCTTTATTAAATGAAGGAGAGAAAATATATGATAATGTAAAAGGTTTCCTGAAGGATGGTTTTTATCAGAAATATGATATCAGCCTGAGTGGAGGTAGTGAAAAATTTCAGGCATATGCTTCCACAAATTATTCTAAAAATGACGGGATTGTTCCGAATGATTATCTCAACAAATTAGGAGTATTACTAAAAGGTACCTATCAGCCCCTAAAATCCCTCACATTTATCGTGTCGGCTAATATTCAGCAAAACACCTATCGTTCTTTCTCCTCTACAGGGATGTCTGCTGTATACAACTATCCAATCAACCGGGACATAACCGATTATCAATACATAAATGGTTACCCAAAATTTCTATATTATACTGATGGAGATGGAAAAAAACATACTTCTCCTATGAGTCCGCTTTTCTCACGTTACAATGATTACGGCATCAACAAAAAAATTAGAAACATTCTGAATGGCTCTGTCGAATGGAAACCGATTAGAAACCTGAATATAACTGGCCGTGTAAGTTACGACACCAACACTTATGCATATGATGGCTATACTGTACCCCGCTTTGACGATTCTGTAGTCCTTCCTCATCTCGGAAAACCAACAGATCCGGCAGAGAATGCGACACCAGCTGAACTTGCGCAATACCAGGAAGATATGAATAAATATCTGGATTTTTTAGATAAATATGCCAAAACACCTTATTTGTCAAGCAAAGACATCGCAGATATGGACAAAGACATTTTAGGATCATACAGCACTTCCATGAGCAGGGGACATTTACTTACCGCATCAGCATTGGCCACATACAAGATTGAGCTTGAAGATGACTTCAACATCGATTTATTAGCTGGTGCAGATATGAGAATGGAAGAAGGATTTTCAACCTCAAATGCAGGCAGGGACTTTATCATTCCCGGAACATATAGCCTAAGTAACACAAACAGCGCCTATATTTTTCTGGGGGATAGAACAGCTGAACACAGACTGAAGAACATGTACGGTTATTTTGGCGAGATTCGTGGTGACTACAAAGGCCTGGCATCACTTAGTATTACAAGCCGTTGGGACTGGTCATCAACCATCATAAAAAATCCGTTTTATTATCCGTCTATTACTGGCGGGTTGCTCTTCTCTGAGTTATTCAATCTGAGCAACGATGTGTTTAGTTATGGAAAATTACGTGGAAATTATGCAGTAGTAGGAAAAGACGCTGGTGTTTATCTGTATGACCGCCGGTTCAAACAATTTGCGACTTACCCGGATAATGGCTACGGGATTGACCCAACCTTATCATCAGCTGATAGAAACCTGACACCGGAAATGTCTTATTCCTGGGAAATCGGAGCCGACTTACGTTTCTTCGACAGCAAAACAAGGCTTGACTTAGCGTACTACTCTGTAAAAGCCGACAACCAGATTGTTACCGTTCGTGTATCTCCATCTTCAGGTCATATCTTACAAACCCGGAATGAAGGAGCTATCCGCAACCACGGTATTGAGTTAACGCTGGATCAGGACATCATTAAAAACCGTGATTTTTCATGGATAACCACCTTCAATCTCGGCATAAACCGCGGTACAGTTGTAAGCTTACCTGACGATGTTGCTGAAATTACCGGAGCACAATATGGTGACATTTACACTTCAGCCTATTTGGGTGGCTCAACAACCGGACTCTCAGGTAAAGATTATTTACGGACTGCTGATGGAAAAATTATTGTAGGATCTGATGGATATCCTAAAATCGATCCAAATAAAAACAAATACATCGGTAATCGTGAACCTCTTTTCCAATCAGGAATTACCAACACAATCAAGTACAAGGATATGACTTTATCCTTCCTTTTCGAAGGTCGTTTGGGAGGTGATGTGGTTAATGTTACCGGTCGCGGACTTATTTCGAATGGACAAAGTAAAATGCTGGAGACATACAGAGGAAGACAAATCGTAGTAGATGGAGTAGTTGAACAGGAAGATGGGTCATTTGAACCCAACACGACACCTATTACACTTGATTATCAAACAATCAGTAATTACTTCTATGCCGTAAGCTCAAATTTTGTAGAAGACGGTTCTTATATCCGGCTGAGTTATGTAACGCTGAATTACGACCTGACTAAACTGGTCAAAGGAACTCCTTTAACAGGTTTACGTTGTTCTCTTACAGGAAATAATCTGTTTCTTTTAACTAAATACACAGGAGCAGATCCGAGTCTGAACGCGAATACAAGTGCAGGAGGAACAGGTTCTGCCGGTATCGACAATTATGCTGTGCCCAACACAACCAGTTTTAACTTTGGCATAACGGCTACATTTTAGTGGTTAGTGGTTAATATTTAAAATAGTAAATAGTAAATCTACAAATATGAATATCCGATATACAACATTAATTCCGGTTCTGTTATTACTCCTGTTTGCTGGCTGCGATGATTTTCTGAATGTAAATACCAGCAAGGACAGTCCGACTACGATTACTGTCGATCAGGCACTTCCGACTGCTTGTTTTTATGCCGCCCAAAGCGTATATGACCATGCGGAATACGGCGTATACCTTTCTCAGGCATTAACGACTCCTTCAAAGAGTCAGACCGGCACTTATGCCTACAGTCAGGGATGGGAGTTCCTTTCGATGAACCGTCACCCGCAATGGCGCAGGCATTTCTATGATTTAGGAGCCAATATCAATGAAATGATTCGTGCTGCAGAGAAAATCAATTCCAAAAATTTCATTTTAATCGGTCGCACCATCATGTTACAATCCACGATGCTGACAACCGATGCTTTCGGAGATATGCCCCGCTCAAATGCTTACACATCCACCTCTCCTACTTACGACACACAGGAGCAAGTCTATGAGTGGATGTTTCAGGAAGCCGACGAACTGGTGGCATTGTATGAAAACGATACCTGGATAAACAACCCTGACAACATCCCCATTACTGAGAAGATGGACAGGATATACAAAGGTGATTTGAAAAAATGGGGACTTTA
Organism: Paludibacter sp.; assembly: GCA_024710005.1. Classification (GTDB taxonomy): domain Bacteria; phylum Bacteroidota; class Bacteroidia; order Bacteroidales; family Paludibacteraceae; genus Paludibacter. The sequence goes on along the minus strand of JANJVQ010000008.1, from coordinate 26,262 downwards.
TACAAAGGCTTTACGCGCCCGTTTGTGGTTACGCAAACTACCCAACTGGGAAAACACACCTGCTGTATGCAACAGAATCGTTGAAATGGTGGACGAAGTGCTGAATGATCCGGAATGGGAAGAACCACGTTATAACTATCCCGGAGGAACCAACGAGCAAAATTGTCCATGGGGAACATCAGCACCCATCATCAACGCATGGGAAAGCCGGGGAAACAGGCTGGCAACTTCAACTCCAACCAAATTCTTTGCATATGGAATTTTAGGCACTTACCCCAACCGACTCCCAACCCGGTTATCGGCACTCGATCCGCGGACAGAAAAGCTGATGACTCCCAGGGGAACCGGAGCAAGCGGAAGTGACGCCATCAGATGGCTGGAAAGCAATATCGGTATGGACGTATCTATGAAGGTAACCTATTATCCTGATCTTTACGCAACAACTTCCGGAACAAACCCATACACAAAAAATGATGGTTATTTAGCGTTGATTACCGATGAAGAACTGATGTTTATCAAAGCCGAAGCACAGTATTGGGGCGGCGATAAACCGGCAGCATACAACACTACTAAAGAAGCTGTTCTGAAAAATTTCGAACGGTTGGATATTAAAGAACCTGATGCATCTGTAGATGGTAATAACGCAGTGAAACGTTATAAATTATTCTTTGATGTACGTTTACCCGGCGCTTCTACTTTCACTATCGCTGATCTGATGCAGCAAAAATTTGTTGCCATGTACCTGCAGCCTGAACAATGGAATGATATGCGTCGATACAATTACAGCAGCAAAACCAATGGTATAAAATACGATGACGTGGCTGTATATACTATTACCACCTGCCATAAAGGAACAGGAACTTCCTTTAATGTGGCCGATTTTAACACAGAATATTCCCTCCGTCGTCCCTACAACCTGTACGAGCCCTACTGGATGCAGGCTGACGCTTTTGGAACAAATGCTGAACTTTCGCCAAATGCATGGATTAACCGCTTGAATTACGATCCGGAAACAGAAGACAAATACAACCGCAAGGAACTGGAGCGCCTGGGAGCTTTTAAAAACCACGAGTGGTTGAAGAAAAGGATGATCTGGGCATACAACAACAGCGGAAAAGCGACTGCCAGCGATCCAACAGAGTGGAAATAATAAACACAAACAAAACAATAACACAATCATTAATACAGATACAAAAACACAATGAATATGAAAACTCAATATTCTCTGTACAATAGCTTCTCATTAGGGAAAGTTTGGAGGGGGCTCTTATACAGCTTGATGTTTATAGCACTCTCTTCTTGCGAAAAAAATGATTTCTTTGATGAAAATACAATCACAGGAAATGTTGGTCCACAGGCATACTGGGAAGTAGGTAGTTCTACTGCAAGCGCAGGAAGCAATGTTCCGTTTGTAGTGCAATACTATTCAACAGTAGCCGACATTGATCATTCGGAAGTCTGGTACAACGTCACCGAGATTCTGGAAAAGAGTGTTTCCTGTACCTGGGTTACCACTTTCACCTACTCTTACAATTCCATTAAATCGGAAGAAAAGCGTATTGCTCAGAAAATAGCTGAATACCCTCATGCGCTTGCAGTCTGGTCCGATTCGTTGCGTGCATACACATTCACTGCGGACTTCCCGGTGAGCGGCACTTTAAAACCTTTCTCGTGGGTTAAACCGGATGTTTTCGATTCTACGAAAATGATCACATATTTCGGACCTGATTTCATGGAGCAATTCAAAGACAGTTTATACAACCTGATGAAATTCGCGGATTTCAAGAACATGATGTTAGGGTTGAGTTTGATGGAAGATTTTGTTCAATATACCGACTCTACCTTTGACATTAATTCAAACGGTTATGTATATCATTTCCCGAAAGATCAAAATGGCGATACACCTGTACCGGACGCAATCCGAAATCTGTATAATGAAATCACTTTTGAGAAACTTGTTTCGGGAGCTTCAGGATATAACGTTGAATTCAAACGGAATTATTTCCTTGAAGCCCGGTTACGTGTATATGATAATAAGAATATATACGGGACAACAGTATCAAAAAGGATAGACATCAATTGATTTACGATTTAATCATTTACAATTTTATTCAGCAGTATATAACAAGCAATCTTTCAGCATGAATATATTAACACTGGAACACATGAAAACAATATCCCGCATCAAACAATATCTTTTTATCAGCCTTTTAGGAATCTTGGTTTTCGGATGTATCGATAACGATCCGGAAATAGAAGAACTACCTTCTGCAGCTGTGGCGTTCACATACGAGGTGGTTGACGACGTATATCAGTTAGATTATTATGTCGGTGCAACCATACAATTCAAAAGCCTGTCAGCGCTGGAAGGCGAATGTGTATGGGATTTCGGAGATGGCAGCGACCCTGTCACAGGCGAAGTTGTAACACATAAATATGCAACAGATGGAACCTATCAGGTAAAGCTGACTGTTGCCGGATTAAAATTTAACCGGCAGCCTATTCTGGTGAAAGACATTGTACCTATCATGTCCATTGATTCTATTGATGGAGGAATATGCGAAGTACTGTCAACTCCGGTTAGTATCTCAGTCGAATTACCAAATCCGGAAAATCTTACGGAAGAATACCTTTGGGTTTTTCCGCAAGGAACAACTGATGAAAACGGCAATCCGGTCAGCACCTCAACTTCACGTGACCCCGGCAAATTGAAATTCAGCCATGTGGGATCACAAACCGTGCGCTTACAGGTTAAACTGGCGGGACGACAACTCGAAGAAGGTCGCGTCAACGTACAGGTTGCATACAATCAGGAAATGCCTACTTTATATTATGCAGTAAAAGGTGGAAATATTATGGCACTCAAACTGGTCGACAACAAACCGGCTGGCATGAACATCTATCCATTCGATATGGGGGTTTCGTCCGGAAAACACCCGTTAAATATACTTTACAATGATGCTTCGCTATATATATTGGATTGCGGTCAGCAATTCACCTATGTTGATGATGCAGCAGGCATTTTAGGTGACGGAAGAATCACCGTGATGTCGAAAGACGGATCGAAAGTTGAAACGATGTTGTCAAATGTGGGCGGAGCAGCATTCAACGATCCATTTTATGGATACATTGAAGGATCTAATTTATATTTTGCCAACCGAAATACAGGAATAGCAAAAATCGGACTTACCGACCGAAACAAGGTCTATTCAATTGCCGAATATCCCTGGTTTGTGCAAAATGCCACATTGGGTTATTATGGCAACGGCTGGAGTTATGGTTCGATGAATGCATGTTTTACTAAAATAAACAACACCTGGCACTGGTGTAAGACCTATAACGGAACAGGAATTTTCCGTTTCACTGATGCTGACATTTTACCAGCTGCAATTACAGGCGGACAACCCGCCCCGGCTGCTGGTGTCGCCCTGTCGGGAATGAATCCCAAGTCTCTGGTATGGGACAGCAAGAATCAGCTTATTTACTTTTCATTATATGATACCGGATATGAAGGATTATATCGCTGCACCCTGGAACAATTCAATGCCATTGGGGGCACAAGAGGTAATCTGGCTCCGTACAAACTTCTCACTGTAAACGGTAAAAGTGTTACACCAATCACTGAAACCGGCAAGGGAGAAGGTTCAACCGGTGAGTTTATAGGAATTTCTCAACTGGCAATTGATGAGGCAACCGGCTGCGTTTATTTCGGATTGCGTTCCGCTAATCCCACAGAAGTTAAATCGGGATTGATGCGTTATAATCCGGCTATCAACAAAATCGAACATGTGATTGAAGGTGTTGAAATTTATGGTGTGGCTGTAAACAACACCAAGTCAAAATTGTTTTAAATATAAATACAAATAAAATACATTGTAATCTTGATGAAACGTCTGATTTCTTTTGCATTTCTGTTATTATTTACAGGTCTGTATCTTGTTGCCCAAAATCCCAAACGTGAAGTTCGTTCGGTGTGGCTTTCAACCGCCTGGAGACTCGACTGGCCATCCACCACGGTACCTGCTGCAACCGGGACCAATGAATCATCACGGGAAACGGCTCGCAACGTGCAGAAATCAGGCTTAATCTCTGTTCTTGATAAACTACAGGCTGCTAATTTCAACACCGTATTTTTTCAGGTCAGACCCATGTCGGATGCATTTTACAATTCTCAATACGAACCCTGGAGTCAGTATCTGTCTGCTGTTCGTGGCGCCGATCCGGGTTGGGATCCCCTGGCTTACATCATCGAGGAAGCACACGCGAGAGGCATCGAAGTTCATGCCTGGCTAAACCCATATCGTTATTCTTCATCTTCAGAATCTCACGGCAATCTTCCTGAAGATTACGCCAACACACATCCTGAATGGTTGATGGATTATGGCAGTTACACCAAAATTTTAAATCCTGGTTTACCGGAGGTACGGCAGCGCATCAGCGATGTAGTGGCCGATATCATTAATAAATACGATGTGGACGGCATCGTTTTCGATGACTATTTCTATGCAAGCGGTACTACTGACGCCATGGATCAGGAACAATATCAGCTTTACAATCCAAACAATTTATCACGGGGTGACTGGCGACGGGAAAACGTCAATCAGATGGTCCGGGATGTACAGGCACGCATCAACAGCATCAAGCCTTATGTAACTTTTGGTATCAGTCCGGCCGGTGTGGCTGCTTCGGATATCAACGTAGCCAACAAATACGGTGTGGAAAAAGCACCCGTTGGCAGCGACTGGCAATACAACAGCATTTACAGCGATCCGTTGGCCTGGTTAAAAGATGGTTCAATTGATTATATATCTCCTCAACTTTACTGGGGAATAAATCACGCTACAAACGATTATGCAAAGCTGAGTCCCTGGTGGGCTAAGGTGTCAAATTTCTTCGGAAGACACTACTATTCAAGTAATTCAAGTCCCTTCTCTGCTACCGAACTGATAAATGAAATCAATGTCAACCGGGATGCTGATTTAAGTGGAACAACCGGAAGCGTGTATTTCCGTACCAACAACATTCCTTCAGCAACCTTTACGGCTTTCAAATCAGGGCCATACCAATCACAGGCATTACGGGCCGCATACGGATGGAAAGTAGCACCTACACAAGGTTTAGTGGAAAGTTTATTCCTTGCCGGACAAAACCTGAGCTGGAACTATGCTGATAATTCAGTACGCTATAGCATTTACGCCATTCCAAGAGCCAATATTAACGATGCAGATGTATTCACAAGCCCCAAATATTTAGCAGGGATTACCTATACCAAAAATCTCACTTTACCTGCTACAGTCAATTCAGCAACTCATGTTATTGCAGTGGCGGTTTACGACCGGTTTGGGAATGAATTTCCACCCCGTATACTCGGTGATGCATCAACAACAGCACCTGCGGCTCAACTCACATATCCCACTCAAAGCGCTGCAAATGTTGTATTACCTGCATATTTCACCTGGCTACCGGTTGCTGGTGCCGCCTATTATGTTTGGGAATTAGCAGAAGATGCTGCATTTACAAAACCGGTTGTATCCAGAGAAATAACAAGTCCTGCATTCTATTCCGGACTGCAAACCAACATCAAAGAAAGCAAGACTTACTATTGGCGGATAAAAACAATCAAACCCAATGCCCCGCTCAGTTTATCTGAAGTTCGCAGTTTTGAGGGAACAAAATTCAAAATCACCTCTCCTGTTGATGGAACTGAAAATGTTTCCATGGAACCGGAATTCAGTTGGACTGACATCGGACAGGGGGCTACTTACACCCTTGAAATCTCAAGCAAATCCGATTTTTCGACTCTGACATACACTGCTAACGTACAGACTACAACAGCCAAACTTCCGGCTGGCCTACTGGCAACATCAACGACCTATTATGCCAGGGTAAAAGCGGTTAAAGGTGATATACAAGCCATTTCAGAACGGATTTATTTTGTTACTGAAGAAGTACCGATCCCGGTACCTGTACTCACCTCGCCCGCTGATGGTTCTACTGTTTACGGCACAGAAATAGAAATCACCTGGCAGCAGCAGGATTCCAAAGGTTTCCGCGCAGAAATGTCGCAAAGTTCAACATTCCCTACTCGTGGTACCACATTAAAATCAGTTGACCCATTCGTGTACAATGTTGTTTATGATAATTTAGCTGACGGCACCTATTATCTCCGTGTCAGAGCTAAAAACAGTGATGGACTCACAGAACCATCGGCATACGTTACAGTCAACCTGAAAAACACATCAGCCGTACACAATCCCGGCAGTTCAGATTTCTGTTACCTTTATTATGATATAACCGGTAACAGCCATATCGTGATTGAAAATGCAGCAAGCACAAATGCTACCCTGGAGTTATACTCATTATCAGGAGTATTGCTTAACAAACAGATATTCAGTCTGACGGCAGGAAAAAACACACTAAGCCCGAATTATTCAGGATATGAAAAAGGCTTATACCTGATAAGAGTAAAATCAGGGAATACAGAAAAAACACTTAAAATGAGACTTTAAATCAATTTAAAACAATATGAATTCAAACATATTCAATTTTCAATTATCAACTCAAAAATTTATGTTTATGAAAAAGCTTACTTTATTAACTTTAGCCTGCAGCTTGACATTGTTGTCATTCGCAGCAGGCGGAAACATCACCTATCAGTTAAATGGTGGTGTGACCAATGATTATGGCTGGAAGAATAAAACTGACATGTTGGTTTCATTTTCTGCTGATTACAACACTGCCAGTGGAAAAACCACTAACTGGGGAGCAGCAACAACTGCAGGTCAAATTCAAGCGGCTACTTATAATGTTATGTACGAAGTTTTTGCACATGCAACTGTTGGCCCGAAATGGACATGGTTAAAAAACTATGTAATCAAAGTTGCAACTGACACAAAACATGCATCGCTCACCAGTTTACAAAGTGGTAATAACACCTACTGGAGAGGAGCCATAGATGGTTTTTTCACCAATAGTCAATTTGCCAAAGGAGCCTGGAATGAATGTCCCGACTTTACGACAGCCGGACTCTCTGAGTCATTTATACCTACATGGGGACATGCTTTTGCCGGTCCGGCAACTTATGATGGCTCGGCCGAAATCATTCTACCAAGTCCTTATAAAGCAGGGTTCACCTTCGACGGATGGTATGACAATGAATCATTTACAGGTAACAAGATTACATCCATTGCAGCCGGTGCAGAAGGAGACAAAACGCTTTATGCCAAGTGGATTGAATACATCCCATCTTGTTTGGAAGTTAAATCAATGACAAATGGAACCTCAACAAAAGCAGGAGGAACAATAACTTATGTTGGTGGTACAACTGTGTACATCCAGGATGCATCTGCAGGATTATTGGTTGAATTTACTGAAGCACAAACTGTTGTTGCCGGTGAGAAAATAAACATTCTGGGTACTGTAACTGACTTGGGAGCTTATAAAAAAATTACAAATGCTACTTTAAATTCGAAAGAAACTGCTACTGTTCCCGCACATCAAACAATAGCTTTAACAACGTTAAAAGGTGATCCGGCAACATACATGTTTGAATATATAAATCTGGAAGGTTTAAAGATTGTATCTTATGGAACTGGAAGTGTTGTACTGGCCGATGATGCAGAAAACACCATTACCCTCATTGCTGATTTGAATCAGACATCATTACCGGTAAACACCAAAGTGAATGTCAAAGCTATTGTAACGTTCGATACAGAACTTAAAATCATTGCAGAAGCAAGTAAAGTTACAGCATCACCTGTTCCAAGACCTGATGGACAAACCTACGCTGCTATTGAAGAAGGAAAATACACTTTAACTAGCAGGTGGTTGGTTTCAAACAGACTGGACAACCTATCAGCGAACCCGATTGGAACAAATGGTTTTGTTCGTGGTATGACTGCTAAAGACGGAAAAATGTATTTCATCGACCGGGAACACAAACAAATTACCGTTATTGATGGGGCAACTGGAAACAAACTGACTCCGATTACATTGGCATCTAACCTTTTCCAACATGTTGGGAAAGACAAAAATGGTAATGACAGCATTTATCTTGCCGGAACACTTCAGTATAACGACATCAAACAAGATAATGCAGGTAATATCCTGATAAGCAACTTAACCACTTCTATTGCTCAACCATTCCAGGTTTGGAAAATAGATTTAGCTACCGGTAACGGAACTTTAATCGTGGATGAAATACTGAAGGACAATGTTGATTTTGCAGATGCAACTGTACGTTTCGACGCCTTTGGTGTGACTGGTGATATTAATTCAAGCGCCATTATCATGGCAGCCAACGCATCTGCACTGGAAGCTTATAAATGGGACATCACAAATGGTGTTGCCGGACCAGCAGAAGCAATCCTGATTGACAATAGCGTTGAAGGTAATTTCCTGACAAATTTAACGAACCCTGGTTCTGCTCCTCAGATATTCCCTATGGACGAAAATTATTTCTACTTAGATGGAAACGCCACACTGCCAACGTTAATTGATATGTCGGGTGAAGTTGTGGATGGTTTCTTCAATGTTCCTAAAGAAGTTGAGGATTGGTCAGTAGGTATCGGTAACAAACAGGGTCACAACGGTTTAATTGAATTCGAAATGGGTGGAGAACACTTCTTCTTAATGGCATCTATGAATACAGCAGGAACTCCGGCATCTTCTTTCCGGTTGTTCAAATGGGCAAATGCCAATAAAGAATTCAAAGACATACAGTCTTTATGGACACTTCCTGCCAATGGTATGGGTGCAGCATCCAATGCTTATCGTACAGCTGTTCCTTCAGTTGAAGTGGATGAAGTAAATAAAGTTGCGACACTTTATCTTTACACCGGTGAAAACGGCTATGGTGTTTATGAGTTCAAAATCAACGAAGGTAGCGATGTTAAGAATGTAAACGATAACAACATTGTAAAAATAAATGTAAACGAAAAAACATTGAATTTCGACAAGCAAGTTGCTCATGTTACTGTTTACTCTATTGCAGGCCAGATTGAAGTGAAAGCTAAAAACGTGCATGCTGTTACTGTAGCAAACAACGGAATCTATCTTGTTAAAGCTACAAACCTCGAAGGTGAAACAGTAGTTCACAAAGTGATTGTTAAATGACAAAGACTTTTTCTCAGGTAAAAAGGGTGGTGGCATTTCCACCACCTTTTTTATTTTAGCACTCCTTTAAGATAAAGGATTTAGCAAATATTAAATAATTGTATTATCTAACCCTGATGCTAACTTAATGTTGGTATAACAATCCGGGTCATATCTATCTCATTATGAACAAACTTTATGCTCTGATTCTGCTTCTCGTTTCTGTCTTATTTGTCAAGGCTCAGACCTTGCTGGTGGATGGAGTAAACTACACCGTTGATACGCTCGAGAATCACATGGTTGGTCCGGGAACGCAATATGTATCACTCAGACTTACAGCATCTGCCAAGAGATTGGATGTATATTTCCTGAAAGCTGATTTAAAAAATCCGCATATAGAAATCCGTACTGCTCTTGGACGTGACTCGATTTATGGCGGTGAACCAACTTCTGTGTTGGCAAAAAGAATTTCAAGTGAAAATAATTTTTATTTTGCAGGAACCAACGGTGACTTTTACGCGACATCCGGTTATGTCGGTTACCCTGTAAGCGGAAATATGGTTAATGGCGAAATTGCCAGGATTCCGGGCAGTCGCAATGTGTTTACCATCGATGAGCAGAAAATTCCGAATATTGGAGTTATGTCCTATAACGGGAATGTAAAATTCGGCTCAGAAACCTGGCAAATAAACACCGTGAATCACTTACGTGAAGAAAATAAACTGGTATTGTTCAATACTCAAAACGGCAAATACACCCGTACCAATGCCTATGGTACTGAGGTTTTGGTTGAACTGCTTCCCGGTAATTCCTGGGGAACGAACAAAACGCTGAAAGCAAAAGTATTGAAAATAGAGAAAGGTGTTGGCAATATGGCAATCCCAAAGGGTAAGGCTATACTTTCAGGTCATGGTACCGCTGCCACACAATTAGACAAATTATCGGTTAACGATGAGATAGACATAAGACTCAATCTAACCATCAGTACGAACAATGTTTCCAATTTCCTTCAAATGACCGGTGGTGACAATTATAAAACCATGTTACTGAATGGTGTGGTTGAACAAACAAGCGTTTGGAATGAACTCCATCCACGGACTGGACTTGGCTTTAGCCAGGCTAAAGACACCGTCATCTTCTGCGTGGTTGATGGTCGGGGATTATCGATTGGAGCGACTACTAAACAATTAGCCATCCTGATGAAAAGTGCTGGTGCTTATACAGCCTTTAACATGGACGGCGGAGGTTCCAGTACCATGTATGTTGCTGAGTATGGAAAAGCAGTCAACACCACCAGCGATGGTACCGAACGTTCAGTAGCTAACAGTGTATATGTTGTATCAACAGCACCTACTGATAATCAAATAAATCAGCTCAGACCCTATCAACCTGCTGTTCTTCTTCCACAATATGGTGAACACATCCCTAAATTTTACGGATACAACCAATATGGCGTTTTATTAAATTCTGACGTACAAGGTGTAACGCTTTCCTGTCCGGCCAGTCTGGGCAAAATTGAAGGAAACAAGTTTATTGCTACCGGAAATACACCGGGAAACATTACGGCAACCTACAACGGCAATGTTACAGTCAACATCCCGGTCAGCTTTCTGCCAGTTTCTGACCTCAAAATCCGCTTGGATTCAGTTATAACCGACAACAGGTCTGATTATGCGATTGAAGTCGTTGCTACCACCTCAGGTGGAGACGCTTTAATTTCACCTGCCGCGCTAAACTGGACAGTTACCAACCCGGAAATCTGTCGTATTGAAAATGGGTTGGTCAAAGCCCTGAAAAACGGTAAAACTATTGTAAGCGGACAAATTGATGACGTCAATGATTCAATCCTGATTGTTGTTGAAATTCCTGCGGCCCAAACCATCATCGGGGATAGCCTGAAAACAACCGACTGGACATTGAGTGCTTCTTCTTTTTTAAACGCACAGTTAAATCAGGCTAATTTGCCGGCTGGATGGGATCATGGCGCTGCAGTTAACTTCGTGCATGCTGCAGGACGTTCACCTTTCATCAAACTGACCAATCAACGTGCATTCTTCGGTTTGCCGGATACCATCAGATTTGTGATGAATATTGGTGACATGGCCATAACAAGGGCATTATTTTATCTCAGAGCAAATAATGATACGAAATCTGTTTCTTTCGAGTCTACAGCTTTTTTAAACAACAAAGATTTCAATCTCGATATCCCGTTAAATAATATTTTCAATACTGCCGACAGGGCAATTTTTCCTGTTTCGTTCGACTATGTCAACTTTTACCTGGATGCCTCCAATCAGGTTGAATCGAAAGCTTACACGCTAGCAATCAAAGATATATTACTGGTTTATAAAGACTTTGTTGTTAGCGGTTTGAATCCTGTAAAAGCTGACAAATTCAGTATCTTCCCAAATCCTGCTAATAATCAATTCATTAATTTGTTACTGAAAAAGCATAATTCGCAGGTATTGAAATCGGAAATTTATAATCTGTCAGGACAACTATTACAGAGCAATCATCACGGTGTTTATCAGGGCGGTGCGGTTACCATTCCACTGAAAAACCTGACATCCGGACTATATCTGCTGAAGGTATATGAAAATGATGAGTTTAGTGTTGCGAAGTTTTCCGTTGAATAATTGTTGAATGAGAACAATGTCCGGCCTAAAACCGGATATTGCTCTCTCGTTTGTTTTACTTTATTTCCTACAGTCGTGAAAAAAATTACCTTCATCGCCGGGCTGATGTTGTTTCAGTTCGTTTTTACACATATATCTGCTATCAACATCAACGGTGTTGAGAAAAGAATAGATACACTCGAACATCGTCAGGTTGGTCCGGGTGTGCTCTATACCCGCTTTCAATTACCGGATTATCCTTTATCAGCCTACATCCTGCAGGTTGATCTCAACAACCCCTATAGTTTTATTGAAACCTTTCAGGCCGGGAATCAGGTAGGCAAAACAGAAGCTATGACAACAGCTTATAATCGCTTGAACAGCACGGCCCATTCTACCATCGCGGGGGTAAACGGGAATTTCTGGATTGTATCCGGTCAGGGACAACCTACCGAACTACTCGGCGTTCCACACAGCGGAAGCATGCTCGGGGGTGAAATGATAACGGACCCCAACAGCTGGAACCGGGGACATGGCAGCATTGGATTCGCTATGATTGATGCCAACAAAAAGGCCTGGATTGATGATATTGTATTTACCGGCAAGGTAAATATACCGAACAAAGGTGGATATACCATCTCTCAAATCAACCGAATGAGAGGTGATAATCAACTTGTTTTATTTAATAAATACTTGGGGGATGATAAAACCACCCGAACCGACAACAACGGTGTTGAAGTTTTTATCAAACCTGCTGACAACGGGCAATGGAGCACCAATGGGGATGTCACCTGTGTGGTAACGAGAATCATTACCAACCAGGGGGGGAACTTACTCGAAAAAGGAGAATCCGTTTTGTCTGGCAGTGGTACCGCTCAAACCTTTCTTTCCGGATTAAATCCGGGCGATACACTTTTGGTCAACATGTCCATCAAAACACAGACCGACAACCAGCAACCAAAAGTAAATGAAATGATTACGGGTAACGCACTGGTCATGAAAAATGGGATTTTAACGGACAGAAATACCAACGAAGCATACAACTCACAGCTATATCCCCGCACAGGCATCGGCACATCTACTGATGGCAAAACACTATACCTGATTGTAATCGATAAAAAAGGAACATCAATCGGAGCCAATACAGCAACTATGTGCGGCATCCTGAAAGCCTTCGGCGCATCTGATGTTACCACCATGGATGGAGGCGGATCGGCACAGATGATGTTAGACGGAACAATCGTGAACAACCCGGCAGACGGCAAGGAACGACCTGTCGCCAATGGTTGGTTCGTGTACCACGTTGCACCCAAAGAATACAACATCACCCAGCTTGCTTTCGAAGATTTGAGGACTGAAATGCCTGCACTGGCGAAATATAAGCCTGTTATACTGGGTTATAATCAATATGGCGTCTTAGTCGATAAAAATGTGGAAAATTACACCCTCAGCTGTTCCGAGGGATTGGGACAAATCACTTCCGATGGAGCTTTCATTGCCAATGGAACTGCCACAAGCGGCATCTTAACCGTAAGTTACAACGAGGTATCCATCTCCAAGTCCATTCGAATCATTTCCGGAAACATCGCATTCCGTTTAGATTCGGTACTTATTGATGAGAAACGGTTCTACCCTATTGAAGTTTACAGTATTTCCGCCAGTGGAAGCCTTAACATCCCTCCTGCCCTCTTAAACTGGAGCATAGAGGATGAAACCATTTGTAAAATCCAAAACGGAAACCTGAAAGGATTGAAAAACGGCAAAACAAAGGTTTACGGTACTATCGGGGATGTAAAAGACAGTCTGACTGTATACGTAGAAATACCGCTACAGGCCAACATGAAATACGATGATTTCAGTCAAACCGGCATAACCGGCACGCCGTGGAAATTATCTGCATCATCACAGCTTTCAGCATCTTTATCTTCATCCGGAATACCGTTGAACTGGAGTAGCGGATTAGCCGTCAATTTCACCTATAAGTCCGGTCGCGCCCCCTTTATCAGGCTGACGAATCAAAAACCCCTGTACGCCTTACCCGACAGCATCAGCATTGTTATCAACACCGGCGACATGCTCATCGAGAGAGTGCTAATCAGTCTGCGCGCCAATAACAGCAAACAAACCGTTTCGAAAGAATTCAACACTTTTGTCGGTGGTGGTGGCGATACCGAAATCAAATACGCCATCAGCGATTTCTTCGATACCAACGACATAGCCGTGTTCCCTGTCTGGCTCGACAATTTTAACTTCTACCTGCAGGCCATGACTGAAAATCAGGCTTATCAGCTTGGATTCAAGGAAATTAATCTGATTTACAACAACAGAGAGTTTTCAGGGACACACAACCCATCAGCAAAATCAGGTTTTAGCGTATACCCGAATCCTGTTCAGGAAGATATTTTTATCCAAACCGATAATCAGACAGGTAGCATACAGATAGAAATATTTGATTTATCCGGTCAAAAAGTAAAATCATCTAAATCTGATGTAATGACAGGTAATACAATTGCTATTCCGGCAGGGAATTTAAAACCAGGATATTATTTATTGACAATACAGCAAAATCAACAAAAAAGCACATTTAAGATTATAAAAAACTAATACAGAAATGATTAACATGTAAATCCTGTTAATCCTGTCTAATAAATCGTGATAAAAAAAACATCTATACTGATTATAATATTGACTTGTCTCACTCTGAAGTTATTCAGTGCTGAGGCCTGGATTCGCATCAACCAACTGGGCTATCTCCCCTATTCGGTTAAACGTGCAGTATTCATGGCTAAGGAGCCTGTCGATATCAGTTCGTTTGCTTTGCATCACGCCCTCACGGACGAAATCGTTTTTCAGGCTGAAAATCCGCCAGCAAAAGGTAAATTTTACACCTTTTGCTCCACTTATGTACTCGATTTCTCTGCTTACAAGGTCCCGGGGGTCTATTATCTGAAAGCCGGAAATGCTGTTTCACCTCCGGTTATCATCAATAAAAATGTGTACGATGGCACGGCCGATTACGCGCTCAACTATATGCGTCAACAGCGATGCGGGTATAACCCTTCGCTCGACATGACCTGTCACCAGCACGATGGCTACGAAGTGTCTGGAGATGATACGCAAAAAAACAAATTCGTGGATGTGAGGGGTGGCTGGCACGATGCCTCGGATTATCTTCAATATGGCACAACCTCTTCCAATGCTATATTCCAGATGCTTTTTGCATACCGGCAAAATCCTGATGCCTTCGGCGATCAGTTTGATGCAGCCGGTAAAGCCGGTGCAAACGGAATTCCGGACATCCTCGACGAAGCCAAATGGGGACTCGACTGGTTACTGAGAATGTATCCTGAAAAGGAAGTGTTGTATCATCAAATTGCCGACGACCGCGATCATGCCTCGTTCAGGCTGCCCGCAGAAGACAAAGTGGATTATGGCTGGGGATCCGGCACAGGTCGACCGGTTTACCGTGCAACCGGCAGGCCGCAGGGCTTGTTTCAGAACAAAAACCGTTCGACCGGCATCGCCTCCATCGCCGGAAAATATGCAGCTGCTTTTGCGCTGGGAAGTGACTTACTCAAAGCCTATTATTCCGAATATGTTACCACATTACAGCAAAAGGCCGAAGAAGCCTATGCTTATGGCGTTGCCAATCCGGGCGTGTGCCAGACTGCCCCGGGTAAGTCGCCCTATTTTTATGAAGAAGATAACTGGACCGACGACATGCAACTCGCGGCTTCAATGCTTTATCATACGACTAACAACAACCGCTACTTGCAGGAAGCAGCACGGTTCGGACGCATGGAGCCGGTTACACCCTGGATGTGCTCTGATACTGCCCGTCATTATCAATGGTATCCTTTTGTGAATGTCGGTCATTATATATTGGGCAAGGTCGATAATTCCAGCATAAAGAAGGAATTTACCGGTAATATGTTGCTCGGACTGGAAAGTATGTACAGACGTGCCCAAAGTAATCCTTTCTTAGTCGGCGTACCTTTTATCTGGTGCTCCAACAACCTCGTGGTGGCCATGGCGACCCAGTGCCGGTTATACCGTGAAGCTACCGGAGATGAACGATATCTCGAAATGGAAAGTGCGCTTGTCGACTGGCTGTTCGGTTGTAACCCCTGGGGGACAAGCATGATTGTCGGCCTGCCTGCCAATGGCGACTACCCTGCGGACCCGCATTCGGTCCTCTGGCACAACCACCGCATTCAAACAAGGGGCGGATTGGTCGACGGTCCGGTTTATGGCAGTATTTTCAATAGTTTGCTCGGAGTACATCTGACCAAAGAAGATGTATATGCACCGTTTCAAACGGATTGGGCTGTTTATCACGATGATTATGCTGATTATTCGACCAACGAGCCAACCATGGATGGGACGGCATCGCTGACCTACATCTTATCAGCCAGACAACTTGAAGGTGCAAGTACTCAGGATAAACATATTTACGTCAAGGGAGGCATCATTCGCACCAATCCTGAAAAGAAAAACATCACACTGATATTTTCCGGACATGAATATGCCGATGGATATGAAACCTTTCTTTCAACCCTTACGAAACATGGAATTTCAGCCTCGTTTTTCTTTACCGGAGATTTCTACCGGAATACTGCTTATAAATCCCTGATTCAAAACTTGAAAGATAAAGGTCATTATCTCGGCGCCCATTCCGACCAACATCTGCTTTATTGTGCCTGGGAGAAACGCGATTCCCTGCTGGTTGACAAAACAACTGTATGGCAGGATTTGAAAGCAAATTACGCGGAAATGAGTAAATTCGGCATTAACCCTGCTGATGTACCCTACTATTTGCCGCCTTTCGAGTGGTACAACGACAGCATCAGTTCCTGGTGCCAAAAAGCCGGGATTCAGATTATCAATTTTACCCCCGGCACCTATTCCAATGCTGATTATACCATTCCTGAAATGAAAAACTATCTTTCATCAAAAGACATTTATAATCGCATCCTGGAAAAAGAAAAGAGGGAAAATCTGAACGGCAATATCTTGTTATTCCACATCGGGACATCAGATAAAAGAAAAGACAAGTTTTATCCTTATCTCGATAAACTGATAAAAGAACTAAAGAAAAAGAACTATACATTTACAACAATCTGTCAATCTATCAACTAAATACAATCATGTTATGAAAAAACTATTAAGTATCGGAATCGTACTGTTGAGCATCGCGACATTGTCGGCTCAAACAATTGCTGTAGAGAAATCGTATCGTCTCATGGATCAGCAGGGTTTTCATCCCCAATTCAATGCAAACGGAAGCATGCTGGCTTTCACAACCGAGTCCTACACTGGCCTGGATATTTACAACTTCTCCAACAATGCGGTTGTAAGGGTATCCGAAGAACCGGGTGCCGGTTTTCAGCCGGTATTCAGCAAAAGCAGTGATAAAGTTTTCTTCAAAAATATTATTTACGAAAACAGACTGCGCAAAGAGGGCATTAAAAGTTATGAGTTTAACAGCAATAAAAAGGTGACCATGCTGGAACCCCGCCGCAACATCAAACAGCCACAGGCATTTGAAAACGGCATTCTGGTTTATGCCGATGCCAGGTTACTCAAAGCCACATTCGGCAAGACCAAAACTCCCGTAACCGATTATGTTTGGAGTGATGGCAGCAACCTGAACATCTACCGCGACAACAAAATTCAACGGCTGAACCCGGTTGGAGATGCCAACGGTTATATCTGGGCATCTTTGTCACCCAACGGGAAAATGATATTATTCACGGCAGCCGGCACAGGAACTTTCGTAAGTGACCTGAATGGAAAAATCATCGCGAAACTGGGCTATTTAAACGCGCCCGTTTGGTACAACGACAACTTAGTTGTAGGCATGCAGGACAAAGACAATGGTGAATATGTAACCGAATCGAAAATCCTGATGAAAAGCATCGATGGAAAAGTTGAAAAAGTACTGAGTACTCCCAATCAGATTGCCATGTACCCGACAGCTGCTGCTTCCGCTAAAAAGGTAGCGTATAATACTGTGAAGGGAGAGATTTATGTTGTGGAACTTAAATAGTGGTTAGTTGATAGTGGTTAGTGGTTAGTTATTGGTTTAAGAGGTTTTCCAGTATTCACCATTCACTAACTACTATCAACTAACCACTAACCACTAAATACCAACTTCTTAATATTAAAAAAGAATATAAAAATGAACGCATATTTTACAAAAAAACTATTGCTATCCCTTTTCGTGTTGATAGCATTTACCCTCCCGGCGCAGGATTTGACCGGGATAAAGATACACATCAATCCCGGTCACGGGGGATGGGACGGTGACGACAGGGGAATACCCACACCATTATACCCCAGCGTTGGACCGAATGTCGGTTTCTGGGAATCGCAGAGTAACCTCGACAAAGGATTGCAACTTAAAACCATGCTCGAAGCCCATGGGGCAACGGTTCAGATGTCGCGCACACAAAACAGAACTGAAGATGATTTATCTTTATCGACTATCGTGCAAATGGCCAATGAGTTTCAGGCTGATTTTATGCTGTCGATTCACAGTAACGCGGGCAATGGTGTAGCTAACTATGTCCTGCAGCTTTTCGCAGGTAAGACAGACGGCGATACCCACACCTACCCCACCCCAACACCCAGATCGGATGAAAGCAGGGACATCAGCACTGAAATTGCTAAAAATCAGTATAAAAACCAATTGACCTACTGGACGGCCAACTACAACGTAGCTGGTGATAAGACTTTTGCACGTTTGTTCATGGGCTGGTCGGATGGTTATGGTGTAATGCGCGGCTTAACAGTTCCCGGAACGATTTCAGAAGGCTCCATGCACGATTACATCCCCGAAACCTACCGCCTGATGAATATGGAGTACAAATGGTTGGAGTCCTGGAATTTCCTGAAAGCTTTCTGTACCTATTTTAAAAAAGCTGAAATACCGACAGGGAATATTGCCGGATACGTGAAAGATAGCCGGAATTTGATTTTAGATGGCACCTATAAAAAATACGGAAAAGATTTACTGCTGCCTCTTGATGGTGCTACTGTCACCATACTCGAAACTCAACAAACCTACACGGTCGACAACAACCGCAACGGGGTTTATGTATTTAAAGATTTACAACCGGGCACATACACCGTAAAAGCAGAAGCAGCAGGTTATTATCCACAAACGAAAGAAATTACCGTTGTGAAAAATGAGATCAACCATTTATTGTTTGAACTGAATAAAATACGAAATACGCCGCCGCAGGTAATCAGCTACACTCCGAATGTTGCATTGACTGATAGTGTTATCGCTTCTACCGATATCGTGTTGAATTTCAATTGGGACATGGACGAAGCAAGTACCCGCGCAGCTTTCTCTATTACACCTGCTGTTGAAGGAACGCTGACATTCGAAGACAGTCAGTACCGCCTGCGCTTCACCCCAACCATGCCATTGGAAAAATCAACCCTTTACACGGTTAAATTAGATAAATCGGCCAAACATCCTGATAATCTGACGATGGAAGAAGATTTCGTCTTCCAGTTTGTTACCCAAAGCAGAAATCGTCTGGCTCTTATTGAAGGTTATCCGAAAGATGGTAGTAAAAGTGTATATGCAACCAAACCGTTGTTTATGCTGATTTTTGACAAAACACTTGATAATGCCACCGCCCGTGATAACATCAATGTACTCGACGGAAGCGGAACATCACTGAGTAAAATTACCCGTTCGGTGGTGTTTAACAAAGTAGGAGCTCCTTATGGTGACATGTATTTCGAGCTGTCAGACCCGCTGGTTGCCGGAAATGAGTACACCCTGAGAATTGGAGGTGAAGTTATGGACAACACCGGTGTGAAAGTCGTTGAACCCATCGACATCCGCTTTACCGCATCTGCTGTGGCTGTTACAGACAAAACGGTAATCGATGATTTTGAAGTTGCCGGAAAATACACTTATGAAGCGACTCAAAGTGAAAAAGACACGCTCTCAACCATTGCAAGGAGTACTACCCAGAAACTCTTTGGAAGTGCAGCCTATCGAATCAGAACAACTTTCAAGGATGTGACTGCTTCTTCTGTTTATAAAATTGCTACGCCTGCTATCACTACAGAAACCGACAAGGTATTCGGGTTGCATGTATACGGCGATATGTCGGGCAATGAGTTGCAACTGCAATTCCGTTCGGTTACCGCCGAAAATGTGGTGGTGTATCTGAAACTCTGCGATCTGAATTTCAAAGGATGGGAGTTTGTGGAAGCCGAATTGAATGAAACAGCCAACTTCCAGCTCACGGGAATACGGGTGGTACGTAAAAACGGACTGTTGTCAAAATCGACTGATATTCACATCGATAATTTATTGCAGTATGCTGAACCCATATCAGGACTGATTTCAAATAAATTCAATCCCAATATCAGCATTTATCCGAATCCGGCAACAGATATTTTCCATGTAAAAACTGAAGAAAATGCATTACCTTTGTTACAACTTTATTCGCTGAATGGTGTTTTATTGAAAGCCACCAACGACAATCAAATGTCGATAAGCGAATTTGAAGCCGGAACATACCTCCTGAAAGTAAAAACGTCGAAAGGGGTGTTTAGTAAGGTGGTGATGATATGTAAATAGAAATAATAACCATATAAGTCATATAAGGAACATATAAGTTTTAGAAAAATTGAAGTTCATAAACTGAAAAACGCAAATCATAGTTTGAATCTTAAAACTTATATGTTCCTTATATGACTTATATGGTTTAAAAATCTAAATCGCAAAATGCTACAATCTTTTTTAAACGAAATTTCACAACAAATACCATCAGCGCGCATATACACAGATGCCATGCGCCGATTGGCCTGGGGAACGGACGCGGGCTTCTATCGCCTTATTCCGCAGGTAGTTATCCATTCGGAAAATGAGGCTGAAATCGTGACCATTGTCAGCAGTGCGCAAAAACACAAAGTACCGCTGACGTTCAGGGCAGCAGGAACCAGCTTATCGGGACAGGCAATCAGCGACTCGGTATTGGTCATTGCCGGAAAAGGATGGGAAAAATATACCATTGCTGAAAACGGTGAATCTATTCGCCTGCAACCGGGTATCATCGGTCAGCGGGTGAACAACCTCCTGAAACCTTTCGGCAGGAAATTTCCACCCGACCCGGCTTCCATCAAATCGGCCATGGTTGGAGGGATTGTACTGAATAATGCATCCGGGATGAGCTGTGGGATTCATGAAAACAGCTACCGGATGATACAATCTGCCCGCTTGATTCTGGCGGACGGAACAATTTTAGATACGGGAAACGAGGACAGCAAAAAAGCTTTCAGCAAAAGTCACCCGGATTTCATCAAACGTATTGAAGCATTACGCGATCGTGTCAGGGCTGATAAAACCCTTTCGGAACGAATTCGTAGAAAATATGCTATTAAGAATGTAACCGGTCTGAATATCCTGCCTTTCATCGAATTTGAGGATCCGTTTGATATCGTCACGCACCTCATTGCCGGTTCGGAAGGTACCTTAGCTTTTTTGGCTGAAGTGGACATGCGGACTGCCAAAGACCTGGAGCACAAAGCCAACGCCATGCTTTTCTTCGAGAACAACCGTACGGCCAGCGAACTGGTGGTGGCATTGCAACAATCACCGGTGGCCGCGTTGGAGTTCTTCGACCGCAAAGCGTTGAGATCGGTGGAGGACGACAATCCTGCCCTGCTACTGAAGTCGCTGCCGGAGAAAGGTTCTGCGTTACTAATTAAAATTGAAGCGGAAAACGAACACGAGCTGGCTGAGAAAACTGCGAAAGTCAACGAAATAGTAGCTAAATTCAAAACCCTGTATCCTGTTCGCTTTACCACGGATGAAAAAGAATACAGTGCATATTGGACCATGCGTTCGGGCATTTTCCCAACCGTGGGAGGTACACGTCCCATCGGCACGACCTGCCTGATTGAAGATGTAGCTTTCCCGATTGATGTCTTCGCGGATGCCATTGAAGATTTACGGGATATCTTAGATAAAAATGGTTATGAAGAAGCGGTAATTTATGGTCATGCAAACGACGGAAACTACCATTTCATCCTGAACCAGGCTTTCGATACACCGGAAGCCATCGCGCAGTATGAAAACATGATGAACAAAGTCGTGGATTTGGTGGTGGACAAGTACGAAGGTTCCCTGAAAGCCGAGCACGGCACCGGTCGCAACATGGCGCCCTTTGTCCGCCGCGAATGGGGCGATGCTGCTTTTGAACTGATGCAGGATGTGAAACAATTGTTCGACCCCAACGGCATCCTGAACCCGGGGGTAATTTTCAACGAAGACCCGAATTGTCATTTACAGCACATCAAACCCCTGCCCGAAACGCACCCGATTATCGACAAATGTATCGAGTGTGGTTTTTGCGAAGTCAACTGCCTGAGCTGGGGCTTTACCCTGTCTTCCCGTCAACGCATCGTTGTGCAACGCGAAATGACCCGCCTGCAACAGACCGGCGAAAATCCGGCGTTGTTGAAAGAACTGGAAGCTGCTTATGTCTTTGCCGGTGACGAAACCTGTGCGGGCGACGGACTCTGCGCCACTTCCTGTCCCGTTGGCATCAATGTGGGCGATTACATACACGTGGTACGCGAACGCAAACACGAGCTGCATCCGCGGAACATGCGCATCGGCAAGTGGACAGCCAACAACTTCGGTTTACTGGGCGGTACACTCAAAACAGCGCTGGGAGCAGCGAATATCGCGAGGACTGTCATCGGGAACAACAACGTGGACAAGCTCGGTAAGACCCTGCACCGCATCAGTGGAAATACAATTCCGCAGTGGACAGCCACCCTGCCGAAACCCGCGCCCAAAATCAAGTCACTCGTTCAGCCTAAGTCAGATTTGAAAGTAGTGTATTTCCCAAGTTGTCTGAACCAGATGATGGGCACATCGCACAACGACCCGGAGCAGGTTCCACTGACCAAAAAGATACTTTCTTTCCTCAACAAAGCAGGGTACGAAGTCATTTTCCCCGAGAAGATGAACAAACTCTGCTGCGGCACGATTTGGGAAAGCAAAGGCATGCCCGATGTAGCCGACTATAAATCCGGAGAACTCGAAAAAGCCCTGCTGAAAGCCAGCGAAAACGGCAAATACCCGGTACTGTGCGACCAAAGTCCCTGTCTGCTGCGCATGCGTCACACCATCAAGAGTTTAGACATGTACGAACCGGTTGAATTCATCGACAAGTTCCTGCTCGACAAACTCGAATTTGAGCAGACCGATGAACCGATTACCATCCATTCAACCTGTTCCACCATCAAAATGGGACTGACGCCGTCGCTGATTAAGATAGCGAAACTGTGTAGTCGCAATGTCTTTGTTCCCGAAGAAGTTGGTTGTTGCGGTTTTGCGGGCGACAAAGGTTTCTTCGTGCCCGAGCTGAACAAATATGCCCTCCGCAAACTCCCGACACAAATCAAACAAGCCGGGGCCAAAGTCGGCTACAGCAACAGCCGCACCTGCGAAATCGGGCTGAATACCAATACCGGGATACCGTATGTTTCGATTGTGTATTTGGTGGATAAGTGTTCGAGGGCGAAGCAAAAGGTATAATATTTCAGGCAAAAAGACAAAAGTTTCACGCAGAGACGCAAAGGGTATCGCAAAGAACGCAGAGAATATTAACTTTGCGCATTTGCGTGATATCCAAAAAAACTTCATTATAAAAAGTTTCACGCGGAGACGCTAAGGGTATCGCAAAGAACGCAGAGAATATTAACTTTGCGACTTCGCGTAAATCTTTGCATGAAACTCTGCGCCTCTGCGTGAAACTCTGCGCCTTTGCGTGAAATATTAAAAACCTAAAAATTCCTTCTATGACTGAAAATGAAATTTCTCACAAAATTATCGGTGTGGCAATAGATTTACATAAGAATCTGGGAGCCGGGTTATTAGAATCAGCTTATGAGGCTGCATTTTCTTTTGAACTAAGATCTATTGGATTAGATGTAAAACAGCAGCTTGCAATGCCGTTTATATACAAGGACATAAAGCAAGATGTCGGATATAGAATTGATTTACTGGTCAACAACAAAGTAATAATTGAATTAAAGTCAGTCGAGACATTGGCTCCGGTTCATTTTGCTCAGACACTCACCTACCTGAGACTTTCTGGATTAAAGCTCGGTTTATTGATAAACTTCAATGTACCAGTGCTTAAAAACGGGATACATCGAATAGTAAACGGATTGTAATATATTTCACGCAGAGGTTTCACACAGAGGTTTCACGCAGAGACGCAAAGACTTACGCAAAGAACGCCGAGAATATTACTTTGCACCTTCACGTGATAGTCTTTGCGCCTTCGCGTGAAACCTCTGCGTGAAACCTCTGCGTGAAACCATAAAAATTATTATTTTTCGTTTGGATATCCTAAAAATTATTAATACATTTAACCCATCGTTTACACGTTTACAAAAGCACGCATTTTCGTGCTTTTATATTTCAGTATTACATTTTTCTCCCTGTTTACATACCATTTTTACAGCCGAATTCATTTCTACACTTTAATATTTCATGAGAAAGTAGCTATTATATAATTAAAACTGTTGAGAGTGAAAATTTCTCTCAAATAAATATCAAACTATGTTTGCAGAAATTTTTGTTAACAACATTAAAATAATATAGAAAATGAAACAGATTATAATGCTTTTATTTGTCATTTGTCTAATCAACCCTTTTAATAAAACAAATGCACAGTGTGATGTAAAAATTGTTTCTGATTCAACAACCTTTTGTGGAGACTCAATTCAAATGAACGCAATACCTCAATGGGTTTCATTAGACATTAACACCACGAACACGCTTCAATCAATTTTTTTTACTGATGAAAATACCGGTTATGTTGCAGGTATAGGTGGAAAAATTTTTAAAACTATAGATGGTGGAATTAATTGGACAGAACAGACATTTGGAACTAACGACTTTATTTCTGATATTTATTTTATTGACACAAATATTGGTTATGCTGTTGGGAGAAACGGACTTATAATAAAAACCACAAACGGAGGCCTAAATTGGACAATACAAACCTTACCTGAAAATTTCAACATCTTTACAACTTTGAGATCAGTTTACTTTATTAATGCAAATACAGGATATATCGTTGGTGATTACGGAAATATTCTAACAACATCAGATGGAGGTCAAAACTGGACCTTACAGAATAGTGGAATATCGTCAAATTTATGGTCAGTGTTTTTCACCAATTCAACTACCGGATATGCAGTAGGAAACCTGGGTACAATATTAAAAACTATTGATGGAGGAGCTAATTGGACCAAATACTCAGCTCAACCTGATTATGGAACACCAATATTAAGATCTGTATATTTTTCTGATGTTAACACTGGGTATATTGCAGGAAATTCTGGTACGATATTAAAAACTAATGATGGTGGAAATAATTGGTCAATTCAAGAATCTGGTACTACTATTTACATCTTCAGTATACATTTTACTGATAATAAAACCGGATATGCCGTAGGTGGTGGACAAGTAATAAAGACTACTGATGGTGGTTTAAACTGGGTTATTGAACGTGTTATGTCAACATCTTTAAATCACATTTATTTCAGCAAAAAAGCCGGGTACTTAGTAGGAAATCAAGGAGCTATTTTCAAATTAGATCAATCCGGATCATATTCATGGAGTCCAGAAATTGGGTTAAGTTCTACTATTATTTCAAATCCAATTGCTTATCCAAAAGAAACAACTAAATATTCAGTGACTTATACCACTTTAAATGGTTGTTTTGCAAAAGATTCACTCACAATCAATGTAGATCCTTTAACTGTGAATGCTGGCGACGAGAAGACAATCATCTGTGGAGGCACTGCACAATTAGACAATGTAACAACAAATTATACAGGCAACGGGACTTTAAAATACAAATGGACTCCTGAAACAGGTTTAAATAACGATACAATTGAAAATCCGACTGCAACGGTCACAAGTGACATCACATATACAGTAACTGTAACCACTCCGAATGGTTGCTCAGCAACGGATGAGGTACGTGTTAATGTTTCTCCGCTGACTGTAAATGCGGGAGCTGACAAGACGATTGTTTGCGGAGGAACGGCACAATTAGACAATATAACAAAAAATTATACTGGTAGCGGTAATTTAAAATAAAAATGCACTCCTGAAACTGTATTAAATAACGACTCTATTCCCAATCCGACTGCAACGGTTACAAGTGACATCACTTACACGGTAACTGTAACAACTCCCAATGCCTGCTCAGCAACGGATGAGGTACGTGTTAGTGTTTCTCCACTGACAATAAATGCGGGAAACGACAAAACAATCATCTGTGGTGCGACTGCACAGCTAGGTAGTGTAACTACAAATTACACAGTAAACGGGACTTTAAAATACAAATGGACTCCTGAAACAGGATTAAATAACGACTCTATTCCCAATCCGACTGCAACGGTTACAAGTGACATCACTTACACGGTAACTGTAACAACTCCCAATGCCTGCTCAGCAACGGATGAGGTACGTGTTAGTGTTTCTCCA
>JANJVQ010000027.1 GCA_024710005.1 Paludibacter sp. | reverse complement strand
TCTTGTTTGTTCTGATTATATTCTTTAAATCGCATATATTTAATTGTATATCAAGGATATAAAGATAATAACTTTTATCCAAATAACCAAAATATCGGACACAAAAAAGAGGCTGACTCATTTTTATTTTGAGACAGCCTCCTCTAATTAAAAGTCATTTTATGTATTGAGTGAGAAAAGAATTTATTTAATCCTTTACACATCGAACAGACATACCATCTCCTTTTGGATAATTGGAGGTACCCAATACGTCATCATTTGAAATCATCGTTTTTAGAATTGCTCTGGTGGTCGGGCTTGTTGGAGATTCATCCGTAGTCCACCAAAATCCAACTTGAGTAATAAAGTTGTATCCTCCATCTTCATAACGGCCACCACCGCCCAGTGCCGTGAAGAAAGTTGTATTTGTTGCATATACATTCGGACTTTGCCAGTGTGCAGTTCCTGTTTCCTTTAATTTTGTTGCTGCTGTTGAGGGCCCGCCAAGATATTGAGCCATGATATCCCATTCCAGACTGGTCGAGACGTGCCATCCTTCAGGAGCCAATCCTCTCGGGTCATTCACAGCATACCAGTTATACAATTTTCCATAGACAGCTCCGTTTTCAGCACTGCCATCGTAATAGCACCAGGCAGGAGTACCACTATTGGCGGCATCAACCCATTGTTGTACCGTTGATGCATGATAAATTGCATCTCCATTTCTGAATGTATCTACCGCGAGATTGATGATTTTCCACTCCTGAGTACCAATTATTACGGATTCGCCGGTAAAATGAGAATACTCTTCTCCATATGCTGTTCCTGTTGAATTCGTAGCATAAGCACGGATATAGTAAGTGGTATTTAGTGACAAGCCGGTAATTAAAGAAGAGAAAGATCCAACGCCTGTACCATCGTTCGTGATGTTATTTTCAGTGGTAGGGCGAGGAGAAGTACTCCAACAGACACCTCTTGCAGTAACACTGTAACCTCCATCATCCGAGATATTTCCTCCACTATTTGCTCGTATTGCAGCCGTAGAGGTAACAGCTACCGACATTATAACCGGCAAATTGATTGTAAGTGAAATTTCATTTCCATAAGATGTCCCGATATTATTGGTTGCATAGGCACGGATGTAATAGGTTGAGCCAATACTCATGTCGGACAGTGTGCTGATAAAACTACCATTACCAGTTCCATCGCTGGATTTGTTATCTGATATTGTTGGGTTCGGCGAGGTGCTCCAGCAAACACCACGGGCAATAATAACCGGACCACCATTGTCGGTGATATTACCACCACTTTGTGCTGTAGCAGTTGTTGTAGAAACTATATTTGTAACCGCAGTTGTTGTCAATACCGGGCGAGCAGTTGCAAACATGATTTCATTACCGTAGGCGGTTCCCATACTGTTAGTTGCATAAGCACGTACATAATAAGTTGTTTCTTCTGTTAATCCTGTCATTGAACTCGTAAAAGCACCTACATTATCACCATTGGTGGTTTTAGAATCATCAATTGTCGGATTTGGGTAAGTACTCCAGCAAACACCACGTGCAATGACATCCGAACCTCCGTCGGATGATATGGATCCTCCACTGGAAGCATATGTTGCATAAATATCTGTAACCGGAAGTGTGGATATGGTCGGTGTTGTCATCAGTCGTAAACAACGCACTGACATCCCGAAATTTCTGACCTTATATGCTTGATAAGACTTGACAGTTGTTGAAGTCAGATAAAAATAATAAGCCCAATCTGATCCGTATACCGAAGAACTCCACCAGTTCCCCTGTGTAGTTAATGTAACAAATGTTCCGTCTGTAATTCTCCATCCTCCGGGTAATGCTGTAAATCCCGAGGAATTTGTGCCATAGTTTGCACTCCAGTGTGCAGTGCCGGCTTCTTTTAGATTTCGACCGGCATAGGTGCTTCCGCCAACTGCTGTAACAAGTGTTGACCAATCATTATTAGTAGGTATATTCCAACCATCAGGGGCGAGTCCCCTGGAATCGTTCACAGCATACCAGTTATATAATTTCCCATAAACAGCACCGTTTAATGGATCGTCATTATAATAACACCATGCAGGACTCTGATTGTTGCCCGCAGCAATCCATTCTTCAGCAGTCTTTGCTTCTGGAATAGTATCTCCGTTACGGAAAACAGATACATTCAGGTTAAATTTCATCCACTCATAATTTCCAATAATTAAAGACTGTGGAGGCAAGGTTACAAAACTAAGCTGATTTCCATAGAATGTTCCTTGTGTATTGGTTACATAAGCACGAACATAATAGGTTGAACTGGGGATTAAACCACTAATCTTTGTGCTAACAGATACACTTCCTGCTCCGTCAAGTGTATAACTATCTTCCAAAGTTGGATTTTGGGATGAACTCCAACAAACTCCTTTTGACAAAATGTTATATCCACCACCAGTGATAATTGTTACTCCGGAATAAGCTTCTTTATCGGAAATAGAAGTTAGCTCTGTTGTTGTAAATTCAAGGATTTCAGCTTTAAAAGAGAGTTGATTCCCATAAGCAGTACCAATACTATTCGTAGCATATGACCGCACATAATAGGTTTCACTTTTTGTTAAGCCGGTCATAGAAGTACTGAATGTTCCCGTACCACTTCCATTTGTAGTTTTATTATCTCCAATAGTAGGACTTGGTGAAGTACTCCAGCATATACCTCTGCTTATTACGGCGGTTCCTCCGCTGTTTGTAATTTCACCGCCGCTTGAAGCTGAGGTTTCTGTAATATCACTGATGCTTGTTGTTGTTAAGGTCGGAATGTCATTTGAAAAAGTAACCTGATTCCCATAAGCAACACCAATACTGTTAGTTGCATAAGCACGTACATAGTAGGTGTTTCCTATACTTAATCCTGTGATGGATACAGTATATTCTCCCGCGCCTGTACCTGATGAGCTATGATTGTTTTCTATCGTTGGATTTTCATTCGTACTCCAACAAACTCCTCTGCTTATAATCTCAGTTCCACCAGCATTGCTTATATTTCCTCCACTTATAGCACCCGATACTGATATTTCTGTGGCTTCAGTGGTTGTTAATGCAGGAAGATTTGTGTTAAAAGTAACCTGATTACCATATGTTGTTCCTGATTCATTGATTGCATAAGCACGTACATAATAAGTGTTGTTGACAGAAATTCCCGTAATTGTACTGGCAAAATCACCTGCACCAGTTCCATCAATCGTTTTGTCATCATTTATGGTTGGATTTTGGGAGGTACTCCAGCAAACACCTCTTGATGTTATTTCTGATCCACCATATTGTGTGATACTTCCTCCTGCCGAAGCACTGTATGAGTTGATAGATCCAATATTATTAGTTGAAACTTCAATTGAATTTGTATTGAATGTTAGCTCATTTCCATAGGCAGTTCCTGCTGCAACTGTAACATAGGCTTTCACATAATATGTACTTCCGTAAGTAAGACCTGTAATGGTGCTTTCAAATACTCCGGCTGTTGTGCCTTCATTTGTTTTGGAATCGGCAATTGTCGGATTTGGAGATGAACTCCAGCAAACACCTCGTGCTATTATGGCAGCTCCTCCAGTTTCAGTAATGTTTCCCCCGCTTATTGCAGAAGAAGTAGTTATTCCTGTAATTGCAGCAGTTGAAATAATTGGAAGAGATGCTGCTGCGGTATCATTCAATACGCAGCGTACCGATAAACCATATTTTTTATTAATATTATTGTTTCTGGCAACATTACTCCAATCATGTGTCATTAGCCAACTTGTTGCTGAGGATTCAAAAGCACCTTCAGAATTTGTCCACCAATAACCATAATCATTCATACTGCTGAAAATACCGTTTGGTAGTCGGGTTCCTCCTGCTTTTGCCGAAAACCCTGTTTCATTCGTGGCTGTATTGTTCGGTTCGTTCCAATATACAAGACTTTTCGATCTGAGTTTGTCACCGGCTACTTCGCTACCTAAGAAGTTGGATAATTGAGTCCATTCAGCATCCGATGGAATATGCCATCCATCTGGTGCAATGTTTCGGGCGTCTGTAATTGTATGCCAGGTGTACAAACGACCGTAATCATGCTCATATTCCTCATTTCCGTTGTACAACCATTCATACTTAGGTTCAACCTCATTTAAAAGATCTTTGTTAAGTGTTGAACTTGTGCCAACAGGCTCTTCATTTCTGTATTTAGAGGTTTTCAGATTCTGAGCCATCCAAATTTGCGATCCTATTGTTACAACCGGATAGTAATTCCCATCTCCATCTTTACATTCAATAAGTTTGAAATTAACTGCTCTGCTCACACTAATTGTATCTGTAAAAATAGAGGTGTAATTTCCTGAATATGCTTTGAATAATAATTTATCTCCAATGGAATAAGATAGAGTGACAAGGTCGTTTTTTACTTTTTGCCTTGTTTTCGTTATATTCTGGTTACTCCCGGTAAGTTTTATTAGTGCCATTCCGGAAGATTTGCTAATAATTTTTGCGTTGTGTGTAATTCCCTTTTCTATAATTTGAATGATAAAAACCCCCTTTGGTAAGGTAATTTTAAATGTGTTTAATCCAATTTCAAGCTGATGTTTTTGACTGTATAAAACAGTGCCATCTATCCCTAAAAGAAGCATATGCGCTAAACTTCCGGATGATGAATAAAATGAAAGATCTGATTCAGTGATTACAGGATTAGGATAAATTAAAATTGATTTTGTGTCGTAATCCATTAGCGAAGTTGTCAATGTGTTTAATTGAAGATCATTGCCAAATGGAACCACAGCAGTAATACCTTTTGAGATATTTTGAACTTCAATACTATCATAAACTGTATTAGAACCTGAAGCCGAGAATGAAATGTTATAATGGGCAGAAAATATGCTATTTAGTGATAGTAAAAGCACAAAAACAAAAGTTATTGTAAGAATATTTCTTGTTTTCATATACATTTAATTTTAAGATTTATATTGTTAGCTAAATTTTGAATAATTATTATATTTCTTAAGAAAATTTACTTAAGGCTTCGTATAACAAATGTTTTTTATCATTGTCGATGGGAATTTTATAACGATTATCCAAGACTATGTAACCGTTCTCCAGGCTTGAGATGTTATTTAAATGCTCTAGGTTAATCAATGAGGTTTTATTAATTTGATAAAAAGTACAAAGTTTTTGCTCGAGCTCTTTTAGCGTAAGTTCGATTTCTATGGTGTGACCATCCTCATGCGTGATTATGCAAGAGTGATCGGTTGAAGTGCAAAACAAAATGGTTCCCGGATTTAATAAATACAAGGATTTTCCGGCTCTTATTTTTACTTTGTTTTGTAAATGCATGTTTTATACTTTTTTTTGATCTGAAAGGAAATCTTAGATGTTGTTGAAAAAGTTTTCTAATCCACAGGTTGAATAAACATATAAATAACAGTACTACACATGTCATTTTAGTGTTATCATAGCCTTACTAAGTAGAATTTACTGAATAATTCCAAATCCGGCAAAATTAAGTGTCGGGTTTGGAATTTGGTTTTTTATTATTTGTTTCATTCTCATAAGCTTATCAAAAAGCGTTACAAAAAAAGATAAAGAAATACCCTTCATGTGGCGCAGGATATTCATCACAAAAATGATAGCTGCGATCCAACACGTTGATGTTGAGCTTAATCGGGCTCTGATATTATTGAGATTGTAGCCTCGCTTGCCCTGACCAAACTTTCCTTCAATTTGATTGCGTTCAGCGCATTCTGAACGTTTCTTTCTTTTTTGGTATGCCGAGGGCTGATTTACAACTCTCTTTCGTCCTAACGGGTCACCCGTGTGGGATATTCCATGTTCTTTGAGCCAGCGACGGTTTTCTCTATTCAGATAAATCTTATCAACCAGTACCACTTTGGGATAATGACCGTGTAACTCCCGGTATCGCTCTACCTGCATGATTAAATCGGTTCCCTCGTTGTATGCATTCCAGTCAAAGTGATCAATCCGGGCATAACCATTATGCAAACTCACATTGATTTTGGCACCAAACTCAACTTTCGATTTTGCTTTCCCTCTCACAATGGGCCTCACATGTGGCTGATGGATACTAACAATTCGATCTTCAACGCTGTGAACTTTTCCTTTGAACATCCTTTCCTGCTGTGAAAAAACATGTTGGATCACAAAAAAATACTTTTGTTGATGTTTGTCAAACAAACCACCTACACCTATGTGTTGAGACTTATCCAGCAGTTGATTGATGATTTTGATGTCACGCCTGACAAAACCCAATTGTTGTCGGATACCCTTGCGCAGCTCCTTCTCCGTTTTGCGCTTCTTCTTTGACAAATTCAGATAAGCTTTCCTTGCATTCCTGCGATAAGTCCTTGGTTTTTGTTTAACTCCAAGTTCACCACACAAATAATCAATCAGTTCTTCTGCCTTCTATCTACTATCATTCAACAGATCAAGATCTGTGGGAAACTTAATGTCAGCATCGGCTACTGTTGCATCTATCTGTAACTTTCCCTTATTGGACATCTGAACTTCATCATTTGTGTTGTCAACATCATCGCCTTGTTCATCATCCCCATCATCCTGAGTTTGCCTGTTTATTTTCAATCCCTCACGGATAAGTTCATCTGTGAGTTTCTCAAAAACACTTAAATCAATCCGCTTTCTGATATGAACCAAAAGCGAGGGATCCATCACCGGTTTGGATGTAAATGACTTCAAACCCAAAAAGTATTGCATGTAAGGATTTTCCTGAATCATCTCTATGACTCCTTCATCGTCTAATTTAAGCAGATGTTTAATGATTACTACACCAAGTACTATCCTTGCATCTATGGTAGGAGCACCACGCCTGCTCTTGAAATTCTTTTGATATGCCCTGGCAAACTCGTCCCATGGTATCGTTTGAGACATTACAACCCATCGGTTGGTTGGATTCAACTCTACCTCAAAAGGCATCTCAAACTCTTTAATCGTTAACTGATTTTGTGACTGATAGCGAAACATAAGTGCAAACATTTTGATGCTAATTTACACATTTTCTTGCATTTATGCAATACTTTCAACCACTTATTTTGCTGATATATTGAACTTTATCAATTATTCAGTAGACCCTAAGTAATTGTTATTTAAAATATACAATAATACAGTATTTGAGAATGGAAAGATCACCAAATGAATATTCGGTTAGATTGGCTGTCTTTTCGGTAGAGATGAATTATATTTGATTAAACAGCTCCAGCAATTCTTCCCGTTTCCGTTTCGATACCGGTACCGAACTCCCATCCGCCATCCGCAGGAATCCGCCGTCGTTTTTTTCGAAACTCACGATGTGGTTGATGTTGATGAGGTGTGACTGATGGGTGCGGAAAAAGAAATAGTCGCAAAGCATTTCATCGTAATCTTTCAAGGTTTTTGATACTAATACTTTTTTCCCATTGGTCAGAAAAAAGGTGGTGTAGTTGTGGTCGGCCTCGCAACGGATGATATCAGCTACTTTGACGATAAAAATACTTTCTGAAGTTTTAAGGACAATCTTCTTGTCTTCGGGTTTGCTGTTGAAATTATCGAAAAAGTTCTTAAGTCTCAAACTTAAAGCTTGTTGTTCCGATTGTTCTCCTGCTTTGCGGATGGCATTGATGAGTTCGTCGATGTGTATTGGTTTCATGATGTAGTCGACTGCTGAAAACCGGAAGGCGTTGACAGCATATTTTTCATAAGCCGTAATAAAAATGATGGCGAACTTTATGTCTTCCAGTTGTTTCAACAAATCAAAAGCAGTACCGTCATTTAACTTGATATCCAGCAGAACCAGATCAGGTTTGTGTTTTTTGATAGCGGCAAGTCCACTGTTTACACCATCTGCAGTTGCGATAACTTCAGCCTGTTCACAGTAATGCTGAATAATTCCGTTAATCAGATTTCTCACGGGAGCTTCATCATCGATAATGAGGGTACGTAGTTTTGCCATAGTTTATAGTTGTTTGATGGGCATCAGAATGGTTACTTTTGTGCCGGAAAGATTTTGTGTTGATAAATCAGAAATATCAATCCGGGCGTTGAGTCTGTATTTGTTTCTCAGTATTTTAATGCGTTGTCGCGTGATGTCGATGCCATAAGAATGATGATTACAGTTTTCTTTTTGTTTATTCATACCTGAATGATAACCAATGCCATTATCAGTTATTTCGCACAATATCCCTTTCTCGGCCAACCGGTAAGTAATGGAAATTATCCCCTTGTAGTTTATGCCGCAGAAACCATGTTCGATGGCATTTTCGACGAAAGGTTGCGCTAACATGGGTGGTACCCAAAATTCATTTTCTTTGATAAGCGGGTCAATAACTGTTTGAAAATCGAATTGGTCCTTATAACGTTCCTGTTGTAGCATCAGATAGAGTTGCAATGATTGCAGCTCTTTTTCAAAAGGGATGAATTCATTTGCGCTGTTCTCAAGTGTCAGTCTCATCAGAGAAGCCAGCGAAGAAATCAGATTTACCCCTTCGCGAACCGTTTTTTGCAGGATGTTATTCTGAATGGCTGTTAATGTGTTGAATACGAAATGGGGGTTCATCTGGCTACGGAGGAGTTTTTGTTCCATCTCAAGAGCTTTGAGTTTGTCTGCCGATCTCCCTTTCTGCAGATACAGCCAAATTGTGAGGACAATTAACAAACTCAGCATAATAATCATGATCAGCAAAATACGATGTTGTCGGATGATAATGTTGTTATTATAATTACGCTGTTTCAGGTTTTTGTTTTCCAATATGTGTCTCTCTGTTTCATAGCGGGCTTTCAGTTCTTCAAATTGCCGTGTTCTTTCCAGATTGAAGATGGAGTCATTGAGTTGTTTAGCTCTGTTCAGTTCGGCATAGGCAATTTTATAGTTTCCTGATTGATTATTAATTGCAGCAGCGTGTACCAGAGATTTTACCAAAAGGTCATTCCCATGAACGGTATCAGCAAATGACGAGCTGATGTTGAAATGGTGGAGTGCTTCGTTTAACAGGTTTTGCTTTTGATAGGTGAGTCCAAGGTGATAGTGAGATAGTGCTAATCCGTTTTTGTCACCGGCTTTCTCTTGTATGGCAACAGCCTTACTGAAATAACGGAATGCTTTCCCGGGTTCATTCTTTTTCAGATAAAGAGACCCGATGCTGTTAAGATTATTGGCCTCGAAGATATGATGACCCAGCTTCCTGTTTAATGCCAATGCCTGATTAAAGAAATGTAATGCCTTATCATATTCTTCTTTTATCAGGTAAATTTCCCCGAGGTTGGCGGTGGCGATGCCGGTTTCTTCATCCATGTTGTTTTCTTTAAAGAAAGCAATTGCCTGAAGATGATAATCAAGTGCTTCATCAGCCTTACCCAGTTCCCAATACAAAGCTCCTATATTGTTCAGAGAATAAGCAATACCCTTTTGGTCTCCAATTTTCTCGCGAATAGAAAGCGATTGTTGAAAATTTCGTAATGCTTTATCAAAAGCACCCTGCGATTGATACAAGTAGCCGAGGTCGCTTAGCGCTTCAGCAATTTTTATGGAATCTCTTTCAGCTGTGTATTGCTTCAAACCCTCCTGCATATCAAATATAGATTGCTGGGTATTTCCTGCATAACCATTGGCATATCCTCTGATTTTTAGCGCTTTGAACCTGAGTGTTCTCTCGTCCAGATTTTCCGCTAACCTGATGGCCTCATTTGCTAAGCTGATGGCTTCAGCCGGCGATGAGTAAGTAATGTGGTCAGATAATTCGATGAGGGTGTTTAGCCTGTCTTTGCCCAACTGTATGTGCAGCAGAGCATCCAGACTGTCGCGGGTATGATGGAAAGCATAACTCCTGAACAGGATAAGTAACAAACCAAAACAGACATACAAAAATTTGTCCATGTTTTTCATGATGTGCCGGACAAAGGTCCCGGTAGGTAAGAGACAACAGCCAAAAATAAATAAAATCTTTCAAAATCAAATACTTTGTTTTTAATTTAATACAACGATGTTGTTGTTTGTAGATTTTTTAATTGATTTTTTTGTTTTTCAATCAATTTATATTATTTTTGCATCCCCAAACACCAAACTGACTTATGGTGTAACGGTAGCACTACAGATTCTGGATCTGTCTGTCCAGGTTCGAATCCTGGTAAGTCAACTGAAACGCCCGGTTTATCAGCATTGATAACCGGGCGTTCTCTTATTTCTTTGCAAGCTCTTCAACAGCTTTCTTCACTGCCTCATCATCTTTAAACAAGATTGGGAAGAATCCGGCATCACCCAGCATATTTCTGGATATGTATGCCTTCAAACGTATCAGGATGAAGTTTGCTGATTGTTTGATTTCTTTCGGTACTGCTTTTACGCCTTTTTCTTCGGCATAAGCAACAAACTCCTGTAATAGTGGCTGATTGTCCAGGTACTTTAACATGGCTTTCCAGTCTTTGTACTTGCTGAGTTGTTGCCTGTTTTTATCGGTATAGGCAAAAGCAAACTGATACAAATGCGCGTAATTGACAACCTTATTCAGATAGGGTGTAAATTCAGTCGTGTCGCGCGGGATAAAGATATCGGGCATGATACCGCCACCACCATAAACAGTCCTGCCGGAAACGGTTTTGTACTCGATGGTGTCTGCCTGATGTACGCTGTCTTTCGTGTAGAATTCGCCATGCAGAAAGCGGTTGTACAAATCCATGTTGTAATCTTCGTTGTTCCCGATTTGATAGGGTTTCTGGATGCTCCTTCCGGATGGGGTGTAGTATTTTGCCACTGTTAAGCGGATGGCCGAACCATCTGATAATGGTTTCTGCTGCTGTACCAGTCCTTTTCCGAAAGATCTTCTACCGATGACGGTTCCTCTGTCGTTATCCTGAATTGCCCCGGCGAAGATTTCACTGGCTGATGCTGAAAATTCATCAATCAGCACAACGATGGGGTTGTTGATGCAACTTCCAGTCCCGTCTGATTTCGCGTCGAAACGCGGATAGGATTTACCTTCGGTGTAAACAATCAGCTGACCGGCAGGAAGAAATTCATTGATCATCGATATAGCGCGTTCCAAATAACCACCGCTGTTTTCACGCAAATCGATGATGAATTTGGTTGCTCCTTCTTTTTTCAATTTGGCAATGCCCACCAAAAATTCTGAATAAGTTGATTCGCCGAACTTGTTGACTTTGATTAAACCGGTCTGAGGCGCTACCATGTAGCTGATGTCGACCGAGCTCACGGGAATCTCACCACGGGTGATGGTGTATGTCAGCAGTTCTTTGGTGCCGTGTCTTCTGATGCCGAGTTTAACTTTGGTGTTAACCGGACCACGAAGTTTACGCAGTACCTTCTCGTTGTTAATTTGTTTGCCGGTAAATACCGAGTCGTCAACCATCACTATCCTGTCGCCGGCTAATAAACCAACTTTCTCTGACGGACCACCGCTGATGACCGAAATAATCATGATGGTGTCGTTTTGGATGTTAAATTGCACACCAATGCCTGAGAAACTTCCTTCCAGTTCGTTGTTGACGATTTCAAGGTCTTTTGCCGGTATGTAAACCGAGTGTGGATCTAATTTGGCAATCAACTCAGTCGCCATTTCTTCGGTCAGGTTGTTGACGTCGACTGAGTCAACATAATAACTGTCTATAAGTTGAAGTATTTCAGATATTTTATTATCAGTTGATGAAAAGTTTTTGAATAAATTACCAAATGCAGCATCTAAGCCTTTTTGTTGCCTTGTGGCAATTAAATTGCCCAGCAAAATACCACTGATGAGTGCTGCCAGTACGATGATAACTAATGAAAGATTTTTCTTTGCCATGTTGTCTGATTCTTTTTCTGTAAAAAATAAACTTAATCCTGATCCGGTTTAAGCAGTTCAACGTCGATGCCCGCCTTTTTCAGTAGTTCAACGCCATCCATGATGCGGTATTCCTCTCCATAAACAACTCTTTTTATTCCAGCCTGAATGATTAACTTCGAACATTCGATGCAGGGCGATGCGGTTACATACAACGTAGCACCATCACTGCTGTTGTGTGAACGGGCGATTTTGCTGATGGCATTGGCTTCAGCATGTAATACGTATGGTTTGGATACATTGTTCTCGTCCTCGCATTTGTTTTCAAATCCGGAGGGGGTTCCGTTGTATCCGTCGGAGATTATCATTTTGTTTTTTACCAACAGCGCTCCTACTTTTCTCCTCTCGCAATATGAATTCTCTGCCCAAATGCGCGCCATGCGCATGTAACGCTGATCAAGCAGTTTTTGTTTTGTGTCCATTTTTTTAATGCTGCATTCAAACCTGTCAGGATTGATAATCCTGACAGGTTTAAGGGTTTAATAATTGTTTTGCAAATTCCACCAAATTCACGCCCGAAAAATTTCCTGATGTCATCAGCAAAAGCGCAGAATTGTCGTATTGCATGCTTTTCAGTGTAGCCTGTAATGCTGATGAATCGGTATAAACATTGAGATTATCTCCTCCGAAGGCATTCTTTACTTTTTCAGGATCGATGGGTTGTAATCCTTTGTGCTTGATGACTTCCGGATTGAAATACACGAAAGCCACATCTGCTTCTTCCATACAACCAGCATATTGAGGCAGGAAAGCGTCGGTCAGGCTGCTGAAAGTGTGCAATTCCATACAAGCTACGAGCTTTTTATCCGGATATTGAGTTCGCACGGCATGTACCGTGGCTTTTAATTTCGAAGGAGAATGTGCAAAATCCTTGAATGCAACTGCGTTGTCAGTTTCACAAATTTTTTGCATCCGGTTCGAAGCACCCGGAAAATCTGATATGGCATTGTTAAACTGATCTTCTGTCACCCCGATTTGTTTGCAGGCTAAACGGGCAGCATGCAGGTTTTGCAGGTTGTGTTCTCCGAAAATTTTCAAGGGCACATTACCTTTACGTGTTTTCAGATAAGTTACTCCGTTCACAATTTCATGCTCAGGTGTTTGATAAGGAAACGGAACGATGTCCCTGCGCAGGTTCTCCGCGATTTTCTGTAACTCAGGATCTTCCTTAAAATAAATCAGTCGTCCCTGCGTCTCCATCAAATCGACAAATTTGCTGAATTGCGATACATAATTTTCAAATGTAGGGAATACATTGATGTGATCCCACGCGATACCGGTCAGGATGGCGATATGGGGTTTATACAGGTGAAATTTAGGACGGAGATCGATAGGAGAGGTGAGGTACTCATCACCCTCAAATACGGCAATCCGCGATTCGTAGGAGAGCTTCACCATGTTGTCAAAGCCTTCTATCTGTGCTCCGACCATATAATCAGCCTCAATTTTTAACTTCTTGAGTACATACAATATCATCGCGGTAGTCGAAGTCTTTCCGTGGCTGCCACCCACTACTATCCTCGTTTTGTTCCGGGTTTGCTGATAAAGATATTCCGGAAAAGAATAGATTTTTAATTTCAGTTCTTTTGCCCGAATCAGCTCCGGATTGTCCTCACGGGCATGCATACCCAGAATTACTGCCGACAGGTTTTTTGTAATTTTTTCCGGGAACCAGCCTGTTTTTTCCGGAAGCAAACCATGTTCTTTCAACCTGCTGTAGGATGGTTCGAAGATTTCATCATCGGAACCGGTTACGACATAATTTTCTTTTTTACTGATGGCGATGGCTAAGTTGTGCATGGCTGCTCCACCGATGGCTATGAAATGTACACGCTGCATATTGATTTGTCGGAATACGGTTTTTATTTAATTTTGTACCGGTTTAAAAGAATCAGCAAAAGTAATAAAAAATTAAGTAACAATGAACATCTATAAAATTGAAGCCGGACATTTTAACGCCGATGGAGGAGCTTGTTTTGGTGTCGTGCCAAAGCGGGTGTGGAAAAAGCGTTACCCATGCGATGAGGATAATTTTTGCAAACTGACCCTGCGCTGTTTGCTTATCGATACAGGAGAGAAAAAAATTCTGATTGATACAGGAACCGGTAATAAGCAAAAGGATTACCTGCGTTTCTATGGTATAAAGGAAATTGTGGATTTTGATGAAGCTTTGCGAGGTTTTGGATTGAGTTGTAACGATATTACGGATGTAATATTAACCCACCTGCATTTTGATCATTGTGGCGATTGTACCCGGTATAATGAAAATAAGGAACTGGTGCTGACTTTTCCCAATGCTGATTATTGGGTTGGGAAAACCCAGTGGGAAAATTTCCTGAATCCGAATGTCAGAGAAGGTGATTCTTATTTTCCGGAGAATATGTTGCCGGTTCAGGAAGCCGGTCGCCTGAAATTGGTCACCGATACCACGGATGTTTGTCCGGGTGTAATGCTGAAGTTATTTAATGGTCATACGCCGGGTCAGTTGGTGACTTATATCAGCAAAGGAGATAAAACTTTTGTTTATGCCGGTGATGTAATTCCTGCAGCACCCAATGTCCCGTTGGCCTGGGTTTCGGCATACGATACTTTCCCGGTGACTTCCATGACAGAAAAGAAAATCTTACTCGACGAAGCCATCGCGCACAATCAAATTATTATTTTCGAACACGATGCCTACACTGAATGTTGTACGGTAACCGAATCAAACGGCAAGTATAAGGTATTGGAAACCGGTACGTTGGATTCGTTCCTGTGAAAATACCTTGTTTATGGTATTGAATTACGCCAAAAAGGGTATTGGGAGCTTGTCCCGATACCTTTATTTTTGTATCGTAATTAATAAGATAAAATTAAAGGTATGAGTAATAATGCATTTTGTCCGATATCATTCAAGAAAATTGATGAACATGTAGCCCGGTTAAACGGATTTTTTACCGTTATTTTGTTGGTTGTTTTTTTGCTGACATACAGCATCGTTCCTGTGTTGTTTTTAGTTGCTGATTTTTTTGTACGCAGCATCGAAAAGCCTCAATACAGTCCGCTGGCGATAGTTTCCAAATTTATACTGACTAAGTTGAAAGTAAATCCACAATTAATCAATGCAGGTCCGAAGATCTTTGCTGCCCGCATCGGATTGTTGTTTTCGGTGATAATCAGTCTGGCTGTTTTATTCGGTTTAAGTACTACGGCAGTGGTTTTTACCATCATCTTCGGAATTTGTGCCCTGCTGGAAGCTGTCGTTGGTTTTTGTGTAGCCTGTAGAATTTACCCCCTTGTGTATCGGTTGATTTACCAGACGGATTTCAGAAAAAAGAAGTTTAATTCTGATTATCAGATATAAATAAAATGAGACGCTTTGTGGAGCGTCTCATTTTATTTAAAATAACATTGAATTTATACTCCCAGCGATGCCCTGGCAGCTTCAATTTTTTGGTTGGCAGCAGCATCAGCCGCGTCATAATCAGCGCGAGTTTTCATATCACCACGTACCTCGATGTAAAATTTGATTTTTGGTTCTGTTCCGGATGGACGAACGGAGATTTTGGTACCATCTTCAGTAAAATATTGTAATACATTGGATGTAGCCGGCATATCCAGATCGATGATTTCTCCTGTGGCAACATTGGTTTGTTTCAGCGTTTTGTAGTCTTTGATAACTTTTATGGCAGAACCAGCCAGTTCTTTCGGCGGATTACTGCGGAAGTTACTCATAATTTGCTGAATTTCTTCTGCGCCAGATTTGCCTTTTCTTACCACGGAAATACCTTTTTCTTTTCCGTAACCGAATTCTAAATAGATGTCCTGCAGTAATTCATACAGAGTTTTGCCATTGTCTTTTGCCCAGGCAGCAATTTCAGCCATCAGTGTACAGGAAGAAACAGCATCTTTATCGCGGACAAAGGTTTCTGGAAGGAAACCATAACTTTCTTCACCACCTCCGATGTATTCTTTGATGCCTTCGTTTTCACGGATTACACCTGCAATCCATTTGAAACCGGTATAACAATCGAAACATTCCACGTCATTCTTCTCCGCAATTTCTTTGATGATTTCAGTGGTTACAATAGTTTTTACAACATATTCATTTCCTTTCAGCTTGCCGAGTTCTTTCCACCTGCGGATGAGGTAATAAACAAAGATGAGCGCAGTCTGGTTTCCGTTTACCAGTATCCACTGATTCTTGTCATCTTTGATGGCAATACCCATCCGGTCAGAGTCGGGGTCGGTAGCCATAACGAGTTCAGCATCCGTTTCAATGGCTCTTTTGATGGCCATGTCAAGTGCGGCCGGTTCTTCGGGATTGGGAGAATAAACCGTTGGGAAATCACCGCTCACCACATCCTGTTCGGGTACGTGGATGATATTGGTAAATCCGTATTCTTTTAATGCCCAAGGAACAAGCTTAACAGCCGTTCCGTGTATAGGCGTAAAGACAATTTTCATGTCTTTA
The DNA here is from genome assembly GCA_024710005.1 of Paludibacter sp. Classification (GTDB taxonomy): domain Bacteria; phylum Bacteroidota; class Bacteroidia; order Bacteroidales; family Paludibacteraceae; genus Paludibacter. Next base: position 44,840 of record JANJVQ010000027.1, on the reverse strand, counting down.
TTTCTTTTGATGGAATCAGGAGAAAGTGTGAGTGTTTTAATTTTATCGATAAACAATTTATCCACTTCTTCACCGATGATTTCAATCAACTCACGATTACCATTGAATTTGATGTCGTTTACATTCGTGATTTTCGTAACCTCGCTGATGACATTTTCATCATGCGGAGCAATCATCTGGGCGCCATCGTCCCAATAGGCTTTATAGCCGTTGTATTCTTTCGGGTTGTGAGAAGCTGTCAGGATAATGCCACTCTGACATCCGAAGTGACGGATGGCGAAAGAAATTTCCGGTGTTGGTCTCAAATCCTCGAATAAATATACCTTGATGCCGTTGGCAGAAAAAATATCAGCAGAAATTTCGGCAAATTTCCGGCTGTTATTGCGGCAGTCGTGACCGATAACCACCGATATTTGTGGTAAATTGCCAAACTGATCCTTCAGGTAGTTGCTCAAGCCCTGTGTGGCAGCGCCGACAGTATAGATGTTCATGCGGTTGGTCCCGGCGCCCATGATACCCCGTAAGCCACCGGTTCCGAACTCAAGGTCACGGTAAAAAGATTCAATCAATTCTGTTTTATCCTCAGCTTTCATCATAAGACGAACAGCTTCTTTGGTTTCCGCATCGTAATTGCCATCAAGCCAGATTTGCGCTTTTGCCAACACTTCGTTTAGTAATGCATTGTTCTCCATATCGTTAAAATTATAAATTATAGATATTATTTGTCGCGAGTCTCCGGTCGCCAGTCACTGGTCTCCGCCATTTTCGGGAAACAAAGTTACAAGATTTTCTGTGAAAAATCGAAAGCAAAGTGAAAATTGTAAGTAGCTATTCTCTATTCATGCGAATCAGGTGTCAATTTTTAATCAAAGTTGCATTATTTTGCTAAGCCGCGCAGCGGCGAGATTATTCATAACCGTAGGTGAGCGAAGCGTAACCTACGGAATAAAGGCTAAAAAAAGCTGAGCAGCCCTGCAAGGGCTGGATTATTAATTGTAAGCATATCGCATCCCGCCCTTGCAGGGCTATGGCTTCAGGATTGTATTTAATACCGTAGGCTGCGGCTAACGCCTTGCATACGGTTATGAATAATCTCGCCGCTGCGCGGCTTATTTGAATAATTTAACTCCTGATTCGCATTATTCGCTATTCACTATTAGTTATTCGCTAATTTTCGCCTGACAAAATAGCAGTAAATATTAAAAAAAACTTATGGGTATTAATTTTGTTATAGTAATAAGCCAAATTCAAGCTAAATAAAAATATTTCCATACTTTTGTTAGGGAAATCAATTCGATGATATATGACAGTCAACTATTCTGAACAATTACATAATGTGCTGCAATACAGCACACAGGAAGCCGAGAGGTTAGGTAATAACTATGTGGGTCCCGAGCATCTGTTGCTGGGATTGCTTCGCAACGGACAGGGGAAAGCCATAGAAATATTGCAGAATTTGCGGATAAACCTGCCAAAAATTAAACAAACGATTGAAAGCCAGATACGAACAGAAAAGGAGCCGGGAGGAGAAAAAATCCCTGTCTTAAAGAGTACTGAGCGTATCAAGAAAATCATGGAACTCGAGAGTCGCATGTTTGATACCGACGTGGCAGATACCGAACATCTCTTGCTGGCCATTCTGAAAGAAAAAAATAACTTAGCCGTGGATGTGCTCAATGCAGAAGATCTGACTTACGATCAGGTGAAGTCTTATTTAGAGTCGCCAAAACCCGAGGGTCCGGTGATGGGAGCAGGTTTTCATGATGAAGACGATGAAGATGATGATCCGCGTTCGCAACAAAAAACGCCACCGGCGGGCGGACAAAAACATTCTGATACACCGGCACTCGATACATTCGGGGCTGACATTACCAAAGCGGCTATCGAAAACCGTTTAGACCCAATCGTAGGTCGCGAGCGTGAAATTGAACGTCTGGCACAGATACTGAGTCGTCGTAAGAAAAACAATCCGGTACTGATTGGTGATCCCGGTGTCGGGAAATCGGCTATTGTGGAGGGACTTGCTCTGCGCATCATTCAGCGAAGGGTTTCACGTGTCTTGTTTGATAAGAGAGTCGTTGCCCTGGATATGGCTTCAATTGTTGCAGGGACCAAGTATCGCGGTCAGTTTGAGGAACGCATCAAAGCCATTTTGAATGAGTTACAGAAGAATCCCAACGTGATTTTGTTTATCGACGAAATACACACCATCGTGGGAGCAGGAGGCGCTCCGGGTTCATTGGATGCTGCCAATATGCTGAAGCCGGCTTTGGCAAGAGGTGAAATTCAATGCATCGGTGCAACAACGCTTGATGAATACCGCCAGAGCATCGAGAAAGATGGCGCCCTGGAACGCAGGTTCCAGAAAATAATGGTCGATCCGACTACTGCAGAAGAAACTTTACAGATTCTGGAAAATATACAGGACCGGTACGAGTATCACCACAATGTGAGGTATACGCCTGAAGCTATCAAAGCTTGTGTGCGACTTACCGATCGCTACATCACCGACCGTTGCTTCCCCGATAAAGCCATTGACGCCCTTGATGAAGCCGGTTCGCGTGTGCACATCGGTTCTGTTTCTGTTCCGGCTGAAATTGAGGAATTGGAAAAGAAAATTGAAGAGCTGAAGAAAGAAAAGATGAAAGTCCTCAGCGAACAAAAATACGAACTTGCAGGCCCCATCCGCGATCAGGAAAAACAATGTCAGTATCAGTTGGAAGATGCCATCAGACGTTGGGAGAAAGAATCGCAATTGCATCCGGAAACAGTTGATGAAGAACAGGTTGCCGAAGTAGTCGCCATGATGTCGGGTGTGCCGGTGCAGCGCATTGCCCAGGCTGAAGGATTGAAGCTCCGTCAGATGAAAGATGAATTGATTCATAAAGTCATAGGTCAGGATGAAGCGGTTAACAAAATTGTGAAGGCCATTCAACGTAACCGGATTGGATTGAAAGATCCGGGTAAACCGATTGGTTCGTTCATTTTCCTCGGTCCGACCGGGGTAGGTAAAACCCATTTAGCCAAAGTGCTTTCTGAATTTATGTTCGACAGTCAGGATGCCCTTATCCGCATGGATATGAGTGAATACATGGAGAAATTCTCGGTTTCCCGCCTGATTGGAGCGCCTCCGGGATATGTAGGGTATGAAGAGGGTGGTCAGCTTACCGAAAGGGTGCGCCGTAAACCCTATTCAATCGTATTGTTCGATGAAATAGAGAAAGCACATCAGGATGTATTTAACCTCTTGCTGCAAATCATGGACGAAGGTCGATTGACCGACAGCTTGGGCCGCCGAATCGATTTTAAAAACACCATCATCATCATGACCTCCAATGTGGGTACCCGTCAGCTGAAAGATTTTGGCAAAGGTGTTGGTTTCAACATCGATTCCAATCTGGAGATGGATTCTGAATATTCCCGTGGCGTGATTCAAAAAGCGTTGAACCGTACATTCTCACCGGAGTTTCTGAACCGTGTGGATGAAATCGTGATGTTCGATCAGTTGAACAAAGAAACCATCAAGAAAATCATCGATCTGGAATTGAAAGGTTTGTTCAGTCGTGTAATCAATTTGGGCTATAAAATCGAATTATCGCCCGAAGCAAAGGATTTTATTGCTGAAAGAGGATATGATGTTCAATTTGGTGCAAGGCCACTGAAAAGAGCTATTCAGCGTTATCTTGAAGACCAGTTAGCCGATATCGTTCTGTCCGGAGAAGTTCACGAAGGCGATACCATCCTGATGGAATTGAATGAGGCGAAGGACGGGGTAAAAGCCAGGATTGTTTCTGCAACAGTAGTTAATTAAAAACGGAAAACGGAAAGCGGAAAACGAAATTGATTATATTGTTAGTTGTGGTTTAATACTCTAACTGCACTAATCGTTCTCCGTTCTCCGTTTTCCGCTTTTCGTTTTTAGCTTTTATCACCACCGTTTCAATTCATTATACAGCCGTTGAATCGGCAATCCCATCACATTAAAATAAGAACCGTTAATGTTTTCCACCGCGATAAAGCCAATCCATTCCTGCACACCGTAGGAACCGGCTTTGTCATAAGGGGCGTAGTATTCCAGGTAATATTCAATTTCCGAATCATTCAGTCGTGCAAACTTTACCTCGGAGATGGTGTGGAAGGTTCGCCTGCGCAAGTTTGTACTGATGCAAACACCGGTGATAACCTGATGTGTTTTTCCTGAAAGTCTTTGCAGCATTTTGAATGCATCCGCTTTATCAACCGGTTTCCCGAGGACCTTTCCATCCAGAAAAACGATGGTGTCGGCTGTAATAACCATCAGTTCATCATCAAGCATGCTTTTGTAAGCATCCGCTTTTTTTTCGGCGAGATACATGGGGATCTCAACGCCGGTGAGATAGGGAGGGTAACTTTCCTCCACGTCCATGGGTATGACTTCAAAGTTCAGGTTGATGCCGCGCAGCAATTCCTGGCGCCTGGGAGAAGCTGAGCCCAGTACGATTTTGTATTTTTTCAGGTTTTCTAACATGATATAACCGGTTATTGTATGGTAAATAAATTGAAAAGTCTGATTCCTGTTTCTTTCGCAAGTAAGAAATAGAAAACAGGAGCATAAAGCAAACCAATAAACATGACAAATTTGGTTAAAGCAGAAGCCTGATGATAGTCAGCAGGACTTTTAGCTCTGATTATCAAATAAGATAAGAAGCAGAGCGGCAGCGCCAGTCCGAAAATAATGTATTTGAGCGTAAGATTTCCTTCGAAGCCGATATAGGAACCATTCACGAAAAATAACAGAAAGAGTGTAATCAGAATCATCAGTATGATAATGATTTTAGTTGCAGTTTTTCCCCAGACTATTGGCATGGTACGGCATTCCAGTTCCCTGTCGCCATATTCATCTTCCATGTCTTTGATAATCTCCCTGAGCCAGGTCAGTAATAACGAAAAACCGGCAAATCCTCCGGTCCATGCATACAGTTGAGCCGGGATCGGGGTATTGAGAATTGAATTGCTGTAACGTACCTCAAGTAACGCGATTTCACAAACAGCTACAATAATAACCGATAGGGCAGCAATAAAAGCAACAACTAAGTTGCCGACAATCAATTGCCGTTTGTAGCTGGCTGAATAAAACCAGAGTAATCCCGGTATGGCTACGAAAATAAAGGCCAGCGAAGCGCTTTTCAGTTTCCATGCCAATGATAATCCGATGACAACTCCCACCAGAGTAAGTATTTGATGCATCAGCATGGCAGTTTGTTTCGAAATGCTTTTGCCTACCAATACAGAACCGGGTTTGTTGATCGTGTCGATTTTAACATCAAAATAATCATTCAGCACATAACCGCCGGCTGCAATCAAAACAGAAGCGGCAATCAGTAAATACAGGTGTAATTGTTCGTTATGCAAGTCAAAACCGTAAGTTTCCAGTAAGGGTACAAGCACAAACTGCCTGATCATAAACTGAATTAATATGATAAACAGCAGGTTCTGAACTCTTATCAGCTTAAAGTATTTGAGCATGCCTTGAGAGTTTTGGTTCAGAATAGTACCCCAACAGAGAAAACCATGTTCCCGTTCCGGATGTCTGGTACCGGGTTTGCGGCTGAGTACCTGAGCGGAGCCGTCATGTAACCAGTTTCGGAAGCCAGGTTAACAATCGAATTTTTATAATTTACTTCAGCAAACAGTTGGAACAAACGGAGCACCCTGAACTTAGCACCAAAACCTATCTGAAAATTCAACTGAACAGGGTTGATGAGCGGGGTAATATCAACACGACGGTCACTTGTCTGGAACGACGAAGCCTGGTGGAACTCGGTTGCAGCAAGACGGTAAGCTGTTGTTATCCCGCCCTGAGCATAATAAGTCGTTTTTTCGAAAGGGATTGAGTTAATCCGGATTAAAACAGGGATTTCGAGAGACGGGAAATTCACCCTGAAGTTGTTCTTCGTGCTTTGATCAGCTAAAGATAGCGAATCGAAAACATATCCCCCCGGCAGTATGAAGTTCAGCCCGCTTACCAATGAAAATAATCGGCTTGCCTTGTATTCGGCTACGAATCCTAATCCTCCAGTTATGGTTGATCCATCAGTCTGTAAATCATCGTGTTCTGTGTCTAACCAGGAAATTACCGGGCTGATGGTTGCACCTAACAGGAATTTACCTGTTTCTGTTTTGTTATTGCTGTTCTGAGCATAAGTTGCCGGTATGAGAACCAGCATTATCACTAAAATCAGATTACGCATAGTATTTAATTTGTTTTATTTGCAAAAATAAAGTATTTTTCTTTATCTTTGCGAAACTCTACTACTATTTCCTGAATTGATGTATAAAATCTGTCTTCGTTTTGTATTTATCTCATTTTTAGTGATGCAGTTCAGTTCATGTGTAACTGCACGGAAAGTGAATTACATGCAGGAGCCGAATAATATCATACCTGATTACAGAGATAGTTTGGTTTATGAAGATTACCGGCTGAAAACAGGAGATAAATTGTTTGTCAGGGTTTATTCGACTCACGAAGAAACAAATGCGCTCTTCAACGGTCCATACAGCCAATTGGTATCGGCAAATCTGGATGCCAACCCGCACACCGATTTATATGCATACACAGTACAACCGAACGGCAGTATTGTTTTTCCCATGATTGGAGAAGTCACGGTTGTTGGTAAAACTGTCAGAGAGGCAACGAGAATACTCGAAAAAGCCATTGAACCTTTGTATACCTTCAGTACAGCTGAGTTGCGTGTGCTAAACAGATATTTCAGTGTAATTGGTGCAAACCGAACCGGTCATTACCCGATTATCCGAGAAAAAATTAATATTTTTCAGGCGCTGGCCATGGCCGGCGATGCAGGTACCTATGCCGACAGGAGCAAGGTGCGCATCATACGTGAGACAGAAAACGGAACCATTGTGAAGGTATTTGATTTGCGCAGCAGGGATATAGTTCATTCTGAATTTTATTATATTGAGCCCAATGATGTGATATACATTCAGAGGCTTGATGAACAGTTTTTCAGTATACTGAATTTGCCATCCCTGATTGCAACAACCATTTCGACAATTTCACTCGGGATATTTACGTATAATTTATTATTCCCGGCATCGGGAGGTAATTAGGCAGTAAAAGATCAATCTGAATATGATACAGAAAAAATACATCCTCATTTTTCCCCTCATCATACTGCTGTTGAGTTCCTGCTACAGTTACCGGCATGTCGGTTTATTGCAGGAGCAAAATAAGCATTTGCCCATATATGAGGAAATCTCATACGAGGAATACAGGATAAAGATTAATGATGAATTGCTGTTCAGATTGATAACTTCTGATGAGACGATTTCCAGATTGATAGCCGGAAATCAAAGTATCTCAGGCACACAGAGTAATGTGTCATACCGGGTTTTTCCCGACGGAACGGTTGATTTGCCGTTTTTGAAGACTATACCGGTTGCCGGATTAACACTGAATGAAGCAGCAAAAGTTATTGAAACCAGATTTAAAGATTTAATACCAGATGCTGCGGTTAAGCTCACCTTAGCCAATAAAAATTTTACGGTAATCGGAGAAGCTGGTACGGGTGTGTACCCCATTTTCAAAGATAAACTAACCTTGTTTCAGGCCCTGTCAATGTCGGGTGAAATTACTTATACCGGAGATTATAAGGAAGTCAGAATCATCAGGGAAACAGAGCATGGAACGGAAGTGCTTGAGTTTGATATTCGTCCGGCGAGCATCATTAATTCGAAGTATTATTATATCTATCCGAATGACATCATTTATGTGCAGCGAAATCCTGCAAGTTTTTATAAAGTAGACAATTACAGTTCATTTATTACGTTAATATCATCGTCGTTGAGTTTGTTGTTCACCGTTTTTTTCTATTTCAGGTAGAATTTTCAAAGAAAAACATTTCTTCGTGACAGAAATTTCAAGGCAGCAGGTATGGAAGAAACAAAGAAAAATATAGATAAACAGGTTTTTCAGGAAGAAGAATCCTCGTTCGACATCATGGAATGGGTAATGTATTTCGTGAGTCACTGGTACCTTTTTCTGGTCGGGCTGGCCGTTACGATGTCGCTGGCATATATGCAAAACAGAAAATGGCTTCCTGAGTTTAAATCCAGCGGTACAGTTATTATCGACGAGAGCAGGTCGATGATGAACAGTGCGCAGGTATTAATGCAGGGTTTTGGTATTCAGGAAAGTTACCGGAATGTAAATAATCAGGTGATTATGATTGGTTCTTATGACCTGATGGGAAGGGTTGTCGACAGTTTACCCCATTTTCAGACAGAATATATTTCCAAAGGCAGATTCAGAACCAGAAATTTATATGACTGGTCGCCTATCCTGATTGAACCTGATTATATTGCCCCTGAAGCCTACGGGATGTTGTTTAAAATCAACATACGCATGGATGGTACCTTTACAATTACGTCCGAAGATGAAAGGTTGTCAAAGAGCTTCAGTATCAACGGGCGGTTGGGGCAATTAACCCAGCATCAGCTCATGTTTATTACTGTGAATGATGTAAACGGAGATATCACAGAAGAAGAACTTTATTTCAGATTCAGAACCAGGGTATCGTTGATTGACGAGTTTTCATCCAGATTGAGGCTTAGTTTTGTGAATGAAGGCTCATCGGTACTTGAAATCTCATTAGTGAGTCAAACTCCCCAGCGAGACGTGGATTTTATTAATAAGCTTTGCGAAATTTACCTGATATCGAACTTAGAGAGAAAAAATGACGCCGCAACGAAAACCATCAATTTTATTGACGAACAGTTGGAAAATGTGTCTAAATCCCTTGCTACATCGGAAGATAATCTTACTTCTTTCAGAAAGCGGAATCAGATTATAGATGTGGGTAGTTTGTCGGGCGAATTGCTTACAAAAGCTACTGCTTATGACAATGAACTAAATCAAATCAGGCTAAAGGAAACTTACCTGAGTTACCTGGATAAATACATCCGTACCAACCTCAGTGAAGGTACTATTGTAGCGCCAACCAGTCTGGGACTCAATGAGCCCATGTTGATGTCGCTCGTTCAGCAAATCAATGATCTTATCATCAAAAGAAGTGAACTGAGTGAGAAAAATATGTTTCACGCCAAATATACCCGCGATATTGAAAATGTGAAGGTTGCTATAAACGAGGTGGTCAGGAATATGCAAACTTCCAATGAATTGCAAAAGCAGGATTTAAACCGCCGGTTGGCAGATGTACAAAGACAAATTCAGAATCTTCCCGAAAAAGAACTGGAGATGATTGGTATAGAAAGAAATTACCGGATGAACGACAGTTATTATACCATGTTCCTGCAAAAAAGGGCGGAGGCGCAGATTTTAAAGGCCTCAAATACGCCAGACAATAATATTCTCGATCGTGCCAGAACAACTTCTGTAACCAACCAGGGAGCCAAGTCGAAAACAACCATGATTCTGCTGTTGCTTGGTGTTTTGTTGCCGGCTGGTTATGTGGTGTTGAAGGAGTTAATGAATAACGCAGTCAGAACAACTAAAGATGTGGATAAATATTGTGTTTTCCCATTGATAGGATTGGTTCGGCATACCAATTCTCAAAGCCCCTATATTGTTTCAGATTATCCAAGATCTTCGTTTACAGAAATGTTCCGCATAATCAGAACGCGGGTTGAGTTTTTAGCAAAAAGAAAGTCTGACATTACGATTATGGTTACATCCTCGGAGTCGGGCGATGGAAAAACTTATTTCTGTATCAACATGGCTTGTATTTATGCAATGGCAAGTCCGAAAACACTGCTGGTCGACATGGATATTCGTAAACCAAGTGTCTATAAACGAATTGGTTGTGAGAATAATTTAGGTGTTTCAAATTACCTCGCTAACCAATGTACCCTTGATGAAATCATTGTCAGACCTCCGGGAGCAGCGTTTGATTTTATTACAGCGGGAACGGTTCCCCCCAATGCGGGTGAGCTGATTCGTTCGGATAATTTGGTTGAAATGTTTGATGAACTGAGGAAAAGATATGAGTTTATTATCGTGGATACCAGTCCGATTGGTGTTGTAGCCGATGCTTACTCTTTTGCGTCAATGTCTGATATTAACCTGTTTGTAATCAGGAGTAATAAGACAAACAAGTTGTTCTTGCGCAATCTGTCCAATCAGCTTAAAGCCGATGATGTTACTCATTTCTACTCGGTGCTCAATGATGTGGAAGTCGATTCAGGTAGTTATTCTCAATACTATTCGAGAAAATACGCTTATGGTAAAAGCAAGAGTTATGGAGTGGGCGCCTATGGTTATGGATACGGTTACGGATATGGTTACACTTCGGGGAAAGGCAAAAGTAAAGATTCTGATTCTTATTATCAGTATTATCAGGATGATGCAAAAGATATTTAAGTTAGATTTTGTAGAATAGAAAAAGAGAATTATAATCAGATGAAAATAGCGATAGTTGGAACAGGATACGTGGGATTGGTTTCAGGAGCATGTTTTGCCGAAATGGGCGTGAACGTGACTTGTGTGGATGTGGATGCTGAAAAAATCGAAAAATTACAAAAAGGCATTATTCCTATATACGAACCAGGACTGGAGGATCTGGTACTGAGAAACTCTGAGGCCGGCCGTTTACACTTTACCACGAAACTTACTGATGTGCTTGATGAAGTCGAGGTGGTTTTTAGTGCCGTAGGAACACCTCCTGATGAGGATGGTAGTGCTGACCTGAAATATGTGATTGAAGTAGCGCGTGCTGTCGGTCGTCACATGAAGCAGTATGTTTTACTGGTAACAAAAAGTACAGTTCCCGTTGGGACGGCCGCCCTTGTTAAACAAACCATCCGGGAAGAACTGGAGAAAAGAGGTGTTGATATCCCGTTCGATGTGGCATCCAATCCTGAATTTCTGAAGGAAGGAGATGCAATCAGTGACTTTATGAGTCCCGACAGGGTTGTGGTCGGAGTGGAAGGTGAAAAAGCACGCGAACTCATGACGCGCCTTTATCGTCCATTCCTGCTGAATAATTTCAGGGTTATTTTCATGGACATACCTTCTGCGGAAATGACAAAATATGCAGCCAATGCCATGCTGGCTACCCGCATCAGTTTTATGAACGACATCGCGAATCTTTGCGAGTTGCTGGGGGCGGATGTCGGAATGGTAAGAAAAGGCATCGGAACGGATGTACGTATCGGGAGTAAGTTTTTATATCCCGGATGTGGTTATGGCGGTTCCTGTTTTCCCAAGGATGTGAAAGCGCTGATTCAGACCGGCAAATCGAAGGGCTATGATTTGCAGGTGTTACGTGCTGTGGATGAGGTAAATATCCGGCAAAAAGAAGTGCTGTATCAAAAGCTTTGCAAGTATTTTCCTGAAGGCCTGGACCATAAAACAGTTGCAATATGGGGATTGAGTTATAAACCCAATACCGACGATATGCGCGAAGCTCCGTCATTAGTGCTGATAGAAAAACTGCTCAGGGCAGGAACAAAAATACGGGTTTTTGATCCGGTTGCCATGCCGGAAGCTGAAAAAGCAATGAAGAGATTAATGCCAGACTTAGCTCTTTCGAACGTATATTACGCAAAAGACCTTTATGATGCCACATTTGAAGCTGATGCTTTGCTGGTTGTAACAGAATGGAAAGTGTTCAGACTGCCCGGTTGGGGTGTGGTACATAAAAGTATGCGTAATCCATTGGTGCTGGACGGCAGAAATATTTACGATAAGAGAGAAATGAAAGAACTGGGATTCAGGTATGAAACCATAGGTTAATGACCTGTTTTCTCCGGTTAAATTCCTTTAATAGGTAACAGTTTGTTGCTGACAAGATAATTGAATTCGTACTCGAAGTTAGGAGTAAAGATACCTTTTCCCATTTTAGCAAAGATTTCTGATGCAGTCCAGAATTTACCTTCAGAAATTTCGACAGGATCAGGAATGACTTCTTCGTCATATACAGCATAATAACTGTGTACCAGTTCTGACTCTACCTCAGATGTAAATTTGTACCGAACCATGAAAACCGGAGAAAACCGGTTGATGCCCAGCTCTTCGCCAGCCTCCCGGATTAGAGCCTCCGGAATGGTTTCACCATAATCAACATGTCCTCCGACAGCGGTATCCCATTTTCCCGGTTGTACGTCTTTATTGTCCGCTCTCTTTTGAAGGTAGAGTTCACCAAGGGAGTTTATGACATGGAGGTGAACTACAGGATGTAATAAAAAACTCTTGTTATGGCAGATTTCGCGACTGGCTTTGCCTGTGATGCTACCATTTTCATCAACCAAAGGAAAAAATTCTGTACCCATTTTTTTTTGTTGCAAATTTATAAAATTACTTTTATTTATTTTTCCTCCGGGCGCATATACTATCGCGCATTTTTTTTCGTTGTTATAGTTGTACTTTTTTAGTACTTTTGTCGCATGAATTCTGCCCTGAATTAGGTTGTTAAGAAAGGTCAGTGAAAAAAATATCATTTATGAAGAAAAGCATACTATTACTGTTTCTCTTAGTTACATACACAGGTCTGTTCTCTCAAAGCTCAGACAAATTTAGTCAACAACAAAGATACCTGCTGGAGCAGCGACTTGAATCTCAGAGTAAATCTTCTGTCCCGGGCAGGATGCTTTCGCAGCCCGGTCTGAGAGGAACTTCAGGTATGGGAGAGGGTGTGTCAAGCCAGCAGATATCCGAATTCAGAAAATATATCAACAGTATGAATGCGGCTCAGGGTGAAAATCAGGAACCCTACTATATTGATGAGCGGTTTTTTGTTGAAGACTCCTTATACCGTGAATTTATAAAAGAAGAAGACGAAAAGAAACTCAAAGTTTTCGGTTCGGAGATTTTCAACCGATCTAAGGTTACATTTGAGCCTAACTTATATTTACCCACACCGGCTAATTATGTGATTGGTACAAATGATGAGTTGTTGGTAGACATTGCAGGCTTGTACGATGTAAGTTACAAAATAAAGGTTACTCCCGAGGGTAGAATACGAATCCCAAATGCAGGCTTGATTAAAGTGGGTGGATTATCGATTGATAACGCCACGAGAAGCATTAAAAATGAACTTTCAAAATATTATTCAGGCATCAATACAGGAGAGACACGGGTTAGTGTCAGTTTGGGGAATATTCGCAGTATCAAAGTGAATATTGCCGGAGAAGCAGCTTACCCCGGTACGTATACTTTACCATCGCTTGCAACAGTCATAAATGCGTTGTATGCTTGTGGCGGACCGGGTAAAATAGGTTCGATGCGTAATATCAGGGTGATAAGAAATGAGAAAACTGTTGCAGAGATTGACTTTTATCAGTTCCTGACGACAGGCAAACTGGGCAACAATATTGTTTTGCAGGATAATGACGTGATAATTATTGAACCGAACAAGCATAAAGTTATTGTCGACGGAGCAATCAACAGAAGAGGTATTTATGAAGCAAAAGAGGGTGAATCATTGTACGACCTGCTGAATTATGCCGGTGGTTTCCGTGTGGATGCAAACCGCTCCATGATATCGGTGTACCGTTATTCGGGTGCAAAAAGAACGGTTGTTGATATTCCTGAGGCTTATGCTGCGACCAGTTTGGTAAAAAGTGGTGATTCAATTTTTATTGCAAAAATTGAAAATATTTTTGATAACAGGGTTGAATTATCAGGTGCTGTTTATCGACCGGGAGGATATGCTCTCACACCGGACTTGACTGTCAGAAAGTTGATAGAAAAAGCTGGTGGAGTTACGGATGAGGCTTTCATCAATATGGCTACGATCAAAAGACCACGCAAAAATGATTTGCCTGAGATGATCAGTTTTAATCTTGGTAAGGTTTTAAGAGGTGAGAATAAAGATATTGCCTTGATGAAAGGTGACTCTGTGAGGGTGGATTCTGTCCTTAATTTTATGGAAGAACAGGCTGTAAGTATTGAAGGAGAAGTGATTGTGCCCGGAGAGTATCCGCTTACCATGAAAATGACAGTCAGGGATTTGGTTTTCATGGCCAAGGGTTTCACCGAAAAGGCATCGACAGAAAATGTACAGTTAATCAGGATTATCAAAGATCCATCAAAAATGGAAGGGGGAAACAAGAAGTCATTTAATGTCAGTTTTAAGCTCGATAAAGATTTGAATATTGAAGAAGGAACGGGAGATATGGTGCTCGAGAACGGCGACATGGTAATTGTACGTCCGATTGAAGGTATAGAACCCATTCGAATAGCATCTATCGAAGGTGAAGTGAAGAATCCGGGTTTCTACAATATTGAGCATAAAAATATTAAAGTATCCGATTTGGTCAAAATGTCAGGAGGATTCACCAAATTTGCTTTTGTTGGTGGCGCTTATCTGATTCGCAACGAAAGCAAAGGTGCAAGCGAGAACTCGATGAATAGTATCCTGAGTCGTAACCTGAAGCGTATTCTCCAAAGTTCTTCCGACAATAATATTGATGCAGCCATGCTGAATAAAATGCAGGTTAGCAGTCTGGAAGATCTAAACGCGCTGGATACAATATCCGGTTTAGCCAATCTGAAAGAAATTGAGGACCTGTTGCACTCAGAAGGAGTTGTTTCGTTGAATCTAAACGAAATAATGAGGCAGCCAGGAACTTACAAAGATATTTTTGTCGAGGACGGTGATGTGTTGTTTGTTCCTAAGAAATCGCAGACAGTAAAAGTGATTGGCGAAGTTATGTATCCATCTTTTGTGGTACACACCAGTTCAAATAGTTTTAAAGATTACATTACTGCTTCAGGTGGATTTTCAAACAAAGCACTTAAGAAGAATGCTTTTGTTTTACATCCTAACGGTAAAGTTATCGGTACCCGTTCATTCCTTGGAATCAGGGTGTATCCAAGAGTTGTATCAGGTTCAATTGTAGTTGTACCCAAAAAACCGGTTGAGTTAACAAACAAGATGAATCCTGCCGAAGTGATTACCATGACCAGCTCGCTGGCATCGATGACGGCATTGATTTACACGATGTTGAAGTAGAGAAAGAATAAGCATTTAAAGCAAATCAAATATGGATGAAATCAACAAATCTTCAGGTAGTGATATAACATTGTCTGAGATTATACAATTCGTTAAAAGTTTATGGCGTTTTTTGTGGTCCAGATGGGTAATTATTGTTATATTCGGTCTTGGGGGAGCTTTATTGGGATTTACAGCTTCATTTATTATCAAACCCAAATACACAGCCCATTTATCATTTGCACTGAATGAAAAAAGCAGTGGTGGAGGTCTGGCAACCCTGGCTTCATCTTTTGGAATCACCGGTTTGCTGGGTGCAGGAGGAGGTGATGCTTTTACAGGAGATAATCTGATAGAAATTATCAAATCACGATATGCCATTGAAAAGACCTTGCTCACTCCTGTTGAGTTTGAAGGAGAAAAGGTTACCCTGATTGATGCCTATATAAAATTTAGTAATTTCTCTGAAAAATGGCAGAAAGCTAAGAATAAGGAACTGAGAGAACTTAAATATCCTGTAAATCAGGATAGAAACACATTTACAAGAACACAGGATAGTGTTTTATATGAGATTGTTAAGAGTATTTCGGGGAAAAAGAAATTAGATGTTTACCGGAAAAATAAAAAAATAAACATCGTTTATGTGAATTTGACAACCAAAAATGAAGAGTTTTCAAAACTTTTTGTTGATAATTTAATGGATCAGACCTATGAGTTTTATAAAGAAACCCGAACAGCGCAAAGCAAAATGAATATCGATAAAATGCAGCATACGGCTGACTCGATTAAAATGCTTTACGAATCAGCACTTTACAGAAGTGCAGGGATTTCACAGATTAACATCAATACTGCATCGCAACTGGCAGTAGTGCCAAGACTTAAGGAGGAATATAATGTTCAGTTATATGGGGCTGTTTATGCTGAAGTTTTAAAGAATCTTGAGACCCTGAAGTTGGATATGGCGAGAGAAACGCCTATTGTTCAGATAATTGACAAGCCAATATATCCCCTAAAAGTAGTAAAATGGGGAAAAATGAAAGGTCTTGTGATTGGGGGAATGTCGGGTGGGTTACTAATCGTACTGTATCTGTTCGGTGTTTTTTATTTAAAAAAGATGTTGTAAATTCCTGATATGCTGTGTTGTTAGCAAAACTAAAACAAAAAGTCAAAGGGGATCTGGTAAAAGTGCTGAGTCTGACTGCAATTGCCAATTTAATTAAGATTGGGATTAATCTTGTTACAACAAAGGTGGTTGCAGTTTTGATTGGTCCTGGCGGGGTTGCTTTGGTTGGACAGTTTACAAATTTGATAACCATACTGACGACGACCTCAACTGGTGGCATTACAAACGGAACAGTCAGGTATGTTTCTGAACATAAGGGGAATAATGAATCCTATAATGCGTATATCAGTGCCTCATTTTCCATTACCTTGTTTTTTTCTTTTCTTTCAACGATAGTATTGTTGCTTTTTGCCAAATCAATTTGTTTGCTGCTTTTTTCCGACTTAACCTATTTGTCGGTTATATACGTCACTGCATTTACGCTTTTTCTATATTCTTTCAATTCATTACTGCTTTCTATTATCAATGGCAAGAAATTGTATAACAAATATATTTTCATTAATTTAATCTCTTCTTTTACCGGCTTTATTTTTACACTCATACTTGTATACTTCTTCAGGGTCTACGGGGCTTTACTTGCTTTGGCGACATACCAGTCTGTCGTAATTCTGATAACAATCCGTGTGATTAGACGGTATCATTTATTTTCGATAAAAGATATTCGTATTTCTTTCTCCAAAAAAAGCTGGATAGCTTTATTCGCTTATTCACTTATGGCGATAACCGGATTGATCTGGCCGTTGATAAATATTGTTATCCGTTCTGCCCTGATTACAGAGGTGTCGGTTGATACAGCAGGAGTCTGGGAGGGAATGACCCGGGTTTCAGGTTTTGTTTTAGCGATTATGGGCACAGCAATAACAACTTATTTCTTGCCGCGTTTTTCCGAAATATCGGATAAAACAGAGTTACAAAAAGAAGTTTTGACAGGTATGAAACTTGTTTTAACAGCAACCTTTGTCATCACATTGCTCCTTTATATATTTAAGTCAACAATTATTCAAATTCTTTTTACCGACTCTTTTGCCGCAATGAAAGATATATTTTTGCTGCAATTGTCGGGTGATTTTTTTTGGGTTGCAAAGATGATACTTACTGTTATTTTGGTAGCTAAAGCAATGACAAAACACTATATAATTCTTGAAGTTGTATTCGGATTATTCTATTTAATTTTGTCGGTTGTATTTATTTCTGTTGGTTTGGAGCTTAAAAGTGTACCTTTGGCACATTTAATATATAATTTTTTGTATTTTGCAGTCATGATTTTTGTTTACCGTAAGATGATTCTGAAAAATAAATTATTTACATGAGGTAGATTAAACAACTATACTGATTTGCAGATTGAGATATAAATTTGATAAAAACATGCTTAATCCATGTATATATATATTATAATAGCTCTCGTTGTAGGGATTCTGACATCAGTAGAATTGTCAGGTCTTACAGGCAAAGAGGCTAATCAAAAGATACATAAACTGTTATTTGCATTATTCACGATATTTGCCATAATCTTTGTGGGATTTCGCGAGTGCGGATTTGATTATGATTCCTATATGAGCCTTTTTGAGGATTTTATAATGCCAGGCTGGAAGGAAAACGCCCAAATTAACAATATAGAGTCAGGTTATGCATTTATAAATTATCTGTTGGGAGATTATTATCTTGTGTTGGTCGTGATGGCATTTGTGACCATTACGCTCCAATTTGTTTTTATATATAAGTACTCACCATATCCTTTCTTTACGCTTTTTTTAATGTTAGGTGTGATGTTATATCCCTCATTAATGGGACAGTACAGACAGGCATTGGCAATTGCGATTGTTTTGTGGGCTTTTGTAGACAGGAAAAATAAACTCAAGTTTTTATCACTGATTCTTATTGCTTCCATGTTTCATGCGACATCCCTGATTGGGTTACTGGTTTATTTCATCCCGGATAGATTTTTTAAAACCAGATATTATATTATTTTATTGGGAATAGGATTGATTTTAAATTTTATTTTAGAACCATTTATATTATCTGTAGCCCCGTTTCTACCGTCATTAATGAGTGATAAAATTGAAGGTTACAGCAACACAGAAGATTTTATTCTCGGACTGAATATCGCTATGCTGTTGAGAATTATTATCATGTTGATTTTTATATTTAATAAAGATAAAATTCTTGAAAATAAATCGGGAGCACTATATTTCAATATTTATTTTTTATCGCTGTTTATTTATCTGGCTTTGGGAGCAATTCCTCAGATCGCGCTAAGAGGGGGGATTTATTTCTACTACTTTGAGTTTATATTGGCTTCGATGCTAATTTACAGGATAAGAGGGTTTTTACGTTATGTCTGGTTATTCCTTTTTATTTCGCTAAGTATTTGGCGGCAGGTTAGTTTCTTTATTGAGTGGACAGATGATTATGTGCCGTATAGCAATATTTTATTTAATTAAATGGCAGAGATGAGATTACTGTATTTTATACCAGCTCTGTTCAATCATGGTGGAATGGAACGGGTGTTGACCAGCAAGGTTAATTATCTTGTTGATAAAATGGGATATCGGATAACAATCGTGACAACTGATCAAATGTCAAGGGGATGTTATTTTAGTTTATCAGAGAAAGTTGATTTAATTCATCTCGATCTGGATTTTAATAGTCATTTTGAAAAAGCCTTGATTCTGAAATATTTCAGTCATCAGTTGAAGATGATAAAATATAAGAAAGAAGTTCAGAAACTGGTTGACATCATTAAACCTGATATACTTATTTCTTTAGGAGGAAAAGAAATTGATTTTATATATAAACTAAAAACCAATGCGGCTATTGTATGTGAAATGCACTTTTCAATGAATATCAGAACACAATTTCTGGTTTCAAGAAAGCGCGGCTTGTTATGGACGGTGTTGGGAAATATCAGAACCAATCAACTTAAGAATACAACAAAAAAAGTTGATAAACTGATCGTATTGACGAATCAGGACAAAAACCAGTGGGGAAAAACACATCAAAACGTATTACATATTCCAAATCCGGCAACATTTGAAGTCAGGAAGCGCGAAAATGAAGATTATAAGACTGTTATTTCGGTAGGGAGGTTGGATCCTCAGAAAGGTTATAGTATGTTGATTGACACTTGGGTGCGCGTGCAGGAGAAACATCCGGAGTGGATACTCAATATCTTTGGAACAGGAGATCTGAAAGAGCAACTGGAGGGTAAAATTAATGCTTTAGGATTGAAGGGGAATATTAATTTGAAAGGGAAATCAGATGAAATTGAAAATGAATATCTGAAGAGTTCTTTTTTTGTAATGAGTTCTTTATATGAAGGACTGCCGATGGTGTTGCTGGAGTCGATGTCATGTGGATTGCCCGTTGTTTCTTTTGATTGTGAATGGGGACCACGAGAGATAATAACGAATGGGTATAATGGTTTTTTGGTTGAAACCGGTGACGTCAATCAATTGGCCGACAAAATATGTCAGATGATTGAAAATCCTGAACTGAGAACGACAATGTCTTTAAACGCACTGGAGGTAGCGAAAAAATATGACATCTCCATTGTAATGAAAAAATGGGATGCTCTTTTTAAAGAACTAAAAAACAGCAATGTGAGTGCCTGAAATTATTTTAACAGGTTGAAAATAATGGATAATAACAGATTAATTATAGATGCATTAGCGTATCAAAAGGGAAAAGCTTTTGGTTTCCAGGAGTATTTGTTTAACTTGTTTGATTATTTTTATAAACACAGAGAGCTTATACAATTTAAACAAGTGTTGATCGTATGTCAGTCATCACAGATAAATGATTTTCTCATTTATGAAGACAAGTTTGATGTCAGGGGATATGCAGTGTCGAATATATTTAAACGTTTTTGGGTTCAAACGATATACCCTTTCAGATTAGGGTTGAAAAAAAATGATATAATATTATTTACCGGGAATTTTACTTCATATTTTAAAAAGTGCAGTTATTTTCTTGTAATACATGATTTATTATACCTTAGAAAAAACTTATTACCCAATCGCCTGATGAAGTTGCAACGAAGAATATTTGTTCCGAGGTCGTTGCAGATTGCAGACAAAATAATTGCCATATCAGAATTTACGAGACAAGATATTCTCAACCATTATAAATTCACTGACCCCCGTAAAGTAATCAGAATTTACAATTATTTTAACTTTGGCAAATTTGCAGATAAACAGCAGGTTGTAGATAAGCGGCTGATTGATGTACCATATTTCTTATGTATTGCATCTGCTGCCGGTCATAAAAATGTGATAACCATTTTAAGGGCATTCGAAAAGTATTGTATGAGGGAACCTTTAATCAACCTGGTTGTTGTTGGATCGGTTCAGGATAAAACACCGGCTGGTGATTTTCTTAAAACAATCGACATCAGGGTTAAGAACAGGATCAGTGTACGTTCAGGTATCTCAAATACGGAAATCGGGAATTTATACAAATATTGTGAAGCATACATCTCCGCTAGTTATTTTGAAGGCCTTGGGATGCCGGTTGTCGAAGCCATGTATTTTAATTCTCCGTTAATTTTGTCCGATTTGGACGTGTTTAGAGAAATAACGGGTGGAGAAGGGATTTTTTTCAATCCGGATTCGGTTGAGGAACTAACTTCTATTATGATAAATTTTGATAAGAAAAAATGTAGTTGTAAGTATGAGAGTCTGGAGATGTTTTCCGAGCTTGAAACTTCTCAAAAATATATTGAAATCCTAAATGAACAGCTTAAAGCCAATAGTTGACTATATAACAGTGAATAACCCAATTAGTGTTCTTCTCCATGAATATTTTATTTCTTACCATATACAGAATTACGAGTATCTCAGAGCGTAACATCTACACTGACCTGATTCGTAAGTTCCGGGATGAAGGACATCGTGTGTGTGTGGTTACACCCGCCGAAAGAAGATACAGGGAGGATACAGGATTGATATACGACGAAGGTGTCGGCATATTAAGAATAAAGACCCTGAATTTTCAGAAAATCAATATAATCGAAAAAGGTATTGCTACATTGTTGTTCGAGCAGCAATACAAGTCCGGGATTATTAAATATTTGAACGATACCACTTTTGACCTGATTGTGTATTCAACACCACCCATTACATTCACAGGTGTAATAAAATGGATAAAGAAACGTGATCATGCAACATCCTATTTGTTGCTTAAGGATATTTTCCCTCAGAATGCAGTGGATCTCGGCATGATGAAAAAGAAAGGATTGATTCACAGATTCTTCAGACGAAAGGAAAAACAACTGTATGCTGTGTCTGATTTTATTGGCTGTATGTCCCCCGCCAATGTTTCATACCTGCTGAAACATAACCCGGAGTTATTGGAGTCCAAAGTTGAGGTTTGCCCAAACAGCATAGCACCTGTCACTTTCAATCAGGATTATTTTACTCGTACTAACTTGAGGAACAAATATCAGATACCGCAGGACGCTTTAGTTGTGGTGTACGGGGGTAATCTCGGCAAACCGCAGGGACTTGACTTCTTGCCTGAAATTCTTGACGCTAACCGAAACAGAAAAGATTATTATTTTCTGATTGTCGGTTCAGGAACAGAAAAACCTAAGATTGAGGAATGGTTACGGGAATCTAAAGTGGAAAATTGTCGCCTGATAAGTTCATTGCCCAAAAATGAGTACGATGAACTGGTGAAAGCCTGTGATGCGGGATTGATTATGTTGGATAAGCGTTTTACCATACCCAATTTTCCTTCCAGGCTGTTGTCATACCTCGAATTTAGAATGCCCGTTTTGATTGCAACAGATTTAAACTGCGATATGGGGACTATTGCGGAGAATCATAAATTTGGTTTTTTCTCCTTACATGGTGATTTGAGAGCATTTAACCAGAATCTGGATAAGTTCCTGAAAAACAGAAGTCTGGTTGAAGAAATGGGGTTGAACGGGTATCAATATCTGATGAAGCATTACACCGTTGAACAGTCGTATCAAATCATCATGCAACATTTTCATTTATAAGTGTTATGTACAAATGTTTTTTTAAAAGGATACTCGATTTCGTAATTGCTTTGGTCGTGCTGACAGTCGCGTTACCGATATTACTGGCGGTAATTCTCTTTTTATTGATTGCAAATAAAGGAAAAGCTTTTTTCGTGCAGGAACGACCCGGTAGAAATGCTAAGATTTTCAAAGTCATAAAATTTAAAACAATGACTGATGAAAAAGATGTGAATGGAGTTTTATTGTCAGATGAACAACGTTTGACAAAAACTGGTAAATTTGTACGCTCTACTTCGTTAGACGAGTTACCTCAGTTGATTAATGTTTTGAAGGGAGATATGTCGCTGGTTGGTCCACGTCCCCTGTTGGTTCAGTATTTACCGCTGTATAATGAGGAGCAGGCAAAAAGACATTTGGTACGACCCGGGATAACCGGTTGGGCACAGATAAACGGTCGAAATGCTATCAGTTGGGAGAAAAAATTTGAATATGATGTGTGGTACGTAAATCATGTATCTTTCTTGTTGGATATCAAAATTATATTGAAAACGATTATCAATGTTTTCAGAAGAGATGGAATAAATTCAGACACACATGTTACAATGGAGTATTTTACGGGAAATAAATAAAATATGCATATATTAATTACATCGGCAGGGAAGAGGGTTACGCTTGTCAGGCTTTTTCAGGAAGAAATAAAAGCATTAGGTCTTGCAGCTAAGGTATATACGGCCGAGTTGAATCCGGATATGTCACCTGCCGCACAGGTTTCGGATGGTTTTTTTAAAGTTCCCCCTGTTACTTCTGACGGGTATGCGGGTATTCTGCTGGACATCTGTAAGAATAATAATATTGGATTGGTAGTTCCAACAATCGATACTGAGTTGTTGTTATTGTCACGACAAAAGAATATTTTTTTACAGCACAATATTGAGGTGTTGGTAGCCGATGAGGATTTTATTTCGATGTGCAGGGATAAAAGGAAAACACATGATTATATGTTACAAAAGGGAATCAGAATTCCGAAGGCGATAGATAAATTTAACCCGGTATTCCCGTTATTTGTAAAGCCTTTCGATGGCTCGCTGAGTAAGGACGCTGCTATGATTAAAAGTGCCGATCAGCTTACGGATGAGATGCTGAATCACCCAAAACTCATGTTTATGGAGTATATCAATAAGAATTTCTATAAGGAATATTCTGTTGATATGTATTACGGAAAAGATAACATCGTTAAATCAATCGTTCCAAGAGAAAGAACTGAAGTGCGGGCAGGCGAGATAAACAAGGGTTTTGCAAGGA
Source organism: Paludibacter sp. (assembly GCA_024710005.1). GTDB lineage: Bacteria > Bacteroidota > Bacteroidia > Bacteroidales > Paludibacteraceae > Paludibacter. The sequence continues at coordinate 21,484 of JANJVQ010000027.1, read as the reverse complement.
AAAATTATCTTGTTCCTTATTTGCTGGAACGTGTCAGTTACCTGCCGGGAGTTGTTGGCCCTGTCTGTATTCAACTGTTTTATAATGCTGACAATGATGATGTTGTGGGGATTGAGATTAACCCGCGTTTTGCCGGAGGTTATCCGTTGACTCATTATGCCAGGGCAAATTTTATTTCCAATATTTTGAAAGAGTATTTTCTGCATGAAGAAATTCAATACTCAGAAAACTGGATTGATAATACCCTGATATTGAGGTATGACAGTGAGATTGTAAAATATCCCGAATCATGCATGTAGTAGTATTCGATTTAGATGATACCTTGTATAACGAAGTTGATTTTCTCAAATCAGCATTCAGGGAGATTGCACGAATATTAACCGCGGGAAGGGATGATGCCGATTTCGTTTATAATGAGATGCTAAGCAGTTATTCCAGGGGAGCTAATGTTTTTGATGAATTAATTCAGCATTATAAACCAGCCTTTTCTGTTGAAGAACTTTTGCAACTGTACAGAAATCACAAACCTTTGTTGTCGCTTGATGAATGTACAAGAAATGCACTTTGTGCCCTGAAGGATGCCGGATGTGTGTTGGGATTGATTACTGACGGGCGAACTGTCACTCAGAAGCATAAAATTGCATCTTTGAAATTACATGAATTTATTGATGAAAGCGACATCATTATTTCTGAACTTGTTGGTACGGAAAAACCAAATGAAAAAAACTACCGTTATTTTTCAGAGAAATACGGATGCGCACAATATTATTATGTGGGTGATAATGTGAAGAAGGATTTTATAACACCTAATTTATTGGGATGGATAACCATCTGTGTGAAAGATAACGGACGGTTTATACATAAACAGAATTTTGATTTGGATAAGAATTATCTTCCGCAATATATGATTGAACATATCGGAGAAGTTTACAGCATAGTACATACAATAAAAGAAAAAGCAGTTAATAAAAATGAATAAGAGAATCTGGCTTTCATTAGCCGAGATGGGTGGTGAAGAACAAAATTACATCAAAGAGGCCTTCGAGACAAACTGGGTCGCACCTCTTGGCCCAAACGTAGATGCCTTTGAAAAGGTTTTAACAGATTATCTGGGATATCAAAAGCACGTAGTGGCACTTAGCTCGGGGACTGCCGCTATACATCTGGCTTTGTTGCAATTAGGGGTGGGGCAGGGAGATGAAGTTATATGTCAGTCATTTACTTTTGCAGCTTCTGCCAATCCGATCAAATATCTGGGTGCTGAGCCGGTCTTCATCGACAGTGAGGCTTCAACCTGGAATATGAATCCGGTTTTTCTTGAGAAGGCAATTCTGGACAGACTGGATAAGACGGGAAGAAAACCAAAAGCAATTATCCCGGTGCATCTTTATGGAATGCCTGCCAACATGGATGCAATAACAGAAATTGCAGATAAATACGAGATTCCCGTTTTGGAAGATGCTGCGGAAGCATTAGGGTCTCTCTATAAAGGTCGTAAATGCGGAACTTTTGGCGATTTTGCCTGTTTGTCATTTAATGGAAATAAAATAATTACCACATCGGGTGGAGGAGCATTGGTTTGCCCCAAAAAGGAATCAGCAACAAAGACTTTGTTTTATGCGACACAAGCCAGAGATAAAGCCATGCACTATCAACATTCTGAAATCGGGTATAATTACAGGATGAGTAATGTGTGTGCCGGTATTGGAAGGGGACAAATGCAGGTCCTCGATAAGTATGTTGCCCGTCGCAGAGCGATACATCAATATTATGTTGATCAGCTCTCCGGTTTGCCGGGTATAAGTTTTCTGAATAATCCTTCAGCAGCGTATCAGTCGAATTACTGGCTGACTTGTGTGTTGGTTGATTCTGATATTGCCGGATTCACAAGAGAAGAGTTGTGTGATGTGATGGAAAAGGAAAATATTGAAACCCGACCTTTGTGGAAACCGCTACATTTACAACCCGTTTTCTCAAATAATGCATTTTATGGTGACGGAACATCTGAAAAGTTGTTTGAATCAGGTTTGTGCCTGCCTTCAGGTTCAGGTTTGCAAAATGAGGATTTAGACAGGGTTATTCAGGTTCTCAGAGCGATGTATTGAAGCGTATAGTTAGATTACTTATAAAAACAATACCCATGAAAATAATTGATTCCGAGTTGTTAATTAAATTGTCCGAACAAGCGTGCAATTCCCCCCGTCTCCGTATGAACCACAACCTGCATGCTTCACATGAGGACAAGGTGCAGCGATTGCTGAATGCGATGGAACCCGGCACAGAACTTCCTGTTCACCGCCATAAAGATACGGATGAGACTTATATCCTGCTTCGCGGAAAATTAGATGTGAAAGTGTATAACGAGCAAAAAGAATTGATTGCAACCCACCGCCTGGATCCCAACGAGGGCAAATATGGCATTCATATTCCGGCTAACAGCTGGCATAACGTGGAAGTGCTTGAAAAAGGTACCGTGATATTCGAAGTGAAAGAAGGACCTTATCTGCCTTTTTCAGAGGACGATATTATGAGTTTTTAGACAAGTTACTTTTCCTTTTTTGCGAACAATCCTTTCACCACTCCCCAGTAATACACGAACATTTCCGGAACTGTGTTGAAATCTTCCCGGTAAATCAAACCGACTCCCTGCGTGGTTTTGGCTTCGCGTAACTGTGCCCGGTCGATGGTGTGGTTGTAGGCGGTAAACCGTAACCGGCCCGATTCAATCAACTTATATTCCAGATCGAAGTCGCCGATGAATTTGTTCTCGCTGATGTTGTCGTTGCGGTATCCGATGTTGCCGTTGATGACCAGCCGGTTGTTGGGCTGAATCAGAATCTGAGCTTTTACTTCGTCCGATTCGACATCCGACTTTTGCCAGTCGAAACCGAGTGAAAAGATATTAGAATTAAGGGCGTTCTGCAGGTAATTGTTTATCTGCGCACTGGCCGATGCCATGGCAAATGAGATGCCTTCATTGATTCCTACCGCTGTAGTTCTGATGTTATCCGGAGTAAAGAATTTGTGAAACAGCATCAGATAAAGAATTTGACGATTCATCATTTCCTCTGTATTGATGATATTCTTTACCCTGCTCTTTACACTTTCGTCGCTAGATGGCAAATCAATGTCAAATTTGATGGCAGGCGACATCAAATCTTCTGTCAGGTGCAATAAGCAGTGTACCGGTACCGTTGAGCGCGTGGTGATTTGTTTCAGCTCATCACTCTCGATTAAATCAGCCAGAGAGGCGGTGAGCGGATAATAACCGGTAATGTTTACCTGGGCATCAAACGGGCTGCCGGTCCAGGCTATGGTGCTCCCGTCATTGATTTTAAATTCCTTACGGATAACCGTCTGTAAAGTGAAAAGATAATATCCCTGTTCCAGTTCCACTGTTCCGAAAAGTTCTACATCAGAGAAAGTGTCGAAACGAATTCTGACATTTCCCCTACCACGGCCTGTAATCTTATCCCCGGCTCTTGGATCAACGATAATCTCCATCTCGGCTTCGGGTGTTACTTCGATTTGCATATCCACTTTCACGTTGAAAGGAGTCTGGTTCACAAATTCCTTTTTTTCTTCCTGTTGTTCGTCAAAGTATTGATAAAGCCTTTTCTCTACGAATTGTACAAAGTCATTTTCAAGCACTGACGACGAACTGCCCATCGACATGTAGCACTTGGTGCCAGGACGTGAAACTCCGTTTACAACGATATTGGCTTCGTTGTCGTTTCCGTGAATGCGTACGAGTCCACCCATATAAGCTTTGCCGTAAAAGAAATCATCGTCAACCGAAGTTGTCTTGAGTGCTAACACGTTATTCGCATTGATACGAACATCATACACCATGTTGCCGAAAGTGCCATCGTGATCGATAAAGCCATTCAACATGGCGCTGTTCTTCTCTTCATCACTTAACCTGATGTTGTTCAGGTGTATTCTGTGTGGGGTAAGTTTCACTTTGTCGCTGAAACGGTAGGTCGTGTTGAGCATGTCGATGGAAGCCCTTCCGTCCGTTACAGCCATGTCGCCCTCGAAAAGCAGGGTTTTGGTCGGACCAAAAATACGCAGTATACCGGCAGCATCGCCATTGAAGTCGCTGGCAACTCCTTCAAAATAACGGTTCAGAAATTCTAAGGGGAACTTCCTGGCATCCACTTTCAAATCGAGGGAGTCGTTTCGGGGCACAAAAATGCCTGTGGCTTTGGCGACCACTTCCTGTTTCTTGTTTGTGAAGTCACCGTTAATGAGTAACCGGCTGTTTATCTTATCCCAGGTGGATGAAACAACAGCGTCAGCGATAATCTTGTCATTCAGCGAAAAATTCTTTACATCCAGATTGCCAAGAAAAATTGGTTCCTTCAACAGACTGAAAAGTTTTAATTTGCCGGTTATCGAACCACCAAACTTAATACCTCTCAGGCGCAAAAGCTGCATGATGTAATCCAGGTTCAGATCATTTGTTGAAACAATCAGGCTGTCCTGCTGACTTTTTGAGGCTTTCCCGTCAATATGTATGAATTGCCTTTCGTTTTCAAAAAGAAAATTATTGATACTGATCAGGCTGTCGGAATGAAAATACACATCCGATTTTCTGATGTTCCAAACAGAATCGGATATGATAACCTGACTGGGTTGCAGGATGGTGTGGGCCTGAATTGATTTATCTTTTTTGAATAAAGAGGTTTGCGTGCTGACTTCTCCGGCATTCGTAACATCCTCGTTGTTTTGCCAGATTAATTTCGCGTTTACAATGTCTTTAAGCGCTTCTGCCGAAAGAAATACATTCAGCATATCAGCTTTCTGATCGTGCATCTGTGTTCGACCGGTTAGCTGAATTTTATCCGCGATATTTTCGAGTCTTACCGAAATGTTTTCGAAAATTTGTTTTTCTGTTTTTAAAGCATCAACCCTCACCAGTAATTCTACTTTGTTGGATGTTTCGTTGATATTTCCTTTTATGGTCGATTGGCCTTCTATTTCGTATGGAATACTGAGGATACGTGAAAGTTCCTGTGTGTTGTCGAGGGTGAGGTCAATGGCAACTTTATTAGGAATATAGGCTGTTGTATTGCCGTTTTCGGCAAGAGCCGGCAGGTATCCCGAAAGCATTTTTGTAAAAGTGTGGCCGATACTGCTGTATTTAAAGTCACCTGCAAATGAGCCATTCAGATAGTCGGATTTGATGCTGAAATAGGTGTAATTCGCATCGGTTCTGGAGGTGAAAACGATGTCCTTCGCGTTGAGTGTCTGTCCCTGATTGGTGAAAATGATGTCGTTTAATATCAGGTTGCCGTTCAGGTTGTCTAAGTTACTACCACTGATATTGGTTTTGCCATGAAACGATAACCTGGAATCAGGATAATCTTTGATTAACTTCAGGGCATGCAAATTTGTATTGTTGAGGGTCAGGTCAAAATCAAAAACGGGAATTTCAGGATTCTTAAAATCGATAATTCCAAGGAAATCAGCTTCAATATTGTCGTCTTTGAGGTTGATTTTTCCGTTAAATCCCGTTCCATCGTAAGTTCCGTCGAAATCGGCATTGGTGTAGGCGTACCTGTTGAACTCAAATTCAGTAAGTTTACCTTTGATCGTGCCTTTAATGGGTTGATTGTGGACTTTTATGCCTTTTGTGTTCAGGTCGATGGCTATATTCCCGAAAGTAGTATCATTCAGTAGTTTTCCTACGGATAAATTTTTTGTTTTAAGAGTTCCGTTATAGGATAAATCCAGGAGGTTGTTGTCGAAACGCAATGAGATATCGGATGAAATACTGCCAATTTGCGTGTTAAAATTTCCATAAGCCACCAGGTTGCTGAGGAATCCGGATATATTACCCTTGTAATTAACACTCCCGAGTCGGTGGATTTCTTTTGGTAAAAGGAATGGTTTATTGTTGATTTTGGAAATAAAATCCTGTACTTCAGACGTTGAGGCCTGTAGTTTGTTGATTTGCGCGTAAATAAACGACTCTTCAATGTTAGGTAGTCCGTTTATGTCTAATTCAGCATCCATCAAAACTGATTTTCCGTATGCAATGCTGATGTCGCGACCACGAAGACTTGATAGTCTACCGGATACCACGGCATTCACACGCACTGTTTCATGGATATCCCTCAATTCCGGGACAAAAGCACCTAAATCAGAAAGTGCTATTTGTGCATTATCAACCGGGATGTTCACACTCAATTTCTCCGCCAGGGTTTGATTGCCTTGTACCGTATCAAAACGAAGTGTCAAATTGTTCAGGTTAATTTCAGATTCCGGTAAATGAACCGAAAGCGTTGGAAATTGGATGTTTTGAGGAGTGCCGATGATTTTCGCTTTCAGACTTTTTAGTGTAAATCCTGACTGTTCCCTTGCCGTCAGGTGATTTACTGCAGCATTAATCGTGTCGTTTGTTAGCGTGTTGATTGATATGTCAGCATTTATGTTGTTGATGTGTATACTGCTTTCTTTAAAATGCTGAAAGCTGATGGAATCTGCCGTTCTTGTAAAAGTCAGCCTGGAGTCTGAAATGATTAATTTATCCAGTTTTAAATCAAGGAATGCTGAATCCTGTTTGGGTTTTTGTTTAGAAAACAGAAAATCGAAATTCGATTTGCCACCGGCATCAGTTTTGAGATTGGCATAAAAATGGTCAATTTCAATCTTTGAAAAGACGATTTTTTTTCTGAGTAATTTCCAGAAATTAAACCCGGCATATAGGCGGTCTATTTGCAACAGGGTGTCTTGTCGCTGGTCTTCAATTAAAACATCTTCAATTTTCAGTTTGTTGAAGAAATGATAATCCACATTTCCAATTTCAATCCGGGTGTTGAGAGAGGCTGAAAGTTCACGGGTGATGCTATCTGCAACAAAATTCTGTATCTTGTTGAATTGTAACAAAATAAAGGGAGAGGCCAACAGCAGAATTATTGCCGACGCTGAAATGATGAATATTTTAACTGATTTTTTTATACCTTTGGGCATTAATTTGCACAAAATTAGAAAATTGTTTGGAATAATCAAAGCATCGGAAAACATCAGAATACATTGATAGTCACGAATTACAGTAAAATCAGATTCTGAAAATGTAAAGCTAAACATGACGATTAAAGAAGAGCAACAAAAACCAATATCAGATATATACATATTAGGTATCGAATCTTCATGTGATGATACCTCTGCATCGGTTATCAAAAATGGTGTTTTGCTGTCGAATGTGACAGCCGGGCAGGCCGTTCATGAGCGTTACGGAGGTGTGGTGCCGGAGCTGGCATCGCGTGCCCATCAACAGAATATTATCCCGGTGGTGCACGAAGCCATGCGTGAGGCCGGTATTGCTAAATCTGATTTGTCGGCTGTTGCCTTTACCCGTGGCCCCGGTTTGCTCGGGTCATTGCTGGTCGGCGCTTCTTTTGCCAAAGGTTTTGCACAGGGTCTTAATCTCCCGCTGATTGATGTGAATCACCTGCAGGCCCATGTGTTGGCGCATTTCATCAGTCAGGGACAGCCCGACGAACAAATGCCTGAATTTCCATTTTTATGTTTACTTGTCTCGGGAGGAAACTCCCAGATAATTTTGGTGCGCTCGTATCACGACATGGAAATCATCGGGCAAACCATCGATGATGCTGCGGGAGAGGCATTCGACAAATGTGCCAAGGTGATGGGGTTGCCTTACCCCGGCGGTCCGCATGTCGACCGGCTTGCACAGTCGGGGAACCCCCGGGCTTTTCGTTTTGCAAAGCCTCAAATAAAAGATTATAATTACAGTTTCAGTGGATTAAAAACTTCTTTCTTATATTTGTTGCGTGATAAGGTAAAAGAAAACCCTGATTTTGTTGAGGAAAACAAGGCCGATTTATGTGCGTCGTTGCAGGAAACAATAGTTGATATTTTGATGAAGAAACTGAAACTGGCAGCAAAGGATTTAAATATCAGACAGGTGGCTGTGGCCGGTGGAGTGTCGGCCAATTCAGGGCTTCGCAACGCATTGGTGGAAGCAGGAAAGAAACACAGATGGAAGGTGTTTATTCCCCCGGTTTCCTTTACCACCGATAATGCTGCGATGATTGCCATAACCGGATATCTTAAATACCTGAATCATGATTTTTGTGGGCTGGGCGAAGTTCCGTATGCCCGGATTAATTATACATTTTAACAAGGTAAATGTCACATGTCGAAGATTAAATTTCCAGAAAAATTAATTCCTTTGAAAGGGATTATCTATTTTTTCATCATTTTGCTGGGTGCACATTTCTTTTGGAAATTTACCATGCTGGGTGATGAATCGGATGTTGTGGTTACGTTTTTCGGTCTCGACTTCTCAGCCGGTTTCAACCTGATGGTTGATCATGTCGCACGGGTTGTGTATGATATTTTGTCGTCAATAGGTTATCAGGTACAGTTAGATGCTGCAAATGTGATCCGGCACGACAACGGGGTAGCTGTGAAAATCGTATGGGCGTGTACCGGTCTGAAACAGGCTTATATTTTTATCGTGATTATGGCTTTTTATAAAGGTCCCTGGCGCAGCAAGTTGTGGTATATTCCGGCCGGATTGGTGGTGGTTTACCTCTTTAATATATTCAGAATTCTGATGATTGTAGCTTCAATCAGAGAGAATCCGGATAGTTTTGAGTTCCTGCACGAAGGTCTCTATAAATATTTGTATTATGGGGTAATCTTCCTGATGTGGGTTCTTTGGGAAGAAAAAATAAGAAGAAGAGCGAAAGTGAATGTAAATCAGTTGTCAGATTCATAAAATATTTAAAATATGCAGCAAGCTAAAAAAGACAGAAGTCCCTGGTTATGGGTGCCAACCTTATATTTCGCACAGGGGATACCCTATGTAATTGTAATGACAGTCTCCGTAATCATGTACAAACGATTCGGGGTTTCGAATACCGACATCGCGCTATACACCAGCTGGCTGTATCTTCCCTGGGTCATTAAACCTTTCTGGAGCCCTTTTATCGATTTGATTTCTACTAAAAGATGGTGGGTTGTTTCCATGCAGTTGCTGATTGGGGCCGGACTTGCCGGTGTTGCTCTGTTAATACCCATGCCCTTTTATTTTCAGGCTACCTTGTTGGTTTTCTGGCTGATGGCTTTTAGCTCTGCTACACACGATATTGCTGCTGATGGTTTTTATATGCTGGCATTATCCGATGATAAACAATCATTTTTTGTAGGCATCCGAAGTACATTTTACCGCCTGGCGATGATTTCGGGACAAGGATTTCTAATCATTTTTGCAGGCGCTATGGAACGCGTAACCGGTAATATCCGTTTTTCGTGGAGCATTACTTTTTTCGTGGTCGCCGGTATTTTCATCCTGCTGATGTTATACCATCGTTTTGCGCTGCCTAAAGTACAGGCAGATAAGTTGCATAAATCGGTTAACCCCAATAAAAAACTGGGGGATTTCTGGGAAACTTTCAGAACCTTTTTTCAAAAGGATAAAATTGTACTTTCACTGGCTTTTTTACTTGTTTACCGGCTGGGAGAAGCTATGTTGGTCAAATTGGCTTCTCCTTTCTTGCTCGACCCGGTTGAGTTGGGTGGACTGGGGTTGAGTACCGAACAGGTTGGACTGGCCTATGGAACTGTGGGTGTTATTGCCCTGGTGCTGGGGGGAGTCCTGGGTGGATTTGCCATTTCGATGAACGGATTGAAGTTTTGGCTGATACCAATGGCCTTGTTTATAACTTTACCCAATCTGGCCTATGTGTATATGGCTTTTTTTCAACCTGCTGATTATATTACTGTCATTAGTTGTGTTGCCATCGAACAGTTCGGTTACGGATTCGGCTTTGCTGCTTTCCTGATGTACATGATTTACGTGGCCGAAGGAGAATTCAAGACGGCTCATTATGCTTTTGCAACAGGTTTTATGGCGCTTGGGATGATGTTGCCGGGCATGGCAGCCGGTTGGTTACAGGATCAGGTTGGTTACAAAATGTTTTTTGTTATTGTTGTCCTGATGGCTATCCCGACAATCTGGATTGCGGCATCTATTAAATTAGACCCTTCCTTTGGAAAGAAAAAATAATTTTCTGTACCTTTGTTGCGTTTTTCAACAACATTTTTATCGATGAAAATATTAATCCTTGGTGCCGGTAAAATGGGCACATTCCTGACTGATGTTTTGTGCTTCCAGCATGAAGTTGCCCTGTTTGATACAGACCCGAAGCGCCTGCGTTTTGTGTTTAATACGCTGCGGATGACACAGTATGAAGAAATCAAAGCCTTTCAGCCTGAGTTGGTAATCAATTGTGTAACATTGAAATATACGATTGATGCATTTCACAAAGTGTTACCTTTTCTTCCTGAAAATTGTATTCTTTCAGATATTGCTTCCGTGAAAACCGGTCTGAAATCGTACTACGAATCATCGGGAATGCGCTATGTGTCAACACATCCGATGTTCGGACCAACCTTTGCAACACTCGATAACCTGAGTTCGCAGAGCGCCATCATCATCGCGGAGTCTGACCACATGGGAAAGGCTTTCTTCAAAGATTTGTACGGTTCGCTGCGACTGAAAATTTTCGAATATACATTCGAGGAGCATGACCAGACAATTGCTTATTCATTGTCTATTCCGTTTGCTTCAACGCTTGTTTTTGCTTCGGTTATGAAGCCGCAGGAAGCGCCGGGTACGACATTTAAAAGACACATGGATATTGCCAAGGGATTGTTGTCCGAAGATGATTACCTGCTGACTGAAATCCTTTTTAACCCCTATACTCCTGAACAGTTGAACAACATCAGGGGAGAATTGCGGGCCTTACTGGATATTATCGATCAAAAAGATACAGAAGCCATGCATCAGTTTCTGAAAAAGGTTAGAAAAAACATTGAATAGTGGATAGTGGTTAGTTCTTGAGTATATCCTTTAAAATCAATAAAATACACAGTCATCAATAATTATCAATATGGAAACAAAAGATCAGGTTTTGGCAGCGATGAAAGCTGCCGGTAAGCCGGTAAATGCCGGTAAGTTGGTTGAGTTGACCGGACTCGACAGAAAAGAAGTGGATAAAGCCATGAAGCAACTGAAGGCCGATGGTTCTATCGAATCACCGAAAGTTTGTTTCTGGCAACCGAAATCATAAGGTGAAATTTTAAATTATTATAAAACAACCCACCATTTCCCAAAAAACACTACTTTTGTCAGATAAAGCATGTCAAAATTACAGGTTTAATCATTGGTGAAATATGCAGTATTCAGAAATTCAGTCTGTTAAGCAACGTTATGGAATAATAGGTAACTCCGAATTGCTGAACCGGGCAATCGACATTGCAGTTCAGGTTGCGCCAACCGATTTATCAGTGCTGATTACCGGAGAAAGTGGGGTAGGGAAAGAGAACTTTCCGCAAATCATACATCAATACAGCCACAAAAAGCACGGTCCTTATATTCCGGTGAACTGTGGCGCCATACCCGAAGGTACAATTGATTCTGAATTGTTCGGGCACGAAAAAGGTTCTTTTACCGGAGCTACGGCCGATCGAAAAGGCTATTTTGAAGTGGCCGATGGAGGCACCATTTTCTTAGATGAAGTAGGGGAGTTGCCCTTGTCTACGCAAGTCAGGTTGCTGAGGGTGTTGGAGGCCGGTGAGTTTATCAAGGTCGGTTCTTCGAAAATACAAAAAACCAATGTCAGGGTGGTGGCAGCTACCAACCGTGAAATGAAACAGGCTATCCGGGATGGGAAATTCAGGGAAGATTTATTCTATCGGTTGAATACGGTGCCCATTTACGTGCCACCGCTTCGGGAACGAAAAGAAGATATTGTTCTGTTGTTTCGGAAATTTGCCTCCGATTTTGCTGATAAATACCGGATGCCACCCATCAAACTTTCGGATGAAGCTAAAGTTATGCTGACCAATTATTATTGGAACGGAAACATCAGACAGCTTAAAAATATTACAGAGCAGATTTCTGTTATTGAGCAACACCGTGATATTTCTGCGGATATCCTGAGAAATTACCTCCCGAATGAAGATATGGAGCGGTTGCCTGCCTTGTTTGCAGGTCATAGACCGCTTGATCAGAAAACTTTCAACAGTGAACGGGAGATTCTGTATCAGGTGCTTTTTGATATGAAAAAAGATATGAATGAACTGAAGAAACTGGTTCATGACATCATGAATGGTCAGGCTGCGCCGGTTTCGCATTACGATGTCGATTTTGGGTCGCATATACAGGAAGGTCAGGATGTTATGCTGGCAAATCGGGAAGGGGAAGTTATGGCTGATAAGAAATACATGAAAGGCAGCACGTTTCATGCCGACCCGGATGATGTGAATTATATGGAAGCAGAAGTTTTTCAGGATGTTGAACCCGTTCATGAGCCGATCACGCTGGAAGAAATGGAAAAACAGATGATCATTAAAACACTCGAAAAATACAAAGGGAGACGCAAAGCTGCTGCTATAGAGTTAAAAATATCGGAACGTACCCTCTATCGTAAAATCAAAGAATATGGGTTGGATTAAGCATTTAAAAACGAGGAGCTTGTTGAAGGTCATGGTTTGGGTGAAAGTCATAAAGTGGGCGGTCATGTTGCTTGCCGTTACCTTTTTTAACTCTTGTCTGATTTCCTATACATTCAATGGAGCATCGATAGATTATGCCAAGACACGGTCGATTTCGATTGCCGATTTTAACAATGTGGCTGAATTGGTTCACCCCCCTCTCGCGCAGGAATTCTCGGAGAAGTTAAGAGATAAATTTGCCAAACAAACCCGGCTGCAATTGCTGAAAAATAATGGTGACATGCACCTGGAAGGTGAAGTTGTCGGTTATGTGCTCACGCCGATGGCGATTGGACAAGACTCGTATTCCGCCGAAACAAAACTCACCGTGACCATCAATGTGCGGTTTACTAATAATGCCAATGCGGAAGATGATTTTGAAAAAAAATATACCGCTTTCCAGACTTTCGACAGCAACCGGATGTTAACCGATGTACAGGATGAGTTGCTGGCTATCATGATGGAAGATATCATTGATAATATTTATAATGATACGGTGGCGAAGTGGTAAGTAAGTGATGAGGTTGCCGCGTCGGCTTTGCCTCCTCACAATGACGAAACTGAAAGCGATTGGAATGAAGACTGATGATTTTATGAGATTGATTGCTGAACCGGAGACTGTTGATGGTACGCATGCAGCAGATCTGAAAGAACTGACTGAAAGGTATCCCTATTTCAGTCAGGCGAGGGTGCTTTATCTGAAATCGCTAAAGAAGTCGCAAAGTATTCATTTTGAATCGCAGATTGGTATTACTACTTTATATGCCTCCGACAGAAACTGGTTGTATTTTTATCTTTACCCTGAAGCTCAATTGAGTAAAGCGCCGGAATCGCATCAACGGGATGCCCGTTTTTCAGGTAGTTATTTTGACTTGTTGGAGGCTGCTGAATCCGAAGGAGGTGATACGCGTGTTTCACTGAAAAAAATTGCTGAAAGTTTGAAAGCTTCCCGGGCGATGTTGAAAGAGGAGATACGTATTCCTGAATCGGCGCCGGTACATCAGCCGGAAATGCCACAAACAAAAATTGAAATACCGGTTCCGGATTATTTCAGGTATGAAGACGAACAGACCAAAGATTTATCCCTGGAGGAGAAATCCCGTCTGTATATCAGACAGAAGAAATACAGGGAAGCAATTGAAATATTGAAGCAATTAAATTTGATAAATCCGAAAAAAAGTATTTACTTTGCAGACCAAATTCGATTTTTGGAAAAAATCATCGCAAATTCAAAATAAAGAAGTTATATGTATACGTTTTTTATTATTCTGATTGTAATCGTTTCGCTGTTGCTAACCTTGCTGGTGTTGGTTCAAAACTCCAAAGGTGGCGGACTGGCAGCCGGTTTTACATCTTCAAACCAGATTATGGGTGTTCGTAAAACGACTGATTTTCTTGAAAAAGCAACCTGGACGCTGGTGATTGCCCTCGTGGTGTTTTCTGTTGCGGCAGTAGGTTTCCGTTCGCACGACAAAGGTGCACACGAATCTGAAATCAAGGAAATCTACCAGGAAGCTCAGCAGGCTGAACCGGGTGTTGTAAATCCCGGATTTACAGAAGAGCAGGACGGCAATCAGGAATAAATTTCTCATTCATCATATTAAAGCGTGTCAAATTTATTTTGATGCGCTTTATTTTTATTCTATAGCAAGGTGTTACAAATTGACGATACCATTATAAGTTTCGATTTGTTCGAAGAACAGTTCGTTTGCAATCTCGTGGCATGCAAAGGTGAATGTTGCATCGAAGGAGATGCCGGAGCGCCGCTGGAACAGGATGAAATTGAAAAAATTCAGGCAATTTTGCCGCTGATTTGGGATGACCTGACTGAAGTTTCGAAGGAGGTAATTCGTAAGCAGGGGATTTTTTATATCGATGAAGATAATGAGCCGGTTACATCCATTGTCAACGGTCGTGAATGTGTGTTTACCTACACGGATGAGTCAGGAGTATGTAAATGTGCTATTGAGAAGGCGTTCAGAGCGGGGAAAACGGATTTTCCAAAGCCGGTTTCCTGTCACCTTTACCCGGTCAGGGTGCAGCAATACAATGATTTTAAGGCTGTAAATTACCATCGATGGAGTATTTGTAATTGTGCTGTTACACTCGGAAAACAATTGAAAGTGCCTGTTTATCAGTTTCTGAAAGAACCATTGATAAGAAAATTCGGCGAAAACTGGTATGAGCAATTAGTCGTGGCAGCTAAAGAGTTAAATCAAAATAAATAACAATGCAGGTTGAGATTATCACCATCGGAGACGAGATACTCATCGGGCAGATTGTAGATACAAATTCTGCCTGGATGGCAGCTGAGCTGAACAAAGCCGGTTTTGAAGTGGTGCAAATTACCTCTGTACATGATAATGAAAAGCAAATAACGGAAGCGTTGGAGTTGGCGCTCGAAAGGGCAGAAGTCGTTTTATTTACCGGCGGAATAGGTCCGACAAAAGATGATATTACCAAGTTAACCCTGTGCCGGTATTTTAGCGCTGAGCTGGTTTTTAATGCTCAGGTGTATGCTGATATTGAGAAATTGCTTAAAAACCGCATGCGCGCCATGAATGAGCTGACCAAATCACAGGCCATGGTTCCGGATAAAGCGGTCATAATTTCTAATCCTATCGGTACGGCGCCCGTTACCTGGTTTGATAAAGGAGAAAAAGTTGTCGTGTCGATGCCGGGTGTTCCTTATGAGATGAAACGTGCGATGGAGTTCGAAATCATTCCCCGGTTGCAGAAGCAGTTTCAGTCGCAGGCTATTGTTCACAAGACCTTGTTGGTTACCGGCTATCCCGAGTCGGCTCTGGCGCTGAAGATTGCTGATTGGGAGAATGTGTTGCCGGAACAGATTCACCTGGCTTATCTGCCTCATTTCAATATTGTGAAACTTAGGCTGAGTGCAGCTCAGGATGACTTTGTGTCCACTAAGAATGAAATTGACAGACAGGTGGCACTGTTGAAAGCTATATTGGGAGATGCTGTTATTGCAGAAGAGGATATATCGCTCGAAGCGTTGGTGGGCAGGCATCTCAGAGCGACGGGAAAGACCCTGGCAACAGCCGAGAGTTGTACCGGTGGGCACATCGCGCATCGCATTACGACAGTAGCCGGAAGTTCGGCTTATTTCAAGGGTTCGGTAATTGCGTATAGTAACGAAATAAAAACCGGATTGCTGGGGGTAGATGAACAAGTCATCAATCGAGATGGAGCCGTGAGCGAGGAAGTTGTTAGGCAAATGGCCATTGGCGTTGCCGACAAGCTATCTGCCGATTATGTTATCGCCACATCCGGCATTGCCGGTCCTGATGGCGGTACCGATGAAAAACCGGTCGGAACAGTCTGGATCGCAGTCGGAACAAAGGATTCGTTAGTCAGTCGCCGATTCCAATTTTCACTCGACAGGCAACTCAATATTGAGCGGACAACACAGACGGCGTTGCTGATGCTGATGGAAATAGCGGAAAGCGGAAAGCGGAAAGCGGACAGTGAAACGACCAAGTGCGAGTTCAAGGGGGGTGCCACATCGTTCACTTCGTGAACTCTCAGTTTTCCGCTTTCCGCTTTCCGCTATTTAATCTTTCCCCGAAAATTATCAGAAAATAAATATTTATTTGCTTGTGGGTTTAAAAAAAATAGTGTACTTTTGCACACTGTTTTCGAAAAGTTGTAAATAACAAAAAGATATAGAAATGTCAAAGATTTGTCAAATTACCGGTAAAAAAGCAATGGTGGGAAACAATGTTTCACACTCAAAGCGCCGTACAAAAAGGACTTTTGATGTAAATTTATTTACAAAAAAGTTTTATTGGGTGGAACAAGACATGTGGATTAGCCTGAAACTTTCTGCTGCAGGTTTGCGCACCATCAACAAGCTGGGTTTGGATGCAGCCATTAAGAAAGCTGCTGAAAAAGGTTTTTTATACGCATAATTTAAGGAGGAAATTTAAACATGGCAAAGAAATCAAAAGAGGCAAGAGTTCAGGTCATTCTGGAATGTACCGAACATAAAGAAAGTGGTATGCCCGGTACTTCTCGTTATATTACGATGAAAAACAGGAAAAACACCCCGGGGCGTATGGAGTTGAAAAAATACAACCCCATTTTGAAAAAAGTAACAGTACACAAAGAAATTAAATAAGTTTGAATCATGGCAAAGAAAGCGGTTGCATCGATGCAAAAGGGTGAAGGTCGTTCTTATGCGAAAGTCATCAAGATGGTAAAATCACCAAAAACCGGTGCGTATATTTTTCAGGAAGAAATGGTACATAACGATAAAGTGAAAGAACATTTGGCGAAATAACCCGTTTCACTTTGTCTGTAAATAATAGTAATCCTCTCATTTATTTGAATGGGGGGATTTTTTGTTTCCGGATATAGAAAAAATGCTTAATTTTGTGACAAGGATTTTTTTGGTGGTTAGTGGAAATAGCCAAATGCGAGTTCGAGGGGGTTGCTACGTCGTTCACTTTGTGAACTCCTCGCAATGACGGGGGTTAATGTGGATTGATTCCGTCGCTGGGAGCCTCAATGAATATTTAACAAACCACTGCGACAGGTGCGAGAATCTCTGTAACGCCGCTGCACAAAAAATGATGTTTTCAGAATAGATTGAGCGGCGGTTATTGTTTTCTCAAAATCGTTGTCATCCCGAGCGAAGCGAGGGAACTAAGTATAGTAAAGTAAATAAGTAAATTGTAAATAAGTCAATGGGTTTATTCAGTTTTTTTAGCAAAGAAAAGAAAGAAACGCTTGATCAGGGTTTATCGAAAACCAAGGAAAGTGTATTCTCTAAAATATCAAGGGCGGTAGTTGGCAAATCGAAGGTTGACGATGAAGTGCTCGACAACCTGGAGGAGGTGCTTATTACTTCGGATGTCGGGGTGGAGACTACCTTGCGCATCATCGAAAGAATTGAACAACGTGTTTCCCGGGATAAATACATCAACACAAGTGAGTTAAATGTGATTCTGAAAGAAGAAATCGCGGCTTTGCTGGCAGAGAATAATGCCGGTGTTGTGGCCGGTTTCGAGTCGGAGTTACCTTCAAAGCCCTATGTGATTATGGTTGTGGGGGTGAATGGTGTCGGCAAGACGACCACCATCGGGAAACTGGCACATCAGTTTAAGAAAGCCGGTAAGTCGGTGTATCTCGGGGCAGCCGATACTTTCAGAGCAGCGGCGGTCGACCAGTTGGTTATATGGGGTGAACGTGTAGGCGTGCCTGTTATCAAGCAAAAAATGGGAGCCGACCCGGCTTCGGTTGCCTACGATACGGTTGCTTCAGCCAAGGCCAATAATGCCGATGTGGTGATTATCGATACGGCTGGTCGCCTGCACAACAAGGTGAACCTGATGAACGAGCTGACGAAAATCCGGAACGTGATGCAGAAAGTAATCCCGGATGCACCGCAGGAGGTGTTGCTGGTGTTGGATGGTTCTACCGGACAAAATGCGTTCGAACAGGCCAAGCAGTTTACCAAAGCGACGGATGTAAATGCGTTGGCCATTACAAAACTGGATGGTACAGCCAAAGGTGGTGTGGTGATTGGCATTTCCGATCAGTTTAAAATTCCGGTGAAATACATCGGGTTGGGTGAAGGGATGGAACACTTGCAGGTGTTCGATAGGGAAGCATTTGTCGGTTCTTTATTTGAATGATGAAAAAAGGAAAAGTTGATATCATCACGATGGGTTGCTCCAAGAATCTGGTGGATTCGGAGCAGCTGATGCGTCAGTTTGATGCGCTGGGTTACAAGGTGAGCCATGATTCGGAGAAACCGGATGGTGAAGTGGTTATTGTGAATACCTGTGGATTCATCGGTGATGCCAAAGAAGAAAGCATAAACACCATTTTGCAGTTGGCCGACCTGAAGAAGCGCCGGAAAATTGATAAACTGTATGTGATGGGTTGTTTATCAGAGCGATACATGACTGATCTGCAAAAGGAAATTCCGGAAGTAGATAAGTATTTCGGAAAGTTCAATTACAATGAAATACTGACTGATCTGGGACAGGAATACCGGGCCGATCTCCGGTTGGAACGTTCACTAACGACTCCGGCACATTATGCTTACCTGAAGATATCAGAAGGCTGCAACCGGACATGCTCATATTGTGCCATTCCGTTGATAACGGGAAAACACCGTTCCCGTTCGATGGATGACCTGGAAAAGGAAGTGGAAATGCTGGTTGGCAAAGGTGTGAAGGAGTTTCATCTGATTGCCCAGGATTTGTCGTACTATGGCATCGATCGCTATAAATCACAAAAATTAGCGGAACTGCTGGAACGCTTATCGGATATACCCGGTGTGGAATGGCTGCGTTTGCACTATGCTTATCCAGCTCATTTCCCGTATGAAATACTGAAAGTCATGCGTGAAAGAGAGAATGTGTGCCGTTATCTCGATATTGCTTTACAACATGTCAGTGATCACATGTTGGGTATCATGCGCCGCAATTTCACAAAAGCGCAAACCTACGAGTTAATCAGGCGCATCAGGGAGGAAGTTCCCGGTATCCATCTCAGGACGACCATGTTAATCGGTCATCCGGGTGAAACGGAGGAGGATATTGACGAATTGAAGGAGTTTTTACGTTTTGCCCGGTTTGAGCGCCTGGGTGCATTTACTTATTCGCACGAAGAAAGTACCTATGCACACAAGCATTATCAGGATGATATTCCGGAAGAAGTAAAACAACAAAGGATGGATGAAATCATGTCGCTTCAGCAGGAAATATCAACTGAAATAAACCAGGCAAAAGTAGGTTCCACCATGAAAGTAATCATCGACAAGAGAGACAGAGATTATTTTGTGGGTCGGACTGAGTTTGATTCGCCTGAAGTTGATCCGGAAGTGCTTATTCCTGTTGACACAAAAGGCGTTAAAGTGGGTGAGTTTTATCAGGCGGAAATTGTGGATGCTGCTGAATTTGATTTGTACGGGAGATAATCGGAGTGAAGGTGATGACGGGGTTGCTTCGTCGTTTTACTCCTCGCAATGACAGACCGTTAACTGTAGATATTTAAAATAAAAAATATGAAACACAAAGGATTAGTTGCTGCTGTTGCTTCAAAGCTGAATCAGCCGGAGAGTGAAGTTGACAGGATGTTAGAAGCAACGGTAGAAATTCTTAAATCACAGATGGTTGCCGGAAACATGGTGAGTTTTCAGGGCTTCGGTTCTTTCGAATTCAAAAGAAAGGAGGAACGGCTTTCGGTGCATCCGGCTACGCAGGTACGCACCCTGATACCACCCAAACAAGTGGTTAACTTTCGGCAGAGTACAACATTGAAAATGAAACTTAAAGACATCCTGCGCCATGAGTAAAGAGAAAATGAATGCTGCTGAGATTGTTGAGCTGTTATCGCAACAGGTTGCTGTAAGTAAAAAGCTGTCGGATGATTTTTTGAAAGCCCTGCTGGCTACAATTGAAGAAGCGCTGGTCTCGCAGGACAGTGTTAAAATCAATGGGTTGGGGACTTTCAAGCTGCAATGGAATGAGCCCCGTAAAAGTGTGGATGTCAACACCGGTGCTGAAATCGTTATCGATGGATATCATAAGGTCGTATTTACTCCGGATGCGGAGTTAAAAGAGCTCGCCAATGAGCCGTATGCCCATTTGCAACCGGTATTACTCGATGATGGTGAAGAGGCTACTGAAAAAGCTTCAGAGGAAACAGCTGATGCGGATCAAATGCCATTGAAGTTTTTTAATGAGCAAGCCAGTGAGATTAAGGATATTTTGTCGGAAATCAATGCATTAAACGATAAGCAGGAAGACAAAACGCAGGATGCTGCAATAGAAGTAACTGCTACACAGTCTTCTGAACCGGCAACTCCTGAAGTTCCGCTTGAAATTGAAACCCCGCTTGAAATGATTGTTTCGGAAGAAGCAGAGGAAAAGCCAGAAGAGAAACCGGATGCGAAGTCTGAAGTTGTTGAAAAAGAAATAGTTGAGTCCTCAGAAGTTGAAGTAATTGAAACCCCGGAAGAAGTTGCTGCCGTAATCGTAGGTAAAGAAGCTGACCCGGTAGTAGAAGAATCATCTGCCATGGCGCCGGAAGTTTCTGTTGAAGAGCCTCAGGTAAAGGTAAAAGAGACGCAAAAAGCAGAGAGTAGAAAGAGACGGGTACAGGAGGTCGATGAGTTTCACCCTGAGAGCCTGGGGAAGAGCTCAGTCACCAGAGCACCTGGCCGGAAACTCGATTTCTTGTTTGTCGGAATCATGTTGGGAGGTTTGTTGGTGTATATCCTGATCGATTTTGATGTGTTTTCTTCAGTAAAAAAACATATCGATTCAAATCGTTTCAGAAATGAAATTGTTCAGGTGCCTGAAAGTCAGTTTGTAATTCCGGAAGAAATCCCTGCTGATACTTTGTTGACTGATACGACGGTGTTACAGCAGGATACAGTTGCACAGGAAGTTGTTGCGAAACCGGCAGAACCTGTTGATGAGTTGCAGGTACTGTTCGATCAGCCGCGTGTTTACAAGGAATTTATAGCAACCGAAAAAGTCATACAGGGAAGCCGGCTTACCCGTATCTCGGAGCGTCACTATGGAGTGAAAGAGTTTTGGGTGTATATATTCGAGGCCAATCGTGATTTGCTGAATTCCCCCGATGATATTGCTGTTGGTATGCAATTGAAAATTCCGAAGCTTAACCCGAAGCTGGCGGATGCAGATAATCCGCGCTGTATGGAGTATGCGTTGAAGTTGCATGATGAATACGTTAAAAGAAGATAGCAGATAAAATAACAAAAAGCGAATAGCTAATATCGAATAGCTAAAAGCGAACATTAAGCTTTTTGTCTAGTCCTGAAATAAGTTTACAAAAAAGTAAACAAAAATCAGGATTATGCGAAGAAAAGTAAACAGATTAACGGACGAGTTAAAATTGCAGGTAGTTTTAGAGTATATCAACACAGATGTGAGTCAGGAATTTTTAA
>JANJVQ010000018.1 GCA_024710005.1 Paludibacter sp. | reverse complement strand
TGCTGAAAGCATCTAAGCACGAAGCCATCTTCAAGATTAGATTTCTTAATTGAGGGTCGTGGAAGACTACCACGTTGATAGGTTACAGGTGTACAACAGAAATGTAAAGCCGAGTAATACTAATTGCCCGAACGCTTTTTTAGCGTGGTTTTCCCGAATAGGAGAAAACACAAAAACAGAAAGATACTTCATCAGTCATCACCGATTGTAAAAAAGGTGTTGGTAAAATGGAGTATTGAAAAAAAACGATATTATGGTATTGTACTGGTTGGTTAAGATTAATTTTATCCCGAACCACAGGAACTGATATTTCTCTTCTTTACAATAGTCAACCTGATTTCAGGTGGTTATAGCACCGGGGTTCCACCTCTTCCCATTCCGAACAGAGAAGTTAAGCCCGGTCACGTCGATGGTACTGCGTAAAAGTGGGAGAGTAGATAGCCGCCGTTTTTTAAATCCCGGTCACTGAAAAAGTAGTGGTCGGGATTTTTTGTGCACGAAAGTCTGAGTTGAAAAGCAAGTTGAGGAAAGCAAGTTGGTCGTCAAGTGACCTTTCTTCTGCTACTAAATAAGCCAAATCAGTGGTATGGGCGATGAAAATATAAATTCAGCTGATTTCTTCAACCGGATTAGCCGGATAAAGTCAAAGGGTGTCTATTCGGTTAATACGTTTGCAAAATTGTATCTGAATAAATTGATTTTCAGAGTTACAAAATTTTCAACTACATTTGCAAAAAAAGCAAAAACCCAATGGTATTATCCGGATTTTTAAGGACGGTTGTTAATCCTTTCGGCCTTGATGTAAACCCGTTGAATCTGCATTTCCTCGACAATACACTGGAGAGGGAATTTACGGAAGATTATCAAACCAAGAATGTAACTCTTGCTATACTTTTTACCTTGCTGGGTGCCTTATTGTTTGGTGTCTTTTATTTGATTTACAATATGTCGCATCCCGGATGGTTTATTGCGATGATTGTTTTGTCTCTGGTTTTCGGGACTACCCTGCATTTGGGTTTGGTCAGGAGGTTTCATGTTTTTGCCTTGTTTGTGTATTCAATCGTTATCGAAGGGAGTTATACCCACCGGATGCTGTTTTACGACGGCTCCGACAAAGGTGTTCTGACAGAGTACTTTATGGGGCTTATGCTTATTGTTTTATCTGTTAATTTCTTTCTCAGGATGAAGTTTGTTTATACTGTCCTGCTCAATACAGTATTCTTTCTTATTTTTATTTTTTACAGTACCCTGGGAATTGGTATCCACAGGATTGATCCGGAATATTTTAATTATTCTTCCATTGTTTTTTTATCGACTGTTATCGTGGTCAGTATTTCGGTTTATAGCAGCGAATATATACACCGGAATGCTTTTGTACAGGAAAGAATTATCCGTCGGCAAGCCGATGAATTGAAACAGGCAAAAGAATATACAGAGCAAAAGGTTATTGAACGCACCCTCGAACTGAAGCAGGAAAAACAAAAATCGTATAAAGCCATCCTCGAAGGACAACAAATTGAACGGCAACGCATTGCTCAGGATTTGCATGACTCGCTCAATATCCGGCTGATCGGGGTGAAACGCAAACTGGAAATGGAAGCCGGGATAATAAACAACGGGCTGATTCCGGAAATTGATGGCATTATAGCACAGGTTCGAGAGATATCGCACAATCTGCTTCCCTACTCGTTGAAACATTTCGGGCTGGTGAAAGCAATCGACGATTTGTGTATCAACCTTCAAAAGCAACAAACGTTTGAGGTTACTTTCTCAAAAGTAGGAGTTAGTGAAAATCTTCGTTGGGATAACGTAATTGAAACGGAAGTATTTAAAATCATTCAGGAATTGGTGGTGAATATTGTGAAACACGCCCGGGCATCGCAAATGGTGATCGAACTCATTGGTGATGAAAAAATGATTTACCTTACTGTTGAAGATAACGGGCAGGGCTTCGACCTAAACAATAAACAGGAAACCCGTTTCGGATTGAATAACATAGAAGCCCGCCTCTCCGTTCTGGGAGGAACTTTGAGCATTGACTCGCAACAGGGAAAAGGAACAGCCGTAATGATTAATATTCCAATCTCACCACTATGATCAGCGTAATTGTACTCGACGACCACCAACTGTTTATCGACGGGATAGTGAACTCTTTTCTCAATGATCCGGAAATCTCTATTGCCGGTTTTGCCCTCGATGGAAATTCAGGAATGAATTTGATGCAGCAACAACAACCCGGTGTGGTGTTGCTCGACATTGATTTTTCAAAAACCCGTGAGAATGGATTGGATATTCTCAAATCAATACACAAGTTGCCCGTTCAGCCTAAGGTGATTGTTCTTACCGGATATTGTGATGTAAGCCTTGTTGATAGCCTCAAAAATGAAGGAGCAAGCGGGTTCTTGCTGAAAAATGTCGGGCTTGATCAACTCAGGCAAACCATTATCGACGTGTACAACGGCGAGGTGGTTTTCAGATACGATACACAAATTATTGCTACCCATAAAAATCCGGATTTCTCCACGCAACCTGTATTGTCTGATAGAGCTGTCGAAATCATTAAACTGCTTTCTCAAGGTCTGGTAGTGAAAGAAATTGCTCAAAAACTCGGCATTGCCGAAACCACCGTCAACGACCATCTCGCACCAAGCGCAAACTCGACGCCAAAAATAACGTTGAACTTGTATTTCTTTCCACCAAAGCAGGATGGATATAATTATTTATTGAACAACAGAATATTTTCTACTCACTGCGAGTTAAGCTCCGGGCTAAACTTAACTTCAAACTCCCTGTCCCCTCAAATTTCAGGGTGGCTGTCCCCTAAATTTCAGGGCTAATGTTTTGTTTTATAAAGGTTAATTTTGCATCAGCATTCATTCAATTAATCTAATAAAACAAAGTATTCATTTTCTTTATAAACATGTAATGATGAAAAAACTAATTCTGATCCTGACTGTTATGTCAAGCGCAATTTCTGTGTTGGCACAAGACCGTTTGTATATCTACAAAAATGACGGTACCGTTACTCCTTACGCTATCTCTATGATTGACAGTATTTCTTTTACACGAAAAGCCGATGTTGCCGATTATGTACTTATCAACGGCGTGAAATGGGCAACCCGTAATCTTGATGTTGGCGGCGGATTTGTGGCAAACCCCGAGGACTATGGCGCACTCTACCAATGGGGACGCACTGCCGATGGACACGAAAGCCGAACAAGCACCACTTCTTTTATAGCCAACAATAATTATCCTTACGACTGGCGTTCCCCTCAAAACGATGTGCTCTGGAATGCCGGCACGGAGACTGCTCCCGTAAAGGCTCCCAACGATCCTTGCCCTGCTGGTTGGCGTGTGCCTACCATTGCCGAAGCGGCTGCTTTGCTTGCCACTGAAGTCGCTAAAGAATGGACTACACAAAATGGTGTTAATGGCTATAAGTTTACCGACAAAACCACGGGCAATTCAATTTTTCTGCCTGCAGGAGGCTATCGTGAGTTTGACGGTGTGTTCAAGGAGGTTGGTAGCCAGGGTCTCTATTATACCAGCAGTACGAATAACTATAGAGCTAGAAGTTTAATATTCTACATTGAGCTTGCAGGATTTTCATACTTTATTAACCGTGCTCAGGGGCTGTCGTTGCGCCCGGTTGTAGAATAATATAAAAAATAGATAAATGAAAAAGTACAATATTCTTATCGCAAGCTTGCTTATAATTTCAGTGCTAAGTATGGCTGCCAATGTGCAAAGTCTGGTCGTGCAGTCCAGGATTGGTAACGAAAGCGTCACTGCTCTTAATACTATACAGCGCATTATGTTTTCCGGTACAAGCATAAGCGTGGTGAACAAAGATGCGACACAAATCAACTACGCATTAAGTAATGTTCAAAAACTGCTTTTTGCTTTCCGCAGCGTTATTGATACTGTTGGAAGCGAACCGGACAATGCGCTCAATTTTAACGGGACAAACAACAATGTTGTCATTCCTGATAATGACAACAGTATTTCATCTGCTTTTACACTTGAAGGATGGTTGTTGTGGCAGCCCAATGCAAATACAGATGTCCAGTTTATTTGTGGAAAAGCCGTTGAGCAAATGGAATTGCATACAGGAGCGGGTGCAAATGCTTTACGCTTTATACCCACAACACAAGTTTATATAGATGTGCCAAATGTTCTCCCAATCGGAGTATGGACGCACATTGCCTGTGTTTACGATGCGGCAGCTTCTTCTGCAGAAATCTATATCAACGGAAAAGAAGTATCATACACAAGTAATGGCCCGAATCCGGTAGGCACGGCTTTGCAAAGTACGAGTACGCCGTTTTACCTTGGCTCCCGCGGTAACGGGAGTTATTACCTGAAAGGAAGTCTGGACGAGTTCCGGGTGTGGAGCCGTGCACTTTCGCAGGCTGAAATTCTTCTGAATATGAAAACGCCAGTTAATGTGGCCACACAAACCGGTTTGAATGGCTATTACAATTTCAATTCAGGCGTTCCGGGGGGATATAACAACGGACAAACCGAACTCTCTGATCTTACAGGCAATTTCTATGGTACTCTGAGCAATTTTGCATTATCGGGTTTCACCTCCAATTGGGTGGAAAGTTACGCGATGGTGGTTCCAACGTCAACGCCAGCAACTAATATTCTCCCAACCGGTTTCACGGCAAACTGGATAGCTCCTGCTGTGGGTGAGATAGATAATTATTTGCTTGATGTAGCTTCAGATAACGCTTTTACAGCACCGGTTACCGGTTCGCCATTTACCATTCCATCAACTGAATTGACAAAAACT
This sequence comes from Paludibacter sp., assembly GCA_024710005.1. Lineage (GTDB taxonomy): Bacteria > Bacteroidota > Bacteroidia > Bacteroidales > Paludibacteraceae > Paludibacter. Next base: position 257,508 of record JANJVQ010000018.1, on the reverse strand, counting down.
ATCAGTGGTCTGGCAACCTCGACAACCTATTATTACCGCGTTCGGGCTGAAAAAACAGGTGTGACAGGACAGGGTACCTTTAGCGACGTCATTTCGGTGCAAACCGATTATACAACCTCTGATATGCAAATTGACAACGGCAGTGTCCGTGTGTATCCGAATCCTGCCACCGACAAACTGTACATTGAGGCTGAATCCCTGCAAAAAGTAAAAACCGTAAAACTGTACGATCTGCGGGGAAGGTTGATCATGTCCGTTCAGAAACCGTTCAGCAATGAAATAGATATTTTGGGTTTCAGTGCCGGTATGTTCTTAATTGAAATCGCAACTGAAAACGGAGTGTTTGTTGATAAGTTAATTAAGCGTTGAGCGATGTAATAAAAACATTTTTTGTCACATTCTTTGTGCTTTTTGTAGATATAAAAGAGGCCATCTCACTCCTATTGTGAGATAGCCTCTTCCTCTTTTTTATACCCTTAATTATAGAACCCGACTTATTCCGCGGATTTCTTTCCTTTATTTTTAAGTTCTTTTGCTTTTTCTTTCATCATGGCTTTGTGTTTTTCCATATTTTCCTTGCCAATGATGCCTTCAAGTTTACTGTCCCATTCGCTACGAAGCTTTTTTAATTCTTCTTTGCGGGCTTCCTGATTTGCTTCGCCCGACTCTCTTAACTCCTTCATTTTGGTTTGCTGCTCTTCAAATAAAGCTTGTACCTGTTGTTTCTGGGTTTCTGTTAAACTAAGGTCTTTAGCCATTTGTTCAGCACGCACCTTGGCATTTGGCTGTTTGTTTGCCTGTTTCTGAGGTGCTTGTGCGGTACCTGTGCATATCATTGCGGATAATACCATCAGTAAAAATAAAATCTGTTTTTTCATTGTAGATAATTTTAAGTGAATTAATGATTTTTACGTGACATTTGACTATTTAATTCAATGAAGGTTTAATATGTCTGAATAAAAAAGTCCTGCAGAATTGCAGGACTTAAACAATTAAAAGAGAAATCAGTAAGTTTAGTTGGTTTTCTTCAGTAATACCTCTTCAATAGCTTTCTTGAAGGTCTCTTTCGGAAGTGCACCCTGTGCCATTTGAGGTTGTTCGTTCATCGGACAGAATAAAAGTGATGGAATACTGCGGATGCCAAATGCAGCTGCTAATTCCTGCTCTTGTTCAGTGTCTACTTTGTAAATATAAATCTGCCCGTCGTATTCTTTTGCTAATTCTTCCAGTACCGGAGCAATCGCTTTACAGGGTCCGCACCAATCGGCATAAAAGTCGATGATACACGGTTTGTCACCCAAATACTTCCATTCAGTAGGATTTGTCTCATAGTTGGCCACCTTTTGTAAAAATTCGGCCTTGGTTAAATGAATTGTTCCCATTTTTTTTGATTCGTTTGTTTTAATAATATTTGTTTCTGTTTCTTTTACATCAGTTTTGTTGCCGGATTGATTACCGCACGCTGTAAAAGCAATTAAAATCAGCATCAAAGATGCTCCCAGGATTTTCTTCATATTGTTTCTATTTGTTTGTTTTATGTTTTTTATTCTTTTCTAACAACAGCAGGGGCAGATTGTTTATAATACACATCCCCATACGGATGGCCCATCTTCTTCTATGATCGTTTCAGTTTCTTTCCAGCCAAGTTCATCTAATTTTTGTCCAATCGCTGCCCTGGAGATTTCATCGGTATGATGTACCACAATCTTTCCGTCTATCCGGTCCATTTCGGCTCCGAATACCCCTTGTAAGGTTCCAAGTTGCTTTAATACTTCATTGTTGCAACTCATGCATTGCGATTTCGACACATAAAATGTACTATACATCTTCCTGTTTTTCTGAATTGTTTGTTTCCTGTTTTTTCTTCTTAAATAAATCAAAGAATAAATATCCCAGCACTCCTCCATACAATATGCTGATGTATGGATTGGATGTAATCGGACAGCTGCCACTCTGACATCCGATAAAGTAATAATACAGATAACCTCCGGTCATGCCGGTAATGATTCCTGCGATTTTTAAAATATGTTTTCTTATAAATTCTTTCATCTTATCTATAACTTTCACTTTATACACACTCGCATGACCTGATACAATCCAGAATCTTTGTAATCTGTTTGTTTTTCAGTGAGTAGAAGCAATTTTTTCCCTCTCTGCGACAATTCAAAATACCTTTGGCCCGCATATCGGTAAGGTGATGCGATAACAACGATTGTTCGCATTGCAGTTTTTCACCAATCTCCGAAACATTCAATTCCTCTTTATCTGCTAAAAGAGATATTACACACAAACGAGTCCCGTTTGAGATGGCTTTTAATGTATAGGCTGCTTGTTCCATTTGAGTCAAATCTATCATATTGCTATTATTAAAAACTTGTGCAAATATATGAACATATTTTCATATATGAAATTATTTTGAATATTTTAATATTTTGTGTGATGTTTTTAAATAAACAATTGAATGTCTAACATGCTGACTAAGTTTTTCAGCGAAACCAATCTATCATATTTAACAGAAAAATCTGTATCTTTGTTGCTCAATTGAAAATGCATGAGTCAGCAAAACACCATTATATGTACAGATGTCCGGAATGCCCTAAATGAAGCAGTAGGAAAGCGTGATCCGGGAGATATTTTTATATTAACTGATGATAATTCGTTGCACTATTGCTTTCCGTTTATCAAAGATCTTGCATGTTTAAAGGGGGCGCACCTGATTAATATTCCTGCAGGAGATGACAATAAGAATATTGATTCTGCTGTTCTTATCTGGAAATATCTAAGTGAGAATGGGGCTACGCGCAAATCGCTGATGATAAACCTGGGTGGGGGCATGATTACCGATATCGGGGGATTTGTGGCTTCTACATTTAAGCGGGGAATTGAATATGTCAATATCTCAACAACTTTATTGGGAGCAGTTGATGCAGCTACCGGCGGGAAGACCGGGATCAACTTCATGGGACTCAAAAACGAAATCGGGGTGTTTAATCCTGCACGCTTGGTGCTGATTTATATTGATTTCTTCAAAACATTGGATGTGCAGAATCTTCGGTCGGGCTTTGCTGAAATGGTAAAACATGCCCTGATTGATACCCGTGAGGAATGGCAGGAAGTGCTGAAATTCAATCTGGATGAGGTTAATTTTGAGCTTTTGTCTGCCTTGGTTGATCGTAGTATCCGCATCAAGGAAAGGGTCGTTGAAGTAGATCCGAAAGAGCAAAATATACGCAAGGCGTTGAATCTCGGACATACTTTTGCGCATGCTTTCGAAACTTTCTCCTATCGGGTGAAACGTCCTGTGTTGCACGGATATGCTGTGATGTGGGGACTTTTGTGCGAATTGTATCTGTCGCATGTGAAACTTGGTTTCCCGAAGGAAGAGTTGTTGAAATTGAAATACATGACCAAAGCATATTATGGTATGTTTGATTTCGATTGTAATGATTATGAAGCTTTGTATGAGTTGATGACACACGACAAGAAAAATGAATCGAAGGAAATCAATTTTACTTTATTATCGGATATAGGAGAAATTCAAATAAACCAAACCGCTTCAAAAGATGAGATTTTCGAAGTGCTGGATTTTTACCTGATGGGATAAATACAAACAAAACTCCATTCCGCTTTTTTGGATAGGGGCTAATATAAAAAATATGAAAAGAACATTGATTATCGGCGCAAGCAGCAATCCTGAGCGATATGCTTACAAAGCTGCAGAAAGGCTTTTAGCCCATGGTCATGAAATTGAACTGCTCGGTCTTCGTCCGGATGTAATCTTTGGTCAAACCATTGATACGGAAAGGAAACAATATGAACAGCTGGATACGGTGACTTTATATGTAGGTCCGAAAAATCAGCCGGGTTATTATGATTATATTGTTTCGCTGAAACCCAACCGGGTGATTTTCAATCCCGGAACTGAAAATCCGGAATTCGAAACAATACTTAAAAAGAACGGGATTGCATACGAAGAAGCATGTACACTCGTTTTATTGGGAACAAATCAGTATTAGTGGTCAGTGGTTAATTGATAGTGGTTAGTAGGGGCACAATGCTTGCGCCCGATATAGTAACCACGCAAGCCCACCATCAAACAAGAATTTAAAAAATATTTTAAGTAATTATATGAAAATTGCATTGATTGGTTATGGAAAGATGGGTAAGATCATCGAACGTATAGCCAAAGAACGGGGACATGAAATTGTTTCGATCATAGATGTTGATAATATAGCTGATTTTCAATCGGAAGCTTTCGAAAGTGCAGATGTGGCCATCGAGTTCACTGTGCCGCATGTAGCCCTTAGAAATATTCGTAGTGCCTTTGCTGCCGGTGTGCCGGTTGTTTGTGGTACGACAGGCTGGACGGAACACCTGCCTGAAATAAAGCAGGAAATAGCAACCAAAGGTTATACACTTTTCTGGAGTTCCAACTTCAGCATTGGTGTAAACATTTTTATGGCTGTAAACAAGTACCTGGCGAAGTTAATGAATAAGTTTCCGGCATACAATGTGGAAATGACAGAAGTGCATCATACGCAAAAGCTGGATGCCCCGAGTGGTACGGCAATCACATTAGCCGAAGGAATACTGGAGAATCTGGAGCGTAAAACAAGCTGGTCGAAGGAGGTGGAGGTGACTCCGGAATCAATGGCCATTAAATCAATCAGGGAAGGGCAGGTGCCAGGCATTCACACCATTGTGTATGATTCGGAGGTGGATTCGATTTCCATTACCCACGATGCGAAAAGCCGGGAAGGATTTGCACTGGGAGCTGTCATTGCTGCTGAATTTACTGCCGGAAAAAAGGGGTTTTATACCATGCAGGATTTACTGAAGTTTGATGCGTAATGAACTTGTCTTACATTATGCGAATAAAAATCATCAATAGAATAAAATTAGAATAGAAAAAATAAACATCATGACTCAAGAGCAACAAAACACACGTTTTTCTCAGCCTGTTAAACAATGGATCAAGGCTATCATCTGGTGTGTTATCTATATCCTTTTTATCGTCTGGGTAGGTAATTTCTGGTGGTTATTGTTGCTGCCGGTCGTGTTTGATGCTTTCATCACCAGATTCATCCCCTGGACCTGGTGGAAGAAGTCGAAAAACAAAACTTTTCTGGCGGTGATGGGTTGGGTCGATGCCATCGTTTTTGCCCTTGTAGCCGTATATTTCATCAATACTTATTTATTCCAGAATTACCAGATACCAACTTCTTCTTTGGAGAAGAGTCTGCTGGTGGGCGATTTTTTGTTTGTAAGCAAAGCGAGTTACGGTCCCCGTGTACCCAATACACCCCTCTCGTTCCCGCTCGTTCAGCATACATTCCCGGTTATCAATACCAAATCATTTCTGGAAAATCCCCAGTGGGATTATAAGAGATTAAAAGGTTTCGATTCCATTGAAAGGGACGATATTGTGGTGTTCAATTTTCCAACGGGTGATACAGTGCCGGTAAACAAACAAAACCCGGACTACTACATCAGTTGCTATTATGAAGGATATAACAGCCTGAAAATGCAACAACCCGGAGTTGAGCCCGATGTGGATGCCGTGATGGCTGCCGGAAGAGCAATCGTGAGGTCAAAAAAACAGGAGTATGGCGAAATAGTTTATCGTCCGGTTGACCGTCGCGAAAATTACGTGAAACGATGTGTGGGGATACCCGGCGATTGGTTTGAAATTCGTGACAATCAGATCTTCGTCAATAATGAACCACAGGAAGCTCATCCGGGCATTCAGTATAATTATTACGTGCAGACCGACGGACGTTATCTTTCGGCAGATATGCAAACCAAACTGGGTATCAGCAAAGAAGATCGCCTGATGTTAAATGCTCAGTATGATTACCATCTGATATCGTTTTTAGGGATGGACCCGGCCATGCCAATTTATCATTTCCCGTTAACAGCTGAGATGCTCGAAAAAATGAAGCGTTATCCGGGTGTCGTGAAGGTTGCAGTTGAACCTTACGAACTTGGAGGAGATGTATTCCCGCTCGGCGGAGGAAAGAACTGGAACCGTGATAACATGGGACCCATTTATATTCCGAAGAAGGGGGCCACGCTCCGGTTGAATGCGTATAATTTCCCGATTTACGAACGCATCATCCGGGTATATGAAAAAAACACCCTGGAAGTAAAAGACGGAAAGTATTTCATCAATGGAGAAGAAACAGCATACTATACCTTTAAAATGGATTACTACTGGATGATGGGTGATAACCGTCACAATTCAGCAGACTCCCGTTACTGGGGCTTTGTGCCGGAGGATCACGTTGTGGGACGACCGGTAGCGGTTTGGTTGTCTCTTGACAAGGATAAAGGTTGGTTTAACGGCAAAATCAGGTTTAACCGCTTCTTTAAAGATGCCCGCCGCTAACTCGGTTTTGGATACCAATATCTCAGGCAGGTATTGTTTGAGTACGGCCTACCTCGCTCCGCTCGAGTATTACATGGTACTCGTCAATGCGGATGAAGTATTACTCGAACAGCATGAGAGCTACGTAAAGCAGTCGTACAGAAACCGTTGCGTAATTGCAACAGCCAATGGTTTGATGGATCTCACCATTCCGGTTGAGAAGATCGAAAATGGTAAAACACGCATCCGGGATATAAGAATATCATATCATGGAAACTGGCAGTTACAGCATTGGAGATCCATCGCTTCAGCATATAATTCCAGCCCCTTTTTTGAGTATTACGCGGATGATTTGATCGGGTTTTATGAAAAAAAATGGAATTTTCTGTGGGATTACAATATTGAAATTCAACAAAAAATGCTGGAGTTGGTTGATGTACAACCTGCAATCAGGTTAACGGACGTTTATCTAAAAGAATTGCCGGAAGATATGCATGACTTAAGGACTGCAATACATCCCAAAAAGGAAGCTGTTTTTGGGCATCATGAATCATATTATCAGGTTTTTGCGCCGAAATTTGGCTTTCAGCCCAATTTGAGTGTATTGGATCTGCTGTTGAATATGGGGAGTGAAGCCGTTTTTACATTAAAAAAATAAATTAACAGGGTGATAAAGTGGTGAATTATCAGTACTTTTGTATGTTAATTGAGCTAATTAAATAATTATGGAACAGATCGACTGGAGTAACCTGGGTTTTGGTTACATGAAAACGGATTTTAATGTACGCTGTACTTTCGATGAAGGTAACTGGGGTGAGTTGGAGGTGCATGAAGATGAGTACCTGCAATTGCACATGGCAGCAACCTGTATTCATTACGGACAGGAAGTGTTCGAAGGGTTGAAAGCTTTCAGGGGTAAAGATGGAAAAATCCGTATTTTCAGGATAGATGAGAACGCAAAACGCATGCAACATTCCTGTAAAGGTATATTGATGGAGCCCATTACCACCGAGAAATTCAGTGAAGCCGTAATTAAAGCTGTGAAATTAAACGAACGTTTTGTCCCGCCATACGGTTCGGGAGCGTCATTGTATATTCGTCCTTTTTTGTTCGGTATCAGTCCGCAACTGGGTGTGCGTCCCGCCAAAGAATATCTTTTCATCGTGTTTGTCGCGCCTGTCGGTCCGTATTTTAAAGGTGGATTTGCCACAACACCATTTGTCATCATGCGTCAGTACGATCGTTCTGCTCCGTTGGGAACCGGTAAGTACAAGGTTGGCGGTAATTATGCAGCCAGTCTGGTTGCCGGGGAACATGCACATGAACTGGGTTATTCAAATATTTTTTACTTAGATGCAAAGGAAAAGAAATATATAGACGAATGCGGTGCTGCCAATTTCTTTGGGATAAAAAACAATACCTACGTCACACCCCGTTCGAATTCAATTTTGCCTTCTATCACCAACAAGAGTCTGATGACTTTGGCTGAGGAGTTGGGGATGAAAGTTGAGCAAAGAGCAATTCCTGTCGAAGAACTGGCTACTTTCGATGAAGCAGGCGCTTGTGGCACGGCAGCAGTTATCAGTCCGATTGAGCGAATTGATGATTATGATACCAAGGTAAGCTATGTTTTCTCGAAAGATGGTAAACCAGGTCCCGTTTGTGATAAGTTGTATCACAAACTATTAGCTATTCAGTGTGGTGATGAACAAGACTTGTATAATTGGGTAACCGTGTTGGAATAATTTTTTCACATTTTTCAATCAAACATAAAGCTGAAATTCAAAAGACACGCTGTTTGAGCCTCGAAGAGGCGAGTTTGTGGATTTTGAATTTCAGCTTTATGTTTGAGGAAGTCAGTTAATCTATAACTGAATCTTTTCTAAATCCATCCAAAAGCCAGGATATGACTTACTTACTACTCCCGGATTTTCAATCACGATTGGGCGAATGAAAGCTGCCGGGGCAAAAGCCATGGCCATGCGGTGGTCGTCGTAAGTTTTTATCGATGGTGTTTCAGATGCATGAACCGGGATTGTCTGGCCTTCCCAGACTAATTCCCCATCTGCAGGCTCATGTAGCACATAACCAAATTTTTTTAACTCCGTAATGAGCGCAGCCACGCGATTAGTTTCTTTAATTTTCAGACTTTGAACACCCCTGAAATGAAAAGGAATGTTTTTCAAACAGCAGGTTACTGCAAAGGTCTGAGCCAAATCAGGTTGATTCACAAAGTCATATTCAAAACAGGAACAATCCCGATTATTAGTGCTAAGTAAAACTCCGTCACGCTGATATTCCGTATGTATACCCAATTGTTCAAATAGTTCAGCGACTTTACTGTCGCCCTGGTAGCTATGTTGATACAGACCTTTCAGGAAAATTCGACCTTCTCCCGCTATGGCTAAAATCTCGTACCAGTAAGAAGCAGCTGACCAGTCCGATTCAACCCTGTATTTCACCGGCTGATAAGATTGAGGTTTGATTTCAATAATGTTGTTCTCAAAGCTGGCTTTCACGCCAAAATCACGCATCATGTTCAGGGTCATGAGGATGTATGGAACTGAAATCACATTTCCTTCGAGAATGATTTTCAGTCCTTTTTGCATATAAGGTGCTATCATCATCAAGGCTGAAATATACTGACTACTCACCCCGCCATTTAATCTGATTTCACCACCGGTAAGGGCACTTCCATAAATTCGTAAGGGAGGAAAGCCCTCATTTTCCAGATACTTTATCCTGGCACCCAGACTGTTCAACGCATCAACCAGTAACTTGATGGGTCTTTCCTTCATCCTTTTACTGCCGGTAATTACCCATTCCCCAACTGTTTTTGACAGAAATGCAGTCAGAAAACGCATAGCAGTACCGGCTGCACCAATGTCGAAAGTCGTATTATTTGAGTCCAATGCTTTAATCATCACGTTGGTATCGTCGCAGTCCGAAAGATTTTCTATTTCGTACGGACTGTATGACAGCGCATTAATAATTAAAGCCCGGTTGCTGATGCTTTTCGACGCGGGCAATGTGATCTCTGCTTCGACTCTTTGTTTATGAAAATGAAGGGATTTTATTGTCATGTTACAATTATTTTTATTCTCTAAAGCGAAAATCAAACAGCCAGTGCATAGATTTTTGCTACATCTTCTTCGGTCAGCTTAATAAAGCTGCCCAGGGTTCGGTTCCCGAGTCCCAGTGTTTTTACAAGCTGCGGAATATCTTCTGCTTTGGCACCCAGTTCTGCAAAGCGCACAGGCATACCAATCGACTGCATAAACTGCTCGTAACGTTCAATGCCTTGTAATGCAGTCTTTTCAGGATGTTGAAAATCCATTTCGCAGTCCCAAACCCGTACGGCAAACTGAGCAAAGCGGGCTACATCATGGTGCATCACATACTTCATCCAGGCAGGGAACATCACCGCTAAACCGGCTCCATGGGTAACATCATATAATCCCGATAGTTCATGTTCCAACATGTGTGTTGCCCAGTCCTGTTCCCGACCGACTCCGCAGATGTCATTGTGTGCCAACATTCCCGCCCACATCAGGTTGGCGCGAGCTTCGTAGTCATTCGGGTTTTTCAATGCTTTCGGAGTTTCGCTGATGATGGTTTTCATCACCGCTTCTCCAACCCGGTCGGTGATTTCAACTTCTTTCGTGTTGGTGAAATAACGTTCCATTACATGGGCAATCATATCAGCTGCACCTGCTGCTGTTTGATAGGGTGGTAACGTGCAGGTAAGTTCCGGATTCAGAATTGAAAATACCGGACGGATTAAATCACTGTTGGCTGAACGCTTGAGCATGCCGTTTTCGTGTGTGATAACCGAACCGGTTGAGCCTTCACTTCCCGCAGCTGTCAGGGTGAGAATGGTTGCGACCGGTAATGCCCTTTCAATGCGTTTACCTGTATAGAAATCCCAGAAATCGCCATTGTAAAGTGCACCAATTGCAATCGCTTTGGCCGAATCAATGGCACTTCCACCTCCTACCGCTAAAATAAAATCGATGTTTTCTTTTTTACAGATGTCAATACCCTGATAAACGAGTCCACTACGTGGATTTGGTATAACTCCACCCAGTTCAGTGAAATAAATACCAGAATCTTTCAGTGAGCTTTTTACCCGGTCGAGTAAGCCGCTTTTCACAACCGAACCACTTCCGTAGTGGATTAGCACTTTAGAACCTTTAAACTGTTTTACCAGTTTTCCAGACTCCTGCTCACGACCTTTTCCGAATACAAAATAAGTCGGACTGTAAAAATTGAAATTATTCATATCCCTTTGTATTAAAGATTATTATAGTAGCGAATAGTGAATAGTAAATAGCGGAAAACTGAAAACTGAAAACGAATAGAGAACCCTTAAACATATAATTAACCACTAACCACTAATCACTATTCACTTTCCTTTAACGAATTTAAACGTTCAATCATCTGATTTCCAAGTTCGGTTTTGACTTTGATGTGATTCAGAACCTCCAGTACGAAAGGATTACTTTCAAAACATCCCCGAACTGATTCGAAATCCTGATGTTTCTGGTTCTCATCTCCATCAACACCGAAACCGGTCTTAGAGTTCAAATCAAATTCTTTTTTTGCATCAATATAAATTAGCTGATCCAGTTTAACTACCGATGTTTTCCAGTGTTCTATCATCTCAACAATATCGATATAAGTAATCTCATCAATTGATTTGTTCCAGTATTGTTCGAGTTTATCTTTTGCCCAGGTCCATTCATAATTGTAGTACTGCGCATGCATACGTTCGAACTCCGATTGAATTTTTTCCAAACTATATTTGTTTTGTTCAATTGCATTGAGCAATTCATCAATTTTACCTTTTGGGGCAATCAGACCGGACAGATCGATCCATTCACCGTGCCCTTTTGGAGTATCTGGTTTGAGTCTCTCTCTTACTTCCTCAATGCTGTTGTAGTTTTTTTCGCCTAACCTGCTTATCAGTGAGTTGCCGAGGAATTTAGTAATGGCAATTTCGTAAAGTTCGAGTCCGTTTCGTAGGGAAGAGTTTTTTATATTACAATTTTGGTACACATATACATCAGTTGTTTCTCCTGATATTTGTTGCAGTTTTTTCAATACTTCCACCCCTTTCATCATTTTCTGAATGGTGTATGGACTCAGTAAATTGAAATTAATAGGGTCGAGTTTGTGACTGTCTTTGCGGTTATCACGCTTCGGCCACTTCTGCGCATCACGGATGGTGCCCACACTTCGCAGGTTAACCCCCGGAACCAAAAAGCTGTCGGTTGCATTTTCTATCAGGTACGAGAAAGGTAAGTCGGAGGTATCTGAATGTTTATAATGCCGACCCATAACCAGTGTAAATGCGCCAATTTTTGCCGGCCAGAGTAAATAGGAATCACTGGTGGTTTTAGATCCGCGTTCACAGATGCCCTGGTGAATGGGACCCAGTTTATACATGTGGTTACTTTGGTTCGAACCACTTCCCGCGTTCAGGAAGGAAAACATGCCAGCTATCAACAGCGTCGATTTATGGTGAGTAACTGTGTAAGGTCCTGCGAAAATAGCTGTTGCTTCTCCGTGCATGCCCTGACAGTTCGAGAAGAACAGCGAATCTAAAGCAGAATAATGTTTAGCAAGAATACAGCCCTGTCCGATAAAACAACGTGAAATCAAAGTAGAATCAGTCACTTCAACTCCGGAACTCAGAATAAAGTCTTTACATTTTACGCCCGATCCAACAATAACAGGCGCTTCTTCATTGCTATTGATGGTGCCGTTTTCGAGGATAGACGCTCCTTCAATGACGGCGTAATTCCCTATTCTAACATTCTTGATGGTACCACAATTGATCATGCGTACATTATTTCCAATGAAACCTTTATCTGATTGTTGTGATTTGGCATATTCATCTATCAGTTTCTGTATATTTTGAATCACATCTTTTCTGTGCCTGTATAAGGCTTGTATGTAAGCCAACGGAGCTGATAAATGATCAAAAATTGGTATTTCACGTCCTCCGCCTTCGTTCATCACAGGAACCCTGACTCCATTGCCGAAAGAACTTGTTCCATCTACAATCAGCAAATTGATGTTGTCGATGAAGGTGTCATTGCCAATTGTGTAATTGGCGATGTAATTGTGAATCTTATCAATATAAACGTCGTTTCCGATGGTGCAGTTATGCAAACAACAATTGTAGATGCCGGTGTGTTTTTTGAGTCCTCCGGCAAGATCGAATGTTTTATTAAAAGAACCCAGTTTGATTTCACCAGAGAAATGAACATTGGCGATATAATCAGGGGTGAAATGCTCAGTTACAGTAACAGTTTTCCAGTTTTCGGCAGTACATCCGTAAACGGTCAGTGCAGCAATTTCTTTTTCGGTAAGTTGACGGTAATGGGTCATTGTAATTAGTTTGTTTAAGGGTTAAATAAATTTGTTTTATTGAAAAAGTATTTACTCGTCGAATTTCTGGAACAGAAAATCATTGTATGGATATCTTTCAACGTGAATCGCTTTTACCTTTTCATACAGCAAGATTTTCAGGTTGTCGATGTTGATTTTCTCCTTTGCAGAGATGAAAATACAGTTATCGTGTAATTTCGAAATCCAGGTTGCTTTCAGTTCTTCCAAGCTGATGTTTTCCCGTTGGATCGGAGATAAGTCGTCTTCGTCTTTTGGAATGTAGGAAAAAGCATCCATCTTATTAAAGATAAGTATGACCGGTTTTTCTTTGGGGTCAATCTCTTTCAGGGTTTGATTGACAATTTCAAGTTGTTCTTCAAAGTTTGGGTGAGAAATATCCACCACGTGTAATAACAGGTCAGCCTCCCTAACCTCATCCAGCGTCGATTTGAATGATTCGATCAGGTGATGCGGTAATTTGCGGATAAATCCTACTGTATCGGTTAGTAAGAAAGGTAAATTCTCTACAATCACTTTCCTTACTGTGGTGTCTAAAGTCGCGAATAATTTATTTTCAGCAAACACATCCGATTTGCTAAGCATGTTCATGATGGTCGATTTTCCGACATTGGTATATCCAACCAAAGCCACCCGCACCATTTTTCCTCTGTTTTTGCGTTGTGTCGACATTTGTTTATCGATGTCTTTCAGATTCTTTTTCAGCAAAGAAATCTTATTCAGGATAATACGGCGGTCGGTTTCAATCTGGGTTTCACCGGGACCACGCATACCAATGCCCCCACGCTGTCTTTCAAGGTGAGTCCACAAACGGGTAAGGCGGGGCAACATGTATTGAAGCTGAGCTAATTCAACCTGTGTCTTGGCGTTCGCTGTTTGCGCTCTTTTGGCAAAAATGTCAAGAATCAGGTTGGTTCGGTCCAGAATCAATACATTCAGTTCTCTTTCTATATTCCTGAGTTGTTTGGGTGAAAGTTCATCGTCGAAAATGACCAGCCCGATATCATTAGCTGTAATATAGGCCTTTATTTCATCTAATTTCCCCGGCCCTACGAAGGTTTTCGGGTTTGGATAATCAATCTTCTGAAAGAAGTATTTCTCAGGAGTAGCACCGGCAGTATCGGCGAGAAAAGCCAACTCGTCGAGATATTCTTTTGCTTTGGCAGCATCCTGTTCTGGTGTAATCAATCCCACCAATACGGCTTTTTCCTGGTATATTTCTGTTTTCATCAGTGCTGGCACATTTAAAAAAACCGCTTGGTACGTACCAAACGGTTTTTTAATTATTTATTATTCAACCGGCAGACCGTTGGTGCAACCGGAAATTAATCCTACTGTAAGCGGAAGTTAACAGGTAGCGTGTATTTTACACGAACTGTTTTACCACGCTGTTTACCCGGAGTCCATTTAGGCATACTTTGAATTACACGTACAGCTTCAGCGTCAAGACTTCTATCCACGCTCCGTACAACTTCAATGTCAACGATAGAACCGTCACGGTTTACCACAAACTGACAGATCACACGACCCTGTATGCCGCTTTCCTGTGCAATAACCGGATATTTAATGTTGTCGCTCAGGTATTTGAAAAGTGCAGCGTCACCTCCGGGGAATGATGGCATGGATTCTACCACCATGAAAACCACTTCAGTGTCTTCTTCTTCTACTTTAACCTGAACCGGAGCCTGTATAACCACTTGTTTATCCTTATCATCTTCTGTGTCGATAACAATTTCAGCAGTTTCCACATCGTCTTCCACAACATTTAGTACCTCGATAACCTCAGGAACTTCCGGTGGAGGAGGTGGAGGTAAAACTTCTGCTGTTTGGATGATTTCAATTTCTTCTTCCGCAACAACCTCTAAAGATGTGTCTTCATAAATGGTTACTTCATGTTGAGTCCATTCAAAAGCAATGTAAATCAACGACAGAACCACAATGAATCCCATCAGTATAAAGATGGATTTCTTATCTTCTAGTGATGCTTTGGATGATTTTTTAACGTCCATATCAATGCAATTTTTTGATTGTTTTTCAGTTCGGCAAATGTACAATATTTTTTTCAATTCTCTGATTATAGAACGAAAAAAATTATTTTTATTGTTAAAACAATCCTAAATTATTGGTTTTCTTGTTTTTTTTTGATTTTGCATAAAATTTTTCTCTGAAAATACGTTAATATATCATTTGGTTTCTCATTTTATTGGTGAGATAGTTTTTAAAATGATGTATCTTTGGAAGTTTTTTGTGACTTCTCTATTGTTCTGAAATAAAAATTGTTGGATGAGAATAAAAGTTGCTTTATTATTGTTATTGGCAGGGTTTGCCGGTATTGTTTCTGTTTCAGCAGGAAATGGTGTGTTTCAGTTTCTCGACTTGCCGGTTTCATCCAGAATGGCAGCATTGGGAGGGAAGAATGTTTCAGTTGCCGATTATGATATCAATTTTGCGCTGTTAAATCCTGCTTTGTTAACATGCAAATCGGACAACACGATTGGATTGAATATGGCGAATTATCTTGCAGATATTCAGTTTGGAACGGCTATTTATGGTAAATCAATCGGGAAAAATCAGTTTGCCCTTGGTGTTCAGTATGTCGATTACGGAACATTCAAAGAAACGACAGAATACAACGAGATAATCGGGGATTTTACAGCAAAAGACATCTCAATGAGTTTGATATACAGCAGGATGATTGCTGAAGGATTATATGCCGGAGCAGCGCTTAAACCGGTCTATTCTGTTGTTAGCCTGACCGAGGGTAGTTATATGTCGTACGGTGCTGCTGTGGATTTGGGGCTGAGTTACCAACATCCTGGTCAGTTGTTTTATGCGGGTTTGGTTTTACGCAACATGGGAACGCAATTCAAAGGCTATTATTCTGATGAAAACGGACAGCACATAGAACCATTGCCTTTTGACATCCAATTGGGGGTGTCTCATAAACTGGAACATGCTCCTTTCCGTTTCTCTTTTACCTTTCACAACCTCCATGACTGGGATTTAAGATACATCAACAATAAAAACTCGATGCTTGAGTATGACCGGGTGGATGTGACCGACGAAATTCCGGTTATTGATAATATTTTCAGGCATGCCATAATTGGTGTCGAATTCTTACCCGGCAAAAATCTCTATATAGCTGCCTCATATAATCATCGTCGGCATCAGGAGCTGAAAATGGATGGTTTTAAAAGTATGGCAGGTTTCTCATTTGGAGGAGGAATCAAAATCAGTCATTTTCAGGTAGGTTTTGGCACAAGTCAGTTTCAGGTTGGTAACACGGCTTATATGTTTTCTATTTCCACATCTCTGAATGATTTCAGACTTTAATGAAAATTTATGAAAAGAATTATTGTCGCCATTGATGGATTTTCTTCCTGCGGAAAAAGTACGATGGCTAAACAATTAGCCCATGAAGTGGGTTATATCTACGTTGATACCGGAGCCATGTATCGTGCCGTTTCTTTGTATTGCATGCGCAACGGTTGGATGGATGCTGAAAGTATGGATGTTGAAAGCATTGAAAGTAATATTGGAAGTATTCAGCTTGAGTTTATAAAGAACCAACAGGGAAAAGCTGAAATCTATCTCAATGGTGAAAATGTGGAAGCTGAAATCCGGACGCTTGAAGTTTCAAACGGAGCCAGTCGCGTGAGTACGTTAGGGGCAGTCAGGAGAGAGTTGGTCAGGCAGCAGCAACTAATGGGTGTTGAAAAAGGCATTGTGATGGATGGTCGTGATATCGGAACTGTCGTTTTTCCTGAGGCAGAGCTGAAAGTGTTTCTGACCGCTTCACCTGAAATCAGGGCCCGGCGCAGGATGGATGAATTGAGTGCAAAAGGAGAGACGGTGTCGTATGAAGAGGTGCTTGCCAATGTGAAGGAACGGGATGACCGGGATCAGAACAGAAAAGAAAGTCCGTTGAAAAAAGCAGATGATGCCATTGTAATTGACAATTCAGCACTGAGTATTGTGGAGCAACAAGAAATTTTAAGATCATTATTTGATCAAAAAATAAAATGATAAATACTCTTAAACCATATAAGTCATATAAGGAACATATAAGCTTATTATATTTTTTAGAAAGTAGTTTTACACTACGCAAACAAAACTTATATGTTTCTTATATGACTTATATGGTAATTTAAAATGTTAGAAAAGTGAATATAGAAATAGATAAAAAGTCAGGGTTTTGTTTTGGTGTGGTTAAAGCCATTGCCAAAGCAGAAGAAGAATTGGCGAAAGGTGAAGTGTTGTACTGTCTGGGCGACATAGTCCACAACGGAAAAGAAGTGGAACGGTTGGAGAAAATGGGCATGATAACGATTAATCATGAACAGTTTGCTCAGCTCCATGATGCAAAAGTGTTGCTGCGTGCGCACGGAGAGCCCCCTTCAACGTATGAAACGGCTCAAAAGAATAATATTACCCTGATTGATGCCTCTTGTCCCGTTGTGCTGAAATTACAGTCGAGGGTAAAGACGGCTTTCGATACATCCAGAGAAGACGATACTCAAATTGTGATTTATGGCCAGCATGGTCATGCAGAAGTAAACGGGTTGGTCGGACAAACGGGAGGCAATGCAATTGTCGTGGAAAAAGAATCGGATTTGTCTAAAGTAGATTTTTCGAGAAACATACGTTTGTTCTCACAGACCACCAAATCATTAGAAGGATTTAATCATTTGATTCAAAATATTTCAAATCAGAAACAGGAAGAATCAAAGTTTGAATATTCTGATACAATTTGCAGACAAGTATCAAACAGAATCCCAAATATTACTACCTTTGCACAGCAAAACGATATCGTGATTTTCGTCAGCGGGAAAAAGAGTTCCAATGGAAAGGTGCTGTTTCAGCACTGTAAAAGCATTAATCCAAACTCTTATATTGTCTCGGAACCGTCGGAAGTGCTGGAGCTTAATCTCGATTTAACGAAAAAAATCGGTATCTGCGGAGCTACCTCCACGCCCATGTGGCTCATGGAACAGGTGGCTGAAACATTAAGCACATTGGAAAAATAGTTTTTTTATGGGATTAGGGATTAAATGTATCGGGATGCTTACCTCCGGAGGAGATGCTCCCGGAATGAATGCCGCGATCAGGGCAGTAACCCGTGCAGCCATTTTCAACGGCATCCGGGTAAAAGCAATTTACAGAGGTTACAAAGGTTTGATAACCGGAGAAATAAAAGAGTTTCAAACCGAAAATGTGAGTAACATCATACAGCAGGGAGGTACGATACTGAAATCAGCCAGATGCCTGGAGTTTAAAACTCCGGAGGGTCGCAAAGCGGCTTATGATAACCTTGTCCGGGAGGAAATCGATGCCCTGGTTGTAATAGGAGGAGATGGCACATTTACCGGAGCCCGCATTTTTTCTCAGGAATATAATATCCCTATCGTAGGCCTCCCGGGTACTATTGATAATGATTTATACGGAACTGATTCTACTATTGGTTACGATACAGCCCTGAATACCATCATTGATGCGGTAGATAAAATCCGTGACACCGCGAGTTCCCATGAAAGATTGTTTTTTATTGAAGTGATGGGTAGAGATGCCGGATTCCTGGCACTGAACAGTGCGCTTGCCTCCGGAGCTGAAGCAGCCATTATTCCTGAAAGAGAAACCAAGGTTGACCAGCTGGAAGAATTAATCAGCAATGGTTTCAGAAAATCGAAGAACAGTAGCATCGTAATTGTTTCTGAAAGTAATATTACCGGTGGAGCAAACGGATTAGCAGAGCGTATGCGTAATGAGCATCCCGAATACGATGTACGTGTCTCCATTCTCGGGCATATCCAGCGGGGAGGGTCTCCGACTGCCTACGACCGCATCATTGCCAGCCGCATGGGAGTTGCTGCAATCGATGCACTTATGGACGGCTTACGTAACATCATGATAGGCATTGTGAATAATGAAATTGTGCATGTGCCCCTTTCAAAAGCAATTAAGGACGATAAACCTGTGAATGAAAATCTGATCGGGGTGTTGCAGATACTGTCAATTTAATAATTTCAAACCACATTACTCATGTGACTGATGTGGTTTGAAAATACTTTTAAAGAGTGATAAGCCGTATTTTGTTCTTTTAGTGTATGTTCTGTAAGTTTCTTTCCTCCAATCGAAATCCTCTTTCCAGAATGACTTAGGCGAAACATAGCAATATGCAGGATTTTCTTCCACTTTTTGGTCGTTAATCTCATTTGCACGTTCAAAATCATCAGGCTTTATGAAGGTGATATTCCTGGATTTACATTCATTCTCAAGTTTCAGAATTACTGTATTTAGTTTTTGGTAGAATAGCTCATCCGTTTTTACCTCTTTGATTTCCCCTCCAATATCTCTGAGCGCTCTTAACTGTAAGATGTCGGTAGAAAAATCTCCATAAACGTCAAAGAAATCGGATAATTCGTCAATATTGAGGTGATTGATTGTATAATTTAGTCGAAGCTTGAAGGATGGAAAGTCAGCTTTAACCTTCGTTAAAGCCTTTAGTGCTGAAATCAATTTGTCGAATGAAGCATTACGCATCAGATTTTCGTAAGTATGAGCGGTAACCCCGTGTATTGAAATTGTTATTTCATCGAGCCCTGCTTCTAAAAGTTCGATTATATCATCTTCGGTGAGTAGATTGGCATTTGTAGTCATGGCGATGTATTTAACGCCATATTCTCGTCCAAGTCGAATAATTTCAGGATTGTATTTGTATAAGGTTGGTTCTGCGCCGCATCCAATCTGGAGTTTGTAAGTATTGCCAAAAATTGCGTGGGCTAATTTTTTTATATCAGCCTTATCAATGATTCCCTTTAATTGTTTTCGCTTTTCTTCGTTACTGAAATAGCAGGAAAGACATCTTAGATTGCAACCTAACACGGGATCAAAATAAACCATGAGATAACGTTGACGAGTCACATGTGCCAACCAGATTACAGTATTTCTTAAGAAAGATGATCTGATTAATCGATTAATTTGCTGTAGTTTGTATATCTTCATGTTAAATGTAAATTAGATTGTGACAGCATTTACACTTTTATATCTTTAATCATCAGTTGGATAGTTGTGTTCCCATTAAAATTGTTTTCTTCCAGGGTATAACAAATGTCCAGTGGTTTCATTGATTTCAGGTGGTCGTTGAATTCGTACATGCCGAACGCAATACCATTCATCACGTTTTCAGAACTCGGGTCAACCAATTCCAGTTTTAGGTGTTCCTGTTCTCTTCCTACCAGCCGACTGGAGCCGTAGTCCATTACATTCTTAGTGGAAAATACCGGCTTCATATTTCCAGGGCCAAACGGACCAAATTGCTTCAGCACATTGAAGAACTTGGGCGTAATGTCTTTGAAATCAATCAGGGCATCAATATCAATCTGAGGAGATGTTTGTTCTTCCGTTATGTTTGCTGAAACATATTGTTCAAAACGTTCGGTGAAAACCGGTACATTTTCTTCTTTCATCGATAATCCCGCTGCATAGCGGTGTCCGCCGAAATTTTCCAGTAAATCCCTGCATGCATCGATAGCGCTATAAATATCAAATCCCGGGACAGAGCGTGCAGAGCCGGATGCCAGTCCGTTAGAGCTCGTCAATACAATTGAAGGTTTGTAGAACTCCTCAGAAAGACGGGATGCAACGATTCCGATAACACCCTTATGCCAGTCGGGTTTATATACCACGATAGATTTTCTTTTGATGTAGATGTTGTCAGAAGCAATTAGTTTGATGGCTTCATCCGTGATGTTTTTATCTAAATCTTTGCGATCGTTGTTGTACTCATTGATAGTGTCACTTTTCAGTTTAGCAAAACTGGTATCATTTGAAACCATCAGTTCTACAGCTTCAGAGGCCAGTTTCATCCTGCCGGAAGCATTTATCCTCGGACCGACTTTAAAAACAATATCAGAAATTGTAATTTCTTTTTCTGATAATCCGCAAACTTCCAGGATACTCTTAACACCGATACTCGGATTTGTGTTAAGCTGTTTAAGTCCGTAATAAGCAAGAATTCTGTTCTCTCCTGTAATTGGCACGATGTCGGAAGCGATGCTCAGCGCGAGCAGGTCCAACAGCGGGATTAACTCTGAAAACGGGATGTTGTTTCTTTGTGCAAAGGCTTGAAGCAACTTGAAACCGACGCCACAACCAGAAAGGTGTTTATACGGATAATTGCAGTCAGGTCTTTTGGGGTCAAGAACCGCGATTGCCTCAGGTAGTTCCGAATCAGGTGTATGATGGTCGCAGATGATAAAATCAACATGATGTTCGTTGGCATATTTGACTTTTTCTATGGCCTTGATGCCGCAATCAAGCGCGATGATAAGCTTAACATCGTTTTTAAGGGCATAATCTATCCCCTGAATTGAAATGCCATAACCTTCGAGATACCTGTCAGGGATGTAAAAATCCACATTGCTGTAGAATTTCTTCAGAAATTTATAAACCAGAGAAACAGAGGTAGTGCCATCTACGTCATAATCTCCGTAGATTAAAATTTTTTCATTCTCCTGAATTGCTTCTGTGAGTCTGTTCACGGCTTTTTCCATATCCGCCATGAGAAAAGGGTCGTGCAGGTTAGCAAAGTCAGGACGAAAAAACCGACGCGCTTCTTCAAATGTATGAATGCCCCGTTGTACTAACAATTTTGAAAGTATGGGGCTGATGTTCAGTTCGTTTGATAGGGTTTTCTGTATGTCGGATTGTTCGTTTGTAAGGGTTTTAAATATCCATTTACTTGTCATTTGATGTTACTTTTTTAAAGTTGTAAAGGTAGTACATTTTTTTTAATGCAACCAAAAGTGATTGTTAAGATAGTTTAGTGTATGAAATATCAGACTTTTATCATTCCGATAAAATGGCGATTCCGCATTTTAATATATTTATGTATCTTTGTTGCACTTAATGCTGATTTTTATGGACAGTTTGCATGCTGTGTTGTTATGAATACAAAGAAACTACTTTTAAAATACTTGTTTTATGATGTGTTGGCAGCCCTCCTCGTTTGGCTTGTATTTGTTGTCTTCCGGAAAGTGATCAATGACATTCAGGTCATGCATAACTTTGAGGTGCTCTTACCCAGCCGGTATCATCTTTTTACCTTACTGTCTTTTCCTTTCTATTGTGTTTTTATCCATTACCTGACCGGTTTTTATCTGAATATACAGAATAAAGTAAAAATCAACCTGCTTTTAACAACCCTTGTTTCTTCCTTAATTATATCCATAACCGTTTTTTTTGCACTTAAACTAAGAGACGTGATTGTGTCTTATGAGTATTTTTATTATTCATTGTTCGTATTATTTCTGCAGTTATTTGTGATTACCTACACTTTCAGGAGGTTGATTTTTATGCAGGTACAGCATAATTTCAGATCTAAGAAGTGGACATTAAACACCATCATCATCGGAGATGGTCAAAATGCTCAGAAAATTGCACAGGATATTGAGAAGCATGGTTATCAGTATACCTTCACAGGCTTTGTTTCTGCATTCAAGAAGTCACAAATTCACGGAGATAAATTATTAGGAGGTTTTTATGATATAGAATCCATTATCAACAGGTACGATATCAGAGAAGTGATTGTGGCATTAGACAGTGATACGAATGATACAAACCTGTTTAAAATCATCAACCAGTTATACAAGTATAACGTAGAAATCCGGTTTACGCCGCGTTTATATGAAATCCTGACAGGGAGTGCGCGCATCAGTACTTTAGGGATTAATCCGTTGGTTAGTATAACCCAGTTGAATATGGCGGCCTGGGAAGTGAGCGTAAAACGGCTTATTGATATTATTGCTTCTTTACTGGCACTGTTGTTTTTGTTGCCGGTCTTTATCTATTATGCCATCAGAATTAAACGAGACTCCAAAGGTCCTGTGTTTTTTATGCAGGAAAGAATCGGACGGTATGGGAAACCTTTTAAGATGGTGAAATTCAGAACCATGTATGTGAATTCGGAAAACGGGACTCCTCAGCTTAGTAGTGCATTTGATGACCGGATTACGCCTATTGGCAGGATGTTGCGAAAGTACCGCATTGACGAGTTACCTCAGTTCTGGAATGTGTTGAAGGGTGATATGAGTCTGGTCGGACCGCGTCCTGAACGTCAATATTATATCGATCAGATTATCAAAGAAGCGCCATATTATTGTTTGTTGTACAAAATCCGTCCGGGTCTGACATCCTGGGGACCGATAAAAATCGGGTATTCTGATACAATAGAGAAGATGATAGAGCGCCTTAATTATGATATAATCTACATTGAAAACATGTCGTTGTTTAATGATCTGAAAATTCTGATTCTTACGATTGAAATTATCTTTAAGGGTAAAGGAATGTAAAATATTTCTATCTTTGTGGCTTGCAACAGTTGAACATGGGAAAGAGAAATTGGTATATAAAAATGATTGCCTGGCGTGAAAACAATATTAAGCAACGCCAGTTTGTTCTTATTTTAAGTGTTATCGTCGGATTTTTCGCTTCTGTTGCTGCAAACCTGCTCAAATCAACCATTCATTTTATTCAGCAGTTGCTGACTAACAGTTTCAGTCGTTTCGAAGTGAATTACTGGTACCTTGTTTTTCCTGCAATTGGTATATTGCTTGCCTCGCTTTTTGTTCGTTACATCGTGAAAGATGATATAAGTCATGGGGTAACCCGCATACTGTACGCCATCTCTCAGCGGAAAAGCATCTTAAAATTACATAATGTATGGTCATCGTTGGTTGGCAGCTCCCTGACCATCGGTTTTGGAGGCTCGGTCGGAGCCGAGGCCCCGATTGTACTTACCGGATCAGCTATTGGATCGAATTTAGGAAAGTTCTTCAAGATGGATCAAAAGACCCTGATGCTTTTAGTCGGTTGTGGTGCCGCGGGTGCCATCGGGGGTATCTTCAAGGCGCCTATCGCGGGTTTGGTGTTTACACTGGAGGTGCTGATGCTCGACATGACCCTGGCATCGGTTGTTCCCATCATCATTTCTTCGGTAACAGCAACTACCTTTACCTATATATTCTCAGGAAGTGCCTTTATGTTCCAGTTTGGTTCTTATCAACCTTTTGATGTAGACAGAATACCACAATTTATTATATTAGGTATTGTCTGCGGGTTGGTTTCACTCTATTTTACCCGGGGTATGAACAAAGCGGAAGGTTTCTTCAGGAGAATAAATAAACCTGTCTGGAAGCTTGTTGTTGGTGGTTCCATCCTGAGCTTGCTGATATTCTTCTTCCCTCCGTTATATGGTGAAGGCTATGATACGATTGAGGCATTGATTAACGGAAATTCGGCATCGGTACTCGATAGAAGTTTCTTTCTGCAATTAGGAGACAGTCCGTGGGTACTAATCAGCTATCTTTCCCTGATTGTCTTTTTTAAGATATTTGCAACTGCTGCCACCAATGGAGCCGGAGGAGTCGGTGGAATATTTGCACCCTCTCTGTTTTTGGGAAGTCTGACTGGTTTTGTGGTTGCAACTGTAGTCATCATGCTTGGGTTTGAAGCGTCGGTAGAAAATTTCTCACTGGCTGGTATGTCGGGAGTTATGTCGGGAGTTATGCACGCACCGCTAACCGGTATCTTTTTAATTGCAGAGCTCACCGGTAGTTACAATCTGTTTATGATGCTGATGATTGTATCTACAGTTTCCTATCTTACTATCATTATTTTCGAGAAACATAGTTTGTACGCCATGCGTCTGGCACAAAAAGGCGAGTTAATCACTCACAACAAGGACAAGGCGGTGTTAACGCTAATGAGAACAGAGAATGTGATAGAAACCGATTTGCAGATTCTAAATCCGGAAATGACATTGGGAGAGTTGGTGAAGGTAATTTCGAAATCGAACCGGAATATCTTTCCGGTAGTTGAAGCTGGAACTGGCGTGTTGTTGGGTATCGTGCTGCTGGATGAAGTCAGGAATATCATGTTCAGACCTGAGTTGTATGGTCGTTTTACAGTAAAACAACTGATGATTTCACCTCCCGCCACCATAAATCAGCAATTACCCATGGAAAAGGTGATGCAGATATTTGAGGATACAGGCGCCTGGAACCTGCCGGTTGTCGATCAGCAAAAGAAATATATCGGATATGTTTCAAAATCGAAGATATTCAGTTCGTACCGGCATGTGTTGGTGCATTTTTCAGACGAATGACATTAATGTAGAGACGCCCTATTAGGGTGTCTCTATCTACGAATTTTTAATTGTAAATCAACAATAATGAAAGACGATAATAAAATGACTTATACTGAAGCTGTTTCAGAATTAGAAACGATATTAAAACAGCTTGAAAATACAGATGAAGTGAACATGGATCTCATTTCATCCCGTGTAAAAAAGGCATCGGAACTGATGGCGTTTTGCAAAAAACAGCTACACACCCTTGACGGGGAGTTAGAAAAAATGATAGCAAACCTGGAAATTTAAGGTTATTTTGGCATAAAAAAACGGCTAAGATGCAAAAATAAGCGTAGTATTGTAAAAAAATATTGCGCTTATTTTGTGTTTAGTTACGTTTAGTGTGAAAAATAATATGTCAGTTTGATTGTTTTGGTTTTTTATGATTTAATATGCAGATATATAGTGTGTTGAGTTTGATGTAGCTGGTGTTTTCAGAGGGTTTCATAAACCAAAATTACATATTTACAGTATAAAAATAATGCAAACTGATGAATATTTTGTAAATTTTTTTTCAAATTGTAAGCTTGACCTATTGTTTTTTAAATTTCAATCGTCTATATTTGTCGGTTGAAAAAAGTCAAAAAGTATCAATAAACTTGAAGTTAAATAAAAAATGGTAAATTTATGAGAAAACTAACTTTCTTATTTGCCTGCTTATTCATAGCAGGCGTAAGCATGGTGCTTGCTCAGACTTCCATTTCAGGGAAAGTAATTTCCGCTGAAGACGGGGAGGCTATAGTAGGAGCAACTGTGATGGTGAAAGGTACCACAACGGGTACGATTACCAATGTAAATGGAAATTTTACAATTTCATTGCCGGGGACTAACAGAACGCTTGTGGTTTCATATGTTGGTATGAAGACTGCAGAAGTTCAGGCAGCTCCGAACATGGTTGTTCGCCTGAATTCAGATGCCGCTGAGTTGGAGGAAGTGCTGGTAGTTGCGTACGGTAATGCGAAGAAATACTCATTTACCGGTTCTGCTACGACTGTGAAAAGTGAAAACATTGAAAAAAGAAAGGTATCAAACGTAACAAAAGCATTAGAAGGTGTGGCCACAGGTGTTCAGGTAACATCAGGTTCGGGACAGCCCGGATCTGGCGCTAACGTTTACATCAGGGGATTAGGTTCCATCAATGCTTCAAACTTACCTCTTTATGTGGTTGATGGTATTCCTTACGATGGAAATATCTCTGCAATCAATTCGAATGACATTGAAAGTGTAACTGTATTGAAAGATGCTTCTGCCGGAGCTTTATACGGAGCACGTGGTGCAAACGGTGTTATCATGATTACTACCAAAAAGGGAAAATCAGGAAAGGCTGAATTGAACTTCAAGGCAAACTTTGGATTGGCCAGTAGAGCAATTCCCCGTTATGAGACAATGAAATCAAAGGATTTTATTGAAGCCGCTTTTTCTGCATTCTATAATGAGCAGATTGATAACGGGGTTGCTCCTGATATGGCCGGTGCTGGTGCACTTGTTGAAATGGTAAGCGGGGGACAGCGTATTTTTGGTGCCAACCAAATGTATAACCCGTACAATTATGACGTTGCTAACCTGATAGATCCTGCTACCGGTAAAATACGCAGCGATGCTACCTTGTTGTGGGAAGATGATTGGTTAGATGAAGTAACACGTAGTAATGCACTCCGTCAGGAATATACATTCGACATGAGAGGTGGTAATGATGTAACCAATTATTTTGTTTCTTTTGGTTATCTTGATCACAACGGATTGCTCGAAACAACAAATTTCAAGCGTTATTCAGGAAGAACAAATGTAGATTCTAAACCATTAGATTGGATTGCGCTGGGTTTAAACAGTAACTTCTCACGTACTGAATCAAATTATCTTGGCGCTACCGGCAGTTACACCAGTAACGTTTGGTCTTCTGCTCAAATGATGGGACCGATTTTCCCTGTATATTTGAGAGACAGAAATAATAATGGAGCATTTAAATTAGATGAATTTGGAGATAAACAGTTTGACTATGGTGCAAGCCGTCCGGCTGGTCAGCAGGGTGATTTCAACTCTATAGCCACTTTGTATGATGACTTATACAACCAGAAAATTAACAACGTTTCATCACGTGGTCATGTTATTTTAGGAGATACACAAACAGGCTGGGCTAAAGGGTTAAAATTGTCATTTACATTGGGTGCTGACTACTATGGTCTTGATCAGCTGGAGTATTATAATCCGTTCTTCGGAAATGCCAAAGACTCAAAAGGCCGGGTTACTAAAACAAGTACAACTATGTTTAGTTATACTGCCAACCAGATGTTGAGTTACAATACTGAAATTGGAGGCTTGCATCATATCGATGCCATGGTTGCACACGAATACTATGATTTGTCGATTGATGAAGTTGAAGCTGAAAAAACAGGCTTCCCATTCGGTGGGTTGTATCAGCCCGATGGTGCTTCAACCGTATTTAATGCAAGTGGTTCAACCGACAGCTACCGTATTGAATCGTATCTTGGTCGTATCAACTATGATTATGCCGACAAGTATTACTTGTCAGCCAGTTTACGTCGTGATGCATCTTCGCGTTTCCATAAAGATTATCGTTGGGGTAATTTCTGGAGTGTGGGTGGTAACTACCGTGTTTCTAATGAGTCATTTATGGAAGACTATTCTTCCTGGTTAGACAATATGTCGATTCGTGCCAGTTATGGTGTACAGGGGAATGATAAGATTTTAACTTCTGGTGGTGCAAGTAATTATTATGCATGGCAGGCACTTTACGATTTAGCATGGTCTAATGCAAGTGAAGCCGGAGCTTTGGTTACTTCGATTCAGAACGAAAAAGTATCCTGGGAAAAGAATGCTAACTTCAATGTTGGATTAGATATTTCTGTTCTGGATAAGAAAGTAGAAGGATCAATCGAATACTATCAAAGGAAAACTTCTGATTTGTTATTAAATTACCCAATGCCTTTGTCGACCGGTTTTAGCGGTTACTCAAGGAATTCAGGAAGTATGTTGAATACCGGATTGGAATTAACTGTTACCGGACAACTGATTAAAACAAAAGACTTGCAGTGGAATGCGACATTGATGGCTTCTACAATTAAGAACGAAGTACTCAAGTTGACTGATGATGGGAAAGACATCACATCAGGAAGTCGTATTATTCGTGAAGGAGAAGCATTCCAATCGTATTATTTACCGAAGTCTGCAGGTGTTGACCCGTTGACCGGGGTGCCTCTTTACTGGGCTACTGTAAATAACGATGGAGATGAAGTTGATCCTTACGTTACTTCAAGTTCTGTGTTGGCTAATGCCTCCCGTTACATTGCAGGTGACATGTTCCCGGATTTATTCGGATCAATCAGTACAGACCTGAAATATAAGTCTTTCGATTTTTCAGCTACAGCTACTTATTCAATCGGTGGAGAAATGATAGATGGAGTTTATCAGCAAATGAGAAGTTTCTATTATCCTGCACAAGCCAAACACGTTGATTTACTCCGGGCATGGAGACAACCGGGAGACATAACCGATATCCCTAAATATGTGTTGGGAGGATCAATTACTTATACAGACGACATGTTGTTTGATGCATCATACTTCTCGATTAAGAATGTAACATTAGGTTATACTCTTCCTTCAGCGATTGCTAAGAAAGCAGGTTTACATGCATTAAGAGTGTATGCTACAGTTGATAATCTATACATGTTTACATCTCTGAAAGGGATGAACCCTCAATACAGCATCACCGGAGGAACAGATTATGCATATGCACCCGAAAGATTGGTGTCATTTGGTGTTGATGTAAAATTTTAATGTCTAACTAATTAGATTACAAAAACATGAAAAAGTTAATATATTTATTTTTGATAGGATTTTCCTTCGTGGCACTGAATTCTTGTGAGGAAGGCCTGTTAGATACCGCTCCAACAGATCAGGTATCAAGTGTGACAATTTTTGAAACTCCTGAAGCGGCTCAGGTTGCATTAAACGGTGTTTATCGTGCAATGCATCAACCGGGTTGGGGAGGAACAAGTCCCGGCTGGTCGGCTGAAAATCCCGGTTATTTTGCTACTCCGGTTGTGAAAGACTTGCACGGAGAGGATCATTTGATGGCTACACAGGGTCAGGGATGGTTTTACTTCGACTATGCATTCAATGTGGACTCAGATCAACCAGGCGTTGTAGGCCGTCAGTATTCTCAATGGAACTTCTATTATACCATTGTATCGCAGGTTAATTATGTAATCGCAAATGAAGAAAACCTTGTGGCCATGGGTTCCAAGGGAAAAGATGTGGTTGGACAGGCGTATGCATTGCGCGGCTTTGCTTATTTAGCCTTGTATGAGTGGTTCTGTAAAGGCAATTATGCTGTAAACAGCACTGCTCCCGGTGTTCCTATTTACACAGAACCGACAACCGCTGAAACCGTTGGTAAACCCCGCGGAACTGTTGCAGATGTGTTTGTCCAGATCAACAGTGACTTTGATAAAGCAATTGAAGTTTTTGATGGCGCTGCAACTCAATCGCACATCTCACATGTTGATAAATATGCTGCCTACCTGTTGTGGGCACGTGCAGCACAGGTGCAGGGAGCATGGGATAATGCCTTGTTATATGCAACTGAAGCGTTGAAGAAACCCGGACTTTCCCGCGTTGCAACAATGGCTGATTTGGGGTCATTTAACAACAAAAGCTCCAGTTCAGTTATGTGGGCATTTGAGGTTATTGCTGATCAGACTGGCCCATATAGCTTCTTCCTCACACATATGGATCCGGAAGGTGGATACGGTGCCAGAGCTTACCAGTGTATCGACAAGGGTTTGTGGGATAAAATTCCCGCTTCTGATGCCCGTAAAAATGCCTGGTGGTCAGTGGGTAAAAATGAGTTTGGAGAAGATGGTGAGTATACTGATTATGTACAAACTAAATTCCGTTTCTCTGATAAGGTTACAAACTTAGGTGATGAGTTTTTCTTACGTGCCGAAGAAGCGATATTAATTGCTGCCGAAGCAAACATAAGAAAGGCAAGTCCTGATTATGCTGCTGCACGTGCGCTGCTGACTGAGTTAGGTGATAAACGTGATACAAATTATGCAGCCCGTTTGGCAACATTTACCGACAGCAATACATACAATACCGATACAAGAGGTGCTTTGACAACCCTGATGGATGAAGTGTTGTTTCAACGTCGTATTGAATTATGGAGTGAAGGATTCGGTCGTGCTTATGATTTACGTCGTTTGAACCTGGGTTACACAAGAACTTATGACGGAAGTAATCATCCTGTTAAACGGACATTGATTCCCGGAGATCCTCGTTTTGTTACTCTGATTCCTCAGAAAGAGTTTGATAGCAACGAATCGTTTACGGTAGCTGACCAGAATCCGAGATAACATATTATTAGTAAAAATATAACAATCAATGAAATATGAAAAAGGTATTATCATTAATAAGCATTTTGAGTTTAGTGTTGATGTTCAACGCTTGCTCGGAAGAAGAAGGGACATTGTTTGATTTAGGTGAAAATGACTACTGGTCGTTTCATGCCTCAGAACAAACAGTAAATGCCACCGATGCCGGTAAGTCCGCAGTTTATTTGTATCACATCAACGATGCAAAGGTGACACCGGTTAATATTGCTGTAGATTACATCGGCGGATCTGAATCTGTTCTCTCTGTTTCACAAACGAGTATTAATGCCGTTGACGAAGCGGGAAATAAAGCTGCCATTGAAATCACTTACAATATGAATGATTTGGAATATAACGTGCCGTATAAACTGGATATCTCTATTCCTGTTCAGGAAGGTTATGCCGTGGAAGGACAGCTGATAGATACTGTACACGTTACTGTTATTCGTCCATTGACATTCGTTGAATTAGGGGTAGGTTCTTTCACTTCTGCTTCTTTTGAAGATACGTGGGAACAATTGGTTCTTTCGGCAAATGAAACGCCGATGTATCAATTACCTGATTGCTTCGAAAAAGGTAAGCCAATCAATATTATAATCAATGGTGATGGAACAGTGACCATACCAGAACAAGTTGCATGGAATTACAGTGCTGCTTTGGGTGACGTGTATGTTGATGGTACTGGTACTGTAGCCGGTAATGTTGTTACGATGAACCTGAGGCATGTGTTAAAATCTATTCCTCATAATTTTGGCGTATTTACAGAGGTACTTACCTTGCCTGCAGAGTAGGGTTCCTTTGACTTAATCTTATCAACGAGACAGTTTATTTAACTGTCTCGTTTTTTTTTTGCCGTGCATGATATATAACTTGGTGGTGCAAGTCCACTATGGGGGTTCATAATCGCCAACCATTAGCCACGGGCAA
The DNA here is from genome assembly GCA_024710005.1 of Paludibacter sp. Lineage (GTDB taxonomy): Bacteria > Bacteroidota > Bacteroidia > Bacteroidales > Paludibacteraceae > Paludibacter. The sequence goes on along the minus strand of JANJVQ010000018.1, from coordinate 226,220 downwards.
GGGTGTCCACAGCGATGTGGAATCTGAAGGAAGCCCACAGCAAAGCTCCGCCCCGAGGAACACGAACCACATATCCATTAAGAATGTTGTTATTACTCGCATCTTCTTGTTGCGATTGAACGATGGACATCGTTCAGGTGTGACGATGCCCATCGTTCTACCACGACGATGTCCATCGTTCAATATGAACACCGCATTGTGGCAGATGTCAACTATAGGCCATGTTAAACTAAAATACCTGTCATGGTGTGAGTCGTGACAGGTATTTCGTTTTTGGTTATAACTGAGATAAACGGGAAGATTATCGTCTTAACAATTCAACTTGTTTTCTTGTTTTGCTGATATGTTTGTTGATTTGCATGAACTTCTCATTGATCGGTTTTTTCAGGGATTTAACACCATTTATTTTCCGGGGAGCTGCAGCAGGACTCTCCTCTGTGCCGTCGATGTATGTTAAGGGACCATTGTAGCTACCCCAAACCTTCGATCCGATTCTGTCATAAAATTCATATTGAATGCTGTAATTGTCCCCTGATTTGGCTACAGTCATATTGCCTGCATTGAGCGCTTTGGTGGTAGTGGCACCATAGAACCACGTTCCCCATTGATCTTCATCTTCTGTTTGATAGGCAAAAACAAGTGAAAACGGTACAAGTTGTTGGTAGGTCAATTCAGTCATCATTTGATAGGTGCCATCAGGAATGTAGTTGTGAACAGAATCCGCCGTGTTAAACTCAATCATTAAAATATCACCTTCCGACGCACTGTTGCTGAAATCAATTGTTTCTGACCCCAAATACAAAGCGTAATTATTCGTGTGGTTACCTGTTGTGTTTTCTGTTGATTTTGAATTGTAAGCATCCCCAAAGTAGAGTAGAACTCCTTTTGTTAATGCAGGATTAATCTCAACTGGTTTTTCCCGCTGGTCTGATTCATTCACAATGCCTTCATAGCTAAACTGAACAATTTCATTTGTTTCCAGGATTAACTCGCCTTCAACCACGAAGTTGTCACCATTTTTTGTTATTTCGTATGTTCCATCCACAATAGGAATAATATCCAAATTGTCATTGCTGTAATTAAGCAAAAATGAACCTACAGGCACTTCTTCCCCGTCCTTGTCCTCAACAAAAATCCCGGGATAAAATGTATAGTTTTCTTCTTCCGATGAAGCGTTAAATGTTCCGGCAGAAAGGGTGGTTTGTGTAAGAGGTAAATAAAAATCTAAGAATAACCTGTAACCATCACCCACTGGATAACCCTCATCATCTAAGGAAAGAGAACTTTCAAGTAAACTTAACGTGAAGTTATTGTTGTTGGCGCCATAGATGTCTCCCCAGTTTGCAGCATATCCATGTGTAAATACAAGCGATTGCTGGGTTACCGTAACCTGACAACTGTGCGTTTTACCTCCCGTGTTGATTGTTAAAGCGGTGCTTCCTGCTTTCAGTGCCGTAATAATAACCGATTTTGTTACTGAACTCAAGCCGGAGGTTTTGCTGTGTGTGTCATTGGTTGTTTCCTCGATAGAAATTACCGTGGGGTCATCTATCGTCCATTCTACAGGGAATTTTCCAATATCGCCGGTAAAACTGATTGTGGAAACTAAGGTGTCGGATTGGCCGACACGTAAAGCGAATGAATCGTTATCGAAGGAAATTCGCGATACGCCTTCTGTCTCACAGGAAGACAGGATAATTGTACTTAATAAGATAAGGTACAAATAATTGGATAAAAGTCTTTTTCTCATTTTAATTTATGTTTGAACCGGCAAATATAAATGAAATAATTGATTATTTGTATCATTTCAACAGAGCAAAGTGTATAACTTTGATAAATTTATGTATTTTTGTCGTCCTGATTTAAAATGAATACAAAAGAGTTGAAAATTAGATATGATAAAAGATAAAATTATAATCCTGTTTTTGTTGTTTCTCAGTCTGCAACTGTTTTCACAGGAGCTGATAATTAAAGGCAGGGTGGTGGATGATACTGGCGAGGGAGTGATTGGAGCAACTGTTGTTGTAAAGGGTAGTCAGCAACTTGGTACGGTCACTGACCTGGATGGGAATTTCTCTCTTAAAGCGCCGGGTTCCGATGCGGTTATCGTCGTGTCGTACGTGGGTATGCAAACAAAAGAACTTCCTGCCCGTGCTTCCATGAAGATTGTCCTGTCGCCCGACTCGAAGGAACTCGAAGAAGTAGTTGTGACCGGGATGCTGAAAGTGGATAAGCGCTTGTTTACCGGTGCAACCGACCAATTGGATGCCGCCAAGACTAAAATTGACGGTATCACGGATGTGAGTCGCGCGCTCGAAGGTCGTTCTGCCGGCGTGTCGGTGCAAAATGTATCCGGAACCTTCGGTACAGCACCTAAAATACGGGTACGCGGGGCTACATCTATTTATGGTAATTCCAAACCTTTATGGGTGGTCGATGGGGTGGTGATGGAAGATGCCATTGATGTGTCGAGCGATGCTTTGTCATCGGGTAATGCCGAAACGCTTATTTCTTCCGCCATCGCTGGAATTAACGCGGATGATATTGAAAGTTTTCAGATTCTGAAGGATGGTTCGGCCACTTCTATTTATGGAGCCAGGGCGATGGCAGGTGTGGTGGTTATCACGACTAAAAAAGGGAAGGCCGGTGTCAGTCGCGTGAATTATACGGGTGAGTTTACTTCCCGTTTGATTCCGTCCTATACCGATTTTAATATCTCCAATTCGCAACAGCAAATGGGCATCTACCAGGAAATGGAGCGGAAAGGATGGTTGGAGTTTACCTCGCTTGCCGGTGCTGCCAACAGCGGGGTATATGGAAAAATGTATCAGCTTATTAACCAATATCAGAATGGAGGTTACGGGTTGGAAAATACCACAGCTGCCAAAAACGGTTATCTGCGTGAAGCGGAGTTTCGTAACACGGATTGGTTCAGCCTGCTTTTTAATAACAACCTGACACAAAACCACGCGGTGAGCATCTCTTCCGGGACGGATAAAGCGAGATTTTATGTTTCTCTTTCCGTGTTTGATGATCCGGGCTGGACGAAAGCTTCGTCGGTGGAGCGTTATACCGCCAATGTGAATGGGTTATATAATATTACGGATAAATTGTCGCTGACGTTGCTGACTACAGGTTCGTACCGCGAACAAAAAGCGCCGGGAACCCTGAGTCAGGATGTTGATGTGGTAAGCGGTGAGGTGAAACGTGATTTTGATATCAACCCGTATAGTTTTGCTTTGAACTCTTCCAGAACACTTGACCCGAATGAGTTTTATACCCGTAACTACGCGGCTTTCAATATTTTTCATGAGTTGGATAACAACTACATCGACCTGAATGTAGCTGATTTGAAGTTTCAGACGGAACTGAGTTGGAAAGTAGCACGCGGACTGGAAGCCAACCTGTTGGCCGCCATTAAATATCAATCTTCTTCACAGGAACATCACATCAAAGATCATTCGAATCAGGCTGAAGCTTATCGTGCCGGGATTTATCCTGAGGATGCGACCATTGCGGAACGAAACCCGTTGTTATACAAAGATCCGGATGATCCGAATGCATTGCCTGTTTCTATTTTGCCGGAGGGGGGTATTTACAATCGTACCGCCTATACCATGAAGGGGGTGGATTTCAGGGCTTCGGCGACGTATAATACTTCCTTTGAAGATACGCATATCATGAATTTATTCGGAGGTATGGAAACCGGCTCGGTCGATCGTCAGCGCATCTGGTTCCGGGGTTGGGGATATCAGTATGAAAACGGCGGAATTCCTTTTTACGACCCGAAAGTGTTTAAACAGGGTAAGGAAGAAAACGCGGATTATTACACCAATACTTCGACCTATACCCGTGATGTGGCCTTCTTTGGTTCGGCAACTTATTCTTACCTGGGGAAATATACGGTAAACGGCACAGGTCGTTACGAGGGTTCAAATAAACTCGGGAAGTCACGCGCTGCCCGCTGGTTGCCAACCTGGAACGTGTCGGGAGCCTGGAATGCACATGAAGAAGATTGGTTCGATACTTCGCTGGGCTCTGTTTTATCGTTTGGCTCGCTGAAGGCTTCCTATTCGCTTACGGCCGACCGTGGACCGGCGTTCGTGACCAATTCGCTGGCGGTATATAAAAGTTATACACCCTGGCGGCCAACCGCGGGAGTGGCCGAATCGGGCATCTTTATTGAAGATAATGAAAACAGCGAGCTCACCTATGAGAAGAAGCATGAGTTCAATGTCGGGACAAGCCTTGGTTTTCTGAAGAATCGCATCAATGTGGAGGCTGATTTTTATACGCGGAGTAATTTTGACCTGATTGGGTTGATTTATACGCAGGGCGTGGGCGGACAAATTGCCAAATATGCGAATGTGGCTTCGATGGAGTCACATGGTTTCGAATTTACGCTGTCGACAAAGAATATAAATAACAAAGACTTCAGCTGGAATACTGATTTCATTTTCTCAAATGCGGTTAACCGGATCACGGAACTGGACTCCCGTTCGAATGTGATACAGTTGGTGTCGGGAGCTGGTTATGCTTTGAAAGGTTACCCTGTGAGGTCTTTGTTTTCTATTCCTTTCGCAGGATTGAACGAGGAAGGCTTGCCGACTTTCATCAATCAGGAGGGAGAGCCTACGCTCACGGATATCAATTTCCAGGAATTTGAAAAGTTAGGCTTTCTGAAGTACGAAGGACCCTCCGACCCGACCATCACGGGTAGTCTGGGCAATAACTTCAGCTGGAACGGACTAAAGTTGAATGTCTTTATAACCTATTCGTTTGGAAATAAAGTAAGGCTGAACCCGGTTTTTGCTGCCCGTTATTCTGACTTGAGTTCGTTGCCACGCGAATTTAAAAACCGGTGGGTGTTACCCGGTGATGAGGAATATACTTCTATTCCGGTGATAGCCAGCACCAGGCAGTCTCAAAAGTACGCGAGTCTGAGTTATGCTTACAACGCGTATAACTATTCAGACCAACGTATCGCCGATGGCGGGTTTGTCAGGCTGAAAGAAGTTTCGCTGGCCTATGACCTGCCCCGGAAATGGACGGAGCCACTTAAGATCAACAATGCGCAACTGAAACTACAGGCAACAAACCTGTTCTTGTTGTATGCCGACAAAAAACTGAATGGCCAGGATCCTGAGTTCTTTAATAGTGGCGGCGTAGCTACCCCGATGCCGCGCCAGTTTACTTTGTCCGTTAGGTTTGGAATTTAACAATGGGAGGAAAGAAGATGAAAAGAATTATATATATATTATTCGTAGCGTTAGTGTCAGTTCTAAACTCTTGCGAAAGTTTTCTGGATACCCTACCGGATAACAGGACACAAATCGACACGGAGAAAAAAATCTCGCAATTGCTGGTTTCAGCGTATCCCGGTGCCAATTATTCGGTATTGGCGGAGTTAAGTTCGGATAATTTTGTAGACAACAATTCAATCTTGCCGGTTAATCTGGCTCCTTTCGAAAGGATGCACGATGAGATATTCAGTTGGAGCGAGGTGACTTCTTCTACCCAGGAAGATAGTCCGTCGTATGTATGGGAAAAATGTTATGCAGCCATCAGTGCTGCCAATCATGCGCTGAAAGCCATCGAAGAATTAAAACTGAAAAATCCGGATGCAGATATTGACTCTCAAAAAGGTGAGGCTCTGTTGTGCCGTGCCTATGGTCACTTCATCCTGGTGAATATTTTCAGTCAGGCTTATAAAGATGAAACAGCAAGTAAGTCGGATGTCGGTATACCTTATGTGACTGAGCCGGAAACTACCGTCAATACAACATACATCCGTGAATCGGTGCAATCTGTTTACGCGAAGATTCAGCAGGATCTGGAGGAAGGAATTTCGCTGGTTACCGACAGGCATTACGCGGTGCCCAAGTATCATTTTAATAAAAAGGCAGCTGCTGCCTTTGCGGCAAGATTTTATCTTTACAAAAGAGACTATCAGAAGGTGGTTGATTATGCTGATATGGTGTTGACGACTAATCCGGCAACGCTGATGCGGGACTGGACGGTGAACTACGATAATATTGATGCAATTTCTTATGATTATATCAATACAGAAAAAGCATGCAACCTGTTGATTGTGCCGACGAGTTCAGTCTTCAGCCGGATTTTCGGAACGCGCTATGGTCATAATCATGCTGCAATGGCAGGTTCAATTTATGGTTCAGGTCCAACATGGTCAGGCATGTTGCCTTGTTTTAATGGGAAACTATATATTAGTGGACAGCAGGATTACGGGGTGTTTTTCCCTAAATCTTTCGAGATGTTTGAATACACTGATAAAGTGGCCGGGATCGGGTATGCCCATGTGGTGCGCGCTGAATTTACAGTGGAAGAAACGTTGTTGTGTCGGGCAGAAGCGCTTATCTACCTGAACAGATTTAACGAAGCCGTTGCCGATTTACAGGTGTGGAACAGTTCCCATTTGGCACCTAATGTCCTTACTGAAGCTATCATCAGGAGTTTTTATGTGTCATCAAATAGCCTTTTTGTGAAAACACTAAACAATGATAAAATGAGTTCGTCTTTCGTGGTTACAGCCGCCCAGCGTCCTCTGATTCATTGTGTGTTGCATTTCAGACGCATTGAAACCATGTTCGATGGATACCGCTGGTTCGATATCAAACGGTATGGAATCGAGATAGAACACAATATAGCCGGAAAAGGAACTGACAAGCTGGTCTATAACGATCTCCGCAGGGCAATTCAGTTGCCGCAGGAGGTTATCAGTGCCGGACTCGAACCCAATCCCCGGAAAATAACCCCTGTTTCGTCGGGAAATTATAAATTAGTGAATAACGAATAGCGAATAACGAATAGGTTGCCACGTTGGCTTCGCCTCCTTGCAATGACGGAGCGACGACTGGAGTCTGGAGACCGGTGACTGGCGACATAAATTAAAAAACATGAACAAATTAACAATATCCATCCTCCTTTCTCTTCTCCTCTTACTTTCCTGCTCACAGGAAGAGGAGTTTGGTCCGAGCATTTTTGATGTGGAGGATCATTTGGTAGAAGGTTCTGCCAGTTATGAATTTGATACCTGGTTGAGACAGGCCTATTTAGTTCCGTATAACCTCGACTTTCGCTACCGAATGGAAGATGTGGGTTCGGACATGGATTACAACTTAGTGCCGACCTCTTTTAACAAAGCCCGGCAAATGGCCCAATTGGTCAAGTATCTGTGGTTCGATGTGTATGGAACAGTCGTGAGCCCAGAGTTTTTAAAGGAAAACGGTCCGCGTATCATCCACCTGATAGGATCACCTGCCTATAACCCCATCTCGGGCACGATGTTACTCGGCACTGCTGAAGGCGGGTTGAAAGTAACGCTGTTTCGTTGTAATGAATTGGATCCTACCGATGTGGATTTGCTGAATGAATACTACTTCAAGACCATGCACCACGAGTTCGCGCATATTCTGCATCAGAAAAGAAATTACCCGGTTGAGTTCGGACTGATATCTCAGGGAAAATACAATCCGCTGGGTTGGCAATATAAGACTGATTCGGAAGCTGCCACCCTGGGTTTCGTGTCTCCCTACGCAGGTAGTCAGAACCGAGAAGATTTTGTTGAAATTATTGCCAATTACTTAGTAAAAAGCGATACGCAATGGAGCGATATTTTAGCGTTGGCATCACAGCCAGGAATTGATATGTATGGTGATACCATTCCCGATGATGGTATCAACGGGCGGGCGATTATCCTCCAAAAATTGGAAATGGCTAAGAAATGGCTGAAAGAATCCTGGGAGATTGAGATTGATTCTTTACGTGCTGAAATCATCAGAAGACAATTGAATATTAATGAAGTGCTGAATTAATATGAAAACATCTACATACATTGTAAATATCGTTGTTTTTGTTTTGCTGGGACTAATACCTGCATGTAAAAACGAAGAAGCGGATATTTTTTTAGCCTCACCGGCGGAAAGACTGAACAAAGCCATCAGCGACTATCAAAACATCCTGACTAATGCCGAAAATGGTTGGGAGATGGATTACTTCGCTAATCAGATGAGCCCGGGTTACACCCTGTTGGTGAAACTCAATAAATCAGGAAATGCCATATTGTCTGCGAGAAGTGAACTGACAACCAATGGGGCATACGAGCAGGACAGTTGTTTGTTCGATATTATTGGGGATAATGGTCCGGTGCTGACATTCAACACATTCAGCAAAATACTCCATGTTTTCTCCAATCCCGAAAATCCGGACGGATATGGACTGGAAGGTGACTACGAATTCGTGATTGTAAAAGCACATCCCGATACGGTTTGGATGAAGGGTAAAAAATACGGAGCTGAGGTGTTGTTGCGCAAAATGCCTTCCGATGTTCAGTGGAAGCAGCTTGCTGACGAGCGTAGTGAATTTAAAACCTTGTTGTTTTCTGAAAAAGCTCCGGAGCTAAAGATGGTAGTTAATAAAAAAACTTACACATTTTCTCTTGGATATTCTGGTGTGTTTTTGGCAAAAGGTTCAGGAGTAAATGCTTTAACACTGGATGTCCCGTTTATTGTAACGCACGATGGTATCAGGTTCTATCAGGAGGTCGAAATCGAAGGAGTGAAATTCAAGGCATTCAGACTCAATGATGCAAAAAGCGGACTGGTAAGTGTTGAGTCTCCGGAACATACTCTGACAGGAGTCAATGATTTGGCAATCTTCATTAGAGATGATGCCGAAACTGTATGGGATATTTTTCCGGCTGGTTTGAGTTCAACTCTTGATCAAAGTTATAAGGCAATTCTTCAATCGGCTCAAACCTTGTATGGTGCAGATAGTGCATCTTTCTCACTGAAATATAATACTATTCGGGGTTCCTTTGTGCTTGCGTTCAGTTACACTGTCGGAACGACAACTACCGAGGGTTTGCTTGATTTGAATGTGACTGCGGGTAATAAAGATATGCTGACTGTTTCATACAAAGGAACCGGAGATGCAAAAGGTTTGCAGTTCTACAATGATGTGGAAGGGTTGGATGATTTTGTTTCAGCCATTTCCTCGGCTTTTGCTTTGTCAACCGCAGCTAAGATTAATCCAAAGGAAATAAAATTTACGAAAGCGACCAATCAGCAGGTTTATTTTGCAATTAAGCCAAGATGATGCGAGTTGGATTTTTACATGTTACATCATCGATTAAATAAATATACATCGCCGATGTACAACAGTTACATAACCGATGTAATAGTCTTACATGCCCGATGTATGATCTCTGCATCGCCGATGTAAAATCATTGCATGCCCGATGTGTGTTTGGTACATCGTTGGAATATGGAGCAAACTCAGGGAGCTTTTTCTGAAACTCAGGGAGGATATTACAAAAAGTCCCCCTGAGAAAGTTTATCTCAGGGGGACTTACAGGTTTGTTGCTATAGTGTTGCCATTTTAATCTGCTTGAAGAAATCATTCCCTTTGTCATCAACCAGAATAAATGCAGGGAAATCCACTACCTCTATTTTCCAGATGGCTTCCATACCCAGTTCGGGATAAGCCAGACATTCCACTTTTTTGATGCTTTGTTCTGCCAGGATGGCTGCAGGTCCACCGATAGAACCCAAATAGAAACCGCCGTATTTCTTGCAGGCCTCTGTTACCTGTTCGCTGCGGTTACCTTTGGCAATCATAATCATGCTGCCGCCTTTCGACTGGAATAAGTCAACATACGAGTCCATACGACCGGCAGTTGTGGGGCCGAACGAACCGGAAGCCATGCCTTTGGGGGTTTTAGCCGGGCCGGCATAGTAAATCGGATGATCTTTTACGTATTGCGGTAGTTCTTTGCCTTCGTCGAGCAATTCTTTGAGCTTGGCATGGGCAATGTCGCGACCCACAACGATGGTGCCTGATAAAGACAAGCGGGTTGAAACCGGATACTGTTTCAGGGTTTCAAGAATTTCTTTCATCGGGCGGTTCAGATCAATCTTCACGGCATTGCCTTCGCCAGCCTGACGGAATTCTTCAGGTATATATTTTGCCGGATTGTCTTCCAACTTCTCAAGCCATATACCGTCCTTGTTAATTTTCCCTTTGATGTTTCTGTCGGCCGAGCAGGATACTGCCATGCCTACAAAGCAGGAAGCGCCGTGACGGGAAAGTCGAATCACGCGCACATCATGCGCGAAGTATTTGCCTCCGAATTGTGCTCCCAAACCAAATTCCTGAGCAGCCTTCAGTATTTTTGCTTCCATTTCAACATCCCGGAAGGCTTGTCCGAGTTCGTTGCCGGTAGTTGGTAGGTTGTCGTAGTATTTAGTAGAAGCTAATTTTACGGTTTTCATACAAGCATCAGCTGAGGTGCCGCCGATAACAAAAGCTAAATGGTAGGGTGGACAAGCCGCCGTTCCCAGTGTTTTCATCTTTTCGGTCAGGAATTTCTCCAACGAAACCGGATTCAGCAGGGCTTTTGTTTCCTGAAAAAGATAGGATTTGTTGGCAGAACCACCTCCCTTGGCGATAAATAAGAATTTGTATTCGTTGCCATGACTGGCCATCAGGTCGATTTGGGCAGGCAGGTTAGTGCCTGTGTTCACTTCATCGTACATGTTCAGTGCAGCATTCTGCGAATAACGCAGGTTTTCATCCCGGTAGGTTTCGTAAATCCCTTTGGATAAGGCTTCTTCATCTGAGCCATCGGTATATACATTGTTCCCTTTTTTTGCATATACAGTTGCTGTGCCGGTATCCTGACAGAAAGGTAAAACTCCTTTGGCTGCAATTTCCGCATTCCGGAGCATGGTCACCGCCACAAATTTGTCGTTTTCACTTGCTTCGGGATCAGCTAAGATGTTTGCCACTTGTTGTTGATGTTCGGGACGTAGCAAGAAGGAACAATCGCGCATGGCAGTGCGGGCCAATAAAGTCAGTGCTTCGGGGGCCACCTTTAAAATTTCCTGTCCTTCGAAATTTGTCGTACTGACAAAATCTTTACTTAATAGATAATACTCCGAGTTGTCTTTTCCCATCGGGAAGGGTTCCTGATACCTGAATTCTTTTGCCATAAGGATATTTGCTGTTACTGTTTTTTTGGACTACAAATTTAGTGTTTTTTTGTTATATATCAAGTAGGGGGAGGTGGGGTGGTGCTTCTCATCACTGAAGTTGCTGGTTAAAATCAAGTTGGGAATCAAGTTGTGTGGTGGAGGGTTGATGTGGCTCTTCACTAAAGTTGCTGGTTAGAATCAAGTTGGGGATCAAGTTGGGGTGAGATGGGTTGGTGGGAGGCACATCACTGAAGTAGTTTGTTTCAATCAAGTTAAGAATCAAGTTGGGGTAGGTGAGTGTGATTGGTATCTCATCACTAAAGTTGCTGGTTGCAATCAAGTTCATAATAAACTGATTGTTCATTATGTTCATTGTCACATTGACTTCATCAACAACTTTATTTTCTTCATATAACTTCAGTGAAACAGTGATGTTACGAATATCAGATGCCCTATAACTTGATTCTTAACTTGATTGAAACAAGCAACTTTAGTGATGAGATGAAACAAGCAACTTTCCTCTGAACTCTTCCATCCCCTTTATTGTTTAAATAAAATTAAGTACTTTTGCAGTCAGAAACAACAAAGGTATTAGTTTAAGGTAAAATAATATAAATCAAAACAATATGAATAAAAAAGCTTTATTGATGATTCTCGATGGATGGGGAATCGGCAACGGGTCGAAGGCAGATGTGATTGCTTCGACACCAACGCCTAACTGGGATAAATTAATCGCCACCTATCCGAATTCTTATTTATTGGCGTCGGGCGAACATGTGGGATTGCCTGATGGTCAGATGGGTAACTCGGAAGTGGGTCACCTGAATATTGGTGCCGGAAGGGTTGTTTACCAGGATTTGGTGAAAATCAACATCGCTTGCCGCGACAACAGCATCATGCAGAATCCGGAAATTATCAATGCTTATACTTATGCCAAAGAAAATAAAAAGAAAATGCACTTCTTAGGTCTCGTTTCCGATGGTGGGGTGCATTCTTCTCAGGATCATTTGAATAAGTTGCTGGATATTGCCAAATCTTATGGAATCGAAGATGCTTACGTGCATTGCTTCATGGATGGTCGCGATACCGATCCGAAAAGCGGGAAAGGTTATCTTGAACAATTAGAAGCACATACACAATATTCAGCAGGCAAAATTGCTTCTGTAATTGGTCGCTATTACGCCATGGACCGTGATAAAAGATGGGAGCGGGTGAAAGAAGCTTATGATTTAATCGTAAAAGGTGTAGGTACTCCGACAACCGATCCGGTAGCGGCTATGCAGGCTTCTTATGATGCCGGTGTGACGGATGAGTTCGTGAAACCGATTGTAGTTACGGATGATAACGGAAAACCCTTGGCAACAATCGAATCGGGTGACGTGGTGATTTTCTTCAACTACCGGAATGACCGTGCCAAAGAGCTCACCATCGTGTTGACTCAGGAAGATATGCATGAATACGATATGCATACCATCCCGTTGGAATATTATTGCATGACTCCTTATGACTCTACTTTCAAAGGGTTGAAGGTGCTGTTTGATAAAGACAATGTGCAGAACACCATGGGTGAATATGTGTCTTCTCTCGGTTTGAAACAATTGCGTATTGCTGAAACAGAGAAGTTTGCTCACGTTACTTTCTTTTTCTCCGGTGGTCGCGAAGCGGAATTCGAAGGCGAAGAACGTATCCTGATTTCTTCACCCAAAGTGGCAACGTATGACTTGATGCCGGAAATGAGTGCTTATGGAATCAAAGATGCACTGGTGGCTGAACTCAATAAAAATAAATTTGATTTCATCGTGCTGAACTTTGCCAATGGCGACATGGTGGGACATACCGGTGTGCGTGAGGCTATCGTGAAAGCTATTCAGGCTGTTGATGATTGCATGGGTCAGGTGGTGGAAGCCGCGAAAGCAAACGATTACGAGGTAATTATCATTGCCGACCATGGTAATGCGGATAATGCCGAAAATGAAGATGGTTCACCAAACACTGCGCACTCGCTGAATCCGGTGCCTATCGTGTATGTTACCAATCGTCCGGGTGCATCTGTCGAAAATGGTATCCTGGCCGATGTGTCACCAACCATCTGCCAAATCCTTGATATCCCGAAACCGGCTGAAATGACGGGAAAAGGATTGTTGAAATTTTAAAGCAGCTGAAAAGCGGAAAGCGGAAAGCGAATAGCGAATAGCTAAACAACCGTTAATGATTCCAATAAGCCCCGAAGGGGCGAAATATCAATAGCCCCGGGTTTTAACCCGGGGGATATAAGGTTTTACCCCGGGGAATAAATGATAACCATAGGATTTAATCCGAAAATAAATGGTTTTATTCGCCGATTAGTTTTTTGTGGTTTAAAAATACAATATGAAAAATCAGTTACAAAATCGCATTCTCGTCCTCGATGGCGCCATGGGGACCATGATACAGCGTTACAAACTGTCGGAAGTGGATTATCGCGGACAGCGGTTTGCAGATGTTGCTGTGCCACAGAAGGGGAATAATGATTTGCTGGTACTCACGCAACCGGATATTATTTACGAGATTCATAGTAAATACCTCGAAGCGGGTGCCGATATCATTGAAACCAATACTTTTAATGCCCAGCAAATTTCGATGGAGGATTACGGTATGCAAGCGCATGTAAGGGAGTTGAACCTTGAAGCTGCACGTCTTGCCCGTAAGGCTGCTGATTTTTATACTGCTCAAACGCCTGACAAACCCAGATTTGTTGCCGGGGCTGTGGGGCCTACCAACAAAACGGCGTCTATGTCGCCCGACGTAAACAATCCTGCTTACCGTGCAGTGACTTTCGACCGTTTGGTAGAAGCTTACAAAGAGCAGATGCTGGCCCTGATTGAAGGCGGAGTTGATGCCATCCTGATTGAAACGATTTTTGATACGCTGAATGCCAAGGCGGCAATCTATGCTGCCAATCTGGCGATGGAAGCATTGGGCAAAAAAGTGGAACTGATGATTTCTGTTACGGTGGCTGATGCCAGTGGCAGAACTTTGTCCGGACAAACCATCAGGGCTTTTCTGGCTTCTGTTGGCCATGCTGATGTGTTGTCGGTAGGCTTGAACTGTTCATTTGGTGCCAAAGATTTAAAACCATATCTGAAGGAAATCGCTCAATACAGCAATTGCTATGTCAGCGCGTATCCAAATGCCGGTTTGCCGAATCAGTTTGGTGAGTATGATGAAAGTCCGGAGAAAATGGCTGAACAGATCCGGGAGTACTTCGAAGAAGGATTAGTCAACATCATCGGTGGTTGCTGTGGTACGACTCCCGATCACATCGCCGCCTATCAGCAAATCATCAATATTGCGAAATTACGTACTCCTGTCAGTAAGGGTGCCGACCAGGGAACCCTGCATTTGTCGGGATTAGAACACCTGGACATCCAACCTGATTCTCTTTTTGTCAACATTGGTGAAAGATGTAATGTGGCGGGTTCGCGGATGTTCCTGCGTCTTATCAACGAGAAAAAATACGAAGAAGCGCTTAATATTGCCCGTAAACAGGTGGAGGACGGAGCGCAGGTCATCGATATCAACATGGATGATGCCATGCTCGAATCCCGTGAGGAAATGACCACTTTTCTCAATTATATCGCTTCGGAGCCTGAAATTTCGAAAGTGCCCATCATGATTGATTCTTCAAAATGGGAAGTAATTGAAGCCGGGTTGAAGTGCGTTCAGGGTAAATGCATCGTGAACTCTATCAGTCTCAAAGAAGGAGAGGAAGATTTTATCAGCAAAGCAAAAAAGATTCGTGCGTATGGTGCTGCTGCGGTGGTAATGGCCTTTGATGAAAAGGGACAGGCAGATTCATTTGAACGCAGAACGGAGATTTGTGCCCGTGCCTATCGTTTGCTGACAGAGAAAGTTGGTTTTCCTGCCAGTGATATTATCTTCGATCCAAACGTGCTGGCGATTGCCACGGGTATCGAAGAACACAATAATTATGGCGTCGATTTCATCGAAACGATAAAATGGATTAAAGCAAATTTACCTTTTGCACGCATAAGTGGGGGCATCAGCAACCTGTCCTTCTCTTTTCGTGGCAACAATGTAGTACGGGAAGCCATTCATTCGGTTTTTCTGTATTATGCCATCCGTGAGGGGCTTGACATGGGTATTGTAAATGCCGGTATGTTGCAGATTTACGAAGAAATCCCGGCAGAATTGCTTGAATATGTAGAAGATGTGGTGTTAAACCGTCGCCCTGATGCCACTGAACGCCTGGTTGATTATGCTGAAAAAATTAAACTGTCGGCCTCTGAATCAGCCTCCGCTGCCAAAAAAGTAGATGAATGGCGTAGTCGTGAGTTGCAGGGACGACTTGAATATGCCTTGATAAAAGGTATCAGCGATTATCTTGAAGAAGATTTGCAGGAAGCTCTTGCTCAGTACGATACTGCCCTTGAAATCATTGAAAAGCCTCTGATGAGCGGGATGAACATTGTCGGAGACTTATTCGGAGAAGGTAAGATGTTTTTACCTCAGGTGGTGAAAACCGCCCGTACGATGAAGAAAGCAGTGGCTATTTTGCAACCCTACATCGAAGCAGAGAAAGTGCCGGGTCAGCGTTCATCTGCCGGTAAGTTTCTGATTGCTACGGTAAAAGGAGATGTGCATGACATCGGTAAAAATATTGTTGCGGTGGTATTGGGATGTAATAACTATGAAGTTATTGACCTGGGTGTGATGACACCAACTGATAAGATAATCAAGACTGCTATAGAGGAAAAGGTAGATATTGTGGGGTTAAGCGGACTGATAACACCTTCGTTGGAAGAAATGTGCGTGGTAGCAGCCGAGATGGAAAAAGCAGGGTTAAAAATACCTTTGTTAATCGGAGGGGCAACAACATCCAAAATCCATACGGCTGTTAAGATTTCGCCGAATTATACAGGTCCGGTCGTATACGTCAAAGATGCTTCAGTAAATACGCACATTGTTGCGCAGTTGATGAACCCAAAAACCATCGGTTCCTTTACATCGGAAGTTGCAAATGAATATCAGCAGTTGAGAGAGAAGCAAAAACCACAGGCGAGCCTGCTTTCATTGGAAGAAGCCAGGCAACGAAAACCCGGGTTGTTTTAATAATAAACCATATAAGTCATATAAGAAACATATAAGTTCTTTTAAATTTATAATAAAAGATTTACACAGCGTATTTATCTTCTATTAAAAAATAAAACTTATATGTTTCTTATATGACTTATATGGTTAAAAATTATTCAACGTATTTATTGATGAAAACGTGGGCTATCAGGCCACTAACCATCATGGCACCTGCAACAATCAGTAATGTGTTAGATGCTGTATTTGCGAAGTAATAAACTGTCAGTAAAACGGTGCCAATCAGCAAAATAATCGGACCTAAGTATTTCAGGAAGCTTTTCATTACGATATCGTTTTTATTTAATTTTTCCGACTGCAAATTAAGTGATTTTTTATCGGTAAATCAAATTATTTGCATAAAAAAAGATTAAAATGAAATGCAAATGTTGAATTTGCCGAATCTCATTTAAATAATTTTGTAATTTTGCAGACCTGATTCAGGATCATAAAGCAATAAATCAACCATGCACATCATCATCATTGGAACAGCATATCCTTACCGGGGCGGACTATCCGCTTATAACGAGCGGCTTGCGCGTCAGTTTCAGCAGGAAGGACACGAAGTGGAAATGATCACATTTACCCTGCAATATCCGGGATTTTTGTTTCCCGGTAAAACGCAGTTTTCATCAGAGCCTAAGCCGGATGATTTAAAAATTACCCGCATGATCAATGCTGTGAAGCCTTCAACCTGGATCAAAACCGGAAGATTGATCAAAAAGAAAGCTCCCGACAAAGTGATTTTCTGCTATTGGATGGCGTTTATGGCTCCTTGTTTCGGAACCATTGCCCGTCATGGCAGGAATAGTAAAACAAAGATGATTGGACTAATACATAATATGATACCCCACGAACCTACGGTGTTGGACCGCTTATTTCCCCGCTATTTTGTGCAGGCCATGGATGGTTTCGTGGCGATGGCCGGTTCGGTAGTGTCTGATATCAATTCTTTCGATAAAGACGTGAAGCCCAAGTTGCTTTCTCCTCACCCGATTTATGATCATTATGGTGAGAAAGTCGATCGTTCGTTGGCGGCGATGCGACTTGGTCTGCATGAGCAGAATTACTATATTCTGTTTTTTGGATTTATCCGTCAGTATAAAGGACTTGACTTACTTCTGGAAGCCTTTGCTGATAAACGTTTACGTGAATTCCCGGTGCGGTTGATCGTGGCCGGTGAGTTTTATGAAAGTCCGGAGCCCTACCTGAAACTCATCAAGAAACACAAATTAGAAAGCCTGATTGAGTTGCGGACAAAATTCATCGAAGATAAAGATGTGAAGAATTATTTCAGTGTGGCAGACATCGTAGCGCAACCTTATCGTTCCGCTACCCAGAGTGGTGTGAGTCAGATTGCCTACCATTACGAAAACCCAATGCTGGTAACGGATGTAGGTGGATTGGCCGAAATCGTACCACACAATAAAGTCGGGTATGTGGTGGATGTGAAACCGGAGAAAATTGCAGATGCCCTGGTTGATTTTTTTGCTCATAAAAGAGCTGAAGAGTTTAAAGTCAATATCCGGGAAGAGAAAAAGAAATATGATTGGTCAAGAATGACTGAAACGATTAATTTAATTTAATATACCATAGAAGTCATATAAGTTACATATAAGTTTTATTTCAAATATGTTTGATTGTGTAAATAAAATTCATCTATTAAAAACATACTTATATGTAACTTATATGACTTATATGGTAAAAAAAGTTTTTATATGAAAGACGGAATAGCAGAAACCCCCCTGATGAAACAGTACTTCGAAATCAAGTCGAAGCACCCGGATGCAATTTTGTTATTTCGTTGTGGCGACTTTTACGAAACTTTCTCCAAAGATGCGATTCGTGCTTCCGAAGTGCTGGGTATTACCCTGACCCGCCGTGCCAATGGGGCTGCAAAAAGTGTGGAATTAGCTGGTTTTCCGCATCATGCGTTGGATACTTACCTTCCTAAATTAGTTCGTGCCGGCATGCGTGTCGCAATTTGTGATCAGCTTGAAGATCCAAAGTTGACAAAGAAGTTGGTGAAACGCGGGGTTACAGAATTGGTTACCCCAGGTGTTTCGTATAGTGACACCACCCTGAACCACAAAGAAAATAATTTCCTGGCATCGGTTTATTTTGATAAGAAGAATGTTGGTGTCGCTTTTCTGGATATTTCAACGGGTGAGTTTTTGGTAGCGGAAGGAAATGTGGAGTATGTGGATAAACTACTCAACAGTTTCAGTCCGAAAGAGGTGCTCTACGATCGCAATAAAAAACGTGATTTCGAGGAAAACTTCGGTAATAAATTTTTTGTTTATGGTCTCGAAGACTGGGCCTATACGCCAGATTCGGCACAGGAAAGGCTGTTGAAGCAATTTGAAACCCGTAACCTGAAAGGGTTTGGTGTTGAGAATTTACCTTTTGCGGTAGTCGCTGCCGGTGCTATTTTGCATTATCTCGATCTGACTCATCATCAACAAACGGGACACATCACGCAATTATCGCGCATCGAAGAGGATCGTTATGTGTGGCTCGACCGGTTTACCGTACGCAATCTCGAATTGTACGGTTCCATGCACGAGGGTGCTAAAACGCTGGTACAGGTACTCGATAAAACCATTTCGCCCATGGGTGCCCGGTTGCTGAAACGCTGGATTGCATTTCCATTGAAGGATGTAAAGCCTATTAACGAAAGACTCGGTGTGGTGGAATATCTCTTCAAACATCCTGAATTGAAGGAATTGTTAGAACAGAACATCGCGTTGGTAGGTGATTTGGAAAGAATCATTTCGAAAGTGGCGGTAGGAAGGATTAGTCCGCGTGAGGTGGTGCAGTTGAAGGTGGCACTGAAAGCCATTGAACAAGTGAAGGAGGCTTGTGCAAATGCAGATAATCAGGCCCTCAATAAAATTGCCGATCAGTTGAACGCCTGTCAGGTTATTTCAGATAAAATCGAAAAAGAAGTTCAACCCGACCCGCCGACCCTCATCAATCGGGGGAATGTCATCAGATATGGAATTGATGCCGATTTGGACGAATTGCGTGATTTAGCTTTTTCAGGAAAGGAATATCTACAGAAAATTCAGGAACGGGAAAGTGCGCACACCGGCATTCCCAGTCTGAAAATCAGTTTCAACAATGTGTTCGGGTATTATATTGAAGTCAGAAATACCCACAAAGATAAAGTGCCTGAAAACTGGATACGCAAGCAAACCCTTGTCAACGCCGAACGATATATCACCCAGGAATTAAAAGATTATGAAGAGAAAATCCTGGGTGCAGAAGAGAAAATACTAAGCATTGAAACCCGGCTTTTCAACGAACTGGTGCTTGGGTTGGTTGATTATATTCCTGCTATTCAATTGGATGCCAATTTAATTGCCCAGCTCGACTGCCTGTTGTCTTTTGCCCGGGTGTCGGCTGAGAATAAATATGTCCGTCCGGAAGTAAACGATACGGATGTGCTGGAAATTAAACAAGGTAGGCATCCGGTTATTGAGAAGCAACTGCCATTGGGAGAATCCTACATCGCCAATGATGTATATCTTGATAATCAGTCCCAGCAAATCATCATCGTTACCGGTCCGAACATGTCCGGTAAATCAGCTTTGTTACGCCAAACTGCGATAATCACGCTGATGGCGCAAATAGGTTGTTTTGTGCCGGTAGAAAGTGCGAAAATCGGGGTCGTGGATAAGATCTTTACGCGGGTAGGAGCGAGTGATAATATCTCGCAGGGTGAATCAACTTTCATGGTGGAGATGAACGAGGCTGCCAGCATCCTGAATAATCTATCGGACCGAAGTCTGATTTTATTCGACGAACTCGGACGCGGTACTTCGACCTACGACGGTATCTCCATTGCCTGGGCAATTGTCGAGTATATTCACGAGCATCCCTCTTTTAAGGCCAAAACCCTCTTTGCCACGCATTATCACGAGTTGAATGAAATGGAAAAATCATTCAACCGGATAAAAAACTACAATGTCTCGGTAAAAGAAGTAGATAAGAAAATCATTTTTCTCCGGAAACTGGCACGCGGAGGTAGCGAGCATAGCTTCGGTATTCATGTCGCCAAAATGGCCGGCATGCCGCAAAGCATCGTGAAACGTTCCGAGCAAATCCTGAAGCAGCTGGAAACAGATAATCGCCAAAATGGTATTGCCAAACCCGTTGCCGAAATCGCCACGCAACGCGAAGGTTATCAGCTTAGTTTCTTCCAGTTGGATGATCCTGTCCTTCAGCAAATACGGGATGAAATCAAAGGGTTAAATATTAATGAATTGACACCTATTGAGGCGCTGAATAAGTTGAATGAAATTAAGAAGATTATTCTGGCGAAAAGCTAATTCCGAACGTCTCCGCCACCGCTTTGCACACCACTTTCCCATTCACGATATTGAGCCCCTTGCGCAAATCTTCGTGTTCTTCGCAAGCCTTTTCCCATCCCTTATCTGCTAAAGTAAGCACATAAGGCAAGGTGGCATTTGTCAATGCCAAAGTAGAAGTACAGGGCACTGCTCCCGGAATGTTGGCAACGCAATAATGCAGGATGCCATCTACTTCATACACCGGGTTGGCGTGGGTGGTAGGTTTGGAAGTCTCGAAACAGCCACCCTGATCAATGGCAACATCTACTAATACAGCACCCTGAGGAAGCAATTTCAGCATTTCGCGTGAGATGAGTGAAGGTGCTTTGGCGCCCGGAATCAATACCGCTCCGATTACCAGATCGGTCCGCGGAAGAATCTCTTCAATATTATAATGTGATGACATCATGGTGTCGACATTGGCCGGCATGATTTCGCTTAACTGTCTTAATCTTGGCAGTGAGATATCCGCGATGGTCACATGCGCCCCCAGTCCGGCCGCCATGTAGGCTGCATGTGTGCCGACAACCCCGCCGCCTAATATCAATACGTGAGCAGGATTTACACCCGGTACGCCACCCAGCAAAATCCCTTTTCCGCCCTGTGGTTTTTCTAAGTATTTGGCTCCCTGTTGAATTGACATACGTCCGGCAACTTCCGACATGGGTATCAGCAAAGGCAGCGTATGGTTCACTTCAACTGTCTCGTAGGCTAAACAAATTGCACCGCTTTTCATCATGGCTCTGGTCAATTCTTCGTTGGATGCAAAATGAAAATAGGTGAAAACAAGTTGTCCTGCTCTAATCAAATCATATTCTTGTTGAATGGGTTCTTTGACTTTGACAATCATTTCAGCTTCAGCGAAAATTTCGACGGCAGATTCGCGAATGATAGCGCCGGCATTCAGATAAGCTTCGTCGGTAAATCCGCTGTTTACCCCCGCATGGGTTTCGACACAAACGCGATGTCCGTTTGAAACTAAGGTGTGTACTCCCGATGGCGTCAGGGCGACACGGTTTTCGTTATTTTTTATTTCTTTGGGAAGACCGATTATCATACTACAAAATTTTAAGGTAAATTGAAAGAATCGTGCTATTTATATCGCTGTAAAAATAGAGAAAAATCAGTTAAAATGAATAAGCATCAAAAAACATATAAAATTAATATAAATGCGCTTTCCAGACTTATAAATTTCTTTTTTAACGAGATAATTTGAATAAAATTAAAATTTTGTATGTGTCGAAAACAAAAAAAGTACTACCTTTGCGCATCAAAAATTATTAAAGAAAAAAAGTGTTATTTGTCAGGTTGATTTCTCTCTTGAAGACATGCGAATTCACTGCCTTTATCTGTCTAATCAACCTGCGAGTAAAAAGCGCCAACTCTATTAAACACACATATTTAATTTATCGTATGAAGAAGCATAATTTTAACGCGGGACCCTCAGTTTTGCCGCGTGAAGTGATTGAAAAAACAGCTCAGGCAGTATTGGATTTTAACGGTTCTGGTTTGTCTGTTTTGGAAATTTCCCATCGTGCCAAGGATTTTCAGCCGGTCGTGGATGAAGCAGTAGCTCTTTTTAAAGAAATACTGTCGATTCCGGAAGGTTATTCGGTATTATTCCTCGGAGGAGGTGCAAGCCTGCAATTTTGTATGGTGCCTTTCAATCTGATGGAACGCAAAGCTGCCTACCTGAATACAGGAACCTGGGCAAGTAAGGCTTTGAAAGAAGCAAAAGGTTTCGGTGAGGTAATAGAAGTGGCCTCTTCAAAAGCGGCAAATTTCAATTATATCCCGAAAGATTATGTAATTCCGACTGATGCCGATTATTTTCACATCACAACGAATAATACAATTTTCGGAACTGAGTTGTTGAAAGATATTGATAGTCCGGTACCTTTGGTGGCCGACATGTCTTCTGATATTTTCTCACGTCCGGTTGATGTATCTAAGTATGCCATTATTTATGGCGGGGCACAGAAAAACCTCGCGCCTGCCGGTTTGGCATTTGCTATTATAAAAGATGAGGTGCTTGGAAAGGTTTCGCGCCACATTCCATCCATGCTGAATTACAAAATTCACATTGAAAATGGCTCTATGTTTAATACACCTCCTGTGTTGCCAATCTACAGTGCTATGGAAACACTTCGCTGGATTAAAGCTAATGGTGGAGTTGCAGCTATGGAAAAACGCAACATCGAAAAAGCAGACCTGTTGTACAATGAAATTGACCGTAACAAATTATTTGTCGGAACGGCTGCTAAAGAAGACCGTTCACGTATGAATATCTGTTTCGTGATGAATCCTGAATATGCTGATCTGGAAGCTGAATTCCAGAAATTTGCTACAGAACGCGGTATGGTGGGTATCAAAGGTCACCGCTCGGTAGGTGGATTCAGGGCTTCAACCTATAATGCACTTCCATTGGAAAGTGTTCAGGCATTGGTAGAATGTATGCAGGAATTTGAAAAAATAAAATTGTCATGAAAGTATTAATCGCTACCGATAAACCATTTGCCAAAATTGCGGTGGATGGGATCAGAAAAGAAATTGAAGCGGCTGGGTTTGAACTGGCTTTGCTTGAAAAGTACACTGAAAAACAGCAATTGCTCGATGCAGTTGTTGATGCAAACGCTATTATTATCCGTAGCGATATCATTGATGCTGAAGTGATAGCTGCTGCAAAAGATCTCAAAATCGTTGTAAGGGCAGGTGCCGGTTACGACAATGTGGATCTGGAAGCAGCCACGGCAGCTGGTGTTTGCGTGATGAATACGCCCGGACAAAATGCCAATGCGGTAGCTGAACTGGTATTCGGATTGCTGGTTTATGCAGTGCGTAATTTTTACAACGGAACATCAGGAACAGAGCTCAAAGGGAAAAAACTGGGTATTCATGCCTACGGAAACGTGGGGCGAAATGTAGCCCGTATCGCCAAGGGTTTCGGTATGGAGTTGTTTGCTTATGATGCATTTTGCAGCGACGAACAAATTGCTGCCGATGAAGTGACTCCGGTTAGCTCTGTCAAAGAATTGTATGAAATTTCAGATGTTGTTTCCCTGCATATTCCGGCAACACCAGAGACTAAACAGTCTATTAATAAAGAGTTGTTGAGTTTATTACCGAAGGGTGCTGTGTTGATTAATACTGCCCGTAAGGAAGTGATTCATGAGACTGAAATCCTTGAATTCATGCAGGAGAGAACTGATTTTAAATACCTGACTGATATTACGCCCGGCAACCATGCAGAAATGCAGGAAAAACTGGCTGGCAGGTACTTCTCGACGCCGAAGAAGATGGGAGCACAAACAGCAGAAGCCAATATCAATGCCGGTATTGCTGCTGCCCAGCAGATTGTCGATTTTCTGAAAAATGGCAATCAACGTTTCAGGGTTAATCTGTAAAATATCAATATTGACATAACGTTAATTGTTTTTTTGTTGTAGTAGAGACGCAATGCATTGCGTCTCTACATTTTTTTTTTGCGTCTCTACGTTTTTTTTTGCGTCTCTACATTTTACATGCATTTATACATTTTTCCGATTAATCCGATTGATCCCCGATTGATCCGATCCTTTTTTTGTAATTCACAGCACCCTGAAACGCAAAAAAGCTGTCCGGTTAAGACAGCTTTTTTTGTGTTGCGGAGGCCCGATTCGAACGAACGACCTTTGGGTTATGAGCCCAACGAGCTACCACTGCTCCACTCCGCGATGTTTTGGACTGCAAAGATAGTGCTTTTTTACGAACTTGCAAATTATTTTTTTGTTTTTCTTTTAAATGTGTTTAATCTACCGTTTTCCGCTTCGTCATTGCGAGTCGGCTTTGCCGACGAAGCAACCCCTCTCAAACTCGCATTTGGCTATTGATATTATTCACTGTTAGCTATTCGCTATTCACTAATTCACTAACATAATCGTTTGTGTCAAAAAAAAATATTATATTTGCGGCTCGTTAAAAAAATTATTATTGTTTTATTAAATAAAAGAAGTTCCATGCAAAACAAAGGTATTGTAAGAGTTTTAGCAATTTTGCTTGCCTTAGTAAGTTTGTTTTACCTTTCATTTTCAGTTGTAACTGGTACCTATAATAGAAAAGCCAAAGAGTATGCTGCGGGTGATAAGATGAAAGAGTATCAGTATCTTGACTCTCTTTCGGGTGAAAAAGTTTACTTTGGTTACACGTTGAAAGAATGTCGCGAGAAGGAAATTAACCTCGGTCTCGACCTGAAAGGGGGTATGAATGTGACCCTGGAAGTTTCTGTTGCTGACATTTTACGTGCTTTGTCGGGTTACAACAACAGTCCCGAATTTGTTCAGGCCATCCAAACAGCCTCTGAACGCCAGAAAACAAATAGCCAGATTGATTATCTTGATCTTTTTGTAAAAGCATTTGAAGAAATTAACCCACAGGGTCAGTTGGCATCTGTCTTCAGCACCATGGAGTTGAAAGATAAAATCTCACTGCGTTCAACAAATAATGAAGTGGTTTCAGTGTTGAGAAGTGAAATTGACGGAGCCATCAGCAATTCATTCAATGTGTTACGTTCGCGTATCGACCGTTTTGGTGTTGTACAGCCGAATATTCAACGCGACAATAACAACGTGGGACGTATCTTGATTGAACTCCCGGGTGTTAAAGAGCCGGAACGTGTTCGTAAATTGTTGCAGGGATCTGCAAACCTGGAATTCTGGGAAACATTTGATCTGACTGAGATTGCAAATAATCTTATGGAAGCTGACCGTGTATTAGCTGCACAACAGACTTCTGTTGACTCTGTAAAAGCACCTGTTGTAGAAGAAGAAACAGAGATTGCACAGGAAACCCCGCAAACAGAACAGGACAGTTTGATTGCTGCATTAAAGAAAGATAAGGAAACTGGAGTTGACTCTCTGAAACTTCAAGAGCAATTTAAGAAAGACCATCCCTTGTTAGCTGTATTGCAAATACCTGGAATTGAAACTGGTCAGTTTAGCAGAGGTCCGGTTGTTGGTTTTGCACACTATAAAGATACTGCCCGTATCAATAGTTATTTTGCTTCACGTGGCGTGAAAGAACTGATGCCTGCTAATCTTGGTTTGAGATGGTCGGTTAAAGCAATTAATGAAAGAGGAGATATTTATCAGTTAATTGCAATTAAAACGAATCGTGATAACCGTGCTCCGCTCAGTGGAGATGCGGTGACTGATGCTCGTGCAGATTTCAGTCAGACATCTGCTTATGCAAATGTTTCCATGAGCATGAATAGTGAGGGTGCTAAGATATGGGCACGTATGACCAAGGAAAATATTGGTAAGTCTATTGCTATCGCACTGGATGGGTATATTTATTCATTCCCGACTGTTAATACTGAAATTACGGGTGGACAATCACAAATAACCGGTAACTTTACAGTTGAAGAGGCAAAAGACTTGGCAAATACCCTGAAATCAGGTAAAATGCCAGCTCCTGCACGCATTGTTCAGGAAGATATCGTTGGTCCTTCGTTGGGACAAGATGCCATCAACAGTGGTTTGATTTCCTTTATTATTGCTTTTGTGCTCGTGCTGCTTTACATGATTTTCTATTACGGATTTATACCGGGTCTTATTGCTGACCTTGCCTTGTTTGCAAACGTATTTTTCCTGTTTGGTATTCTTGCTTCTTTTTCTGCCGTTCTAACACTGCCCGGTATAGCCGGTATCGTATTGACGATGGGTATGGCAGTTGATGCGAACGTGCTTATTTATGAGCGTATCCGGGAAGAACTTCGTGCCGGTAAAACCATGAAACGTGCCATTGACGATGGTTTCAAAGGAGCTATTTCTGCCATTGTAGATGCCAATGTAACGACCCTGATTACCGGTATCGTTTTGTCGGTATTTGGAACCGGTCCGATAAAAGGTTTCGCAAATACCTTGATTATCGGTATTATTACTTCTTTTATATCAGCTGTATTCCTTACCCGTTTGATGTTGGATGCCTATGCAAATAGTAAAAAGGCAAAAGAATTGCCATTCACGACTAAAACAACTCAGGGTTGGTTCCAGAACGCGAAATTGAATTTCCTCGGAGGTCGAAAAATAGCTTACATAATCTCATCTGCCTTAATCCTCATCAGTATCCTGTCTTTTGCAACAAGAGGATTTAGTTTGGGTATTGATTTCAGTGGTGGACGTAATTACGTGGTTCGCTTTGAAGAGTCGGTTAAAACACAGGATGTGCGTGATATGCTTGCTGATGCCTTCGATGGAAGTCCCGTTCAGGTAATAACAATTGGTTCTGATAATCAGGTACGTATTTCAACCAAATACAAAATTGATGATAATTCGGATACCATTGATGACGAAATTGAACTTCGTCTCTATAATGGATTAAAACCGGTATTAAAAGATGCCAGTCTGGAAGAGTTTAAGGATTTGAATATTCAAAGTTCACAAAAGGTAGGTCCGACCATTGCTGATGATATAAAACGTGCAGCTGTTTGGGCTGTGTTAATCGCGATTATTGCTATTGGATTGTACATCCTGGTTCGTTTCCGGAATGTGAGTTATTCGTTAGGTGCTATTATTGGGTTGGTTCACGATACAATTGTTACGCTTGGAGCCTTCTCTCTGTTGTACAGTGTTATGCCCTTCTCGATGGAAATTGACCAGGCATTTATAGCGGCTATTCTGACGGTGGTCGGTTATTCGGTGAACGATACGGTGATTATCTTTGACCGTATCCGCGAGTTCATCGGTTTGTATCCTAAACGTGACAGAAAATCGGTTATTAACGATGCTATCAATGCCATGTTGAGTCGTACGTTTAGTACGTCTATGAGTACTATTCTCGTGTTGCTGATTATCTTTATGTTCGGTGGTGAAACTATTCGTGGTTTTATCTTCGCGATGTTGTTCGGTATCGTGATTGGTACTTATTCCTCTATCTTTATTGCAGCTCCCGTATCTTATGAGTTTTTCAAAAGAAAAGCAAAAAAAGAGGCTGCGAAAATCAAATAGGAGATTTTAATTGATTATTATAAAAGCAAAAGAGACCGGCGATATCACTACGCCGGTCTCTTTTGCTTTTAAACCTGTCAGGATTTTAAATCCTGACAGGTTTGGTCGTACCTGACAGGTTTGGTCGGTTTAAATTTTAGTTTTCAGAAAATCCAGGATGAATTTCGTTAGTATATCAATCGCTACGTGATTATTTCCTCCCTGCGGAACAATGATGTTGGCAAATCGTTTCGTAGGCTCAATAAATTGAAGGTGCATGGGTTTGACGGTCTTTTCATATCTTTCCATCACTTTGTTGACCGATCTGCCTCTTTCTACGATGTCACGGTTGATGACACGAATCAGCCTGTCGTCGGCATCAGCATCAACAAATACTTTTAAATCCAGCATTTTTCTGACTTCTGGGCTGGTCAGGATAAGAATTCCTTCAACAATCACAACCTTGCAGGGTTTGATGGGTATAGTTTCGTCTGCACGTGTACAGGTCAGATAAGAATATATGGGTTGCTCAATGCTTTTTCCTTCTTTTAGTTCTTTTAAATGTTTAACCAGTAAAGGCCATTCTATTGAGTCCGGATGATCGAAATTTATTTCTAATCGTTCCTCTAAAGGTTTGTGACTACTGTCACGGTAATATGAATCTTGAGGTAAAATAACCACCTCATTCCCAGGTAGTCGTTCGAGAAGTTTTTTTACTACTGTTGTTTTTCCGGAGCCTGTGCCACCGGCTATTCCGATTATGAGCATGATTTTTTATTTTTTGCGTGCTAATATACAGATTTTTCTAATAATTATTTATCTTTTGCGTATCCATATAGCACATTTTTATTTAATTTTACGGCCACATACGGAATTGAAAAACTATTTGTTGTTTATTATGTTTGAAGAGGAAAAACATTTTACCATCCGCGAGTGGTCTGAAGAAGACCGTCCGCGTGAAAAAATGCTTAAGAAAGGGACGATGGCGTTGTCAGATGCCGAATTATTGGCTATTCTGATAGGTTCCGGAAGTAAAAATGAATCAGCGGTTGAATTGGCCAAAAGGATAATGGCTGCCAGTCATTATAATATTAATGAACTGGCAAGACTTACAATATCTGAACTGTGCAGTAAATTCAAAGGAATTGGTGAGGCTAAAGCCGTTACAATTGTCGCGGCATTGGAATTAGGTAAAAGACGTAAAACGAAAGAAACAATAGATAAAAAGAAAATTGGCTCCAGTATTGATTTGTTTCATTTGTTTGAGGCCAGTGTAATTGACTTAGATTACGAAGAGTTTTGGGTTGCTCTGCTGGATGGGGCAAACAAAGTGATTGAAGTTAAAAAACTGACGCAGGGAGGTAGTAGTCAGACTGTTGTGGATATACCTATGTTGTTGAAACTGGCATTAGATAAAAAGGCTGCCTGTCTCGCAGTAGCGCATAATCATCCTTCGGGACAGAAGTTTCCCAGCCGTGAAGACGAAAAGGTAACCCACCGTGTCAGAGCAGGTTGTGAAGCTATAGGAATACGTTTCCTCGATCACCTTATTATTGCCGGCGGTTGTTATTATAGTTTTTGTGACGAAGGAAAAATTTGATAATCAATAGCCCCGGGTTTTAACCCGGGGACTGATAAAATAATATATGAAATTATTAGAAGTTAAAAATGTAGTAAAGCAATTCTCCGGACACCGCGCGTTGGATGGAGTGAGTCTGGATATCCCGGAAAATACGGTGTATGGTTTGCTGGGCCCTAACGGAGCAGGGAAGACCACGTTGATTCGTATTATCAATTGCATCACAGCTCCGGATAGTGGAGAAGTGTTCCTGAACGGGAAAAGACTTACTGCTGAGGACGTTCGGCATATAGGTTATCTGCCCGAAGAACGGGGGTTGTACAAAAAAATGAAAGTGGGAGAGCAGGCCTTGTATCTGGCACAGTTAAAAGGTATGACTAAGCAGGAGGCATTGATGGCGCTGAAATACTGGTTTGAGAAGTTTGAGATTCAATCCTGGTGGAATAAAAAAATTGAAGAGCTTTCGAAAGGAATGGCTCAAAAGGTGCAATTCATCACAACCATCCTGCATAAACCCAAATTGCTGATTTTTGATGAACCTTTCAGTGGATTTGATCCGGTAAATGCGGACTTGCTTAAAAGAGAAATCCTGGCACTAAAAGACGGAGGTGCGACGATTATTTTTTCTACGCACAATATGTCATCCGTGGAAGAATTATGTGATAATATTTCACTGATTGATAAATCTAAAATTGTATTACAGGGGAATGTGGATGAAATCCGGGCTGCGCATGCTACCGGTACTTATCGGGTAGTGACAAAAACGAATCTGCATGCCGAAAGTTTTGACGTCCAGAGTGAGAAGGAAACGCATCATGGATTCGAATATGTGCTTAAATCAAGGGCCGGAGAATCAAACAATGTGTTGCTGGGTAGTTTAATGACTCAGTCTGAATTGTTTTCATTCGAAGAAGTGTTGCCGACCATGAATGATATTTTTATTGAGACAGTAACAACTAAACCAAAACAGTCATGAGCAAGATTGCATTGATTATCAAAAGAGAATATACAACAAGGGTGATGAAACCATCCTTTATTATATTGACTTTCCTGACACCGGTACTGATTGCCGGTATGATTATGGTGCCCCTCCTGTTGGCACAAATCAAGGATAATACAGAGAAGAAGATTGTTGTCATAGATCAGACGGGACTTTATCAAAATGTATTTGCTGATAACGAAAGTTTTAAGTTCGAATTTATTGATCAGTCAATTGAAAGTTTTCGTACATCAAAGGATAAGGAGTCTTATGATGCAGTGCTTTTTATCCCGCAAGATTTATCGTTGAATCCCAAAGCAGCTACCTTGTTTTCAGAAGAACAGGTGGGGCTTGAATTGAAGTCTTATGTCTCGGGTTTGTTAAAGGACTATATTGAAGAAAGAAAACTTGCTGAGCTTAATATCCCTGATTTTAAGGAGCTGGTTGAGAAAACGAAAGTCAGCATTGATGTTAAAACCGTAAGATGGGGTAAAGATGGGGAAGAGAAAATGGGATCTGCGGAACTGGCTGTCATCATTGGGATGATTTCAGCTTTTGTAATTTACATTTTCATTGTGGTCTATGGAGCACAGGTCATGTCGGGCGTGGTACAGGAGAAAACCAGTCGCATTGTGGAAGTCATTATTTCATCTGTAAAGCCTTTTCAGTTGATGATGGGGAAAATTATTGGTATCGCCATGGTTGGACTTACACAGTTTGCGCTATGGGTCATTCTGTCGGTGGTGCTGGTCACAGCCCTGACCACTGCCTTTGGAACTACCCTCGATATTGAAGCTTATCAGCAGGCTCAGACAATGGGAGTTTCAGCCGTAAATTTACCTTTTGATGATCAGGATGGGGTGGTTTCTGAATTGCTTATTGCCCTGCAAAATTTTGATTTTGTTCAGACGGGTGTTTTATTTGTGCTGTTCTTCCTTGGGGGGTATTTGTTGTATGCTTCGCTTTTTGCAGCGGTTGGATCAGCCGTGGATAATGAAACAGATACGCAGCAGTTCTCGCTACCATTAACACTACCCATCGTTTTTGCCATTTATGCTGCCATATATAGTGCGGAGAACCCTGATGGTCCGCTTGCCTTCTGGTGCTCTATGATTCCGTTTACTTCGCCGATAGTGATGATGGTCCGCTTGCCTTTTGGCGTGCCTGCATGGCAATTGGCACTATCGTTGGGTATTTTGATACTTTCTTTCATCGGGAGTACCTGGGTCGCAGGAAAGATCTACAGAACCGGTATCCTGATGTATGGTAAGAAAATTACCTGGAAGGAAATGATGAAGTGGGTGTTCTATAAAGGTTGATGATTTCAAAAACGTTGTAATGTCTGAGATTAATAAAAATATACACAGAATCCGGATAATTTCTCCTTCCGGGGCCATTAATCCTGATTTGATTGATGGTGCAACCGACAGGTTGAAAAGCTGGGGTTTCGAAGTTGCCGAAGGTCGCTTTGCCCGGGAAGTTTACGGCCGTTTTGCCGGAACTGACGAACAGCGTATCAGCGATTTACAGGACGCTATCAAAGATGAGAGTTTGACTGCTGTTTTGTGTAGTAGGGGAGGGTATGGATTAGCACCAATCATCGACAGAATTGATTTCTCACCCTTGATTCAGCATCCGAAATGGCTGATTGGTTTCAGTGATATCACGGTTATTCATGCTGCTTTATCACGCCTTAATATCCCTTCGCTTCACGCTGTGATGGCAAAACATCTGACTGAATTACCTGATGATTCGGCCTCCTTACAACACCTCAGAAAAATACTTGTAGGAGAATTTCCGAAGTATCATATTGCTTCAGATAAATTTAACCGCATTGGAAATGCAAAAGGCAAGCTTGTAGGAGGAAATTTATCTGTTTTGATGGGATTGCGCGGAACATCGTTTGAGCCCGAATATAAAGGAGCTATATTGTTTCTCGAGGAAATTGCCGAAGAACCCTATCACATCGACCGTATGATGCAAAATTTAAGAATGGGTGGTGTTTTTAATGAAATATCCGGACTCATTGTGGGGCATTTTACCAATTGCACGGAAGATCCACTGATGCAGAAATCTGTCAAAGAAATAATACTTGACGCAACTGCAGGATGCCCTGTTTGTTTTGGCTTTCCTGCCGGACATGAAGATGAGAATTATCCATTGATTATGGGAAGAGAGCTTACATTACAGGTGACAATATCAGGAACGGAGATTAATTTCAATTGAACATTTCATGCAGTACCGAAACTGAATTAAGCCCATGAAATTCGGGAACATGCAGTTTGTAATACTCAATCAATCCATTCAGCAGTTCATTCCTTTTTTCGCGCGATAAGACTAATGTGTTTCCGGATTCAAAGGAGAGCTGTAGTAGCGAGTTAAAGATAGTCGACATTTCGGCCGACAAAAAATGACTGTGCAAGGGTTTGTTTGTGAGGAATATCCCGTTTAGCAGATCAAAATACCTGGCGTTTTTTTCTTCCGGATTCGGTTCAAATCCGAGATAGCCTGAAAGTTTCATCATGAAAACCAGATGAAAATTAGCAATCTCTGCATCAGTTTGCTCAAGCGAAAGGACTGACTGCTCGAGAAAATCATAGAGGTGTACTTCAGGCTCGGGTTGTTTAAGTGTTTTATATAACAATTCTGCTGTAAAATGTGTAAGTGCATTTTTAAGCGGATGGCTGTAAATATTGGTCAAACTGTTTAGTACCCTGACCTCCCTGAGTTGTTGGAATTCTTTTCCTGGATGATAGGAAGCTGTGACTTCAATTAAGGAAAGCGGTAGAAAACAGGCAGCCCTGACCCCTGACTTTTTACCGTTTAGTCCGTATACGATATAGGAAACCCGTCCGTAATCCCGGGTATAAACCGTGACTATAGTTGACTTGTCT
The DNA here is from genome assembly GCA_024710005.1 of Paludibacter sp. GTDB lineage: Bacteria > Bacteroidota > Bacteroidia > Bacteroidales > Paludibacteraceae > Paludibacter. The sequence goes on along the minus strand of JANJVQ010000018.1, from coordinate 193,327 downwards.
GAGTATTTTAGCGTTCGCAGTACCAAACCGGGTGTTTTCGTGAGCATGCGTGAATGAGATTTTCATGCAAAAATAAGATAATTATGGTAAATATGTCGTTTTTGGGATACACGATTAGTCGATAAAACAGGTGTGTTGTGAAAAACAGCGACTTAGGAAATATTCGAAAATATTTTTCAAAAGGTTTTGTAGAATCAAAAAACTGACGTATATTTGCACCCGCAATTGAGAGGTCAATTGTAGTTTAAAAAGTTCAAGGCCCATTCGTCTATCGGTTAGGACGCCAGATTTTCATTCTGGAAAGAGGGGTTCGATTCCCCTATGGGCTACAATGTTAATGAATTTAAAAGTTAGTTGAGATGGCAAATCATCAATCATCAATCAAAAGAATACGTCAGATACAAAAACGCAAATTGCATAATCGTTATTATGCAAAGACTGCTCGTAATGCTGTGCGTAAATTGCGTGCTACTACTGAGAAATCGGTTGCTGCCGAAATGTTGCCTAAAGTGAGTGCTATGTTGGATAAACTGGCCAAACGCAACATCATCCACAAAAATAAAGCGTCAAACCTGAAGTCAAAGTTGACGATTTATATCAATAAGTTGGCATAAATGTTTCATAATAAATATAAAAAGCCCGCTATCAAATTGGTAGCGGGCTTTTTGTCATGTACAGTGTATCTTCTTTTAGAATCCTACAACAGCCTGTAAAGCGAGTCCGCTGAATTTTCCTCCATTGCGGATGTCAGTATCAATAAATCCATCGTAGTTTTGAGTGACATACTCTAATTTTGCCATGATGTTTTTGGTGACAAACCAACCGGCACTTACAGCTAATCTGTCAACCGTAACATCTTCAGTATATCCGTTCAGGCGGGCATTGGCAACATTATACCTGGCTCCGACCCAGAAGTCTTCATTTTCCCCAAATCGATATACCAAATCAGTTGCAATTTGACTTGCAGCCCGTTCGCCGGTTGTTTCAGTTCTTCCGCGTCCATTAGCCGATTCAATAGTGGTAAATGATTCCAGCCCGCCATATTTCACAAACAGGTTACCCATCATTGAGGTGACTTTATCTCCAAAGCCCGGATTCAGACGTCCGGATGTAAAAGTGGATGTTGTCAGCGCGTTATCCATCACACCATAATAATGCGAACCGGCTCTGTCGCCTCCGTACAAGGTGTTGGCATTTGAACCTGCTGTATGGTAAACAGAACCAGTCAGACGAACCCGTAAGTCGCTGTTCAGTTGTTTGTCATAACCAAGTTTCCCGATGAGTGCAGGTTTGGATTTCCCGTCGGAGGCTCCCGGTACAGGGTCATATCCAAGTACACGTCCGTTAATCATACCGTTGGTTGCCGCAAGTACACCCAAAAATCCATTGTGTGTGACATCAATTTCAGCACCAATCTCTGTTGTAAATGCATCCATGATGTAATTTTCAACAAAAGGATTGTACATGGCGTTCCCGTTGTCTGATCTGCGGAAATGTGCATCACCATAATTTATTTCCATGTGGCCGACCTTGATTGTTGTGTAGCGCATGATTTCGTCTAACAAATCTATCTTCAGGAATGGCAGTTTATCGAAACGAATGTATCCTCCTTTTACCCACGTTTCGTTGTGGTGGCGCGATGAAAGATACAAAGCCATGTTCATATAAACCCCTTCAGCCAGATTCACGTCGAAATACAGGTTTGCTACCGCTGTGTTAAATCCCGGTACAATGTTTACAAGTTTTGCATTTGGATTTTGCTGAATGTCGGCTGTGTTACTATGACTAAGAGCCTGGAACGATTGATTGAAATTACCTCCGATTTTCAGATTGACTTTTTCGAATGATTCGGTTTCAGCCTTGGGGCTTTCAAACTCATTCAATCCAGCCTTACTGTACGAGCGGATTTGTGCAAATGATACCCCACTTATCAAAAGCAGAGAAACCAGAAAAATCATGTTTCTTTTCATGTGTTTGTTTTTTTGTTTTTAGTTTTTAGTTTTCTTTTTTTATTAGTCTATTGATGCTTGTGATTGCTCTATCAAAGTGATGTCGAATTCAAGTCTGATGCCGTCACCTACTTTTAAGGTGCCAAGCAGTGCTGTTGGAGGCTTCATCTGGAAATCAGTCATTTTAAGTGGAACTTGGCCATTAAACACATAAGTCCCTGATTTAATGTTTTTGCCGTTTGCTTTAATGGCAACTTTTCTGGTGGTGCCAGCCATAGTCAGGTTCCCATTAAATACGACATGGACGTTATCACCGTTAATTTGAAGATTGGTGACATCAGTCAGCCTAAAGGCGATGTTTGGATGTTTGTTGGCGTCAAAAGTTTCATAAGTTTTTGAATCCATCAGTTTTTCACCACTTTTTATTGATTTTACAGGGATGTCGAGCCTGAAAGATTTTACCTGATTATCTCCCGATAAAACCAACTCTCCGTTAATTTGCTCCGCTTTACTTTTCCAGTCATGCAGATTTGATGTGCCGTTGATGGTAATGACCGAGTTTTTGGGGACGATTTTTAATACCTGCCCGGTTAATGTTCCTGATATCAGCAGTAGCATGCTGAACAGGAATACGTTTTTTAATTTTGAAGTGTTCATTTTTTTTTGTTTTTAGAGATTTATAATTTGGATTGTTTTTATGAATCAATATCAGATAAATCCTATAGAATAAGTAGTATGATAAAATAAAAAAATAGATCAGGAAGTTTTAACTTAGTTATGTAACGCTTCTATACTGGATCGATCCTTAACAGCAATTTCTTCTAATGTTTTACTTTTTAGCATCCTGATAAATTCTGATTTCATTTCAGACCAGTATTTGTTGGCATTGCAGCAACATTCTAATTCACAGAAATCAGGGTTGTCAAGACATTCAACGATTGTTATTGGTTCAAAAGCAGTGTAAATGTCGTACATGGTAATCAAATTTGCCGGACGGGTCAGTTTATATCCACTTCCTTTGCCTCTGAATGTCGTGATCAGTCCTTTTGATTTTAAGGCAGAAATAATGGCATCAAGATATTTGTTCGATAACTTTTGACTTTCAGCAATGTCCTTTTGTAATAAACCTTTGGGTTCATCAGAACAAGCAATTGAAATCATTGCCCTTAAGCCATATCGAATTTTTGTGTTAATCTTCATGCTGTCTTATGATCACGATTCAAAAATAGATAAAATTTTTCATCCTACAAGTTTTATAGTATAAAAATGACAATAATATGCTATGCCAGACCACGAAATTACAGATCGATATAAGTGGTTGTCATGAAAAATAGGGAGGTTGAAAACCAGCATTTAATGTGCCTCCAGCCAATTGCTCCCAACTCCACAATCTGCAATAAGTTTTACCCGGAGTTCAGCTGCATGCTCCATCTCTTCAGTTACCAGACTCTTTACTGTTTCAAGTTCTGATGTTGGAACTGAAAAATTTAACTCATCGTGTACCTGCATGATCATCTGTGTTTGCAGATTTTCGCGGTTAAGTCGATCCTGAATCCGAATCATGGCAATTTTGATGATGTCGGCGGCAGAGCCCTGAATAGGCGCATTGATAGCGTTTCGTTCAGCATAACCTCTTACTACACTGTTTTGTGAGTTGATGTCGTTGAGGAATCTTTTCCTGCCGAAAATTGTTTCAACATACCCGTTGGCTTTGGCTTCCTGAATGGCTTGTTCCATATAAGTTTTGACAGCGGGATAGGTCTGAAAATAGCCTTCTATCAGTTCTTTCGCTTCAGCTCTTGAAATGTTAAGTCTTTCAGCCAATCCGAAAGTGGAGATGCCATAAATGATGCCGAAGTTGGCTGTTTTAGCTTTTCGTCGCATGTCGGAATCAACCTTCTCAATTGGAATTTTGTAGATTTTAGCCGCAGTTGCCGTGTGGATGTCGTGCCCGCTACGGAAAGCTTCAATCATGTTTTCATCACCGCTCAAGTGTGCCATGATGCGAAGTTCAATCTGGGAGTAGTCAGCACTCAGAAAAACAGCTTCATCATCGGGAATAAATGCTTTTCGGATTTCTTTGCCTTGCGAATCACGGATAGGGATGTTTTGCAGGTTCGGATTGGTGGAGCTTAATCTTCCGGTAGAAGTAACCGTCTGATTGAAAGAGGTGTGTACTTTTCCGGTACGCGGATTAATCATCTCCGGCAGTGCGTCGATATAGGTGCTGAGCAGCTTTTTTAATCCCCTGTAATCGAGTATCATTCCCACGATTGGGTGTTTGAATCTTATTTTCTCAAGAATATCTTCGGATGTCGAATACTGACCGGTCTTTGTTTTTTTTGCTTTCTCATCGAGTTTTAACTGATCAAATAGAATTTCCCCGACCTGTGCGGGAGAGGATACATTAAATTCGGTACCAGCAAGCTGATGTATCTCTTTTTCCAGACGCAACATTTCTTCTGTCAGGATTAATGAACTTTGTTTCAAGGCATCGGCATCAATCCTGACGCCATTAAATTCCATCCTGGCTAATACCCGCATCAGTGGCATTTCAATTTCGTAGAATAACTTTTCGAGTTTATTTCTGCTGATTTCTTCCTCCAGTATTTCTTTCAGCTGGAACGTAATATCGGCATCTTCGGCGGCATAGTCTTTCAGTAATTCGATGTCAATGCTACGTATGTCCTGTTGGTTTTTGCCCTTTCCTCCTACCAGCTCTTCGTAATGGATAGTACGGTAACGCAGGTAAATCTCGGCCAGATAATCCATCCCATGCCTAAGTTCAGGTTGAAGCAGGTAGTGGGCAATCATCGTGTCGAAAACCTGACCTTTCAGTTCAATGCCATACTTTGCAAGCATTAGTAGGTCAAATTTGACATTTTGCCCGATTTTGACGATTTGCTCAGTCTGGAAGAATGCTTTGAATTCCCTGACAACCTCAGCACAGGATTCTTTATCAGCCGGTAGATTAACGTAATAAGCTTTCCCTTTTTCGTAACAAAAAGAAAGTCCGACCATATCTGCTGAAAATACATCCACGCCCGTTGTTTCCGTGTCGAAACATACAGCCTTTTGCATAAACAGTTGTGAAATCAGGTTGGCACGCTTGGCCTTCGTATCAACCAATATATAGTCATGGGGTGTGTTGAGAATGGATTGAAGTCCACTGGTAGTCTGTTCTGTGTCAGGAGCAGGTGTTACTCCAGGTGCTGCGGGTTTTTCTGCTTTTGTTTGTGTTGCAGCCTTCTCCTGAGATTCTTCTTCACCGAACAAAGACATCTGTCCGTGTTTACTTTTAGCCGGAGCAAACTGTATCCTGGAAACGGGCTGGTCAGGAGGCAGCGAAGTAAATACATTCCCGAATTTATTGGCAGACATGGTGCGAAATTCAAGTTCATCGAACAAAGCCTTCAGGTTTGTTTCGTTGATAGGCTCTACTAAAAAAGCCTTCTCGTCAAATTCAATCGGGACATCAATTTTGATGGTTGCGAGAAATTTAGAAAAATTGATTTGTTCGATGTTCTCCTCTACTTTGGTTTTGAGTGCGCCCTTTAGTTCTTCTGTGCGCGTAAGCAGGTTTTCAATACTTCCGAATTCTTTGAGCAGTTTAACGGCGGTTTTCTCTCCAACACCCGGGCAACCCGGAATGTTGTCGGAGCTATCACCCATCAAACCAAGCAGATCGATTACCTGTTCATGACTATCCAGGTCGTATTTTGCTTTAATTTCTGCAGGTCCCATGATTTCGTATCCACCATTGTGTCGTGGACGGTACATGAAGATGTGATCAGATACTAACTGTCCGTAGTCTTTGTCCGGTGTTAACATGAAAACATCAAATCCTGCTTTTTCTGCCTTTTTAGAAATAGTGCCTATAACATCATCGGCCTCGAATCCGGGAACCTCAAGCATAGGGATATTATAGGCGCTGATGATTTTCTTGATATAAGGAACAGAAAGCTTGATGTCTTCGGGAGTAGATTCACGCTGTGCTTTATAAGCTTCATAGGCATCGTGACGAAAAGTTGGTCCCGGAGGGTCGAATGCTACGGCTATATGCGAGGGTTCTTCTCTTTTGAGTACATCCTCGAGGATATTTACAAAGCCGAAAATGGCTGAAGTGTTTAGTCCTTTGGAGTTAATTCTGGGAGCCCTGATAAAGGCGTAATATGCTCTGTAGATGATGGCGTATGCGTCTATTAAGAAGAGTTTCTTCATCTTTAATATTATTTATACATTGATTCAGAACAATCTGAATTCAAATTTGTTTGGACTGTAAAAGTAATTAAAATTAATTCATTTTTAAACCCGATAGCGTGCACTTATAACAAATTTGTTTACTTTTGCAGCTTGTGAGGAAGAAATGCTTCAATGAATCTTATTGAGTCAGTAAAAGATATCATCAGGCCGGAACTGGAATTGTTTGACAAAACACTGGTTACGAGTTTGGAAACAGACAATCCCATTCTGGAGAGTGTCAACGGTTATATTTTTCAGCGTGCCGGTAAAAAACTCCGCCCGATGCTGGTGATTCTTGCTTCCAAAATGGTAGGAGAAGCGAGCTTGTCAACTATCCATGGTTCCATCGCTTTAGAACTTTTGCATACCGCCAGTCTGGTGCACGATGATGTGATTGATGATACTTTTGAACGTCGTGGTAGTCAGTCGGTTAACGCCCGATGGGGAAATAAGGTTGCAGTGTTGTCCGGAGATTACATGCTTTCAGGAGCATTGATGCAGGTTGCTAAAACAGCCAATGTCGATATTCTCAATGCAGTCGCTTTTATAGGCTTGCAGTTATCTGATGGAGAGCTGTTGCAGTTGAGCAGTACGCAACAATCCAAAATATCAGAAACAGAATACTTCCGGATAATTCAGAAAAAAACAGCTTATTTATTCTCGGTTTGCATGCAGGTTGGTGCTTTATCAGCTAATGCCGATAAAAAAAGTATAGACCATCTCATGAAGTTCGGCGAATACCTCGGCTATTGTTTCCAGATTAAAGATGATATTTTTGATTATTATAAAGATGTCAATATAGGAAAGCCGACCGGCAACGACATCCGGGATGGAAAAGTAACTTTGCCTTTGATTTATGCGTTGAAAAATGCAGACAAAGAGGAAAGAGATAAAATCATCACCTGGATCAATTTAAAAGATTTTACCCACGAGAATATCGCGTATATTACAGATTTCGCAATAAAAAGCGGAGGAGTTGAGTATGCCAAGGTTCGCATGGAAGAATATAAAAACAAAGCCATCGAAGAACTCAATGGCTTTGAAGATAATCAATATAAAGAAGGATTGATTAAGTGCGTGGAATTTGCGGTGACACGGACTAAATAGCGGAAAACGGAAAACGGAAAACAAAATACAACCTATTTCAGTATCAAACAAACTAAGCACTATTAGTTTTCCGCTTTCCGTTCTCAATTTTGTGCTTTCAAAAGTATTTCGTCTCTTTTCCCAAAATCGATGTCAGTAAGTTATTGGCTAACCGGCTGGCTCCCAGTCTGAACATCTTATTGTTCAACCATTCTTCTCCCAAAATTTCTTTTACAAGGGTATAGTGTTTTACAGCGTCTTCGGTAGTCACGATGCCACCTGCCGGTTTATAGCCGATTTTTTCGCCGGTTTGTTCGTGCCATTCTTTTATTGCCTGACACATAATATAAGTAGCAAATGGTGTGGCGGCAACCGGAATCTTGCCGGTGGACGTTTTGATAAAATCTGCTCCGGCTGACATAGACAAGATAGATGCTTTTTTGATGTTGCTGGCAGTTTCTAACGCGCCGGTTTCGATAATTACTTTCAAATGAGCATCGCGGCAGGCAGATTTTATCTCTGTCAATTCTTCGCGAACTGTTTCATAATCACCGGATAAGAATTTTCCAATTGAAATAACCACATCAATTTCAGTCGCTCCTTCCATCACAGCCATCGAAGTTTCAGCGATTTTTACTTCGATGAATGTTTGTGATGCCGGGAAACCAGCAGCAACTGCAGCAATGCCAATATCCTCGGTCAGATTTTCTTTGACTGTTGAAACAAAATTAGGATACACACAAATAGCTCCAACATTGGGAATGTCAGGGTAAGACTCTTCAAATTTATTTACCTTTTGCACCATATTGAAGATTTGCTCATCTGTGTCTGTGCTGTTCAGAGAAGTTAAATCAATCAGGTTAAGACATTGTTTGTACACCTCGGAACGCATGTTTTCAGCCATGTGTTTCTCAAGTATGCTGTCAACTTCTTTCGCAACCTGTGCATCATTCAGCTCACAGTTGTATTTTTTGAAAAGTTCGTCGTATTTGTTCATATATTTTTGTTATAATATTGTCTCCAGTCTCTCGTCCTATCGCTACCTACGGCAGCTCCCCGAGGTGATTTGTTTACTTTAATCCAGTAAGCAAGCTTACTGATTATTAAGCTTCGCTTCTTCGGAAGCAAAACAAAGAAACCGGCTTTTCGCTCTCCGTTTTCCGTTTTCCGTTTTCCGCTATTCACTATTAGCTATTCGCTCTCCGTTTTCCGCTAAATGCTGATGCCTGTTCAAATCTCGCTCCGTTTTTTTGCGTAAATTTTCTTCAAACGCTTCTGTCAGGTTCACGCCGGTTTGGTTTGCCAGGCAGATTAACACCCAGAGTACATCAGCCATTTCATCCGCGAGCTTATAATCTTTGTCGGATTCCTTGAAAGATTGTTCTCCGTAAGTTCGTGCCATGATACGTGCCAATTCACCAACCTCTTCCGTGAGGATGGTCATATTGGTGAGTTCGTTAAAGTACCGCACGCCAATTGTTTTTATCCAGTTGTCAACCTGTTGTTGTGCTTCTTCTATGGTCATCTATTCGTTTAGTCTTGCAATGATGGTTTCGTTGCCGGTTGTTTCTTCACCCACCGTAACAAATATTTCCGCATCTAAAGGTAAGAACATATCCACCCTTGATCCGAACTTAATAAATCCCAAATGTTCATTCAAATGACAGGCTTTCCCCCCGTGTGCATAAGTAACAATCCTGCGAGCCAGCGCGCCGGCAATTTGTCTTACCAATATCTGAGTCTTCGAAGGTGTTTCAATGATGATGGTCGAGCGTTCGTTTTCATGACTTGATTTTGGCAGGTATGCTGCCATGTGTCTGCCTTTATGGTGTTTTGTCGAAAGCACTGTTCCCGAAACCGGATACCAGTTAGCATGCACGTCGAATACCGACATGAAAATCGAAACCTGTATTCTTTTGTCTCCAAAGTATTCATGCTCTTCAGTCGGTTCTACAACCACGATAGTACCGTCGGCTGGGGCAACAATCAGGCTGGGGTCGTCAATTTCTACGACACGGGTAGGGTTGCGGAAGAAATAGGTAAAAAAAACCATGATACCTCCGGATATAATGGTGGTTATCGCCAGCAATACATTCGGGAAGCGCAGGTAAACCAACATGTTCACTGCAAAAAGGATGAAAACCAGTACCAATAAGATTAAGCGGCCTTCTTTATGAATCTTGATGTATTTCACGTGTGTGTTTTTTTGTTCAGAACAAAGGTAAATAAAAGCTTTTATATAGCAAAGCAAAGCCAATTTCTTTTAATATCCGACAGAATTGATTAACTTTGTGCCTCTTTTGTAGTGGATAAAATATTAACTAACTTTCTCATTATGAATCTTTCAATACTTACTGCAATTTCTCCTGTTGATGGTCGTTACCGTTCCAAAACCAATCCTTATGCCCCCTATTTTTCGGAATATGCGTTGATCAGGTATCGTGTACTGGTTGAAATTGAATATTTTATTGCCTTGTGCGAAATTCCGCTAAAACAACTTGAATCAGTTCCTGCAGAAATTTTCCCAAAACTCAGGGCTGTCTATCAGGAATTTTCCGAAGCCGATGCACAGAGAATCAAAGATATTGAGAAAGTGACCAATCACGATGTGAAAGCAGTCGAGTATTTTATCAAGGAAAAGTTTGATTTGCTGGGGTTGCAATCGTTTAAAGAGTTTATTCATTTTGGGTTGACCTCTCAGGACATCAACAATACAGCTATCCCTATGTCGATTCGCGATGCCATGCAACAGATTTATTATCCGGAAATGGAAAAACTTGTTCGCAACATGGAGCACATGGCTGATGAATGGCGCGATGTGTCGATGCTGGCTAAAACGCATGGTCAACCTGCCTCTCCGACGAGACTCGGGAAAGAAATTATGGTGTATGTTCACCGTTTGAATCAGCAACTGTCGTTGTTGAAGGCTATTCCCGACTCGGCTAAGTTCGGAGGAGCAACAGGTAATTTCAATGCTCATACCGTGGCATATCCTACGATTGACTGGAAAAAATTCGGAAATGCTTTTGTGTCTGATAAACTTGGGCTAAACAGGGAGCAATGGACTACCCAGATTTCCAATTACGACCACATGGCTGCCCAGTTCGATGGTATGAAGCGAATCAATACCATTCTGATTGATTTCTGTCGGGATATCTGGACCTATGTTTCCATGGAATATTTCAAGCAAAAGATAAAAGCAGGAGAAGTCGGTTCGTCGGCGATGCCGCATAAAGTAAATCCGATAGATTTTGAGAATGCCGAAGGTAATCTGGGGATGGCCAATGCTGTTTTCGAATTTTTAGCGAATAAATTGCCGGTATCGCGGTTACAACGTGACCTTACCGACAGCACTGTGTTGCGAAATGTAGGTGTTCCTTTTTCGCACAGTTTGATTGCTTCTCAAAGTATACTGAAAGGGTTGGATAAGTTGTTGCTGAACGAAACTGCTATTTACAGAGATCTTGATAATACCTGGGCGGTAGTGGCTGAAGGTATTCAAACCATCCTCCGCAGAGAGGGTTATCCGGAACCCTATGAAGCCTTGAAAGCGTTGACCCGTACCAATGAAAGTATTACAGAGCAGTCGATTAAGGCATTTGTTGATACGCTTGATGTGGCTGAAACAGTAAAAGAAGAGCTGAAAAGAATTACACCGAGAAACTATACGGGAGTTTAGGGAGCGAATAGCGAATAGGTTGCCACGTCGGCTTCGCCTTCTCGCAATGACGGAATGGAGAACGGAAAGCGGAGAACGAATAACAAATAACTGATAAATAATAACATAGTAAATGTTCAACATCATTTCCATATTCAAAAGATTCCTGCCTCCATACAAAAAGTATGTGTTCTGGAGTCTCTTTTTTAATTTTCTGACGACTATTTTCAGCCTTTTCTCTTTTGCCGCGCTGATTCCTGTTTTGCAGATTCTTTTCGGCATAAAAAAAACGGATGTGGTTTACATGTCCTGGTCGTGGGATGATACTTTCCTGCATTTGGTTGATGTGACCAAGAACAATTTTTCATTTTATCTGAATGCAGCCATTCTGAATTCGGGTGTTGAGTTGACGCTACTTTTGATTGGCCTGTTTTTGATTGTGATGACTGCTTTCAAAACAGGTACGGCTTATCTGGGGGTACGTATGACAATTCCTTTGCGTACCGGTGTAGTCAGGGATATTCGAAATAAATTATATAAGAAAATTGTCTCATTACCCATCGGATATTTTACAGAAGAGAGAAAGGGTGACATTATGTCGCGTATGTCTGCTGATGTAAATGAAGTAGAAGTTTCTATCCTGAACGCGGTCGATATGATTTTTAAAAGCCCGGTGATGATCGTGATTTACTTGGCAGTTATGTTGTTGATGAGTTGGGAGCTGACCATTTTCGTAATGTTGTTGTTGCCCGTCAGCGGATGGCTGATCGGCATTATCGGTAAAAATCTGAAAAGAAAATCCAATGAAGTGCAGGAGCAACAGGGCGAAATGCTTTCGCAGATGGACGAAACAATTGGCGGATTACGGGTAGTAAAGGCTTTTAATGCTGAATCGAAAATCGAATCCCGTTTTGGTGCTTTGAATGAACGCATGCGCAGGTCCTTTTTTAACCTGCATGCCCGGTATAATCTGGCAGCACCTTTGAGCGAGTTTGTGGGTACTGTGGTAATTGCCATCTTACTTTGGTTTGGAGGGGTTCTGATAGTAGGAGAGAAGAGTTCTATCGGTCCGGCCGAGTTTATTTATTATCTGGTGATATTTTACAGTATTATCAACCCGGCCAAAGATTTATCGAGGGCTTTTTATGGCATTCGCAAAGGTACGGCTGCATTGGAACGAATCGATAAGATACTGAACACGGAAAACAATATTCCGGAGCCGAAGAAGCCGGTAGAAATAACAGGTTTCCACGATAAAATTGAGTTTAAAGACCTGAGCTTCAAATATCAATCGGAATGGGTGTTGAAAGACATCAATTTAACTGTGCCGAAGGGAAAAACGGTAGCTTTGGTTGGACAATCCGGTTCGGGTAAAACAACCCTTATTGATCTTTTTCCGCGTTTCTACGAAGTGAAAAAGGGGGAAATTCTGTTGGATGGTGTGAATATTAAAAAAATCAAATCACATGATATCCGTAAACTTATCGGTAATGTAAATCAGGAAGCCATTTTATTCAACGATACCTTCTTTAATAACATCGCGTTCGGAGTTGAAGAGGCAACGCTGGATCAGGTGATAGAAGCTGCTAAGATTGCAAATGCGCACGATTTTATCATGGCTACGGAAAATGGCTATGAGTCGACTATTGGAGATCGTGGCAGCAAACTTTCAGGTGGTCAGCGACAACGTATCAGCATTGCCCGGGCAATTCTCAAAAATCCGCCCATCCTGATTTTAGACGAAGCTACTTCAGCCCTGGATACAGAATCCGAGAAGATGGTACAGAAAGCATTGGAAAGTCTGATGAAAAACCGTACGACATTGGTGGTGGCGCACCGGCTTTCTACAATTAAAAAAGCCGACGAGATATGTGTATTGCATGAGGGGCGCATCGTTGAGCGAGGCAAACACGATGAATTGATTGCTTTGGACGGATATTATAAAAAGTTGGTGGATATGCAGTCTTTTTAAAAGTCACCGGTCTCCAGACTTCTGACTTCGGTAGCGGGAGTGTTTTAAGAATTACAAATATTGATTAATTTCGCGAGCTAAAAATATATTATAAAAATGAACTTTATAGAAGAACTTTCCTGGCGTGGTATGATACACACCATGATGCCGGGAACAGAAGAGCAATTGGCAAAAGAAATGACCGCGGCGTACGTGGGAATTGATCCTACTGCGGATTCTTTACATATCGGTCACCTGGTGAGTGTGATGATGTTGCGCCATTTTCAACGTGCCGGTCACAAACCCATTGCCCTGGTAGGTGGTGCAACTGGTATGATTGGCGATCCTTCCGGAAAATCGGCCGAACGAAACCTGTTGGATGAAGCAGCCTTACGTCACAATCAGGAATCCATCAAAAAACAACTGGCGAAGTTTCTTGATTTCGAAAGTGATGCACCTAATGCCGCCGAGTTGGTGAACAACTACGACTGGATGAAAGAATATTCCTTTCTGGACTTCATCCGTGATATCGGTAAGCATATTACGGTTAACTACATGATGGCGAAAGATTCTGTAAAAAAGCGTTTGAGTGCCGAATCGAGTGTGGGCATGTCGTTTACCGAGTTTTCTTATCAATTGTTGCAGGGTTATGATTTCCTTTGGTTGAATCAAAATAAAAACTGTAAGCTCCAGATGGGAGGCTCAGACCAATGGGGTAATATCACAACCGGAACTGAATTGATTCGCAGAAAAACTGATGGAGATGCTTTTGCATTGGTTTGTCCGCTTATCACCAAAGCAGATGGGGGTAAATTCGGCAAAACGGAAAGTGGCAATGTGTGGCTTGACCGCAAGTATACTTCACCCTACAAATTTTATCAGTTCTGGTTGAACGTGAGCGATGCCGATGCCGAGAAGTACATCAAGATATTCACATCCATCAATAAAGAAGAAATCGAAGCTTTGGTAGCGGAACATGCTCTCGCGCCGCATCAGCGTATTTTGCAGAAAAAACTGGCAGAAGAAGTAACCGTCATGGTACATTCACGTGAAGATTATGACGCTGCGGTGGAGGCTTCAGGAATTCTTTTCGGGAATGCTACCTCGGAAGCGTTGAAAAAATTAGACGAAGATACGTTGCTTTCTGTGTTTGAAGGCGTACCTCAGTTTAAGGTCTCAAAATCTTTGTTTGTTGATGGAGTAAAAGCAATTGACCTGCTGACAGATCATGCAGCTGTTTTTCCTTCGAAAGGAGAAATGCGTAAACTCGTTCAATCAGGTGGAGTTAGTTTGAATAAAGAAAAGCTTGAAATTCAGGATTTGCTCATAACGGAATCTGTTTTACTGAATGATAAATATCTATTGGCTCAGAAAGGAAAAAAGAACTACTTTTTGCTGATAGCAGAGTAACAAAAAACTCCCCTTGAAGAAGGGGAGTTTTTTGTTAGGGAACATAACTTAATGAACGTGTTCTTGTTGCTTAACAGCCCAAAATGCCCCTGTTACGTTTTTCAATCCGCTTTCGGTGCTTAATTTGCCGGTGAATGTTCCTTTAATTCCGTCTTCCTGAACAGAAACGAACAAGATGGTAACACTGGCACCATCTTCCCCAATTTGTCCATACGAACTGTTTACCATAATCATGTCTTCCTCGTTAGCTGTTGAGTAAGCTTTTGTTGTCAAGCCTGTCGCGTTTGTGTAGCTGCCATACATAATAGAGAAATACTTTTCGGTTGAAGCTGTCATGAATCCGTTGATAAAGACCTCACCTTTGAAACCTTCAGTTGTTTCCCCATATTGCCCGTAAGAACAGTCAAGAAATTCTTCTTCACCATTGTCGAAAACCACGACCATTTTGCCTTCTGCGAGATCGTCGAGTAATCCTTTTTCGATTTCTTCACAACCGCTGAAAAGTACGCTGGCAGACATAATCACTGCAAAAAAATAAACAAGTGTTTTCATAAAAAATGTTTTTATCGTTAATAAATGTGTAAGACATTCAAAAATAGTAAATTTTTTAGAAATAGCAAGTTTATTTGTGCATTTGCGTGAAATAATCCGGTAATGTGTTTAAATCAGAGGTTTAAAGATCTTATAGCCGGACATGAAAAAAAGATTTTTGAAATTTTCCGTCTCCTCTTGCGAAAACAGAAAAACGGTTGTATCTTTGCACCGCTTTAAAAAGCACGTTGCTTGTCCCATGGTGTAATGGTAGCACTCCTGATTTTGGTTCAGTCAGTCTAGGTTCGAATCCTGGTGGGACAACAGAAGTAAAAGTTAAATTCCTGATTATCTTTATGATAGTCGGGGATTTTTGTTTTATCAATAATATCACGGTTGTGCAAGGAGGCTTACTTATTGTTTGATTCAGAAAGGAACTTTTGTACGTTTTCACATAGTAATGCGCTGATACACATAGACAGACGCTTGTGTAATTTGGGTAGCGAGTAGTAGCATACAATTGGAAGTACCCATTCAAGCAGGGCCATATAGTAGGGCAGGATGTCGGGATTGCCCTGTACGCTTTCGAGCGCATATTTTCTCATCTTCAGAGTTAAGGCTACTTGTTTTTGTACTTGCTTCTGGTGTCGACCCGAATAGGTGTATGCCGGAATGTGTTGCAAACTTTCTACCATATAAAAACGCATGATGTAGTTTAGGTATGCATCTAAATCTTCCCGGTTGTCCACAGGGGCGTTGTCGACCAAAAAGATGGCTTCAAGACGTGCAAAGTCAGAAATAACCGAACGCGGTTTTGTTTCTGAAAAATCAATCAGATACACATTCATACTTTCATCCAGCAGGATATTTTGCATGTTTAAGTCACCATGACAGATACCTTCGAAATATGCATAACCATTTTCTCTTCTTTTTGGAAATTCGTGTTTCAGAAACCAATATGGATTGAGCATTTGGCGTTCCATTTCTTCGATTTCGATATATTGATCGTCAGCATTAATCGAGAAAAGGCCTGATACGGTTTGATAAATATGCGGAAAGAAAGTCAGCGTTGGATCGTGGTCTTTGAAAGGATAAAGTGTGGTGTGTATGGGTTGACCATACCAGGGTTTGAGTATCTGCAAAAATATCTTATCGAATAAGCTTTCGAGCATCTCAATGTTTTCCTGATGAAAATAGTGAGTCAGCCATTTCAACCGGGAATCTTCACCTCCTATGCCTACAAAATTATAGACCAACGCACCCTTATCACCATGGAATTCAGTTCCAAGAACTGCAGCGCTATTGTTGAATATATAGGGCTGTGCGTACTGTTGGCAATGTTTTGATTCTCTGGTAATCATGGCGCGGTTAGCCACCTTGAGTACGGTGGGTCGCAGTTTTCTTCCCTGCTTGTCGAATGAAGTTACCTGAAATGTTTGTGCCGAGTAGCCTCCATGCAGGGGCTCAACAATTACACGGGAAAGCTTGGGGTAAAGTTTCCGAATCAGGAAACGCTGGTATGGTTTGAGTGTAAACTGATTGTTTGTCTCAATTTGCAGGCCTTGTGTGTTCGCATTTATAATTCCTTCTTTGAAAAACAACCAGACGATAGGTTGCTTCATCTTTTCAATTGTCGAAAGAGGTTCCACGCCTATTATATTGTCAATTGTAAGCGTATCTGTTACAAATTTCGACAGCAAGTTTGTTTTGGATTGTGGTGGCGTTTCGAGTTTAAATGTTAATCCGATCGGCTTGTCAGCGCCGGCACGGAGTATAACCTGCTGATGAAAAAGAGGAATCTGTTCCAAAGGCTCCATCACGTTGTTTCCGCTGTCAGCATCCAATACGATACTAATGGAGGGGAGTTCAGGGTCGTTATTCAATACAACGATCAGTGAAATTTCAGCATTCTGTTTAAGTTTCTTGATGTGTTTGCAGGCAACCAACAGTTCGTTCATCAACAGTTCCTGTTCCGATGATGTTATTATGCCCGATGGTAGTTCACCGAAGGAAATAGCTCCAAGCGAAAATAAAGCAATATTGGAAGCATCTGATGCTACCCTGAAATCGGCAGGAATAGTTGTATCATCGGGCAAAAATCCTGCACAAACTCCGGTGTTTATGAACAAGCCGGGGGGTAAACTTTCAACCTCATCCATTTCGGCAGAAGCGCCATAGCCAATTGCAAAGCCAAGTTCGTTGCAGCCAATTATTTCATTCGGATTCCAAATGAGCAACGGTTTCTTTGTTTTGTCAGTTTCCAGCCACTGAAAGGACTTGTTGTCGTGTGTAAAAAGAATGGGTTCCGAAGAATCCGATTGCAATTGCTTTATAGCCTCAGCAGCCAGTTCGGGCGTATCTACTAACTCAAAGATGGTATGAAGTCCAACCATCTCAATTATCTGGTACACTTCCGGCTGAATACCGGCAATAATCAGTTTCCCCTGCTCTGCGAGCAATTTTTTATGTGTTTTTACCAAAATACGAATGCCTGTACTCGAGAGAAAGTTACAATCTGCCAAATCAAATACCAGAAATTTTGTGGCTGTCAGTAAGTGAGTTACTGCCATTTCAAAGTCTGTGCTGGTCACCGCGTCAATTCGGCCGGTAACTTTTAATATTGGTGGATTATAACTAATCTCTGACATTACCTTCAATTTAGGGCTAATATTGTTGAATGTATTATCAGGGCATGGGAACTCCCAGGAACCATTTGTCCCAAAGCGTTTTGAAAGTTCCATCGGTTTTCATGGCGTCAAGATGATTTTGCCATTGCTGAACGGTTTTCGCCGGCGTGCTGAGTGAGAATGCGATATAGTCCTTGTAATTCAACACTTCGAAATGTTTAGTCAGGTTACTTGTCGGTATTTCGTTCATTTCAGCCAGCCAGTTTAAATCCAGCTCAGTCATCAGAAGTGCCTTAACTTCGCCTTTCATCAATTGATCAAATGCTTCGGCTGATGTGTTCGAGGTAGCTACAATGTTTTGGAAGTTATTTTTAATCAAGAAATCGTGTGTAAACCAACCCTTAGGTGTAGCAATCGACTGAAGGCCTTTTGCTTGTTCCAGGTCTTGAATTGTTAAGCCGGAAGATGTGAGGGTGTAAAAATAGGCTTTGCTTGTTGAGATCGGGCCTACCCATTGAAACAGGTTTTCGCGTTCGGGAGTCCGGGTGGTGTTAAATAAAGCGCTGTTGGGAAGGTATTGTACAACTGCATAGGCATCTGTCCAGATACTCATGTTGATTTTATTCACATGACCGGTTCTGGTCTGAATTGCATTGACGATATCGGTTCCTGAGCCTTCCACTTTCCGGTTGACATCCTCTCCCGTCATAAAGCTGAAGGGAGGACTGGCTTCGCAATAGAGTTGTATGGTGCCCGGAATATAATCAGTAGGCATGGTAGGAAAGTATTGTTGTAAAATAGCTCCAGTAGTCTGGTTCTTAATCAAGGATTCAATGGCATTCTGGATTTTTTCAACAGCCGCGTCACTTACATCCTTCGAAAAGGCTATATAATAATATGCAGTATGGTATCGGGTGATTGCCATTACGTTTTCCATATAATAACCGGAAGGAAGGGATGATACTAACTGAAAAAAATCACAGGCGATGAATTTTTGTTCTTTTGCCATAAATGCAGCAATGGCTTCCTCGAAAGTGTCGTAATAAACCAGGTTTTCAAATCCGAGATTTTCAAGCATGGTTGTTTCTGTCCAGTCTTTAATTACGGCTATTGCCTGAATCTTTTTACATTCGTCTATAGGCACTGGAAAGGTGTATCCGGAGTCGCCGTTTTCGAAAATTCCGTACATACCCTGACTGGTTGGGCCGGCCCATTTGAACTGATCTTTGCGGTCGGGTGTGTAGGTAGTAGTTAACAGCGCTTTTTTTGATCCGTTTAAAGTTGTATTAAAAGCAGTTTCCCAGGAATCAGACATGCTCATCTCAAATTTGATTCCGGCATTCTTCATGGCCTGAGCAGCAATGTCGGCGTCAATTCCAACAATCTTTCCGTCCTTTTCAAAGGAGTTGGGTTTGCTATTGATAGTGGAAATCGTGATGGTTAAATCTTCTAAATCGTCTTCCTTACAACCGTTGAATAACGTCAGGGTTAAAATGGAAAGGATAACTATAAATGAGCTCTTTTTCATGTGACTGGATGTTTTTTAAAAGTTAAACTGTTATATAAATGGTTTTATTTTTTATTAGCCGATAAAGTGTTATTGCTTTAATAACTTGCCTTTCCGAAGCTGGTTGTCGACCAGTATTTTGTAAAAGTATACTCCGTTGGGCAGGCCTTCAATATCAATGGTCATTGAATGGAGTAAGCCTGTTGACAGTACCTTTTGGCCTTGCGCGTTGAAAAGCTCAAAACTTACCTGCGTGAAGTTGTCATTCAGATCGATTGTCAATTGGTTGTTGAAGGGATTAGGGTAAATAACATAACCTCCCGTAATGCTTTCGAAACCGGTGTCGGTGGAATGTGTAGAATAATAGTAGTTTGTTTTTTGTATATAAGGAATGCCGTCGAAATACATAATTGCTGATTCTTCAGTCAGCTTGTTGCCTGTAGAATCAAAGATATATTGTTGTTCGAATAATTTAATTAATTCGCCTCTTTCAGTTTCGTACGTTGACACCAGGATTGTATTACCATAAACATCATATTCAGTTGTCGTTTTATCAACAACAACCAGCACACCGGTATCATTTAACTCGTAGCTTTCTTTTGAAGTTTCCTTGTTGTTCTCATCATAAGTATATACAATTTTACTATCAACATACCATTGATGTGTAAGCGTATCTTCATGTAATTTCTGATATTGCACAATATTTCTGTTTGTATCATAGCTTACTTCCTGTTGAGAGATCATCTTCCAGCTGGCAGTGATGGTGTCCCATTCCGATAAGATCGTTCCGGTCAGTATATTTGATTCATTGTAGATGTTTGCCGTTTTGTTCTGATTGCTCCAAGCATTGGTGGATGTTTCCCAAATGTAATCAGTTTTTTGAAGTAACTGGTTATTGCCGTTAAAAACAGATTCCGTTTTAGTGGAATTAATCCACTGATGCGATGTTTCGTCCCATTCTTTGTTGACCACCTGAGTTTTATTTCCCATTTCATCATAAACAGTTTCAATCAAATTGCCCTGACCCTTCCATTGATTCAGGGATTCATCCCACTTGTAGTAGCTATATAATGTCTGTTTTCCCTGTGCATTATAAGCATTTTCATATTTGAAGCTACTGTTTGTAAATTTCCAACTTTCCGAAACCGTATCATAGAAGGAGGCGTTGTAAAGCGTCATTTTTCCATTCGCATCATAATTGATTTCGTTGCGATGACTGATTGTCCATTCTCCGGAATTAGTATCGAAAATATAGGTAACTGATATATAAATACGACTAATGTTGGGTGTAGAACTATAAGTGTGTTCTGACTTACGGCTTGGTTGCCAGGTTGCTGTTGTTTTATTCCACGTATCAATATTGATCAGGATGACATTCCCTTCCGTGTCATAACTGTATTCTTCTTTCTTGCTGATGGTCCAGGTGTTGGTTGCATTGTCCCAGCTGTCTGAAATAATTGTAGTGAGCTGCCCCTTTGCATTAAAGGTTGAATCAGCTCGCTGTACTCCCCGCCATGCATTTGTATTAGTGTTCCAGATATACCTGCCCCAATAGCCTCTGTTGCCATTTTCATCATATTCCCAAACTTCTTTATTGCCATTGTAAATTACTTCATCATAGGTTTCGAGATAGACTATGCTGTCTAACCGTTCCTGTGTCGCATTTTCGGCGATCTTTGTTGTCTGTGCTTTGGCTTGATTGCATAATCCGAAGATTGTAACGAAAAAAATGAACGAACTGATGTATTTCATACTTTAACTTTTGTTTTTAAAAGGCACAATGTAAGATTTTCTTTAATAATATACAGGGTTAATGAAATTTGGTTTCGATTTAATCTAACAGTCAAGAATAGAAAACTAAAAAATATATAATCGAAAACTGAACCAGTTTCAAACTATAATCTGACAGAAATAAATGCGGAAACAAATTTAAACAAAAAAAGTTAAGTCTGCGTAAATTTGCATGATAATTTTGAAATTTATCAAGAGTATGTTAATGTAGGGTGTTACATTCGTTAATTCGTGAAAAAAAATATCACACATAAGCAAAGAATCCAGACAGTTTTTTCTACATTAGTGATGTTTACTGCATTGTATTGAACTATTTAATTGTTTTTATTAAATTTGCAGCAAACATACCAACGCATGAAACATATATTGTTTGCTTTAGCCGCCATATTTGTAACATTGATTACTTATGCTCAGCAGACATACCACATACTTAAGGATACTACAGATTCTAATTCTATTGTCTTGAAAACACAGCAAATCAAAGAAGTTGATGTGCGTTCCAGGTATCCGTTGTCAAAAATAAAATCGGTCTCATCAGGAATCTCCGTTGATGTAAATGAACTAAAAAAGATTCCCAATTTAATGGGAGATTCTGACCCGTTTAAAGCACTTCAATATATGGGTGGAATTTCACAGGCAGGCGAGGCGAGTGCGAATATGAACGTTAGGGGAGGTGATAACGATCAGAATCTGATTCTTTTAAATGGAAGCCAGGTTGAGAGTCCAACGCATATATTGGGACTTTTCTCTATCTTCAATCCTGAACTGATTGATCAAATGAGGTATTATAAATCAGGAATCCCGGCTGAATATGGAGGGCGGCTCTCGTCTGTTATCGATATAAGAAACAATGTGCAAACTCCTGATAAAACAGAAATAGCCGGTAATTTGGGGATATTGGCATCCAGGATATCTGTTAAAACATCCATAAATAAGGATGTTGCTGTGTATGCTGCACTAAGAATGAGTTATTTGGGTGCTGTTGTGATGCCTGCGTTGGTGTGTTTGGGTATTGATCCCAAACTGGCTCAAAATAATTTTGAATTTTACGATACAAATCTTGGGTTTAATTACAAATTAAGTGCTGCAACCAGACTGTCGGGTCATTTCTATGCCGGAAATGACAGATTGGAAGTTTCAAGTAACAGTAAATTCGCTATTGAGGACAATACCTCAAGTTGGGGAAATCGTGTCGGGGGCGTACAACTCAGTCATGTTTTTACGCCGGTGTTCAGTATGATACATAGTTTCAATGTGTCAAATTTCAATATGGCTACTCGTTTAAATTGGCTTAATGCTCCCTATAATGTCAATTCAGACAGAACTACCTATAATTATAAGTCCGATTTTATATTGATTGCCAATAATCATAACATTAAAACGGGTTTTGATTTTATGGTAGCCAACTTACTCCCTTTTGCTTTCAATAAGGAAACGAATGATACCCTTAATTTCAGTCTTAAATATAATCAGTTTACCAATATCGCATTGTATTTTCGTGATGAATGGGAAAACGGTCCGTTATTGATAAATGCAGGCATAAGAGCCGGTGTCCATCTTAAACATCCGGACAGATTATATAATACTTCAATGAGAATAAAAGACCTGATGTCTACTGAAAAGTTATATACAGCAATAGAACCCAGATTTTTTAGCCGTTTGATGTTAAATGAAGCATCATCTCTGAAAATTTCTGCAACCAAACATTTTCAGTTTTCAAACAGGGTTCAGTTAATTAACCTGGGGCTGCCGGTGGAGATTTTTGTGTCGGCATCAGAGTGGGTTAAGCCCTCTTCTTTGTGGCATTTTTCAGGTGGTTATTTCAGAAGCCTGAACGATAATAAATGGGAATTTAGCGTGGAAGCATATTATAAATCATTTGCTAATCTGCTTGAATACGGAGGTAAACTAAATGATTTAATGACTGAACATAATATCGAAAGATTACTTTTCAGGGGAAGAGCTTATGCCTATGGCTCTGAGTTTATGCTTCGAAAGAATTTCGGAAATTTTACCGGTTGGTTTAATTATACGCTGGGGTGGAATTTCAGACAATTTGATGATATAAACAACGGTTTGCCTTATCTGGCTAACAATGACCGCCGGCATGATATGTCGCTAATTGGTATTTATCAGGTTAATGACAAACTAACGCTGAATGCTACATATGTATATGCAACAGGGAGCCGTCTGAACCTGCCGAGAAGCTGGTATATTGTGGATGGCAATGTAGTTCTTGAATATAGTAAACATAATTCATTTGTGATGCCAGATTACCACCGCCTGGATTTGTCGCTTGTTTATAAATTGCCGGTTTGGAATAAATTGCACTCAGAATTGAATTTCTCATTATATAATGTGTATAACAGGGCAAATCCATTTATGGTATATTATAAAACGGTGGCTGATGAGGGTAACTTTGATTATCAGATAAAGATGCATTATCTGATACCGATACTTCCGTCTTTATCGTGGACTTTCCGGTTCTAATTCAAAAAATATGGCACAGAACATACACAAATGAAGAAATACGTCTATATAATTATTTTTATCGGGCTAATTGCAAGTTGTAATCCTGATCTGGATTATACGATAAAGGGATATACACAGAAAATTATCGTTGAAGGTGTCATTGAGTCCGGAAAATATCCGGTCGTTTACCTTTCTTTAAATGTTCCCTTGTCGAAGACCGTTGATACCACTACCATTCTTGACTATGTAATCCGATATGCAAAAGTGACAGTTAGTGACGGTGATAAAACTGAGATACTAACCTCAAAATGGGATAAAAGCTATTTTCCGCCTTATGTTTATAAAGGTACTGAAATTATCGGGGAAGAAGGTAAAACTTATGACCTGAAGGTAGAGTATGGAGGATATACCTTATACTCCAGTACAACGATACCAGCTGGTTTTCAGGTTGAATCAGTTGGTATGGGTCAAACAGATGTTGATTCGCTGCGGGTGTTGGCAGTAAGAATCAATCTGAATGATCATGCGAAAAACTCGTATCGTATTCAAACCAGAAAAAGAAAAGATACACGATTTATAAAAACACCTGTTCTTTTTAATGATGGATTGAACTTAAGTGGTATTCAAACATTTCAGATAAGTCCTTATCCTGCCAAAACAGACTCGTCATTTGCTGAAGGAAAGTTTTTTGTGGTGGGTGATACAGTGGATATCAAAATTTCAGCCATCGATAGTGTGTCAACACTTTTTTTTAAACACCTGAACATGTTTTCTCTGGTTTCAGGAAATATTGCTGTCACTGAAGTCAAGCCGCTTCATTCGAATATTAGTGAGCCGGGTTTTGGAATCTGGTATGGGGCAGCGGTTAGGAACGAGAGAGTTATAATAAAATAGCAAAAGAGTGAAAACCCTTTTGCTATTTTATATTATTGCAGATTTATTATTTATTCGTATGATTCAACCATTTCTTCAATCTTGCTAATCAAATTATCAAAGCCAGTCTGAACAAATTCTTCGGCACTTACCTTAGAGCCATCACTTAAAACAAAACGGGGAGTTGGAACATAATCGGTATAAGTTTGAATTTCATATTGACCGGTATAACTGTTGTAATAGTAACGCTCTTTGGATACTTCTTCAATATACAATTCAGCTTCAGCAAATTTTCTGTTTTCTTCAACAAAGAAAGCAATGCAGATAAGGTGTTTGTTGAGAATTCTAACCATTTCATTTGCATATTGTTTCTCTGTTAACTGCGGATTTCCGTTAACGATTCTAATCTCTTTTGCTAGCTCCTCGAAGTCAGTAGTTCCTCCTTTTATTGCGATGTCCATCGCCTGAAAGTAAAGAGCAAAATCTTCTATTGCATCCTCAGGTGTATCATTTTCAAAGGCATTCTGGAGTTGTTCTTCCGTGAGTTTTCCGTTTAATTCAGCTACAGATTTGAGTATTATTGTTTTACCTTTCTTGAATTCGTAAGACTCAGATGCTTTTTTCTTGCTGTTCTTCACTTCTGCAGTCCAGCTGTAGCTGTCAATATTAAGTGTTTGTGTTACCTGTTCAGGTGAGCCGTCGCTGTAGTATGATCCGTTAAAACTTGCACTCATTACTACATTTGAATTCACTTTCATGGTGAAAGTAATCTTTGAAGGATAATAATCCTCTGATTCCGGGACTTTTACAGAAGACTCTTCGTAATTAACTGTTATTTCGGCATTGTTCGTTGTCGTAATTGAATCGGCAGGGAAGTGCATAATGAGTTTGTTAACCAGGGTTCTCGTCTTATCCATTTCTCCTGTTTGAAAGTTGTAGCTGTATTCACCCCATACATCGCTATCAACATAGCTAACCCTCATTTGTTTGTCGAAGTTACTGATTGCATTTTTATTGCCTCTTCTTAAATCAGAGATTAACCTTTGCATAGGAGCATTATAGTACCCGTCAGATTCACTCAAGGAAATCATGTTTGTCATAGCAAGCATAGCCTCTGTTTCAAGCAGACCCTCCATCGAGTTAACGAGTTGAATGCCATTTTCCTCAATCTTTTGTTTTTGTTCTTCAACAGGTAATTTTGAGAATTTCAGATCTTTGTCTAAGTCCAATTCTGAATCGCAGGCGATTGTAGATAGCAGGATTACTCCTAATGACAGAAATAAATTAGATTTTTTCATAATACAATAAATTAAAAGATTAAATGGATTAAAAATGCCTACTCGTATGCTTTTCGGCTTTCGCAATATGGTTAGTATATTAAGTCTGTGGATGATAAAGCTAAGAGAAATTTATTTATGCAAAGATATATGTATTTTTCATAATTTCATGATTTTTTAATTAAAAAATCAGAAAAAAACTTCTCCGTTTGCCACTCTTAATTTAATCTGTTGCTCGGTTAGCTTCAATTCTTTGTTGTTGATTGCTGCTTCCACCACGCTTTTGTTGTAGGCATTCACCTCTTCTGAACGAAGAAATTCAACAGGATTTATCCACCTTGCGTCAAGGATTTCCGAGTCGTCATGTATTTTTATTTCGTAAGATAAGGCTTGTGCGGTACACACGATGTAGAGATTTGATTCTCCGAATTGCCCGTTACGAAAATGCCCGATGTTCATGATAGATTCAAAACGAATGTTGATACCGGTTTCCTCAAATACTTCTCTTGTAAGCGCTTCTTTAATTGATTCATTTTTTTCAATATGTCCGCCGGGAAGTTTATAGCCTGGTGAAAAACGATCTTTGATAACCAAAAGTTTATGCTCGTGGAATACGATTGCACCCACGCCCACGATGTAGTTTTTTGTTGCCGGGACAAATGCTTCGGGGTTTATTTTTTTGACAAGCATAAGATTGCGCTCGTCGCAGTGGTGAAACTCAAAGCCAAGTAACGTAAGTGCAGGAATCAGTGCTGCTTTCTCAATCGGGATTTTAATCCACACCAGATTTTTATCGTGTTTGGTTGCGAATAATCGTTCTATTGCTGTTTTTAATTCGGTTCTGTCTTCCGGAAGGCTTTCGTGGTCGACGATGATTCCGTTGTGCTGATTCTCTGATGTTCTTATCATTCTTCTTTAGTTATAAATAAGTTGCAGGTGTTTTTTTGTGGTCCAAAAGTAAGGGTTTTATGCTGAAGACACAAGCGTGTTTTACCAATTTTAAGTCGCATGTTTCTTTTTCAATGGCTTTCGGGATAAAATATTATCTTTGCATATCCGGCTTGGAAATACCCAGAATGATTTCTGAGATTACAACAGCAGCAGGTTTATTAATTATATGAAATACCCGATCAATTATATATATTCCGATATTCGCCGGAAAACGGAGGATTTTATTCGCATCAAAGAGTCAGGCGAATCCCTGAGTGCGGCCAATGGTGAGGTGTTGGATTTGTTACATGAGTTGCTTGATTATCAGTCGAAGTTAGAAGCACAGATTGTGAAACTGGCTGAAAACGAGCGTTCGGGAAGGAAGAAGGCCGAAGAAGCTTTGAGCAAAACAAAACTTCAGCTCGAAGATGTGTTGGAAGGAGCAAACATCGGTACCCTCGAGTGGAATGTACAAACTGGTAAGGTGAAATTTAACAGTATCTGGGCTAAAAATCTTGGATATACCAGTACAGAAATAAAAATCGGACTTGCTTTGCTGGGAAAGAAAGGTTGGAGGGCTATCACACATCCTGACGATATTCCTTTTGCCGATGAAATGTTGCAAAAACATTTTTCAGGAGAATTACCCTTTCATTCAGTGGAAGTGAGAATGCGACATAAAAAAGGTCATTGGGTCTGGTTTCATCAGGTTGGCAGAGTGAAAACGTGGACTGCAGACGGAAAACCTTTGTTGATGTACGGTACGCATATCGACATTACATGCCGGAAACAGATGGAGGAGCAGTTAAAAAATGATATTGAGGAGAAAAAAAGGGCGCAACAGGCATTGGTTGATTTGAATAACGAGTTGGAAGCGCGTATCAGAGAAAGAACGATTCAAATGCTGAATATAACAGTTGATGTGGAAGAACGGGAGCGAAACCGGTTTTCGGCTGAGCTGCACGACGGAATGGGACCGTTGCTTTCTACTATTAAATTATATTTTCAGTGGCTCGCCGATACTGATGATGCTGAGAAGAAAAAGATAATTGTGGAGAAGGGGAGTCACAGCATTGAAATGGCAATTCAGACAGCACGTGAGATGGCGCGTGGGTTAAGCTCTCAGTTTCTGTCAGAAGTCGGCTATATAAGTGCATTAAATGATTTTGTGCAACAAATTAACCTGACAAGAAAAATCAATATCAACTTTGTAGCGAATACAAATGACCGTTTTGGTAGTTTTCAGGAACTTATGCTTTACAGAATCACGACCGAACTGATTAAAAATACCCTTACGTATGCCAATGCTTCCAGGGTAGATATCACATTTGATTATGATCAGTTAAAGAAGATAATCTCATTTACTTATGCTGATAACGGAGCAGGTTTTGATTGGGAGAGAATCAGAAAACAAAAAAAAGGACTCGGATTGATGAATATCCAGCAACGGGTTCTGATTATGAAGGGTGATATGGAAGTAAAAGCCAGACCCGGGGAAGGAATGCAGGTTTTGATACAAATCCCCGTAGGAAATAAATCCGAAGATGTTAAAATATAGTCGTAATGAATAAGATAATTGTTGTTGATGATCATCCCTTATTCCGTGAAGGAATAAAACTTTTGATTGAAAATGAAGGTTTGGGTAAAGTAATTGCCGAGGCGGAAAACGGACAGGTTTTGCTGGAAATGCTTGAGACTCTTCAGCCTGATTTGGTAATTATGGACATAGAAATGCCGGTGATGGGCGGCTTGGAGGCTACACGGAAGGCATTACAGGTACGTCCGGAACTCAAAATTTTGGTGCTTACCATGTTGAACGATAAGGCTAATTATTTTGAAATGACCAATGCAGGAGTATCCGGATTTGTCCTGAAAACAGCGGGCAAACAGGAATTTGAAAAGGCAATTAATACAATTGCCAGGGGAGCGTGTTATTTTTCCAACGATGTGTTGCGTCAGATTATCCTCAATATGGACAAAAGCGAAGAAGTGATACTTAATAAAGCCGACCGGCATCATGAAAAATTAACTTCACGTGAAGAAGAAGTCTTGCAGTATTTTTGTGAGGGATTAACAGTAAGTGAAATAGCCTCAAAGTTATTTATAAGTATCAAGACGGTCGAGTCACATCGCTCAGCATTGCTAAAAAAGACCAACACCAAAAATACCATCAATTTGGTGCTTTATGCCATAAAGAATAATATGGTTTCCATATAGATCTTTCCTGTTTGGATTTTAACATCAGCCTTTGGGTGCATTTCTAAATCCGATATCAGAGATGACGAATCAGGGTTTACACGGATATAAAATCAGGGTTTACACTAATCGAAATGTTTTATGTATATCTTAATTTTGTAAGCCTGATGATAGCTTTTATTGTCAACAATTCAAAATCGACAAATATTATTGGATGTTATGGAAATCTCAAACTTTCAAACCACTCAAAATACAAAAATCAGTCTGTTCCCGAACCCTACGGCTGATTTCTTTCGCGTCAGTGGTATTGTTGGTACCGCTAAGCTGATTATCAGTAATATCCACTGTAAAATTCTGATGACAAAAGAAGAAGTTTCAAGCGATGAGGATATTTGCGTGAAATCCTTGCCTAAAGGAATTTATATAGCAAAGATTATTTCAAAGAAAGGAGTTGAAAGAAGAAAGCTGGAGAAGAAATAGCCATGATATTTCAGCCTTAAAGAGTTTATTTGTTACAAGGGAGCGGCAGTATGAATGTCGCTCCTTTTTTAATTTTCTATTTGTATTTTGTCTGAAGAAATTCTATGGTTTGTTGCATCATTATTTTTAAAATTTCAATATCGATGTCAGATAACTTCTTGACATAAATACAGCCTTTACCCATTTTGAATTTACCCAGTTCATTTAGTAATGCTTCCTGTCCGGCACAACCTGAATATACATAGAGGGAGATAGCCGCTTTTCGTGGCGAGAATCCAATGAGAGGCCAGTCGCCTTCTTGCCGGCTACGCTCTGATTTATAATGATAACTCCCAAATCCGATGATTGTACCACCCCACATCTTAGGTTCAAAACCGGTTAAGTTTTGCATGAGTTTCAGTAATTCAAAACTGTCCTTCTTTTTTAGTTCGGTTTCAGCGAAGGTGTTGATGAAAGTTGCTACATCAGCATCGTTCTGTTTGGTTTTTATTTCGGCCACAGGGTTGTTTATTTTAAAGTCATTTTGTATTCTGCTATTTTCTTAAAGTCATCAGCCTGATTGGGCTGCTCAATGATTAATATTAACGGAATTAACTTCCCGATTGTTTTTGCCTGAGCGAAAGAAGTTTTAATATCATTGTTGATGTCCAGCAACATGACTCCTTCACGCGTTTTTTCAGTAAAGTAAAAACTGGTTTTGATACAATCATTCCAAAGTGAAAGCCAGGCTATTGTTTTCTTTTTGTTGGTTATTTTGCATAGCCACGCTTTCCCATCGTGGTAGTAGCGCCACTCCGCGTTCAAACCCAATGCTGAAACAATGTTCTCAATTTGCAGATAGGTATGCAAAAGTTGTTTGCTAAGAATACCTTCGAACAGCTTGTTGTCGGGTAATTGATCCGGGTCTGTAAGGAGTTGGGTGGTGTTCATGGTGTTTGATTTAAACACCAAAAGTAGTTAATAGTTTGAAAACAAAAAAAATAGTTTACTATTTACTATTCGCTATTCACTACTCACTATTACCCCTTTGTTTGAATATTTTTTGTAAATTTGCATCTTCAAAAATTTGTATGATATAATTGTATGAAATTCAACGAATATTCTCAGTTAAACTTATCGGAAATCAATAAGAAAATGCTCTCTTTCTGGAAAGAGCAGGACGTGTTTCATAAGAGTGTTGCCTTGCGGGAGGGTAAGCCGTCGTTCGTGTTTTATGAAGGTCCGCCTTCAGCCAACGGGATGCCGGGGATTCACCACGTGATGGCGCGTGCGATTAAAGACATCTTCTGCCGCTATAAAACCATGCAGGGTTTTCAGGTGAAAAGAAAAGCGGGTTGGGATACGCATGGCTTGCCGGTTGAACTGGGCGTTGAGAAAGCATTGGGTATCACCAAAGAGGATATCGGGAAAACTGTTACGGTGGAGGAATACAACGCTGCCTGCCGCCGTGATGTGATGAAATATACCAGAGAATGGGAAGATCTGACTGAGAAAATGGGTTACTGGGTCGATATGGATGATCCGTATATTACTTACGATAACCGTTATATAGAAACTTTGTGGTGGTTGCTCAAACAGCTTTATAGCAAAGGATTGCTATACAAGGGTTATACCATCCAACCCTATTCTCCTGCTGCAGGTACCGGTTTGAGTACGCACGAGCTGAATCAGCCCGGATGCTACCGTGATGTGAAGGATACAACCTGTGTGGCGCAGTTTCGCCTCCCCCTAACCCCCTCCAAAGGAGGGGAAACTGTTGGAGAAAGAAATTCCGAACAGTTACAAAAGTTGTTTAAGGCATCCTCCCTCCCCTCAGGGGAGGGCTGGGGTGAGGTGTATTTCTTAGCCTGGACTACCACTCCCTGGACTTTGCCATCGAATACGGCTTTGTGCGTGGGTCCGAACATCAGCTACGTGTTGGTTAACTCCTTCAATCCTTATACACATGCTCCGGTGTCGCTGATTTTGGCAAAAGACCTGGTGGCAGCACATTTCAACCCGAAAAACGCGGAACTGAAACTGACAGATTATGTGCCCGGAGACAAAAATATTCCTTATGAAATTGTAGGGGAATGTAAAGGCGCTGATTTAATGGGGGTTCAGTATGAACAGCTTATTCCCTGGGTGAATCCGGGAAATGGTGCATTCAAAGTAATTACAGGTGATTTTGTAACAACGGAAGATGGTACGGGTATCGTGCACATTGCACCGACCTTTGGTGCCGACGACGACCGGGTGGCAAAACAACACGGTGTTCCGGCTTTGTTGCTGATTGATAAGGATGGCAATCGTCAGCCGATGGTTGACAGGACTGGTAAGTTTTTTAAATTAGATGATTTGGATGCTCAGTTTGTGGCTCAAAACGTTAATGTTGAACTGTATAAAGAATTTGCCGGTAGTTTTGTTAAAAACGCCTACGATGAAGCATTGAAAGATAGTGAAACTACTCTGGACATCGATCTCTGCGTGATGCTGAAGCAACAAGGACTGGCATTCAAAATAGAAAAACATGTCCATAATTATCCGCATTGCTGGCGTACGGACAAACCGGTACTTTATTACCCACTTGATAGTTGGTTTATCAAAACAACGGCCTGTCGCGATGAGATGATCACTCTTAATAATACCATCAACTGGAAACCGCAATCGACCGGAACAGGTCGTTTTGGCAAGTGGCTCGAAAACCTGCAGGACTGGAACCTGAGTCGCAGTCGCTATTGGGGAACGCCACTTCCGATCTGGAGAACAGAAGACGGAACAGAAGAAATTTGCATCGGTTCTACAGCAGAATTGATGCTGGAAATTGAGCAGTCAATCAAAGCTGGTTTCATGACTGAAAATCCGTATAAGAACTTTAAACCGGGTGTTTATTCGGCTGAAAATTATGCGGTAGAAAACATCGATTTACACAGACCGTTCGTAGATAATATCGTGCTGGTATCTGCTTCGGGCAAACCAATGAAAAGGGAATTAGACCTGATTGATGTGTGGTTCGATTCGGGTGCAATGCCTTATGCACAATTGCATTATCCTTTTGAAAACAAGGACTTGGTTGAATCAGGATCGTTCTTCCCTGCTGATTTTATAAGTGAAGGCGTTGATCAGACCCGTGGATGGTTCTTCACCCTGCATGCCATCAGCACGATGGTGCGTGGTTCAGTCGCGTTCAAAAGTGTTATTTCGAACGGACTGGTACTCGACAAAAACGGAAATAAGATGTCAAAACGTTTGGGGAATGCGGTGGATCCGTTTACGACCATCGAGAAATATGGATCCGATCCGTTGCGCTGGTATATGATGACCAATGCATCGCCCTGGGATAACTTAAAATTTGATGTAGAGGGAATTGAGGAAGTCAGAAGGAAATTCTTTGGCACCTTGTATAATACTTATTCTTTCTTTGCGCTGTATGCCAATGTGGACAACTTCAGTTTTACTGAAGCAGAAATCGCATTGGAAAAACGTCCCGAGATTGACCGCTGGATTATCTCCCTGCTGAATACACTGGTGAAAGATGTTACGGAGTATTACGAAAGTTACGAACCTACAAAAGCCGGTCGTGCAATCTCTGATTTTGTGGGCGAAAACCTGAGTAACTGGTATGTGCGCCTCAACCGGAAACGTTACTGGGGTGGGGAATACAACCAGGACAAACTTTCGGCTTATCAGACATTGTATACTTGTCTGGAAACCGTGGCTAAACTGATGGCGCCAATCGCTCCATTCTATGCGGATCAATTGTTTTTAGACCTCAATAAAGTCACAGGAAAAGATACATCTGAGTCTGTACACCTTTCACGCTTCCCCGAATGTCAGGAAAAAGCTATTGACAAACACTTAGAGAACTGCATGCAACAGGCACAGCAGATTTCTTCGATGATATTAGCGTTGCGCCGGAAAGCGGAGAAGAAAGTTCGTCAACCGCTTACAAAAGCCGTGGTGCCTGCACCTGACGAACAAACTTACGAACAGATTCGTTATATCGCGGAACTGATTAAAGCGGAAGTAAACATCAAAGAGTTGGAAGTTATACCGGCAGATGCGGATATGGTTAACTTGGTGAAAAAGGTGAAACCGAATTTCAAAACGTTGGGAAAAAAATACGGCAAATTGATGAAAGATATTGCTATAGCGATGACATCCTTTAGCAAATCACAAATCAGCGAAATTGAACGCGATGGTAAATATCTGCTGAAAATAGGAGACGAAGAGGTCGAGATTCTGGCAGAAGATGTCGAAATCATCACAGAAGACATGCCGGGTTGGTTGGTGGCCAATGAAGGTCGTTTGACCGTTGCTCTCGATATCACGGTTACCGATGATTTGTTGCGCGAAGGGATTGCCCGTGAATTGGTAAACCGTATTCAGAACCTGCGTAAGTCCGGCGGACTGGAAATTACAGACAAAATTAACATCGTAATAGAACGCTTGGATGAAATCAATGCGGCTGTTGAGGCTTATGGACAATACATTGCTTCGCAAACGCTGGCGACTTCCATTCAATTGGTTGATGTGATTGATACGCCGGTTGAGCTTGATTTTGAAGATTATATTGTAAAAATAAAAATTGAGAAGGTCTGAATCTAATGATGATTCAAGATCAGAACATCAGAAAGTATTAAAATGGGATTTCTTTTTTCACTGATATTCTTTGTGTTTATTATAGGAGTCGTTATCCTGCTCTTTGTGCTGGGATTTCTACGCTCTATTTTCGGGTTTCGCCGCAGGAAAGATCCGTTTTCAAATGGTCAGAATCCCAATGGCGATCAAAATGAAAGGTATAATCCTTTCAACTCCGCAGAAAAGAGTAAGAAAATTATAGATAAAGACGAAGGAGAATATGTGGATTACGAGGAAATGAAATGATTGTTATAAATCATCCATACTGTAGAGACGCAATGCATTGCGTCTCTACGATATTGACAACATGCAACGTCTCTACAATATTGACCAAATACAAATTATATCATACCATGAAAAAATCATTCTTATTATCATTTGCATTCTGTTGTACCCTCTTGTTATTCGCCCAGCCACAGGTTCAACTTATAAAAGTTTCTGTTGTCCCTGATAGTCAGGACTGGAATTATGCGTTAAACAAAAAAGCGAAGTTCGATATCAGTGTTACCCAAAGTGGTATTCCGGTAAAAGATATAGAAATTCGATACGAGTTGTCTTTCGACATGATGCCTCCTTTCAAAACAGCTACAATAATCCTGAAAGATGGTAAAACACAGATAGAAGGTGGTAGCATGAAAACCCCGGGTTTCCTGCGTTGCCGTGTTTTTGCCAACTACAACGGCAAAGAATATGAAGGGAGAGGAACAGCCGGTTTTGCCCCCGAAATACTAAAGCCAACTGCTGAAATGCCGGCAGATTTTATGGAATTCTGGAAGAAGGCAAAAGCAGATAACGAAAAGATTCCGATGGATGCCAAACTTAGGTTATTACCCGAAAGATGTACGGCAAATACCAATGTATACGAATTGAATTTTCAGAATTTCCGTGCCGGTTCGCGTATGTACGGTATTTTATGTGTGCCGAAGGCTCCAGGGAAATATCCGGCTTTGCTGAGGGTTCCCGGTGCAGGTGTTCGTCCGTATTCAGGTGATGTGAAAAATGCTGACAGGGGCATGATTACCTTAGATATGGGCATACATGGCATTCCAGTGACTATGGAGCAAGGTGTTTATGACGACTTGCGTGCCGGCGCCTTACAAATGTATAGTACCAGCAATTTCGACAACAAAGATAATGTGTATTATAAACGTGTTTATCTGGGTTGTGTTCGCGCAGTAGATTACATTTTTTCTTTACCGGAATTTGATGGGGACAATATTGTGGTTTACGGAGGTAGTCAGGGTGGCGCATTGTCGGTAACTACTGCTGCGTTAGATCAGAGAATTAAAGGTTCTATCTGTTTTTATCCGGCATTGGCGGATATGACCGGTTACCTGCATGACAGAGCAGGCGGATGGCCACACATTTTCAGAAATAATAACGATGTGCCGGCAGTTTTAGCCGAGAAAGTTAAGACCAGTGGTTATTACGATGTTGTGAATTTTGCACGACTCCTCAAAGCGCCGATTTTCTTTGGTTTCGGTTACAACGACATGGTTTGTCCACCCACCTCAACCTATTCGGTTTATAATGTCATTACATCGCCTAAAACTTTGTGTGTCGTGCCGGAAATTGAACATTATACCTATCCGGAAATGTGGGATGCTGCATGGAAATGGGCAGATGGAATTATCGGGCGGTAAATTCAATTTCCTTAAAATAATACCCCGTTATATCACCATTCACATCCTCCAGTATCAATTGCCCATCTTTTTTTATGTCTGTGATTTTGGCAGAAAAGGATTTTCCGTTGTTACGATATGAATGGTAACCTGTTTTGCGGTATAAATTCTCCATATATTGTTCGCGAACCAGTTCCGGACTTCCCTCAAAGTAATAACGGAGAATATTGCCGGTAATGGCCTCCAGCATCAAATCAATGGGGAATTCTTTTCCTGTGATTTGTTTCAGTGAAACAGGATTGGGAGCATCAGAATAGAACACATCCTGATTGATGTTCAGACCGGTTCCAATCACTGAAGCATTGATGATTCTTCCTTGTAAGGTGTTTTCTATCAGAATGCCACCCAACTTCTTGTCCTGCCAATAGATGTCATTGGGCCATTTGATGGAGAATTCAGTCTTTTCATCCGGAAACAAATCGCGCAATACATCAATAATGCCTAAGGATACAATTTGCGAGAGGATAAACTGATCTTCAATCGCGATGTGATGTGGACGTAAAAGCAAGCTGAAAAGCAAATTCTTACCTTTTGCCGACTCCCATTGGTTACTTCCCTGGCCTTTGCCGAGGCTCTGAAAGTCGGCATGTACCACAAAACCTTCCGGGAGTTCATTTTTACGCAACAATTCTTTCATCAACACATTGGTTGATGCCGTTTCGCTGATATGATGATAAAGTTCGTTCATTTAATTCGGATCTACATCAAAACTTATTCTGACACTTTTAAATGCTTGTTTCGACAACATACGTTGCATGATATCCTGCAGGTAATTTTTAGCTGTTTGTAAAGATGCTTCCGTCTCAATTTTAAAAAGTATCTGGCGAATAAACAGGTTCTGAATACGAGAGATGGCAGGGATAACGGGTCCCAATACCCGGTTGCCAAAAACAGCCTTCATTTCGGCAGCCATCTCTTTGGCTACCCGGTTAACGACGGCCGCATCCCGGTGTTTCAGGGTTATCTGTATCATCCTGTAATAGGGTGGGTACTTAAACTGCTGCCTTTCGGTTAATTGTAATTCGTACATAGTCTGGTAATCGTGATGCAGTACTTGTGTGATAACCGGATGTTGCGGAGTGGATGTCTGAATAATGACCAGTCCCCTTTTGTGTTTTCTTCCGGCCCTGCCACTTACCTGGGCCATAAGCTGAAATGCTCTTTCGTGCGCTCTGAAATCAGGGAAATTCAGCAGGTTGTCCGCGTTCAGGATGCCCACCAGACTTACCTTTTGAAAGTCAAGTCCTTTTGTAACCATCTGCGTACCAATCAAAATGTCAATTTTGTGATTTTCCACCGCTGCAATGATTTGTTCGTAGGCTTTCTTCGATCGGGTGGTGTCAAAATCCATTCGCTGCACGCGGGCATCAGGGAAAATCTTTTTAATTTCTTCTTCGATTTTCTCTGTGCCAAAACCACGGGTCTGAAGTCCGGGTGTTTTGCAAACGGGACAAATATCCGGAAGCCTTTCGGTATAACCGCAGTAGTGACAATTCAGCGTGTTCACAGAAGCGTGTAAAGTGAGACTTACATCACAGTTTTTGCATTTCGGGATGTATGCGCAGGCTTTACACTCCACAAAGGGAGCATAACCCCTCCGGTTCTGAAAGAGGATAATCTGCTCTTTGTTCTTCAGGGCTGATGAAATTTTCTCCAGTAATATGTCAGAGAAGTGACCTTCAAATTGTTTCTTACGATAAGCCTCTTTCATGTCCACCACCTGAATCTCCGGCAATTGCATTTCTTCGTGTCGTTCCTTTAGTTCCACGAAACCATATTTCCCTGTTTGGGCGTTGAAATAACTTTCGATGGATGGAGTGGCTGTCCCCAGTAAGGTCTTAGCACCATGCATATGAGCCAAAACAATGGCTGCATTCCGGGCATGATACCTGGGAGCGGGGTCGTATTGCTTGAAGCTCGGTTCGTGTTCTTCGTCCACAATCACCAGGCCAAGGTGGCGAAACGGTAAAAATATCGAGGAGCGCACGCCCAGAATAACTTCATAAGATTTATTGAGTAATACATTGTTCCAGATTTCAACCCTTTCCGCATCCGAAAACTTAGAATGATAAATGCCAAGTTTATTGCCAAATACACGTTTAAGCCGGGAAGTCAGCTGGGCAGTCAGGGCGATTTCCGGAACCAGATACAGCACCTGTTTGCCTTCGGCCAGCGTTTTGTTAATCAGGTGGGTATAAATTTCGGTTTTCCCGCTGGAAGTTACACCGTGCAGCAGTACAACCGGCTTTTCAATGAATTGATGTTCAATTGCGGATAAAGCTTTTTGCTGAAAATCATTCAGGGAATAAACCTGTGCCGTTTCAAGTGCGGCAACTCCCAATCGTCCCGTTTCCTGTTGATAAATTTCAAAAATACCTTTTTCAACCATGCTGTTCAGTACGGCTGCACTGATTCCTGTCTTTTCAAAAAGTGTTTTCTTGAAAACAATCTCAGTGTCTTTTGCTTTCAAACATTTCGAAAGTTCTATGTATCTCATCAGCAAGGCCAGCTGTTTGGGCGCTCTTGATAAATTATCAAAAAGACTTTTTAGTTTTTGATCCTCTGAAAATGTCGATGACAGGCGGATACATGCTTCCGTTTTAGCTTTGAACTTCTCTGAAACAAACTCATTCACTTCCACGGCACCTTTGTCCAACAACTTCTTAATTACAGGCATGATGTCGGTAACCGAACAAAACTTGTTTAATTCAGCAATGGAGTGTGGTTTGGTGTCAGACAAGGCATCCAGTACCTGCTGTTCTTTTGCGGATAAAACCTCGTCAGCCTCGAAATCCGGATTGATACAGACTTCCGTTTCGCTTTCCAGCTTTAGTCCGGAAGGTACAGCAGCCTGATAAACTTCTCCGATGGTTGACATATAGTACCCGCTGATCCATTCCCAGAATTTGTATTGTGGCCTGCGCAGTACGGGTTCAGTGTCGAGCAAACTTAATATTTCTTTTGGCTTATATAAAGTCGGCTCCTGGGTATGTACTACCGTGATGATGCCGGTATATAATTTTCTGGCTCCGAATTGTACCACGACCCGCATGCCAATCCGCACGCTGTCGGTCCACTCAGTGGGAACAGCGTATGTGAAAGTGCCTGAAACCGGCAGTGGTACAACAACATCAACGTACTTCATGCAAGAAAAATTGAGATACAAAGATAGGTGTTTTAGCGGAAAACGGAAAACGGAAAGCGTCGAGAGTCAAACGTCAAGTGTTAGTGAATAATGAATATTATTTAGCTTTTAGTTCTTCGCTTTCCGTTTTCCGCTATTAGCTAATTTAATTATCTTTGCACAAAACACGATTAGTATGAACCCCTATCTTCTTATCCAAAAATACTATACGCCGGGCACCGAATTATATCGTGTGCTGGTGACTCACAGCGAACAAGTCAGGGATTTAGCACTTGAAGTGGCAAAGAAACATCCGGAATTGGAGGCTGATAAAGAGTTCATTGCTGAAGCAGCCATGTTGCATGACATCGGAATTTTCTTATGTGATGCTCCCCGGATTTTTTGTCATGGCAATCATCAGTATATCGAACATGGTTATCTGGGAGCAGATTTGTTGCGAAAAGAAGGGTTAGATCGTCATGCGCTTGTCTGCGAGCGACATACAGGAACCGGAATCTCGTTAGATAAAATACGGGAGCATGATTTGCCTTTACCCCATAGAGATATGTTACCGGTAACCATCGAAGAGCAGATTATATGTTATGCCGATAAGTTTTTTTCGAAAACGGCACTAAACAGTAAGCACGATCCGGAGAAAATCCGCATGATGTTGAGCCGTCACGGTCAGGAGCATGTTGCCGTTTTTGAAGCCTGGCATAGCCGGTTCTCGTATTAACCTAAAGTAGCTTGTAGGACAGTCCGAAGGTCAGTAGCTGTTTGAATTGAATCATAGCCCTTTCGTCGGTTAGTACAGTGTTGTCATATCTTGGGTTGAGAGAAAGACGGGTCGAAAGAAACCTGTTAAACTTGAAGTTACCCACTATTTCCCAATCTATCTCAAATTTCTCGTAATTGGTATAAAAAGAGAGTTTGGAATCAATTTGTAACTCGCGAACAGGACTATAGGATAATTGAGCCCTGAAAGAGCTACCCACCTGACTCAGGATGTTTTCTCCTTTGGGTATACCGAACGATTTTTGATCGACGAGTAATGTGTCGTTGGCATAAATAAACTTATAACTTAAAGGAGAGAACATCAGTGAGAATAGCTTTTTATATTTGTAATCTAAACCGACATTCACATTAAATCTCACCGGGGTTAGAAATTTCGCTTTCATAACATTGGAGTTAATAGCTTTATAGCTATTAAAGAAATGCGTCGAGAAGTCAACAGACCCACTATAAAACCAGTTACCACCGGCTTTGATACCCAGTTTGCTGGTTGCTCTAAGAATGTCGTCGTTTGTATTTAAGAATCTGAGCGTATCACCTTCAACCGAGTTGAATCCCAGTCGCCATTCTGCAAAATTATCCCATTGGATATTCTTTTTGTCATCATAATTGAAAGTTCCGTTCACGATACCTAAAATAGAGATGTTATCACTACCTCCCTGGTACCAGTTTTTTGAAATGTAGTTTTGAGAAAATTGCAGCATGGCATTCGATTTAGTAGTCCATGGATTGCGTTTTATCTTCTCAATGGTTAATTTTCTGTGGTCATAGTTCAGCCTGTTTCGGGTCATCAGAACAGTTTCATCTATTGGCTTGGCATTCAGTTCGAATTTAATAAAATCAGTTACATCGGGCAGATTGTCAATTTTATATGCAATGAAATGCGGATTGTAAGCAACAAATTTCCGGATGGTAATATCTCTTAGTTCCTGTAATGTTTCTTCCACATTGTTCAGTTTTGCTGTGTTGATGGGATTAAAACCGGAGGTAGCAGATTTTGAAAAACAGTCATTTACAGACCATGAGTCAAAATGAACAGGTTTAGCCGAATAACCATGAAATAGTATGTCGATAAAAAGCGGATTTGTTTTTAAAAATCTGTCATTGATGATAACCTGTCTTGCTTTTGGGCTACGTTGCTCAACATCTAACAGTATCTGTCGGATGTCAATCGGCACGTATATTTTTTTCTCGTTTTTGACTGACGAATCAGGTCTGGTTTCAGGCATTATAATTTCAGGGGGAGTATGCACCGGAGCTGTGATCAGCGAATCATTTTCATTGAAGGAGTTTTCAATTAAATGCTTAATGGCAGTAACAACGATGGTATCCTGATTGGTTCCGGTTGCAGGAAATACTGAAAGCGGAATCAAAACAAATAAGAAAGGAGCAAAAATAAATTTCAAATTCATCTTCTGACAATAAAATGCATTTTTTCATTAATCAAACAAAGTCGGGGCATCTTCTTCGAATCTGCGAAGAATTGCCTGCATCAATGTTTCCCGTATAAATTTTGATTTATTGGATACATTGTACTGATTGATATACCTGTTGAGCGCCTTATTTTCCGCATCATTGAGCATGAACAAATGTTTGTGTTTCCGCAATTTGTTACGACTCAGTGAAGGTTCTTGTTTTTTATTCCCCATCGTGTTGAAAAAAGTAGTACAAAAGTAATATTAAATGTTTTAACTTTCACAATTTACAGGGAAATTCCCTACTTTTGTATCACTTAATCAATAAACACTTTAACTATGGCTAAACACAATGAACTTGGTTTGATTGGTGAAAAACGCGCTCAGGATTATTTGGTCGCAAAAGGTTACAAAATTCGTACCACCAATTACCGTGCTGGAAAATTAGAGATTGATATCATCGCGGAAAAAGATGACTGGTTGGTAATTGTTGAAGTCAGGACCCGTTCCACCGATACGTTTCTGGCTCCGGAGGAAACCATAGATTTGCGTAAAATCAAGAATCTGGTTCATGCCGCAGGTAGCTATATCAAACGTTATAACTGGCCCGGTGAAACAAGATTCGATGTGATATCAGTAATGCCCGACGGAGATGATTTCAAGATTGAGCATATAGAGGATGCCTTTTTGCCCCCGGTTTTATGAATCAGGGCAAAAATAAAAAATACAATAAAAAAAATATTTATCTTTCGTGTGTAAAATAGTTTGGTTAATTTTGCACACAATAATACGCTTATATCCCGTTTATTTTATATCAAATCATCACAACTTACGACAAAATGAAACTCATTGAAAAACAAGTAGCCGATAAACTCCTAAGAATAAAAGCTGTTAAGTTACAACCGCATAATCCCTTTACATGGGCTTCGGGATGGAAGTCGCCGATTTATTGCGATAACCGCAAGACATTGTCTTATCCGCAAATCAGAACTTATATTAAACTGCAAATTGCCCGACTGATTCAGGAAAACTATCCGGAAGCTGAAGTAATTGCTGGCGTTGCTACCGGTGCCATTGCACAGGGGGCATTAGTTGCAGACTTGCTCGGACTGCCGTTTATTTACATCCGACCGACGCCAAAAGATCACGGTCTGGAAAATTTGATTGAAGGTGATTTGAAACCAAAACAAAAGGTGGTGGTAATTGAAGACCTGATTTCAACTGGAGGTAGCAGTCTCAAAGCAGTGGAAGCTATCCGCAAAGATGGTTCTGAAGTGCTTGGTATGGTGGCCGTGTTTTCTTATGGTTTTCCTGTTGCAACGGAGAAATTCAGGGCAGCCAAAGTTAAATTGACTACCCTGTGTGATTATGATGCTGTGCTGGCAGAGGCGCTCTCAATCAACTATATTAATGAAGACGATATTGAAACCCTCAAAGAATGGCGGATGAACCCTGCCGAATGGAGAAAAGATTAATAGTTGAATGACAACATACCAAAGTGATATAAAAACCATTTCTTCTTCAGAAGAAGTGGTTTTTGGCATGCTGAGTGACCTGAATAATCTGGGGAAACTTGGCGATATAGATAAATTGCAGGGGAAATTCCAGGTGGTGGAATACAATGCCGATTCCTGTTTACTCGAACTAAGTCAGTTTGGGAAAGTGGGTTTCAGAATTGTTGATAAAACACCATACAAATCCATCCGGTTTGAAACGTCCTATCTGCCGGTTGAGGTAAATGCTGAAATTATGCTGGATGAACTGTCATCAACTCAAACACAAATGCAGTTATTGTTGCATGCCAATCTTCCTTCGGTGTTAAAAATGATGTTAAACAAACAACTCGAACAAGGTATCAATGTCCTGGCCGATTTGTTTGAAAAATTACTCAATAATAAGCTCACATAATACAACGATTATGGCAGGAAAAATCTGGGAAAAAAACGTGCAGGCAGACCAACGGATTGAGAAGTTTACGGTAGGAAAAGATCGTGAAATGGACCTTTGTCTGGCTAAATACGATGTGTTTGGCTCTATGGCGCACATTCGCATGCTTGAGTCTGTCGGACTGTTACAAGCTGACGAACTGGAGGTGCTCCTGCTTGTGCTGAAAGAAATTTATCAGACCATTGAAGATGGGGCTTTCGTTATAGAAGAGGATGTAGAAGATGTTCATTCTCAGGTGGAATTGTTGCTTACACGCAAGCTTGGCGATGTGGGGAAGAAAATTCACAGTGGCCGTTCCCGTAACGATCAGGTATTGGTTGACCTGAAACTTTTTGCGCGTACTGAATTGATGAAAATTACCGGTCAGGTGAACGACCTGATTGAAACTCTGATTGAACAGAGTAATCGCTATAAGCATGTGCTCCTGCCCGGATATACTCACCTGCAGATTGCGATGCCGTCTTCCTTCGGGTTGTGGTTTGGCGCCTACGCTGAGAGTCTCGCTGATGATCTGCAACTGTTATTATCAGCCTGGAAAATCACCAACCGGAATCCGTTGGGTTCTGCTGCTGGTTATGGCTCTTCTTTCCCCTTAAACCGGCAGATGACAACCGATTTGTTGGGTTTCGACAGTATGAATTATAATGTGGTTTATGCTCAAATGGGGCGTGGTAAAATGGAGCGAACGGTTGCTAATGCGATGGCATCGGTTGCAGCAACAATATCCAAACTGGCCTTTGATGCCTGTTTGTACAACTCTCAGAACTTTGGTTTTATTAAACTGCCTGAAGATTTCACTACTGGTTCAAGCATTATGCCGCATAAGAAGAATCCGGACGTGTTTGAACTTACACGTGCCAAATGTAATAAGATACAGTCGGTTCCTCAACAAATCATGATGATTACCAACAATCTTCCTTCCGGATATTTTCGTGATTTGCAGATCATCAAGGAAGTTTTCATCCCTGCGTTTGCTGAGTTGAAGGATTGTCTGGATATGACAACCCTGATGATATCACAACTTCAGGTTAATGAGCAGATATTGGACGACCCCAAATACGACTTAATTTTCAGTGTTGAGACTGTCAATAAACTTACATTGGATGGTGTACCTTTCCGAGATGCGTATAAGCAAGTTGGGCTGGATATAGAAGCCGGTAACTTTAATCCGGATAAAGCCATTCAGCATACTCATGAGGGTAG
The DNA here is from genome assembly GCA_024710005.1 of Paludibacter sp. Classification (GTDB taxonomy): domain Bacteria; phylum Bacteroidota; class Bacteroidia; order Bacteroidales; family Paludibacteraceae; genus Paludibacter. Next base: position 149,564 of record JANJVQ010000018.1, on the reverse strand, counting down.
TATTGGTAATTTATGTAATGATGAAATTCTGATATATAAAAATGAAATTATCAGTCAGTTTGATTTTGAAAAAGTTAAGCAAGCAATTGATCAGTTGCTTGCTTAATATGTGAAAACCAATGACCGGTTTATTCTGAAATCAGACTTAACCTTTTTTTATTAGGCTTTTCCCAGACCTTATTCTCAGGGCATTTAACACCACAGTCACAGAACTGAGGCTCATAGCAGCTGCTGCGAACATGGGACTCAGGGTCCATCCCCATATCGGAATGAAAACGCCTGCAGCCAAAGGAATGCCAAGTATATTATAGAAAAATGCCCAGAACAGGTTTTGTTTAATATTCAACATGACTTCTTTACTGAGCCGGATATAGGAACTAACACCCGAGAGGTCGTTGCTGATAAGTACCACATCAGCCGATTCGATGGCTATGTCGGTGCCGGCTCCGATGGCAATCCCTAAATCTGCCCGGACCAAAGCAGGAGCGTCGTTGATGCCATCACCAACCATGGCTACTTTTCTGCCTTCAGCCTGTAATTTGCGGATTTCTTCTTCTTTACCCTGTGGTAGCACACCGGCAATCACACGTTTTATACCCAGTTTCTGTTGTATGTGTTGTGCAACCCTGAGGTGATCTCCTGTCAACATGATTACTTCCAGTCCCATTTGCTGCATGTGCTTAACAGCTTCTGCACTGTGTGGCTTTAACACATCTGCAACTGCAATGACACCCAACACTTCTGTTGCGTTGGCAATATAAAGTAAGGTATGACCTTCATCAGCCAGCGATTCTGTTTTTTTTGCAAATGACTCTGTTGAAATCCTATTTTCTTCCATCAGTTTGGTGTTACCGGCGAAATAAACACGTTCATTAATAACAGCCTTAATCCCCAACCCGGGAAATACTTCGAAGTCAACCACAGGTTGCGGAATAATACCTCTGAATTCAGCTTCATCCAGTACCGCATTCGCAAGTGGATGTTCAGATTGTTTTTCTAATGAAGCCGCGATTTCCAGCAACTTATTTTCGGGAAGAAAACGATTGGAGATGATTTTGGTAACAATCGGTTTCCCGGCTGTTAATGTCCCGGTTTTATCCAATACGATGGTGTCAATTTTATGGCCGGTTTCAAGTGATTCGGCTGACTTAATCAGCATACCATGACTGGCAGCCTTACCTGTGCCGACCATAATTGCTACCGGAGTTGCCAGTCCAAGTGCACATGGACAGGAGATTACCAGTACAGAAATGCCAATTGATAAGGCGAAATCAACGGGATAGCCGAGGAGTAGCCATACCGCCGATGCTATTACCGCAATTGAAATGACAACAGGCACAAAAAAGCCACTGATTTTATCCGCTAATTTGGCAATAGGCGCTTTAGAAGCAGATGCTTCTTCAACTAAACGTATTATTTGAGACAGGGTTGTATCGTCGCCGACTTTGGTTGCTTTGAGTTTAAGATAACCTGTTTGGCAGATGGTTGCTGACATCACGGTGTCTCCTTCTTTTTTGAAGATAGGGATACTTTCACCAGTCAGGGCCGATTCATCTAATGAAGCGCTACCAGTCATCACTTCTCCGTCGACAGGAACCGACTGACCAGATTTTATTATAACCACATCGCCTATTGTAACCTGACAAACCGGAATTTCCGTTTCTTTGTCATCACGAATCACCAATGCTGTTTTTGGAGATAAATCCATGAGTTTGGTTAATGCTTCTGATGTTCGGCTTTTAGATCTGGCTTCAAAGTATTTTCCTAAAGTAATTAATGTGAGGATAGTAGCGCCCGACTCGAAATAAATATCGTGTGCGAATTTCATGACGTTTGTATCGTTGCCGCTCCCCATTCCATATCCAATTCTGAAGATGGCGTAGACTCCGTAAAGCATGGCTGCAGAGGAGCCTATTGCAATCAGAGAGTCCATATTAGGTGCACCTCTCATCAAACTTCTGAAACCTGTAACGAAGTATTTTCTGTTAATGAAATAGATAGGTAGTGTCAGTAAAAACTGAACAAAAGCAAAGTTAAGCGTGTTTGCATGTCCTTGTAAAATTGCAGGATAGGGTAGTGCTAACATGTCGCCCATTGAAACATAGAGAAGGGGAATCAGAAAAAACAAGGAACCTTGCCATCGTTTTTTCATGTTCATTGTTTCTTTATCAACCAGCAGTTCCTTTTTGTTCCCGGATTTCTCTGTAACCGTTTCCTGTACTACCGTTTCTATTTTAAGTCTTGCAGTAGCCTCATACCCGGCTTTCTTTACTGCCGATTCAACATCGGTACTACTCAATAATGCTTCATCATACCTAACGGACATGGAGTTGGTAAGTAAATTTACCTGTACGGCTAATATCCCCTCTAAATTTCGGACTGACTTGTCAACATGAGCCACGCAGGCAGAGCAACTCATCCCTTTTATGTCAAATACTTCTGTTTTCATGTCAACTTAAACAGTTTTAATGTAATATTGTTTTGGTAGATCGTAAAAAAACGAAAGAGTCACAACCGTTACCAGTTGTGACTCCTTACTATGTAAGAGGTATTTGCTTTAAAAAGACTGACGTGCAGATGCCTGATAATTAATTTTCAAAGCATAAGCGCGCCTTAAGGCCTGTTTGATGTCTGTGATGATACCCATTTTCGTGTCCTTGTCAGCTTTGATAGAAACGGTCATAACATTTTGATCCTCTTCTTTCATTGCAGTACGTTCCATGGTGATGAAATTTTCAATTTCAGTAACATCAGCAAACTGATCATTCAACTGAATACGGGTAGCAGAACCAAATTGTTCCCTGAATTCTCTTGTCGGTTCACCTACATAGATGTAGCGAACAAGTGATTTGTTTTCAAGTTTCTGAAGTTCCGTTGCAGAAGGTGGTGATACCCGGACTTTATAAGTTACCTCTTTCATGGTTGTAACAGCCATGAAGAAGAACAATAACATAAAGATAATGTCGGGTAGGGACGATGTGCTAAGCGCAGGTGTTCCCCTTTTTTCTCCTTTTCTTATTACTGCCATTAGTTGGATCCTCCATAATTTTTAGGTTCGGCCTCTGATATTTTCTGAGGATAAACCGCTTGAACATCTTTTTGCTGCAATTCATTTAATTCGTCAAACTTTTTTCCGAATTTGAGTTGCGACAGTTCATTACGCAATTCATTGTAAGCAGCAACCAATTCATTCTGAACGTCGATATATGCCTGATATTGAGTGTCAACGTCATTCTGTACAGAAATTACGTGATCACGTGTATATTCAACCACGCCGAGAGTTTCAAATTCTTTGGTGAATTTCTCAGGCAGGTGCATGTCGTTCGCTTCATTTTTCACGAACTCCTTTGCCTTCTCTTTCAGGTCCCGGATGTTCATTTCCTCACCTTGTACCAATAACTGGTTCAAACTATTGATTTTAACAACGAAGATATTTCTCTTTTTAATGTCAATATCCTGTGGTTTTTGGTCAGGGGGTAACGGTGGCGGAAGACGCCTTGTCAACCCTGTGCTGACATTCATCGATGTTGTTACAAGGAAGAAAATTAAAAGCAGGAACGAGATGTCGGCCATCGAGCTCGCATTTATTTCATTTAATTTTCTAGCCATTATTTTTGTAATAATTAGGTGTACGTTTGATAATTACTTTAGACTGGTATAAATCCTGGAACCAAAAATAGTCAGGATGATGACCACGAACAGAGTATAGATGGTATACATAAACATGTCAGAAATTTGTGCCCAAACTCCCTCGTTTTGTGTGCCTTCATATCCAATTATGTTCATCTTTTCACCACTACCAAGAAAATACGAAACTACAAATATACCTGCAAAAATTATGATCGGAATTAATGATTTTAGTGCAGCACCAGGAGTGCTTATCAGTGATTTAATAAACTGAATCAGCGCCATGGAAATTGTAACTACGATAGCAATTCCGAATAAAATATATAACCAGTAAATAATTGTGTCTGTTAATAGAGGCACATGAATGGCCTCGCCTGCAGCACTTGCAATTGATTCACTTCCCTGTCCCATTGTTGCATAAAATGCAATGAGTAAAAGGAATGAAACAAGTACCAGTATCAGGCCTGATATTTTGATTGTTTTAAACATAGTTGCTTCTTATTTAGAATGTTTTACAATGATATCCAACAATGAAATCGATGAATCTTCCATATCATTGGTAAGACTTTCAATGATTGTAAGAATATAGTTGTAGAATACCTGCAGAATCATTGCAACGATCAAACCAAATACAGTTGTTAAAAGAGCCACTTTGATACCACCAGCAACAACGGTTGCAGAAATATCACCTACCTGTTGGATTTTGTCGAAGGCCTGAATCATCCCGATTACTGTTCCGAGGAACCCGAGAGATGGAGCCAACGCGATGAACAATGAAATCCAGGTAAGGTTCTTCTCAAGCAGACCTAACTGAACACCACCATAAGAGGCAACTGATTTTTCAACTACTTCAATACCTTCATCATAGCGGGAAAGTCCCTGGTAGAAAATAGATGCTACAGGACCACGCGTGTTGCGGCATACTTCCATTGCGGCTTCTACACCACCTTTTTCCCAAGCTTCATCGATGCTGGTTAACAGCTTTTTAGTGTTGGTTGATGATAAGCTTAAATAAATAATTCTTTCAATACTTAAAGCCAAACCTAAAATCAATGCAAATGCTACCGGAGCCATCCACATAGCATCACCTTCGATGAATTTTTGTTTTAATGCTTTATGCATTCCTTGTTCTTCTACAACGGCCGGAGCTGTTGTTTCCACTACTTCGCTTACGGTGGTGTCACCTCCTTCAGCCTGAATAGAATCCTGTGCAATCACATTTAATGTAATGCCAAAAGTGAAAAGTGCCACGATTGAGAAAGTTGCAAATACCTTTTTCATTTTACTTTTTTTTTGAGTTTTTGAATTTTTATTTTGTGTTTATTTATCTCGTTTTTATCTGTTTGCGGAGAGGAAGAGATTCGAACTCTCGATACGATTCCACACCGTATATACGCTTTCCAGGCGTACCTCTTCAACCACTCGAGCACCTCTCCGAATTAGCGGCGCAAGTTAGCAAAAATTTATGACATACAAATAAAAATAAATTATTTTGTAAGTCAAAAAATGTTTTTTTAAGTAAACAAAACGGATAATGATTATTTTGAACTTAGTTTGAAAAGGTTTAATGCGTTTTTCGTAGTTTGTTTAACGACAGCTTCATAGGGTATTGCCTGTAATAAGGCTATCTTTTGTGCTGTGTATGACAGAAAAGCGCTTTCGTTCCTTTTGCCCCGATATGGTACGGGCGTGAGGTATGGCGCATCTGTTTCAAGTACGATATGTCTTAACTCAATTTGTTTTAGAACATCTCCGAGCATTGAATTTTTAAACGTAAGAATGCCGTTTATTCCGAGCAGAAACCCGCCAAACTCAATGATCTCTGTTGCTTCTTCTATTGTTCCGCCAAAACTATGGAATACTCCCCTTAAACCTCTGTTTCTGAAAGGTTCCATAGCATGCATGGTTTCCCTGAATGAATTTCTAACGTGGATAATGACCGGTTTATTGTATGCCAATGCCCATTTTAGTTGTTGCTGAAATGCCAGTATTTGTTCTTTGGCATAGGTTTTATCCCAATACAAATCGATGCCGATTTCGCCAATGGCAAGGTATGGCCTGCGCTTTAATTCAGATTCAATCAGGTTTAATTCTCTCTGATAATCAGCATTTACGCTGGTTGGATGTAATCCTATTGCAGCATGACAAAACCCGGGATGTTTTTCTTCAAGTTTAAGCATGGCATCCAGTGAACTGCTGTCGATATTCGGTAAAATAATATTCGTCACTCCGGCAGCCTTAGCTCTTTCGATTACTGCATCTCTGTCCGAATCAAATTCTTCAGCATATAAATGTGCATGCGTGTCGATCATGACTTATTCCCATTCGATGGTTGCAGGTGGCTTTGAGCTGATGTCGTAAACCACCCGGTTTACTCCTTTTACTTTGTTGATGATGTCATTCGAAACTTTTGCCAGAAATTCATACGGCAACTGCGCCCAGTCGGCCGTCATGGCATCGGTTGAAGTTACCGCGCGTAATGCGACCGCATTCTCATACGTACGTTCATCGCCCATAACACCTACCGATTGTACCGGTAACAGGATTACTCCGGCCTGCCAGACTTTGTCATACAGATTCCATTCTCTGAGTCCGTTGATGAAGATATCATCGGCATCCTGTAAAATTCTTACCTTCTCGGGAGTTATATCTCCTAATATGCGTACTGCCAGTCCGGGACCCGGAAACGGATGCCGTTTAATGAGGTGGCTCATCATGCCAAGCTCAGTCCCAACCTTTCTCACTTCATCTTTAAATAATAAACGTAAAGGTTCGCACAGTTTCAAATTCATTTTCTCGGGTAACCCTCCCACGTTGTGATGCGATTTGATGGTTGTACCTGTGATTGAAAGTGATTCTATGATATCGGGATAAATAGTTCCCTGGGCAAGCCATTTTACATCCTTTATTTTGTGCGCTTCTTTGTCGAATACGTCAATGAAAGCTGAGCCGATGATTTTGCGTTTCTTTTCAGGTTCAGAGACTCCTTTTAGTAATCCGTAGAAATAATCCCGTGTATCAACTCCTATTACATTCAGTCCCAGATGCTCATAATCTTTCAATACAGTATCAAATTCATTTTTCCTGAGTAGTCCGTGGTCAACAAAGATGCAGGTCAGATTTTTGCCTATCGCCTTGTTAAGTAAAACCGCTGCAACTGATGAATCAACACCGCCTGAAAGTCCGAGTACAACCTTGTCGTTGCCAAGTTGAGCTTTTAGCTCGCTGACAGTTGTTTCAATAAATGAGGCCGGTGACCAGTCGCGCTTACATCCGCAGATATTCAGGAAATTCTCCAATAACAACATACCGTCAAGTGTGTGGAATACTTCCGGATGAAACTGAACACCCCAGGTTCTTTCGCCTTCAATTTTATACGCTGCCAGTTCTACATCTTCAGTGCTGGCTGCTTTCCTGAATTTTTCAGGAAGTTGTGTGATGCTGTCGCCGTGCGACATCCAGATTTGAGATCCGGCAGATATGCCTTTGAAAAGTTCGTCTCCATCTGCTATGTACGATAAATTGGCGCGACCGTATTCGCGTGAGCCTGCAGCTTCTACCTTACCACCTTCCTGATGTGCCATCAGCTGTGCTCCATAACAAATTCCCAATACCGGAAATTTACCTCTGATGTTGGAAAGAACTGTTGTAAATGCAGTCGGGTCGTAAACGGAAAATGGGCTTCCGGAAAGAATAACTCCCCGGATGTCGTCGGTTTTTTCCGGAAATTTATTGTAAGGTACGATTTCACAGTACTCTTTTAACTCGCGTAATCTTCTGCCGATAAGCTGGGTGGTTTGTGAACCAAAGTCGAGGATGATTATTTTTTCAAGCATATAATTCTGAAATTTGCCACAAAGGTACAAAAAATATTTATTGTTGCATTGACTTGCGGCTATTCAGTTCTTCCTGCATTTTGGCTTTCATACCCGGAGTTTCCTTTATCAGTTGTCTCAGGTATTCTTCCGGATAGCCCGGACGAATTATTTCTGCAGGAATCTTTTTATCGTTTTGAAGGAATTTACCGTTTTCTTCTTTTTTAATTACACCATCGAGATACTTAACCAGCAGGAATTCTCCCAGTTTCTTCCACGCGGCTGTAGCGTTTGTAGCCTGTGTATGACTGAATGTCGTTAGAAATTCCCGTGCATTTTCTTCCGGTAAACCCATTACCGTTTTGTCGATGCTCGGGATCATGGTATGGAAGTTTGTTTCCCAGTGCTGTTGTACCTTTTTTATATCGGGCATGACGAGTGAATACCTTGGGTAAGCAAAATTTGATACCTGGTTGAAAACCCAGAAAGCTGCCGTGGAAGAGTATTCCAGCAGACTACCGTTTTGTTCGCTAAAGCATTCCGGTACACTGTTGATGCCGCAATACATGGGTACATATACCGACGAGGCAGCATCATCGACTCCAAACCAGAGGATGCCTCCAACATAAGGAGGTAGCCAGTTGCGCATCTGGGCGACAAAAGAAAAGCCGGTTTGTTGGGTGGCAATCGGACGTTCGTGATAGTATTCAACTCCGTCGACTTTGAAACTCAGGGGACTCAAGCGCAATTTACTTCCGTATTGTCCGGCACCAAATCCTTTAGTGATATCAAGCTCGGTACCTTCGTACTGATCCCGCATGAAGCTTTTCATATCCTGAACGCTCAGTTTTTTGGCTGGTTTAATCCAAAGGGGCATACGTTCCACGGTCTCTCCTTTGATATAAGTGATGTATTTTTCCATCTCCGGATTTACCTGTCGGAAGAAACTCCACACCCTGGCCTCACAGGCTCTCAATGCACCGTAATCCAGTGGAGCATAGGTGTCGGAAAAGCTGAAATCTTTATTTTTGCCTTTAAAATAACCCTGTTCGCGGGCAAAAGCTATGACATCAACTGAATAAAGGCAATTGTTCCTGTCGTCGAAAGGGAAGGTGGTGATGCGGGCCTGATTGGCATGGGCTGCAATGCAATCGTCAGGAATACGTTGTGCAACCCAGACAGCGCCTTTGTTTTTAGGCCCTTTGCCTATCATTTCCATGATCCAGACTTCGTTTGGATCAGCAATTGTAAATGATTCGCCGGAACTGTAATAGCCGTATTCCTCAACCAGTGAGGTCATGATGCGGATGGCTTCGCGTGCAGAACGGGAACGTTGCAGTGCAATGTACATCAGGCTACCGTAATCTATAATGCCGGTGGTATCTCTTAATTCTTCCCTGCCTCCGAAAGTTGTTTCAGCAATCGAAACCTGATTCTCATTCATGTTGCCGATGACGGCGAGTGTTTTTTCAACCTGTTTTATCTGTCCAAGATATTTTCCGGTGTCCCATTCATAGATGTCGAGCATGGTACCCGGAGGATAGGTGCGTGCCGGGTAATGATACAACGAACCAAATAACCCGTAGGAATCAGCTGCGTAGGTAATCATCGTGGAGCCATCGACAGTCGCCAGTTTTCCCGCAATTAAATTTGTGCAGGAAAAAACACGAAAGGAGGCCGAGAATATGAATATTAATAATGTTACAATAAATCTCATCCTGAATTGTCTTTTTACGTGAAAAGGCGAACAAAGATAATACAATAATTTTATTTATTACAATATTTATACAGTTGTTCTATAAGTAAATGCATGCCATTTTGAAAGTTGCCTCGCCAGAGTAAAACACAGTTTGTGACAACTTTTTTGTATTTTTGCATGTTTTGAAATTACTTACAAAAAACAGACCGAATGTTTAAGATAATATTTTCGATTGTGGTAGTTCTGATGCTACCTTTTGTTGTATTCGCGCAACATCATAATCATGATCACGATCATGAAATTGCAGATTCACTTACCCATAAACAGATATCTGAAATAACCGTGCAGGGTATACTGGCCAACAAGTTGAATTTTCCTTATCAAATGATTCAGGGGGAAGAAGCTGTTAACCATGGTTTTATAACACCGGCTAATGCTTTGCATCATGTGCCGGGGGTAGCGCTGAGTCGCGATGCAATTTGGGCAACTTCAGTGAATATCCGTGGTTTTTCAGAATCAAAATTACTTTTTCTGACTGATGGTGACCGGATGCAAACGGCATCGGATATTGCCGGTGTGTTGTCGACTGTCGATATGGGAAATCTGGATAAAATTGAAGTGATTAAGGGTGCCGGTTCTGTTATATATGGTACAGGAGCCATGGGGGGTGTGGTTAATTTTATTACAAAACGTCCCGGTTACACAGAGAGGTTTAAGACCACCGGTCATTTTTCAACCGGATTTCATACTGTAAATAGTTTATGGGAAAATAATCTCAATGTCAACATGACTAACCAGGACTGGTATCTGGCATTAGACGGAAGTTACCGTATGGCGCAAAACACCATGACTCCGCAAGGGAAGCTGCCCAATAGCCAGTTTAATGATGCCTCCTGGGGGTTGAAAGGAGGAATGAGGAATGGCGATAATCAGGAGTTGCTGGTTAACTACAATCATTTTGAGGCCTGGAACGTCGGATTACCCGGAGGAAGTGTTTTTTCTCCCAATGCTACGGTGCGTTATTTAGGTTTTGCACGAAATCAATTGAACGGAGAATATGTTTTCAGGGATTTATCGCATGTGTTGAAGATGTTGAGCATCAAAGCATATACGCAAAATATCAAAAGAGAGGTGGAAAATATTGCTAATCCTACTACTGCCGTATTTCCGGGTAGTTACAATGTTACTTCCGGATTAAAAGCTACCGCGGATTTGTATTTTAATGACTATGAGACCATGACCGTTGGGGTTGAAGGATGGAACCGCGATCAGCAAACCTCCAGAATGAAAATCTCGACAGCTTCCGATACCATTGTGATCCGGGAGCAGCCCACCCCAAAGGCTAACATGTTTGATATCGGAGTTTTTGCTCAACATAAATGGGTGGTGGACCCGAAATACTGGACCATCAATACCGGATTGAGACTCGATTTTATCAGAACTGCCAATGATACAGCGTTCAGGGAGATCTCCAAACACAAGTACGTGAATGGTGTCAGGACAGAAATGCCTGCAAACAAAACAGTGTTGTTCCAAGAAGGAACTAAAAACGAACTGGCTTATTCGGCGCACATTGATGTTGCATTTAAACCAGCTGAACGCCATAAACTTATTTTTTCTGTTGCTAATGCATACCGGGTAGCATCGATTGAAGAAAGATTCAAATACATAGATCAGTTGGGTATGCCGCTGGTTGGCAATCCGAATTTAAAACCGGAAAAGGGATTGTTCTCCAACCTGAGCTATGCGTATACGGGAAAGAAATTATTGTTCAATACAGATGTTTTTGCCAATTATCTTTTTGATTTGATTACTGAAAAGAAAGGAACCTACTCAGGAACAGATGCTTTAATCAGCACGAATGTCGACCGGGCTCTGTATTTGGGTGGCGAATTTGATTTAAAATGGTTGATTTCACACGAACTTGAATTTGAAACGCATGCTTCGTATGTGTATGCAGTTGATGCAAAAACAAAAGAGCATTTGCTCTTTATCCCCGCATTGCATGGAATTGTGAAATTGCATTATCATTTTCATGATAAAATCGGTGCTTATGCCGAAATGGATTGGGAATATGAGTCGGAAGAGGAACATGGAGAAAACCAGGAAGCCCATCGCCATGCCATTTTCAATGCCGGATTTCATACCACACCCCGAAAGATGGGCTTGATTCAGGTTCAATTTATGGGTGGAATACACAATATTATGAATCTGGCTTATGAAGAGCATCTGTCGTCGCTCAGGGGCGTTAATCGTTTGGAACCGGGCAGAAATATCTTCTTGAAAGCGAAGGTCTTGTTTTAGCGAATAGCGAATAGCGAATAGTGAATAGCGAACAATAATTAAACTTTTGAACACTTAAACTAACCACTAACCATTGACCACTAACCACTGATTAAATGAACTACGGATTTTACACCTCACCATTTGGAACCTGTTGTATGGCTTTTACAACTGAGAGTTTATCAGCGCTGATTTTTGCAGATCAGGAAGAAATTGCACTTGCTGATTTACAGCGGAGATTTCCGGGTGTTGATTTTACGGAAGAATCAGAACAAGTAAAGTTGTTGGGAGATAAAGTTTTCAAACTGAAAGAACCTGTTGGATTGTCTCCACAGGGCACATCTTTTCAGCAATTGGTCTGGGAAGCGTTACAAGAGATTCCTGCAGGAGAAACGCGAACTTATGCACAGATAGCGGATGCAATCGGGAGACCTAAAGCAGTCAGGGCTGTAGGTACAGCCATTGGGGCTAATCCCATCGCATATTTGATACCCTGTCACAGGGTAGTTCGCACCGATGGTGGATTGGGAGGATATCGATGGGGACTTGCCTTAAAGCAACAAATGTTGCGTGCTGAAGGCGTTAACTTGTGAAATTTGCAGCGTGTGAATAAGCGCGTAAAGCAGCAACTATTTCCATTTTCACAGGAGTTTGCTGCAAATTTGGCTGATTTCCTCCAAAAACCGGACATCGGTATCGTCCAGCACATCATAGTGTTCGCTGTCAACGTCCAACACACCAACCACCTCCCCTGATTTATTCAATATTGGTGTTACAATTTCTGAAACGGATGCTGCACTACAGGCAATATGTCCCGGAAATGCATTTACATCAGGAACGAGTAGACTTTTCTTTTCTTTCCATGCAGTGCCACACACGCCTTTCCCATGCCGGATACGGGTGCAGGCTATCGGTCCCTGAAACGGTCCCAACACCAATTCATCTCCTTTTACAAGATAAAAACCTACCCACCACCAGTTGAAAGTTTCTTTCAGCGCGGCAGAGATGTTGGCTAAGTTGGCTACAATGTCCGGTTCGCCAAATATAAGTGAATGTAATTGGGAGATCAGCGTGATATATTTCTCCTGCTTGTCTCCTGTTTGAGCGATTTTTAAATCTTCGGTCATATTGGTTTTTTAAAGATGCAAATTTAATATATAAGCACGGTTTTTATGGTATAATTGATTCAGCTTAACTTGAATTTATTTGTGATTTGTTGAGGAATAAATCCGGGAGCTACATTTTAGACAACTTCGTAGTCGTATTCCAGTTACGGATGGTCATTTCTTTGTAAATAGCCGTTCCAATCATCTTTGTCATGTGGCTTTGCGACGATTTGCTGCTGAGACGTGAGAAATACAATACACCTTCGCCAGGCTTCACAAAATCCACTCCTTCTTTTGTTTTAATCTTCGACAGGGCTTCTGCTGCCGAAACCGGCGGTCTCAGAAAAATCACATCATAACGATAGGTTTCAGGATAAACGCCAAAACCATCGGGAGCCTGTTGAATAATACGGAGTAGTTTTTCCTGTGTAATCAGCACAATGCGCGAAGCATAAGCGAATTGTTCCGATAATCTTTGTTCTATTGCGCTGGTGAGTAGCTTTGTATCGGCATCTTCAGCATCGAAAAGAACATTGCCACTCTGGATATACGTAACCACATTTGTAAAACCCATAGCTTCGAAACAAGCTTTCAGGTCGGCCATTTTGATGATGTTGTTTCCGCCTACATTGATGCCGCGGAGGAGGGCGAGGAGTCGGGTTGGCATAGTATGATTGTACTAATAATTTTAATTATGGATGTAAAATTAAGAATATGTTTCCTTTTTTTTATGCGTATTTTATAAATAAAATATCGAACCCCGGTAACTCACTCATATCTTTCTCTCCCAAAAATACATCCTTGGTTTACATTCTTCAAATCCCAGGTTTTTATACACTTGTTGCGCCGCAGGGTTATCTTCCCTGACTTCAAGCGTGAGTTTGCAATAGTCCCGGTTCTCTGAAATATTGATTAATTCCCTTATCAACGCTTTTCCCAGCCCTTTGCCCCTGTACTTGTCCAAAACAACCACATCATGAATGTACATGTAGGGCTTCAGTTTAAAGGTTGAATAATTGATAAATGTTGTAGCCATACCGGCGTAATCGTTTTCGTATTTCATTAATAATACCTCTGCTGTGGGATGGTTACTTAAATGAACTAAGAGCTTTTGTTTATCATGTTCATTCAGAGGAGGATAATCTCCCATTGGATCCGACATGTAATGATTCAGGAGGTTAAGAAAGGCTCCTGTGTGTTCCGGATTTTGCCAGTTGCATTGCTCAAAAACGATGTTTATAGCCATGTAAATTTGTATATTTTTATTAAAGTGCGTCAAAGATATAAATTTTTATTTTGATAAAAGTGAATTATTCATTTACTTTGCATGTTCTGAAAATGTAAATTAAAAGAATAAAGTTACAGATTCAACCTTACATGCTTTATTTTGGTTTATACTCAGATGAATAAATAACAATTCAGTTCTCATAATTAAAACGATTCAAAATGAAAAATTTGCAGTTATTTTTTGTCATGCTGGTTTTATTTGGGATGACAACCCCTGTATTTGCCCAGCAAATGCCTCCTGTTCCCATTGACCCGAAAGTACGTTATGGTAAATTAGAAAATGGTTTGACCTATTATATTCGTCAAAATCAGCAGCCAAAGCAAAGGGCCGAATTTTACATCGCGCAAAATGTAGGTGCGATTCTGGAAAATGATGATCAGAACGGGTTGGCGCATTTTCTCGAGCACATGGCTTTTAACGGGACTAAAAACTTTCCCGACAAAATGATTATCGAGTATTTCGAAAAGATCGGTGTTAAATTTGGCTCTAATATAAATGCATATACGTCTTTAGACGAAACGGTTTACAACCTGTCGGATGTGCCAACGGTGCGTGAGAGTGTTATCGACAGTGCTTTGCTGGTTTTACACGATTGGTCGGGATTTATTTCTTTGCTTGGTGAAGAAATTGATTCAGAAAGGGGAGTGATCCGTGAAGAATGGCGTACTGGTGCAGGTCCTGAACGGAGGATGTGGAAAGCTTCCAATTATCTGAAATATCCCGGTTCTCAATATGCTAAAAGAGATGTTATCGGTGATACGGCTGTGATTAATAACTTCAGTCATGAAACATTGCGTGATTTTTATCGCAAATGGTATCGTCCCGATTTGCAGGCAATACTGATTGTGGGCGATGTAGATGTTGATCAGGTGGAAGCAAAAATAAAAACGATGTTTGCTGATATTTCAGCAAAGGAAAATGCAGGCGAACGTCCGGTATATCCAATTTTGGATAATAAGGAACCAATCATTTCAATTGTAAAAGACAAAGAAGCACGTATGACCCGTATAGAACTGGAGTACAAGCATGAGGTTATGCCTGATGAAATAAAATCTACTCTGGCCGGATATATGACAGGTCTCTTGAATTCTGTCGTTTCTACGATTATGGGATATCGTTTTGAGGAAATCACACAGCAGGCAGATGCGCCTTTTGTAGCAGGTTTTGCTGAATACGGCGAATTGGTGAAATCAAAAGATGCGTTTCAATTGCTGGCGATTCCTAAAGAAGGTCAGGAGCATCAGGGACTGAAAGCATTATTACTCGAAGCCGAGAAAATGAAAAGATTCGGTTTTACGAATGCTGAAGTGGAAAGAGCTAAAACAGATATCTTAAAATCACTCGAAAATGCCTATAACGATCGGGAGAACCAGCGCAACAGGGATTTGGTACGTGAATATGTTCGTCATTTCCTGGATGGAGAAGTGATACCCGGTATAGAGTGGGAATATCAAACCGCCCAGATGCTGATTCCACAAATGACTGCTGATTTGATTAATCAGGTTGTAAAAAATTACGTGACAGATGAAAATATGATTGTTTCATTCATGGCTCCTGATAAGCCTTCTGTATTGGTGCCATCTGAAGAAATTATTCTTCAGACAATAGCAGAGGTTAAAGCTGCTGAGTTGACAGCCAGGGAAGAGGAAGATTTGAATAGACCGCTGATTGAGAAGGCTCCGAAAGCAGGTAAAATTAAAAAGACAGAACAGGATAAAACATTTGGAACCACGACGTGGAAACTTGCGAATGGAGTGAAGGTTGTGTTTAAGAAAACAGACTTTAAAAATGATGAGGTTTTGTTGAATGCTTTCAGCGAAGGAGGATTGTCGAAAGTGAAAGATGCCGGGGATATGGTATCCGGAATGCTTGCAGCAACTATCGTCGCGAATAACGGTGTAGGTGAGTTTTCACTGATTGAGCTGAATAAAATGCTGACAGGTAAGATTGCATCTGTAAGTCCAAAAATTGGTCAGTATGATGAAGGGTTCAGTGGAAAATCATCTGTTGCCGATTTTGAAACGATGCTGCAATTGGTTTATCTGTATTTCACTGCTCCACGAAAAGATGATAATGCGTTTGGTGCTTTGGTGAATATGTATAAGACGAGTCTTGCAAACAGTGCCAACGACCCGCGCAGGGCCTTCTCAGATTCGGTTTCACTCATGATTTATAATCGTCATCCCAGGACTGTGATTTTCAATATGGAAACGCTCAATAAACTGGATCAGGACAAAGCGTTGGCTATTTATAAAGACCGGTTTGCTATTCCTGCTGATTTTACTTTTGTGTTTACCGGAAATGTTGATCCGGAGAACGAAGCGGTTAAACAAGCAGTGTTGACGTATCTCGGCGGTCTGAAGTCGAAAAAGCAGCATGAAAACTTTGTCGACAACAACATCCGTTACCCGAGGGGATTGGTTAATAATCACTTCAAGCGTGATATGCAGATAAAAAAAGCATCTAACTTCATACTTTACACAGGTCATCTTCCTTTTAATATGGAGAATTATGTTGCCATGAATGCCATCGGAAATATCCTGAATATGCGTTATCTTGAGAGCATACGTGAAAAAGAAGGCGGATCGTATGGTGTAGGGGTAAGAGGCGGTTTGGTTAATACCCCGATTGATCAGGCCAATGTAATGATGCAGTTTGATACCGATCCGGAGAAACAGGCGCACCTGATGAGTATTATTCACAAAGAAGTCGATGAAATTGTTGAAAAAGGTCCGCGTGCAGATGATCTTGGTAAAGTAAAGGAAAACATGATCAAGAAATACGCTGAGGACCTGAGAGAAAATAACTGGTGGTCGGGCTCCATTACCAAGTTCTATCAGGATAAGCTGAACTTCGTAGAAGATTACACGGCAGCAGTAGAAGCCCTGACATCAGAAAAAATTCAGTCGACATTGAAGAAACTGACAGAACAGGGAAATGTGCTGGAAGTGGTAATGATGCCGGGGGAATAGTTTCTTAACCATATAAGTCATATAAGATACATATAAGTTTTGGAGCGTATATAGAACTCTGTGATACAAATTATTTACCTGTTTAGGCAGAAAATTGGTCATGCAAATACTGAACTCCATTTTACTAAAACGTATATGTATCTTATATGACTTATATGGTTTATTATTAAAATATAAAAATAAATCCCTCAAAATTTGGTTTGTAACATATTGTTTTTGTTATTTTGCAGCCGATTATGAGCTAAAAGTAACCAAAACACAGTTTTTATGTCAAAAAACCTAGTCATTGTAGAATCTCCTGCAAAAGCCAAGACCATAGAAAAATTTCTCGGTTCCGATTATCAGGTTATGTCCAGTTTCGGTCACATCCGGGATTTGGCAGAGAAAGGTATCGGTATCGATTTCGAGCACAATTACAAACCACTTTATGTAGTTTCGTCTGATAAGAAGAAAGTAGTTTCAGAACTTAAAAAAGCGGCGAAGGAAGCTGAAACTGTTTGGCTGGCTTCCGATGAAGACCGTGAAGGAGAAGCCATAGCCTGGCATTTATTCGACGAATTAAAATTAGATAAGAAAAAAACCAGACGCATTGTTTTTCATGAAATTACCAAAGATGCAATCGTCAAAGCCATCGAGAATCCCCGTGAAATTGACGATCACCTGGTAGATGCGCAGCAGGCGCGCCGGGTACTCGACCGCATTGTGGGTTTCGAATTGTCGCCGGTTTTGTGGAAAAAAGTAAAGCCATCGCTTTCAGCGGGACGTGTACAATCGGTCGCGGTCAGGTTGATTGTGGAACGCGAACGCGAAATCAATAATTTTGTAGCTGAATCATCCTATCGTGTCAATGCCGTTTTTCAGGCTGTTGATGTGAAGGGAAATCCTGCTGAGCTGAAAGCTGAGTTGCAACACCGCTTTTCCAATAAGGAAGATGCTATGGCTTTTCTGGAGCATAGTAAAGGTGCCTCCTTCAGCATCAGTGATATTGTTACGAAACCGGCGAAAAAATCGCCTGCTCCGCCATTTACCACTTCTACCTTGCAGCAGGAGGCTGCCCGGAAACTCGGCTTTTCCGTTTCCCAGACCATGCGGGTGGCGCAAACTTTATACGAATCCGGTAAAATTACCTATATGCGTACCGACTCGGTAAACCTGTCGGATTTAGCGCTGAATACTTCCCGTGCTGAAATTACGTCGATGGCGGGAGAAAAATATGTGAAAATCAGAAAATTCACAACAAATACCAAAGGTGCTCAGGAAGCGCACGAAGCGATTCGTCCGACCTATATGAATGCGCATACCATTGAAGGTACGGCGCAGGAAAAGAAACTCTATGATTTAATATGGAAACGTACTATTGCTTCTCAGATGGCGGATGCTGAGTTGGAGAAAACATCCGTTTTTATTAACTGTTCCTGCAACCAGCATCAATTTGTAGCAACAGGAGAAGTGATTGTTTTTGATGGTTTTCTGAAAGTGTATCTCGAATCAACAGACGATGAGGATGAAGAAGCAGCTGACAGGTTGCCGGCGCTGAAAGCAAATCAGTCATTGAAAGCAGATGAAATTGTTGCTCAGCAGCGTTTCACACAAAAACCACCACGTTATGGGGAAGCCAGTCTGGTAAGAAAGCTTGAGGAATTAGGGATTGGCCGACCTTCGACCTATGCTCCCACAATTACGACGATTCAGAACAGAAGCTATGTTGAAAAGGGCGATCGTCCGGCAGAAAAGCGTACGTTTAATATGTTAGTTCTCAAGGAAGGGAAGATCTCAGATAAAATTAAAACTGAGAATACGGGTGCGGAAAAATCCAAGTTGTTTCCTACCGATATCGGGATGGTTGTCAATGACTTTCTCACTGAATACTTCCCGACAATATTAAATTACAACTTTACGGCTCAGGTCGAAAAAGAGTTCGACAGTATTGCCGATGGAAAAATTAACTGGGTGAGCTCGATTGATAAGTTCTACAAGCAATTTCATCCGGTAGTGGAAGATACGCTGAAGAATTCGGAACGGCAGGTAGGCGAGCGGATACTTGGAACTGATCCCAAATCAGGTCGCCAGATTTCGGTGAAGATTGGTCGTTTCGGACCTGTTGCCCAAATCGGGACTGCTGAGGAAGAAGAAAAACCAGTTTTCGCATCGCTCCGGAAAGATCAATTGATTGAGACCATTACCCTGGAAGATGCCTTGGAATTATTTAAACTGCCCCGGCAATTGGGTGAATTTGAGGGTAAAGAGATGACCGTTGCCATTGGCCGTTTTGGCCCTTATATCCGTCACGATGGAAGTTTTTATTCCCTTCCCAAGACCGATGATCCGCTGAGTGTCGCTGCTGAACGGGCAATCAGTATTATAGAGGAAAAACGTGAAGCTGAAAAGAATAAGGTAATAGCTGTGTTGGGGGAACAAAACGAATACCAGGTGTTGAATGGCCGTTTCGGTCCCTATTTTACGTTTGAAAAGAATAATTACAAAATACCTAAAAGTATTGACCCCAAAACCCTGACGGCAGATAAATGTAAGGAATTGGTAGAGCAACAGGGAACTGCGAAGCCGAAGAAAAAAGGATTTCGAAAAAAATAGGGTATAATTGTTAGTGGTTAGTGGTTAATTGTCAACTAACTAACCACTAACCACTAATTAAATTGCATAATTCACATGAAGAAATTAATTATCATCAGCCTGCTTTTTGTTGGAATTGCCGGTATTCGTGCGCAGTCAGCATTTGCACTGACGGATGGAGTACCAGCCTTGGTGTATGCACTGCCAAAAACAAACCTTTGTTTCGAAATAGAGGTGGAAACTACGGTAGAAAAACCGGGTGTATTTTATTTGTATTCTCAACGGTATCTGGCGACCAGTCAGGTTGTGATGGAAGAGAAAACCAGCTCTAAAGTGAAATCTATCAGCATGCAAACCGTTACAGTGCCGGATGTGAATCGCCGGTTCGCGGTAGAGCCTATGGCGAAATCTCCCCTGAATGGTATTGTGGTAAACGAGCAGGGGATTTTATGCGGAGTTAATATTGTTCCGGCCTCTCCATCTGCTGCTAAAACTGACGTCAGTAACATGCAGAAGCAGGAAGTTGCCGGATCTGAGCCTGAATTGTTGTCGTTAACTCAGGAGTATATGATGGCCGGTTCTACAGCTAAGATGGCAGAAGGCGCTGCCAAACAGATTTATGACATCCGTGCCAGTCGTTTAAACCTTTTGTCAGGAGAAATGGACCATTTGCCGGATGGTGAGGCGCTAAAAACCATGCTCAGCGGACTTGATGCTAAGGAAAAAGAGTTGACAGCGTTATTTATCGGTTCTGTTAGAAAAAATACGAAGGTCTACAAGTTAAATTTGAGTCCTGATAATGTTGTTTCTAATGAGGTATTGTTTCGTTTGTCGGCAACACGTGGTGTTGTTGCCAAGGATGATTTGAGTGGAGAGCCTTATTTTATCACCATTGCACCTGAGAAAATACGAATGCAGGAACGCGATCCGAAGGCGAAAGTGGAAAGCGCAGGCTTATATACGGTTTTACCGGCCCTTACAACGGTTACAGTCAGCGATGGAGTAAATCAGGTATTGCAACAGACAATCCCGATACCGCAGTTTGGACAGTTGGTGACATTACCCGAATCATTATTGCGTACCCCGGGGATTAAAATTACGGTGGATGTGCCTACCGGTAGGATACTCGGGATTATTATTCCACGACAGTAAGCGCTTCTGTTTCCTTTAAGAAATCAGGATTTTCCTGTATCTGGCAGAATGCTTTGTAAGAGGCATTTTGTTGTGATTCTTTTTTGCTGGTACCGCTGGCCTCACAGATGTTTTTACCGTTGATCACCAGTCCAGTACGGAAAAGGTGTGAGTTGGCTGAAAATACTTCCTCTTCCAGCAATACAAATTCATACTTCAGATGATATTTCTGACAATACTCAATAATCTTGGACTTGTAGTTTTTTTCATCAATAACCACCTTATCGAGATCAATAAAGGTTTTGAAGAGCCTTGTCTCCACAAATCTTTTACATTGTTTGTATCCCTGATCGAGGTATATAGCACCAATTAGGGCTTCAAAAGCATTTCCATAG
The DNA here is from genome assembly GCA_024710005.1 of Paludibacter sp. Classification (GTDB taxonomy): domain Bacteria; phylum Bacteroidota; class Bacteroidia; order Bacteroidales; family Paludibacteraceae; genus Paludibacter. The sequence continues at coordinate 128,677 of JANJVQ010000018.1, read as the reverse complement.
ATGTTGCTGTTGGCATTGTTACCAATGTGACGTGATTTTACAACCAATTTATCAAGGCCCATTTCCAGAGCCAGTTGGTTTAAAAAATCGCGTTTTACTAATTTCGACCGGGTGTTGGTAAGGAAACCTTCCCGTTGGCGGTCGTAACGGGTAAACAAAATATCGGTAACCACCGAATTAAGCACTGCATCTCCTAAAAACTCGAGCCTTTCATTGCTCAGAAAATGTCCGCTGGCCGATGAACGTGTCATCGAGCGGTGTCGAAGAGCTAACTGGTAGTAATCGATTTTATCCGGATAGAATCCCAGGATATGAAAGAATTGCAAATAAGGCTCTTTTCGAGCATTCGATAAGAGCCTTATTTTTCTTGCTAAATATTTAAACACCTTATCTTTTGAACTTTTTTACAATTAAGCTCGCGTTGTGACCGCCAAACCCGAAGGTATTTGAGAGGGCGGCATTTACCGTGCGCTTTTGAGCTTTGTTAAACGTAAAATTAAGGTTATAATCGATTTCCGGGTCATTGTCGCCTTCCTCGTGATTGATAGTCGGAGGAACAATATCATTTACAACAGACAGTACAGCTACGATGGCTTCAACAGCACCTGCAGCTCCCAGTAAATGACCGGTCATTGATTTTGTAGAACTGATATTCAGTTGGTAGGCATGATCTCCGAAAACTTCTTTGATAGCTTTGGCTTCCGATGGGTCTCCAACGGGTGTCGCAGTTCCGTGCACATTGATATAGTCAATGTCTTCAGGTTTTAAGCCGGCATCTTTCAAAGCCCTCTTCATCACCAGCATGGCGCCTAATCCGTCTGGATGTGTTGCTGTCAGGTGATAAGCATCAGCAGAAAGGCCGCCGCCAACAACTTCGCAAATGATGTTTGCGCCACGGGCAAGTGCATGTTCCAGTTCCTCAAAAACCAGACATCCGGCACCTTCACCCATTACAAAACCATCACGACTACCACTGAATGGGCGGGATGCAGTTTCAGGGCTATCGTTTCTTGTCGATAACGCTGTCAACGCGTTAAAACCACCCACACCACCGGGAGTTAATGCCGATTCAGCACCTCCGGTAATGATTACATTCGCTTTTCCTAACCGGATATAATTGAAAGCATCAATTAATGCATTGGTAGAAGAAGCACAGGCAGAAGCAATAGAATAGTTGGGACCTCTGAATCCATAAGTGATTGAAATTTGTCCGGCTGCAATATCCGCGATCATTTTCGGGATAAAGAAGGGATTGAATTTCGGACCGTTTTCAAGGTTCTGATAATAGTACCCAATTTCCTGCTCAAAAGTAGTTATACCACCAATTCCTGCAGAGAAGATAACTCCTACTTCATCTTTATCAACCGTTTCCAGATCTAATCCACTATGCTCAATTGCTTCTTTGGCAGATACCATCGCGAGTTGCGCATAAATGTCCATTTTTCTGGCTTCTTTCCGGTCGAAATGTTGATTCGGATCGAAATCTTTTACCTGACAGGCAAACTTAGTCTTAAAATTAGTAGTATCAAAGCGGGTAATCAGTGAAGCACCGCTCTTTCCATTGATAATACTATTCCAGAATTCCGGAATAGTATTACCAAGAGGAGTAACGGCACCAAGACCGGTTACTACAACTCTTTTTAATTCCATAATGTTCTTAAGGAATAATTATTATAATGCTTCGATGTATGCGATAGCATCACCAACTGTAGAGATTTTTTCTGCCTGATCTTCAGGAATGGTGATTCCGAATTCTTTTTCGAATTCCATGATCAATTCTACAGTGTCTAATGAATCTGCTCCCAGATCGTTAGTAAAACTTGCTGTTGGAACCACTTCTGACTCGTCAACACCTAATTTCTCCACGATGATCGCTTTTACTTTAGCTGCAACTTCTGACATAATTTTGTTTTTTAAGTTGATAAATAAAATTTGTTTTTTAATTTTGCGCTGCAAAGTAAAATAATTTTCTCGACATAACCTCTACTTTGTTGAAAAAATTACTGTTTTTTGCACATTTTTCATAACATTGCGCAAAATTTATCCCTCTATGACCCCTAAAATTGCTCTTTTTGCATCCGGTTCCGGATCTAATGTAGAAAATATCGTCCGGTATTTTGCCGAAAAAAGAACGGCTGAATTTCCCCTGATTTTATCCAATAAACAGGATGCCTTTGTGCATGAAAGGGCAAAAAAGCTGGGAATTCCGTCGGTTACCTTTTCAAGAGATGAGTTTGCGGATGGATGTGAAATAGTCTCATTGCTAAAGAAATACGAGGTTGATTTTGTCGTGCTTGCCGGGTTTTTGCTGAAGATATCCATGCCGATACTGGAAGCATATCCGGATCGAATTATCAATATCCACCCGGCGCTTTTACCCAAATTCGGAGGAAAGGGCATGTACGGACATCATGTGCATCAGGCCGTCGTGGATGCCGGAGAAACGCAGTCGGGCATTACGATTCATTATGTGAATGAGCAATACGACGAAGGAAATGTTATTTTTCAGGCTACATGTGAAGTAGCGAATGATGATACCCCCGATACGGTTGCAGAGAAAGTGCATGCACTGGAATATCTCCATTTTCCTAAAATAATTGAAGATGTCATTGGTAAGCAGCTGAAATAGGCTATTCCAGGGGAGGTATGCCCAACTGGCGGTACGTTTCCCGCATGGCTTCTTCGTCGTCGGTTATTACCAGAAGCGAGTCTCCTTCTTCCAGCATGGTGTTCCCGCGAGGTATAAAATAACGTTGATTCCTTTTGACCATTACCACAAGTGTATGCTCGGGCAAATTGATGTTCATCAGTTGATTTCCTTGTTTTAGAATGTTCTTATCCACTTTAATTTCGCAGGTAGCTGATTTAATTTCATCAGAAAATTCCACATCAAATTCCTTCAGTTTCCTTTTCTGAGCCGCAATTTGTGTCAGTCCAAGCCAGTTCGCCATGGTGGAAACGGTGGTTCCCTGGAGCATCAAAGAAATTATTGTGATGAAGAAAACGATATTGAAAATCATTTTAGCCTGTGGTACATCGTTAATCCACGGGTAAGTTGCAAAGATGATTGGAACCGCCCCCCTGAGTCCTACCCAGGATGTGAATAATTTTGCCTTGAAAGTAAGATTTTTGAATGGAAGAAAAGTGGTGAATACCGCGAGAGGCCTTGCGACAATCATCAGAAACAATCCAATAAGAACAGCCACTCCCGCAACCGGTAATAACTCCCGGGGTTCGACTAATAATCCCAACGTGAGGAACATGATGATTTGAAACAGCCAGGTTAGTCCGTCGAAAAATTTCATGGTGCTTCTGCGGTGTACCACGCGATGATTGCCAATCATCAATCCTCCCACGTAAACTGCCAAATATCCGTTGCCCCCAACGAAACTGGTAAATCCGAACAGGAAGAACATGATGGTTAGCATCAGGACAGAGTACAACGCATCGTTGTCAAGATTAATTTTATTGATGAGGCGGACAGCAAACTTGCCGAGGAAATAACCCAGAGCAGCCCCAAAGACTAACTGCTGCATGAATTTCAGTAAAACAATCCACCCGCTGATTTCGGGCAGGGTAAGTAGTTGTAACATCACGATGGTAATCATGAAGGCCATGGGATCGTTACTACCGCTTTCGAGCTCCAATAAAGGTCTCAGGTTTTGTTTTAGCGATAAATTCTTTGATCTTAGGATTGAAAACACCGATGCAGAATCGGTTGACGACATGATTCCGGCGAGTAATAGCGACTCGAATAAACTGAAAGTGACGCTTTGCAATACATTGTTCGTAATCCAGTAGATAAAAAAACCGGTGGCGAGCGCCGTAATCAGTACGCCGACAGTAGCCATCAGTACGCCTTGCACAGCAATTGGTTTAAGTTCGGATATGCGCGTATCCAACCCACCCGAGAAAAGGATGATGTTAAGGGCAACCACACCGATATACTGGGCTATATCAGGGGAGCTGAACTGGAGTCCCAGTCCTCCGCTTCCTGCAATGATGCCGATAAAAAGAAACAATAATAAAGTAGGTACACCAAAACGATAGCCCGTTTTCCCGGCAATAAGGCTGAGGAACAAGAGTATAGATGCGACAAGTAAAAATAGGTCGAAATTTATTGTCATGTATTTATTTGTGGTTTGTTGCAAAAATACAATTTTTTTTCGAAAAGAATTTGCCAATTTGAAATTTCGCCGTATATTTGCACCCGCTAAAGCAAGGTGCCATAGCTCAGTTGGTAGAGCAAAGGACTGAAAATCCTTGTGTCCCCGGTTCGATTCCTGGTGGCACCACGTTGAAAAAAGCGCTGCAATTTAATTATTGCGGCGCTTTTTTGTTTTACGCTAAAATCACGATACTCCGGAAAATGAAAAATGCCCTGCAAATATTTTATTTACAGGGCATTTGTTGCATTTGTGACTCCGAAAGGATTCTAACCTTTAACCTTCTGATCCGTAGTCAGATGCTCTATACAGTTGAGCTACGGAGCCATTTTTGCTTTTTGCGTGTGCAAAGGTAATGTTTTTGCGCGAATCACCAAAATTAATTTTGAGTTTTTTGAATTCACAGGAAGATATATTCAGTTATGATATTCAATTGCGAAGCTGGTTTGCCGGTTGTTATGATTGTCTCTCGAAAATAACGAGCACAAATTATTTTTTTAATAGAGTTGAATTGTTTCAATAAACTTTATATCTTTGCATCGAAATGAATGATTAATTCGTTGAAATTTAGGAGAATTAGAAGATGACTGAAGAAGTAAAAAAAACAAGAAGGCCCCGTCGTACCAAGAAAAATGTTGAGAAAGATGTGCTTGATGCGGTAACCTCTGTAATCGAAGATTTTGGTTTCGGGAGGGTTACCCTGAAAGAAATTGCTCAACGGGCAAAAATTGAGGCATCTGTGTTCTATCGCAGATACAATAACCTCGATGCATTATTTGATGATTATACCAGAAAGTACGATTACTGGTTTGGGAGTGTTGCCTTGAAGATGCCGAAAGATCTGAGCGACGAAGATGCGTTTAAATGGATTATTCAAAATCTGGCAAAGGAACTCTATGGTAACAAAATCATGCAGCGATTGCTGATTTGGGAATTGTCTGATGAAAATCCGGTAACACGCAGAACAGCTATTCAGCGAGAAACACTTAACAAATCTTTGATCCAATTGTTGGAGCAACGTTTTGAAGGGTCAGGACTCGACATCAATGTCCTAACTGCTTTGTGTATCTCGGGGGTGTATTATCTGATTATGCATCAAAACATTTCAAAATTCTGTGATGTTGATTTTTCTTCAAGATCAGGGAAGAAAAGGCTTGATGCAGCGCTTGATCAGCTTATTTCTTTGTTTTTCTCGGAATTAAAACACCAGCAGGAGAAACATCAAATCGCGCAGAAGTTAAGAGATGCAGGGGTTGATCAGGAAATCATCGATCGTTGTATAGAACTTAAGTAGTTGAACTGAAATTGCGTTTTGGGGTTCAATTAATATAGTACGTATATTATGATTAATATGGCGTATTAGTGTAGTTTTTTTGTGATTTCAATAAACAAAAGTTATTGCATTTGCATATAAGATGTTATTTCTGTATCTTTGTACCGAATTATACAACATTTTATTGAACTTTACTGACTTAAATGAAATCACTTAACCGATGAAATGATTTGTGAGTTTGCAAAATTTGCTTTCCTGAGAAGTAAAAAACAAGGCACTGAATCTGTAAAAAGATCGGTGCCTTGTCGTTTTGCGAAGTTATTTAGCTTCTGGAATTACTTTACACATTAAATCTGAAGTGCATGATGTCGCCGTCCTGAACCACATAATCCTTGCCTTCAACGTTCATTTTTCCCGCTTCTTTGCAGGCAGCTTCAGATCCCAGGGCTATAAAATCATCGTATTTAATGACTTCGGCGCGTATAAACCCTTTTTCGAAATCGGTATGAATAACTCCGGCACATTGGGGTGCTTTCCAGCCTTCATGGAATGTCCATGCCCTCACTTCCTGAACACCCGCTGTGAAATAGGTTTGCAGGTTCAGCAATTTGTAGGCTGATTTAATTAATCGGGCAACACCAGATTCAGTTAAACCGACTTCCTCGAGGAACATCTGACGTTCTTCGTAAGTTTCCAGTTCGGCAATGTCGGCTTCAGTAGCTGCCGCTACAATAAGTATTTCTGCATTTTCATCTTTAACAGCCTCTCTGACGGCATTTACATAGGTATTACCATTTACTGCCGATGCTTCATCTACATTGCAGATATACATCACCGGTTTGTCGGTAAGCAGGAACAGATCCTTGACATAGGGTCTTTCTGCCTTGTCGAGGATAACCGTACGGGCTGATTTGCCCTGCAACAAAGCCTCGCGGTATTTCAACAGGATGTCGTACACGATTTTAGCCGTTTTATCACCACCTGTTTGCGCTTGTTTCTGGACTTTATTGATGCGGCTTTCAACCGTTTCAAGGTCTTTCAGTTGCAATTCCGTGTCGATGATTTCCTTGTCTCTCACCGGATTGATGCTGCCATCGACATGCACGATATTATCATTTTCGAAGCAACGTAACACGTGGATGATGGCATCAGTTTCCCTGATGTTGGCTAAAAATTTATTCCCGAGACCTTCCCCTTTACTGGCGCCTTTCACTAATCCGGCAATGTCAACTATCTCGACAGTAGTGGGGACAATGCGTTGCGGGTTCACCAGTCCGGCTAATTTATTCAATCTTTCATCAGGTACTGTGATGACACCCACGTTGGGCTCGATGGTACAGAAAGGAAAGTTCGCCGCCTGGGCTTTTGCATTCGATAAACAGTTGAAAAGGGTCGATTTACCCACGTTGGGTAGTCCGACAATACCACATTGTAACGCCATTATAACTATGATTTGATTTGGGCTGCAAAGATAGGCAAAAAAGCTGAACCTGAAAACTATGTATATCAACAGAATTGCTTACATTTGCGATAATAAAAAATTAAATTTAATACTGTTATGAACACTCAAATCAAACAAATTGCCCAAAGAATACACGGATTAAGAGAAGTGTTGAATATTTCGGTAGAAGATGTGGCTGCAAAATGCGGGGTAACTGAAGCTGAATTAATCCGTTATGAGTCAGGTACAAGTGATATTCCGGTGAGTTTTATTTGTCAGTTTGCCCAATGTTATGGTGTGGAATGTAGTACGCTGATGTCGGGGGAGGAGCCGCACATGTCGGCTTATTTTGTTACCCGAAAGGGAACCGGTGTTAGCGTTGAACGAACCAGGGCTTACAAATATCTGTCGCTGGCGCATGGATTTCGTCAGGCAAAGATGGCTCCGTTTGAGGTCACAGTTGAGCCCAATGATTTACCCATTACGCTGAACACGCACGCCGGACAAGAATTTAATCAGGTATTGGAAGGTACCTTGCAGCTGCATATTGCCGGGAATGACCTGGTGTTGAACGAAGGTGACAGCATTTATTTCGATGCCACAAAACCCCATGGAATGAAAGCTGTCGGAGGTAAAAAAGTGAGATTCCTGGCAATAATCGGATGAAATTTTATCCCATTATGAAGCATTTTATCCCATATCTTCACGTTTTGCCCCTGTTTGTGCAGTTTTCTGAATGAAGATATTTCCTTTGCAGCCGAATTAATCAAAATATCGTTACACCATGCTCGAACAATTCCTACAACAAACCCAGTTTAAAGACTTCGAAGATTTCAAATTGAACTATCAATTAGTTGTTCCCGACAATTTTAATTTCGGATATGATGTCGTTGATGCCTGGGCTGAAAAGGAACCCGATAAAAGAGCCTTGTTGTGGACGAATGATAAAGGAGAATGTCGCGAATTTACTTTCGCGGAACTAAAATATTATTCCGATCAGACAGCATCTTACTTTCAAAGTCTGGGAATCAAAAAGGGCGACATCGTGATGGCGATCCTGAAACGTCGTTATGAATTCTGGTTCACGATCATCGCGCTGCATAAGATTGGCGCCATCATCATACCTGCAACCCATTTGCTGACTAAAAAAGACTTGGTTTACCGCAACAACGCGGCCGATATCAAAGCCATAATAGCAGTAGGAGAGGAGCCTATTCTATCACATATCAATGATTCCAGAGCAGAATCGCCTACTATTGAAATGTTGATCTCGGTTGGACCGGTTGTGCCGGAGGGATGGCTCGATTTTCACAAGGGTATTGAAACAGCGCCTGCTTTCACCAAGATTGAAAAAGTCAACGAGAATACCGATCCACTGATTATCAGTTTTACTTCGGGAACTACCGGAAATCCGAAAATGGTGATGCTGGATTATGTTTACCCACTGGCGCATATTGTTACGGCCAAATACTGGCACAACCTGCATGAGGACAGTCTGCACCTCACCATTGCCGATACCGGTTGGCTGAAAGCCGTTTGGGGAAAATTGTACGGACAATGGATTGTGGGCGCCTGTGTATTTGTGTACGACCATGATAAATTTACGCCGGTAGACATGTTGGCCATGATAGAAAAATACCGCATCACTTCGTTGTGTGCACCTCCTACCATCTTCCGTTTTCTCATCCGTGAAGATGTCAGCAAATATGATTTATCATCGCTGGAATACTGTGCCATTGCCGGAGAGGCATTGAATCCCGCTGTATATGAGCAGTTTCTCAAACTGACAGGTGTGAAGTTATGTGAAGGTTACGGACAGAGTGAAACGACGCTGACCATTTTTACTTCACCATGGACCAACCCGAAACCAGGTTCTATGGGACTTCCAAATCCCCATTACGACATTGATTTGCTGACTTCGGACGGTCGTACCGCAGAAGCCGGTGAGCAGGGCGAAATTGTTATCCGCACTGACAAACAATATCCGGTTGGGCTGTTCAAGGGTTATTACCGCAATGAAGCTCTTACTAATGAAGCCTGGTACGACAATATCTATCATACCGGCGATGTGGCCTGGCGCGATGAAGATGGATTTTTCTGGTTCGTGGGGCGTACCGACGATGTTATCAAAAGTTCAGGCTATCGCATTGGTCCGTTCGAAGTCGAAAGCGCCCTGATGACCCATCCGGCCGTGGTTGAATGTGCCATTACCGGAGTTCCCGACGAAATTCGCGGGCAAATTGTGAAAGCCACCATTATCTTAGCCAAAGATTACAAAGACAAAGCCGGTGAGGCTTTGATAAAGGAAATTCAGGAGCATGTAAAAACCGTTACTGCACCTTATAAATATCCCCGCATCATCGAGTTTGTGGACGAACTACCCAAAACCATCAGTGGCAAAATAAGAAGGACAGAGATTAGGGAGAAGGATAGTAAATAATGCGAATCAGGACTTTATAAGTGCATTTTCTGCTTCGTTTACGAAGCAAGAATACATTCGCTCATGTTTCAAATACTTCTGATAATAACCTTTCTACTACTGATTCGCATAAATGATTATTTCATCCAATTCTTCTTGTTCATTGAGCTTATTAAGATGTCATGTCGCTTCATGCGCAAAATAAGTTGAGATGGAAATAATCAGATAATTATTTTTTCTGTTTTTGTGGAATACCCCCTGATTTTGAAAAAAAATAATAACTTTGTATTCAACTTATATAACCCGGTAGAAAAATCAGGTGATTAAACTTTCCTGCATCAACTTCAATATTATTGTATATGATGAAAGGTTGCTTTGTCGGGTTGTAAAACTACAGTACTGGAAATCACTCGTTCTATGCGTTGGCAAAATGCCTGTTATGGGCTTTAGCCTGATTGTGTGAACGATCTTATAATGAACAATATAAACAGAATGAAAAAGCTTATTTTTCTTTTGTCGATTCTAATTGTCTGCGCATGTACAGAAAAAAATGAATCCCGCATTTCAAGCCGGTTAAGAGCGCCGGCATATCCATTAATCAACATCGATACATATACGAATGCCTGGTTGTTTGGTGATACCTTATATCAACATCAGCCATCGCACTGGACAGGGAAAGAATTTCCCTTGTTGGGCGCCGTTCGGGTTGATGGGAAAGTATATCGTTTTATGGGTGTTGAAAACAACCTGCTGAAACCGGTGCAACAAATGGGTGAGAGCGAGGCCTGGTTAGCCCGCTATGTCACAGAAAGTCCGGGAAATAACTGGATGGCTAAAGACTATAATGATGAAAAATGGCAACAGGGTAAGGCAGTATTCGGTATGCGTGATAATTTTGAAATCAGCACAGCATGGGAGACTGAACACATTTGGGTTAGAAGGGAGTTTATACTGGAAGAAGATTTGTCGGAGCAGAAAGTGTTTCTTGAGTACTCACACGATGACGATGTTGTAATTTATATTAATGGAAAAGAGGTTGTTGATGTCTCGGGCAGATGTCAGGATAATGCCCTCCATGAATTGCAGGGAGAAGCCCTGTTGTCGTTACAGGAGGGGAAAAATGTTATTGCAGCCTATTGCAGGAACAGGGGAGGTTATGCTTATCTGGATTTCGGACTCAGCGTGGAAGTTTATAATAAGCCCAGTTTTACAGAGACAGCTGTACAAAATTCGGTTGAGGCACTACCGACGCAAACCATTTATAATTTCACCTGTGGTCCGGTCAATCTGGAGTTAACATTTACAGCTCCATTGCTGATGAATGATTTGGAGTTGTTGTCGCGACCGGTTAATTACATAACCTATACTATAGAGTCTAACGATTCACAGTCCCACTCGGTGGATATATATCTGGAAGCGGGCACTGCCTGGGCGTTAAATATGTTTAATCAGGCAAGTGTCAGTGAAACATTTGAGAAGAATAATTTATTATATCTGAAAACCGGAAGCAAGAATCAGCAAATTCTGGGTAAAAAAGGGGATGATGTACGTATTGACTGGGGGTATTTCTATCTGTGTGCAGAAAAAGAAAATACACGTGCAGGAGTTGGAAATAGTTTTTCGATGCGTGAAGATTTTATCAATTCAGGGACTGTATCTAAAAAAAATCCGGCTTCACCTGATGAGCAGAACAGACTGGCATTTTCCCGTACATTGGGAAAAGTTAAGAAATCGGTCAGCGGATATTTTATGCTGGGTTATGATGATATATATTCAATCCAGTATTTTGGAGAGAATCTTCGTCCATACTGGAATAAAAACGGAGACAAAACCATATATGATATTTTCCCTGTTGCGGCCAATGAGTATGAAAAATTAAAAAAGGCCTGCGATAAATTTGATAATACGCTAATGAAGGAGGCTATACGCTCCGGAGGCGTGGAGTATGCTGAACTGTGTGCTTTGGCATACCGGCAATCTGTATCAGCCCATAAGTTATTGAAAGCCCCTAACGGAGATTTGCTTTTTCTTTCCAAGGAGAACTATAGCAGTGGCTCCATTGCAACCGTTGATGTGTCCTATCCCTCTGCGCCTTTGTTCCTGCTATATAATGTTGATCTGATGAAAGGAATGTTGAATCCTATTTTCTACTATGTAGAAAGTGGTAAATGGGGTCATCCGTTTGCACCACATGATATAGGTATTTACCCGATAGCGAACGGTCAGGTTACATCTACTTATCTGCCGGTGGAAGAGTCGGGTAATATGCTCATCCTCACAACTGCAATAGCAACGATGGAAGGGGATGCCCGATATGCCGAGCAACATTGGAACACCCTTTCACAATGGGCTGATTTCTTGGCAAAAAAAGGTTTTGATCCGGATTATCAGGAGAATACCGATGTGTTTGCCGGACGATCGGCTCATAATGCAAACCTGTCGATAAAAGCGATACAGGGCATTGCCTGCTATGGACGATTAGCCGATATGCTCGGGAAGAATGATATTGCCCAGAAATATACGGCATTGGCACGAAAGATGGCACTTGAATGGGTAAAAAAAGCGGATGATGGCGACCATTACCGTTTTGCTTTCGACCAACCCGGAACCTGGAGTCAAAAATACAATTTGGTGTGGGATAAAATTATGAAGATCAATGTTTTTCCGCACGAAGTGAGAGAGAAAGAAATTGCCTATTATCTCACGATGCAGAATGAGTATGGCTTACCGTTGGATAGCCGGCATCAATATACGAAAGCGGATTGGATTGTGTGGTCGGCAACCCTGGCCAGGAGTAAATCCGATTTTCAACAATTGATAAGTCCGTTATACCGCTTTGTGAATGAAACTACCGACCGCATTCCTATGTCAGACTGGTACTGGACCGACAAACCAGAACACGTGGCGTTTCGTGCGAGATCGGTACTCGGTGGATATTTTATTAAAATGATGGAAGATAAGTTGATTTCTCAATCAAATTAATCATGCAATTGATAAAAAAACTGTTTATTATAACCTGCTGTATTTGCTCTTTTAATGCTTATGCTGAAGAGTCGACGGGTGGACTTTTATTTACTTCAAGCAAAGAGAAAGTAGATAGAAGGACTTCGCTTGTTCTTTTTGGCGATAAGCTTCAGAAGTTTGAAGACACGTTTAATGTCAGCTTCGATTTGTCAATATGGGATATCAGTCAGTTTGGCCATATTTTCCGCGTGATAAACAAGAAAAGACAGGAAGTTGAATTTGTATTTGTTAATTTCTACGGGACTGACAATATGTATCTCGATTTTCACAGTCCGATAACACATGAGTCGGTCAAGATTCCCATCACCAAAGAAGATATCGATAAAAAGGTTACCTTACATTTCGATATGAAATTTGATTTAAAGAATGATAAGGTTACCATTAAGTTAAGGGATACAGCATATACCTGTTCTCCGGTTGGACTTGAGGACCCATCATTTCTCCAGTTTGCATTTGGATTATATGGGCTGAATCTGGATGTTCCGCAGATGTTGATACGGAATCTGCGCATACAATCCGAAAAGGGAAAATCTTTCTATTTCCCGCTGGAAGAACCGGAAGGAGAAATTGCTTACGATAAAATATCAAAGGCCAAAGCACGCGTAAAGAACCCGGGGTGGATTATCAACAAGCATTATTATTGGGAGAAAAAATCCGGATTCAAGGTGAAGAATGATGCAAGTGTTACGTATGATGAACAAAATAACCGGATATTGATAATCAATAATCAAGCGATTGTGAGTTATTACCCCCGTTTTGATCAGACGGAACAACACAACTTTGGTGCTTTACCAGCAGATTTCAGGATTACTGATGCTGTCTTTGACCCGTATTTACAGCAATGTTATATATTTAATCCCAAGTGGACATCAAGGTCTGAAGAGAAGCAGGAGAATCTTGCATTTGCTTTCATGGGTAATGCAGATCAAAGAAATTATCTCCACCATAACATTTTCTTTTCAGCAGCAGGAGAGATATACCAATTCGGTGGCTATGCAAATCACGCCTATTCGGGGAAAGTCTCGCGTTATGATACTGAAAAACAGCAATGGGAGTTTGTAGATTTTAGCGGGGACAGGATAACACCGCGTTATTATTCAGCGGTAGGGGATGGTGTCAATCCGGATGAGAAATTGCTTTTTGGTGGTTTTGGGAATGAAACAGGACGACAAGAACATGGCGGACGTAATTTGTATGACCTGCATGTACTGAATATAAGTAAAAAAACAATTTCCCGTTTGTGGCGTTTTAAAGAGTTGCCTAAAATGGAATTTGTTCCGGGGAGCAATCTGATTCTGAGTAAGGATAAAAAGAGTTTTTATGCCCTGTGTTATGCGCACCACATGCCGAGAACAACCGGATACCTCTATTGTTTTGATATTCAGGATGGATCGTATGAAATTATGAGTGATTCCATCAATTTTACGTCAGAGGATATGAATACCTCGGTCAATCTGTTTTTTAATAAACAAATGAATGAGTTTTATGCCGTTGTTCGTGAATTCTCAGATAAAAATAAAGAGAATAACATTCAGATATATGCGTTGATGTCACCACCGGTCACAAAATCCTACCTGGAACGTGCCATTCGTTCGCAAAGGTCCTATTGGTGGGTATTCTTAATCGTTGCCACGGTGTTCATGCTCGGTGGTGGAGTATATTTAATCAGATATTTACATCTGAAAAGAAAAGCTGCATTCATTAAGAAAGCACAGTCTGATGTTTTGCAAAAGCAACCCGGAGAAGAATACGACAGAAAAATACAAAAGCAGTCGGCAGTATATGTTTTTGGGAATTTTACTGTTTTCGACAAAAAAGGAATGGATATCAGTTATCGTTTCAGTATGAAGCTGAGGGCTTTGTTTTCACTTGTGCTCTTAAATACGAATGGAGAGGCAGGGATCACTACCGAAAATCTGACCCTGACATTGTGGCCGGATAAGGATGTAAACGGAGCCAAGAATATTCGCGGGGTTACCATCAATAGATTAAGAAATATTCTTGAAGATATTGAAGGAATATCACTTGTTCATCAGAATCATCAGTGGTTTTTTATTTTTGAGCAACCTTTTTATTGTGATTATCTGGAGTATTCGTCAGTATTGCATCAGTTACAACAGGTTTCGGGACAAGAGTCTTACCTGACATGTATGGAGCAACTTGTGGCAGTTGTCAGGAATGGAGCTTTCCTGCTAAGTGTACAGGATTCCGGAGTTGACAATTACAAGGCAAAAGAGGAAGAGAAACTGGGACAATTGCTCAAAGATTACATGATATATTTGTATACAGATAAGCAATATCAAAAAATAATTCTTTTATCTTCTGTTTATTTTGCAATAGATGCACTGAATCAGGAGATCCTGGATATTTGTATGAAATCCTACCAGAAACTGGGCAAAAAAGAAGAAGCCAAATCTTTCCTGAAAAACTACAAACGAACCCATAAAATGCTGACGGGTGAGGAATACAAAGGCGGAGAGATGCAATCAGGGAAGGAATAGATGATTATATTTGCCGCTTCCCTGCTAAGTTGATTTTGCTTCTTTGAGTCAGGCTTTCTTTTTTAATTACACTTTTGATTTTCAGTTGAATAATTCTGAGAAATTTGTTTTAATCAGTATTGCTGTTAAAACAGACTAAGGGTTGTTGCGCTGATATTTTGACTCAAATTACTGCATTTTTTGCTTTGTAACCCTCTTTGTAACCCAATAAATAATCAATCGTTTTCTACTTTTGACCTGACTTTAAATTACGCTAATAGACTGATGAAATGAAGAACATGAAATTAACACGAGATTTAGTTACTATTGTATTAATGATTTCGGCGCTTAAAATATCCTATGCCGAAAGTAAGCTCACAAATCCAATTGATTATTACAAACCCGCTCATGAATTCACACTGCGTGCACCGGCAGTACCACTGATACTCTCAGATCCTAATTTATCAATCTGGTCACCTTTCGACCATCTTTATCAGGGAAATTCTCAGCATTGGACCGGTACCGATCATCCTATTATAGGAGCTTTACGGGTAGACGGAAAAACTTATCGCTTTATGGGGAAGGATAAACCTGCGTTGCAGTCGGTTATCCCGGCTGAAGATGGAAAGTACTGGACAGCATCCTATACATTTGACAAGCCCGCAGGAGACTGGAATAGCGTGAGCTTCGATGATAGCCAGTGGAGAAAAGGAGAGGCTGCTTTTGGTACTTCAGACATGCCCAGGGTAAAGACCCGTTGGAATACTAAAAATATATGGGTTCGCCGCACTTTTAATATTGATGATGACCTGAGCCGCGAACAGCTCGTTTTGATGTATTCCCACGATGACATTTTTGAATTGTATCTGAATGGCGAACGTCTGGTGAAAACCGATTATTCATGGAAAAACGATGTAGAGCTGGTTCTTAGCGAAGCACAACGTAAAAAACTAAAAAAAGGCAAAAATGTAATTGCTGCCCATTGCCAGAATCAAACGGGCGGAGCTTATGTGGATTTTAATCTCTATAAAAGAAAAGACCAAAAAGGTTTTGATAGCAACGCTATTCAGAAGTCCGTACAGGTGCTACCCACTCAGACCTTTTATACCTTTGCCTGCGGACCGGTTGAACTGGATGTGGTTTTTACCGCTCCCTTATTGCCTGAAGATCTGGATTTGGTATCAACTCCCATCAATTATATTTCATACAGGGTGCGTTCCACCGATAAAAAAGAGCATGATGTACAGATATATTTTGAAACAACACCACAGCTGGCGGTAAACGACCTCTCGCAAAACGTGGTTTCCGAATATATTGTAAAGAATGGTAAAGCTTACCTGAAAACAGGAACGATAGATCAACCGTATACCATCCGTGCGAGCGACGGGGTACGCATCGATTGGGGGTATGCCTATCTTACTTCCGGCAACGGGGTAAATACAATGCTGAATATCGGAGATTATTTCGGGATGAAAAATGCATTCATCGAAACAGGAAAGTTACTCTCCGGTAAACCAACAGCACCTCTTCGTTCCGATCTGGATAAAGAAATACCGGTTTTGGCCTATTCTCAACAACTTGGAAATGTTGGAAAAGAAGGCAAAGACGGATATCTGATGATTGGTTACGATGATGTATATGCCATTGAATATTTCTTCGAACGCCGCATGGCTTACTGGAAGCACGATGGGAAAGTGGATATAATCCAGGCGTTTGAGCGCGCGGCAACTGATTATAAGTCCTTAATGGAAAAATGCCGTGCTTTCGACAGCAATCTTATTGAAGTTGCCCGCAAAACAGGTGGGGATGAATATGCCGCATTATGTGCACTTACTTATCGTCAGGCAGTTGCGGCCCATAAACTAATTACCGACAAACAGGGAAATCTGCTGTTTCTGTCAAAAGAAAATCATAGCGGAGGTTTTATCAATACCGTAGATGTAACTTATCCTTCGGCTCCTTTATTCCTTTATTATAATCCCGATTTGCTGAAAGGTATGTTGACCGGCATATTTTATTATAGTGAAAGCGGAAGGTGGAATAAACCTTATCCTGCACACGATCTGGGACATTACCCGAGGGCGAACGGACAGAATTACGGAGAAGACATGCCTGTGGAAGAGGCGGGTAATATGATTTTACTTGTTACGGCTATTTCGGTAGTAGAAGGGAATGCCGATTATGCTAAAAAACACTGGAATACACTTACTACCTGGGCTAACTTCTTGTTAGAAAAAGGACTTGATCCCGAGAATCAATTGTGTACAGATGACTTTGCCGGACATTTAGCCCACAATGCCAATCTGTCGATTAAAGCCATACTGGGAGTTGCCGGTTATGGCAAAATGGCTGAGATGCTTGGCGAAACAGAAATCGCGAAACGGTATATCAGCGAAGCTAAAGAAATGGCTAAAGCCTGGGTAAAGATGGCCGACGATGGTGACCATTATAAGCTTGCCTTTGACAGACCTGGAAGCTGGAGTCAAAAATACAATCTCGTATGGGATAAGTTGTTTGATATGAATATCTTCCCTGAAGGGATTGCTGAAAAGGAAATCCCATTTTACCTGAAGCGCCAGGCCGAGCATAAATATGGCCTTCCGCTGGATTCAAGAAAAGATTACACCAAATCAGACTGGATTTTGTGGACAGCCTGTCTGGCTCCTGATAACAACACTTTCCAACAGTTTGTTACACCAGTGTATCGTTATGCAAACGAAACGGAAAGCAGGGTGCCCATCAGTGATTTTCACGATACCAACGACGGGAAAATGCAAAATTTCAAGGCGCGCTCAGTAGTTGGAGGCTATTATATGAAAATGTTATTTGATAAACTGAATAAATAATATATAACCATATAAGTCATATAAGTAGTAAAAAAAAAAACTTATATGTCTTATATGGTAAGAAAAAAAATAAATGAACCATTAAATTAATATTACAAAACACAAAAAGATGAAAAACACGTACAAATCATTGCTTAGGATGATGTCAATGATGTCTTTGTTGTTTTTTTTGGCTTACTTCACATCTTGTGTTGAGCCGGAAATAATAAAAATCATCGATCATGATCCATTAAGACCAGTTACGATTACGTCGTTCTCTCCTGATAGCGGGCGTGTAGCTACCCAAATGCTAATCAAAGGTGAGAATTTCGGGGGCAATAAGGATAGCATCGCTGTCTATATTAACAACCTGAAAGCCGCGGTGATTGGTGTAAACCCCGGGGGAACGCTCATTTATTGTATCGTACCTTCATTAAGAGGAAACGATTTCAGGGAGGAAGGAGAGGAAATTGAAGCTCCGGTAAGAGTTGTAGTTGGAAATACAGCTGTAACTTCCGAAAAAAAATTAATTTACACTTTCACAAAGAACGTTTCCACTTTTCTGGGATTTACTGATCAGGATGGCAACACGGCCATTGTGGATGGAACATTTGAAAAGGCCCAGTTCCAAAGTCCTTTCTGGATGGCATTCGATACCGATGTTGACGGACCGAAAGATTCAAATGGAAAGGTGAAGAAAAATATTTATTTGATCGAAGAAAACAATGGGGTGCGCTTCATTGATATGTACAACAAAGAAGTGTCCACTGTTTTCCGTACCGGTAACGGGGTAGGCCGACCCAGAACAATTGCGTTCACGCTCAATGACCCCAATAACTCTGCTTACATAAGAGATACCATGATTATTGCCAACGACGCCGGTGGCTGGGGGGATATAGGGACAATCGTTATTCCACGCGATTCCGTTACACGTCGTTTCGGGAAACCCGGAATATCAGTTCCCTGGCGCGTTGTGATGCATCATAAGCAATGTAATGGAGGTGCCATTCATCCCATATCCGGAGATTATTGGTTTAACTCGTATGAAAAATCGCAGGTTTATAAAGTATTCAAACGCGATGCATTGACCTGGCGTTACGGGGGACCAAGTGCAGATAAGTTAAATGAAGACGGAAAAGAGGGTGTGAATTTTTTCTTTCTGGTACAGGATAATAACTGGGAATTTAATATCCAGATTGCTCCCAGCGGAAGTTTCGCGTATATTGTTAGTAAAAATCAGCACTACATAGCCAAAATGGAATATAATTTCGAAAAGAAGGCATTTGAACGACCGCAACCTTTTGTGGGTAGTCAGAAAAGAGCCGGCTTTAAGGATGGTGTAGGGGTTGGAAATACGCTATTCAATCAACCTCAACAAGGCGCCTTCGATAAATTTGATAATTTCTATGTATGTGATGGTGAAAATAACTGTATCCGTAAGGTGACACCTCAGGGACAGGTATCAACTTATGCCGGTCGTCCCGAGAATCCCGGATATTCCGACGGCGCTTTGCGTGATGCTCAGTTTGATGGACCTTTCGGTATCATCTACGACGATGAAATCAATACCTTTTATATAGCTGACCGCGATAATCGTCGTATCAGATCTATCAAAGTAGAATAAAAGAACTTTAAAATCTAATAATTATATGAAACAGATACAAATTCTGATCTGCATAATATCATTCCTGTTTTGCATGATACCCAATTCATTTGCACAACAGGAAAATACCATCACAGTTTCGGGAACAGTGACCGACGAAAATAAAGAACCTATGATAGGTGTCAATATTTATGTGAAAAACGAACCTGGTTTTGGTGTAAATACAAATCTGGATGGGAAATACTCCATTAAAGTAAAAAGGAATGCTACACTCGTGTTTTCGTATGTCGGATATGATAAAAAGGAAGTTGATGTTGATGGTAGAACTACCATTAATGTGCAAATGGCCAGTAACGATAACAATGTGTTGAATGAAGTGGTTGTAACCGGTACAGGAGCAGTAAAAAAAGCATCAATCTCAGGTGCTATTTCAACAGTCGATATGAAAACACTGAGGGTGCCTACTGCTAACATAACCAATTCACTGGCAGGTAATATTGCCGGTGTAATTTCGATGCAGGTATCCGGGGAACCCGGAGCTAACCAGTCGGAGTTCTGGATTCGTGGTATTTCTACTTTTGGTGCCGGTTCAAGTGCTCTTGTGCTTGTCGACGGATTTGAACGTCCGTTTAATGAAATCAATATTGAAGATATCGAATCATTCTCGGTATTGAAAGATGCCTCTGCTACCGCGATATATGGTTCCAGAGGTGCTAACGGGGTTATTATTATCACGACTAAAAAAGGTGATCCCGGTAAAATCAATATTAACGGTAAAGTGGAGTACGGATACAACACCCGTACACGCACCCCTGAGTTTGTAGACGGACTGTCGTATGCAAAGCTAATTAATGAAGCCAGAAGTACACGTAATATGGAACCGCTCTACAATGATATTGAGATGCAAATCATAGAAAACAACCTGGATCCTGACCTTTATCCGAACGTTGACTGGAAAGACGTTCTTCTGAAAGACGGAGCGGGGACTTATCGTGCTTCAATAAATCTGAGTGGTGGTGCTTCAACTGCCCGTTATTATGTTTCAGGAAGTTATTTGAGCGAAGGTGGTATGTATAAAACAGACGAATCACTCCGGGATTATAATACAAACAGCAACCTGGAGCGTTATAATTATCGTATGAATACAGATATTGACATAACGCCGACTACAGTATTACGTACCGGTGTTTCAGGTTTTCTTGAAAAGCAAAATCGTGCCGGTTTGGTTGAAACCTACACATATACCAATGTTGATGATAACACGATTATTATGAACAGAATCGTTAACGGTGATGGTATCAATATCTGGAAATCAATTGTAGGATATTCGCCTCTGGCAACTCCACTGGAATATTCTAACGGATTAACTCCTGCCTATGGAACCGGAGAATTAACGAATCCCTGGGTATTAGGTACACAATCAGGTTATAATGAATCATGGCGCAATAAAGTGGAGACTAATATCACGTTGGAACAAAATTTTGATTTCATCACCAAAGGATTACGCTTTGTCGGGCGTTTTGCATTTGACTCGTTTAACCGTAATAATATAAAACACGTACGATGGCCTGAACAGCATAACACACAACGTCGCCGCGATAGTAGTGGTAATCTGGTTTTCTACCGTGTTTCCACAGAGAGGTTGATGGGACAGGAGTCAGATTCCTGGGGCGAACGTATCTACAACCTCGAAGGAGAGTTGTCGTATAACCGAATGTTTGCTGATGCTCATAATGTGAGTCTTTTCACGAAGTATGCACAACGTGAACAGGCTGAAACTTCAAATGTGGGTAATAATATTGCACGCGGTATTCCACGTCGTGATCAGGGTGTGTCAGGTCGAATTTCCTATGATTATTTAAGTCGGTATTTTATTGAGTTCAATGGAGGATATACCGGTTCGGAAGTGTTTAAAACCGGTCATCAGTTTGGATTTTTCCCGGCAGTTTCGGGTGCATGGAACATCTCTGAAGAACCTTTTGTAAAGGAAAATACAAAGATTTTCGACTTATTGAAAATTCGTTACTCATACGGACAGGTTGGAAACAATAAAATAAGAAGAGGAAATGAGGAAATTCGCTTCCCATATATGGGGGCAATTGGGTTAGTGGATGGATATAATTACGGGGATCTCAATAGCCCGAACTACAGTGGTCTGGCAAGCGAAGGAAATCTTTCACAATACCGGGGAATGCATATCACAGAATATGCTGCTGATTATCTAACCTGGGAGGTTGCAACCAAACATAACCTGGGTATTGATTTTAATTTGTGGAACAATAAATTCTCCGGTGCATTTGATATATTTAAGGATACACGTAGTAACATCTATATGCAGCGCAAGCACTTGTCGGAAATGACGGGTATCACTTCGCAACCCTGGGCCAACATTGGTAAGATGGAGAACATGGGTTTTGACGGACAATTTAACTATAACCAGAAATTTGATCAGGTAGAAATGACCATGCGTGGGAACATAACCTATACCCGCAATAAAGTACTCGAATATGACGAAGAGGCGAGCGCTTTGCCTTATAAGATGACACAGGGTTATCGTTGGGAGCAGGCTAAAGGCTTAATTGCTATGGGTCTATTTGAAAGTTATGAAGATATCCGTAATAGTCCGAAACAGGAATTTGGCGCTTATATGCCGGGTGATATAAAATATAAAGATATCAATGGTGACGGTTTAATCAATGATAACGATGTGGTGGCAATCGGTTCAACCCGTGTGCCCAACCTCATATATGGTGTAGGTGCATCGGCAACATGGAAAGGACTTGATGTGAATGTGCATTTTCAGGGTGCAGGAAAATCATCCTACTTCATCAACGGACCAGCTGTATATCCTTTTTCTGAAATCCATGCCGGAAATACATTGCCCTGGGGTAATATTCTGACTGATATGGTGGGAAATTACTGGTCGGAAAGTAATCCCAATCCCAATGCTAAATATCCGCGACTGAGTTATGGTGGAAATGCGAATAACTACCGGGCTTCGACCTATTGGTTGCGTAACGGAGCATATCTCCGGTTCAAAACACTTGAAATCGGATTTACTGTGCCGAAGAGAATAACCAATATGTGGCATATCAATAGCATCCGACTGCATTTTATCGGCTCGAACCTTTTTGTGTGGGATAGCCTGAAGCTTTGGGATCCGGAGTTGGGTAGCGGTAATGGTATGGCTTATCCGATTACAAAAAGTTTCACAGGTGGACTGACAATCAGTTTATAATATTAAATCTATAATGAAAATGAAAACGAAAATAAATAAACTAAAAGTCAGGTTGATTTCGATACTGACAGTTTTAGCGACAACACTTTCATTCAATGCCTGTAGTGATTTCCTGAAGGTGGAGCATCTGCTCAACGATCAGCTTGATTTGCAGGATGTGTTTGAAAGTATGGACTACTCAAAGCGATGGTTGGCTGGAGTCTACAGCCATTTACGCAACCGTGATAACTGGGATGTGAGTATCAAAGAACAAAATGCCAATCAATTCAATTTTATAACGGACGATATGTATTATACCGACCGTGAAAAAGCAGATGACTATGTCTTTGGACAGTTGGCGTCATACCGTATATATCGTGGTGGCCAGTATACAGAACAATTCTTACAAGAGCAATGGAGGGTTTGTTACATCGGCATCCGCGATGCATCCATTTATATTCATAATATCGATCAATTGGTAAATGGAGATAACATCCGTGATGAGATGAGTGCTGAGCAGTTAGATACCTACATTAAAGAAACAAAAGCAGAGGCGCGTTTCCTTCGGGCATATTACTATTGGCAATTGCTTCGTAAATATGGTCCGATTCCAATTCTGCCTGACGAAGGAGTTGATTTTACCGGAAGTTATGAAGAACTTTCAATACCGCGTAGTAGATACGATGTATGTGTGGAATATATAGCCAATGAATTGGCTATAGCAGCACGTGACCTGCCACCGGGTCGCAATAACAGGGAAATTTTCAAACCAACCAAAGGAGCCGCACTTGCTGCCCGTGCCAAGGTGTATTTGTTTGGAGCAAGCCCGCAATATAACGGAAATACAAGCGATTGGGCGAAACAGTTAATCAGCTATGATGGTTCTCCACTCATTGACCCGGAATATAAAGAAGAACGTTGGGCCAAAGCAGCAGCTGCTGCCAAAGAGGTAATGGATTTAGGTGTGTATAAACTCTACAGTGTACCTAAACGTCTGAACAACTCCAGTAATATGAAAGGAGCACAGGGATCGGCTCTTCCGTTCGATTTTTACCGATATCCCAAAACTGTTGAACCGGGTGCAACCATTGTTCAGGAGGGTACTACATGGAAAATTCAACAACAAACCATTCCGGGTTACTCAGATAAACCATTTAACGATGGTGCTGACAATTGCGGATGGGCCGATATTGATCCAACTGAATCGTACCGACAGTTGTTTGATGGTTCGTTGACCGCTTATGCAAATCCCGAACTGATTTTCTCCCGCGGTTATGGCGACGCCATGGACAACTTGTCAATACACCAGATGCCTCGCTCACTTGGAGGCTGGAATTGTCATGGATTGACATTGAAAATGTATGATGCCTATTACATGGCTGATGGAAGTGACTTCTATCGTTATAAAGAAGGAGTCGATTCTGAAGGTCGTCCCTATTATTACAGCGACCCCTCAGCAACTGTTCCCGCTTATGCCAATGAATTTACAGAAGAAATTAACAACAGGAGATACCAATCTTATACTAACTGGGCTCCGCTACCTCCGGGTGTTTCTTTGCAAAATGCCAACCGTGAACCCCGTTTTTATGCTTCGGTGGCCTATAATGGCAGTATTTGGGAAAATGAAGGTACTAATGTAAACGATAACAAACGTTACACTCAGGTATTTATTTATCGTAATGGTGGAGATGGTAAAGATGCTTCCGGCTTCTATTACTGGACAGGGATTGGTATTCGTAAATACTATCATCCGGAAGACTGGTCGGGTGGTCGCGTGAGAAAAGCTGAACCCGCGATACGCTATGCCGATATGTTGCTTACTTATGCTGAAGCCCTGAATGAACTGAGTGGTACCTACAACATCCCGGCATACGATGGAGTTGGAATGATTACAGTCAGCAGAACGAAAAGTGAAATCAGCAAAGGACTTCGTCCTGTACGGGTTCGGGCAGGTTTACCCGATTTTACTGATGATTATTTTGCAGATAAGGACGAAATGCGCAAACGCATCAAACGTGAATGGCAAATTGAATTCATGGGCGAATCACACCGGTATTATGATTTGCGCCGTTGGGGAGATGCAGAAAGAGAAGAAGCAATGCCGGTATGGGGCTACAATATGGATATGACCGGACCATTGACTTATAATGCAAGTGATAAGTTACAAAGAACTTTGTGGCAGACTCCACGTGAGATTTCACTTGTCCCAGCCATTTTTGCTGAAAAGATGTATTTATGGCCAATTTCTCACAGTGAGTTGAGAAAAAACAGAAAAATGACACAAAATCCCGGATGGAAAACATTTGAAGAATAAAAAAAGGACACAATGAAGAAGATATTATTTTATACAATCATGGTAACGCTGGGTATAGCGTTTTATGCCTGCGAAGACGAGTGGAAAGGTGAACAGTATCAAAAATATGTTTCATTCGTACGCTCCGGATATACAGAGACGTATTTGAATTCCAATACGACGGATGGAATTATTCATTATAAAATTCCGGTCGAAGTAAGTGGGTCAACTACAAATGAGCGGCAGGTGACTGTTCAGGTAGAGCTGGATGCCGATACACTCGTGGCGCATAACCGGACGATGTTTTATACCCGGGATGACTTGTTTTTCAGGTTGTTGGGAGAAGAATACTATAGTTTCCCCAATGGTACTACTGTAACAATCCCGGCAGGAAAGGATGTTGGTTACCTCAACGTTGATTTCCGGGTTAATGATTTGGATCTGGTAGAGAAATATATACTCCCTTTGAAAATTTCTTCAACCTCAGAATATGTTCCATCACCGAAAAATCATTACAAGAAAACTTTGATGCGCATCATTCCTTTCAATTATTTTTCAGGGACTTATTCGGCTGGTGCCGGAACTATCACAGCCGAAGGAGATGCAACTCCAACTTCAAAAGCAACACGTGACATGCGGGTCGTAAGTGATAGTGTCGTATTCTTTTATGCCGGTTTATGTGAAGAAGATGCACGTGACCGCGCAACCTACAAGGTAAGAGCAAAATTCAATGCCGACAATACCCTTAGTTTTACGGCCGATAGCGCTAAAATTGAATTTACGCCGGTTCCGGGAAAATGTACCTGGAATATTAAAGAAGAAATGGATCCGCTGCAACCCTATCTGATGATACGAACTGTAACCATGGAGCTTCAATACAGCTACAAGGATGTATCTAATCCGAGTTATACAGTGAAATATACGCTTAAAGGATCTTATACGCTGGAACGCAGAAGGAATACACAGATTCCCGAAGAAGATCAGCAGGAAATATTTGAATGGTAAAACCCTTTCTGCAAACAGGGTAGATAGTTTGCAATAATTTTTAATATTGATTTTTACTAATTTTAAATCTAAGTTTATGAGGACATGTAAGACTTACTTATTATGGATGTGTCTGTCCCTGTTCTTGTGGCAGACACAGGCTCAATCGCTTGTGGGTGTATTTAACGGTACATCGCTTCCAACTGAGCAAGGTTGGAAAGAATTGCGATTTGACAACACGATGCCATGGGAACAAGCGACAAAAGATTTACTTGTTAACCCTTCTGAACTTTCGGCAGTTGCTTCAACGGCACTTAAACTGAAAGTAAATGAAGTACAAGATGAGTTCGGTTTCCCTTTGTATTCTCAGTTAGGCTGGTACAAGACCCGCACTGGTTTTTCACCTGCAATTGGTTTTACAGTTGAGTTCAGAGCGAAAGTGGTAAATTCTCCTGATGGCGCTTTCACCGTTTCAGGTGTTGGTGGCGGGAAAGGTTTCCGTCTCGAATTTTCCAACAGCCTGCTTACTGAACATGCCAATGTATTGGATACTGTTCGCGTGTTGAGTACGGCAAGTACTACCGACGACTTCCATACCTATCGTGTGGCAGTGGCTCCGGACGAAAAAGTGCGTGTTTGGCGGGATGGCGTATTGCTGGGTGAACTACCGCTACAAACCTTTATGCTTGATAATATATTGAAAGACGGTGGTTTCGAAAACGGAAAAAGCGCAGCGGAACATGGCTGGGGCTGGATGGATGAAGGAAAACCGGGTACATTAACTGTATCATCTGATCAAGCTCATGTACGAAGCGGTAAATATGGTATGTTCGTTGACAAAGGATTCTTTAAAAATGAATTTATCCCTGTAAAACCGGGTTCAATTTACGATATGTCTGCCTGGACAAAGACAATAAGTTATCCTGAAGGAGCCTGGCGTGACGTCAATGGATGGTTTGATCCTGCCGGTGATAGAAGTGTATATTTTGTTGGTGACAGAAACAATCCGAACTGGAAATATCATGAAAGAAAAGGCATGGAAGGTGGTGCCAATTTCCAACGTTTTATCTTAGAAACTCCTACCAGTGATGCAAATCTGAATCAAATGGCGATTGATGATATGCTTTTCAGCGAGCGCATCGTTGCTTCCCGTATTCCTGAAGGTGCAATCAATCTTTTCCCGAACGGAGATTTTGAAAATCCCTGTGCACACTATTTCCCGGATGGGGATCCGCGTAACGATACCTGCATGGTAAGTCCCGAAAATTACAGATATTCTGCCGATGCTTATTATGGTGGCAGGGCTGATGATGATCCGCTTTGGTTTAGTCCTCCGTATAATGCAGAGCATAATGCAGCTCCTTTCTGGCATCCATTCTGGGGCTCACGCGTACGTGTACAGTACAACAAACAAACGTCTAACGGTGAAGCAGGCAATCGCTATGCAAGGGGAAAATACTCTCTGCGTTTCTTCAACTGTTTTGGTAATAATACAACTTATGGAAGTGACTTTACCGCGGGTTCTAATGAAGACAGAGGTAGCAACAGCAATATCAAAACGGTGCCTATCGAACTGGGTGTTGCAAAAACGTATACCTTCCTCTTCTCCTATCATTTTGCCAAATGGGGTGGCGACCACCTGATACTCGTTGTGAAAAACGGAACAAAAGAAATCTTCCGTAAAACGATTAATAATTCTGAACATGCCGATTGGTCGAATCAGGTCATTACATTTACAACGGATGCTACGGATCATGCGCTTCAAATCCTGACCGAACGCGATGGAAGCACCCCGGGAGTTCTTTATCTGGATGACTTGTTCTTATTCGAAGGTGAATTATTGCCCGAAGACGGAACACATCTTTTCTTCGGAAAACAGACCAGTACCCAAGGTGCTGAGGTGGAAATTGAGTATATCAAAATTGACAATACCGGAGCTTATGCTCCCGATGGTTCTACTTTCAGCTCTCCTTATGAAAAGAAAACAGCACCATTGATGACCGTATGGGGTGAAAGCCTGAATGCAAACGAACCGGTATTGAATCAGTATCCGCGTCCGCAACTCAAACGCGAAGGATGGACAAACCTCAACGGTGTCTGGGATTATACCCGGAAGACAAGAGATGATTTTGGAACTTACAAATCAAATGAAGTTTATCGTCAGCAAATTTTGGTTCCTTTCCCGATAGAATCAGCCCTCTCCGGTATCATGGATGTTGAATACAACAACCAGAATAAATCGTATGCTTACAAACGTGTTGTAACCATTGAAAAACCAGCAGACAGTAAACGTGTAATGCTTAATTTTGGCGCGGTTGACTGGCACAGTATAGTGTTTGTTAACGGACAGAAAGTGGTGGAACATAAAGGAGGATTCAATCCTTTCTCTGCTGATATTACCGATGCATTAAACACGAATGGTAGTCAGGAAATTGTAGTTCAGGTATATGATCCTACCCGTGGGGGACAACCTTCAGGAAAACAAGATCAGGTGCCGGGTGCTACAACATATACACCTGTAACCGGTATCTGGCAGACAGTATGGACCGAAGTTGTAAATCCTGTTTATATTACAGATGTAGCACTAACACCGGTAAATAACAACGCGGTTAAAGTGAAAGTTGAAGCTGCTAATGCTGCCGGAGCAACTGCTACGGTAAAAATATTAGATGGTACAACCGAAATTGCCTCAGTGGATGTAGCAGTTGATGCTGAAACTACAATTCCGGTCGCAAATGCAAAACTTTGGTCTCCTGAAACTCCGTTCCTATACAATGTGACTGTAGCATTGAAAAAAGAAGGTGTAACAACTGATAACGTGACGTCATACTTTGGAATGCGTAAGATTGAGGTGAAGAAAACACGTGAAAAACCGTATATCTATCTGAACGATCAGCTTACATTTAATTTCGCAGCGCTTGATCAGGGTTATTTCCCTGATGGTTTGTATACTCCGGCTTCTTATGATGCAATGCGCCATGATCTTGTTAAGCTGAAAGAACTTGGCTTCAATGCAGTACGTAAGTTCGTGAAAATCGAACCGGCTATCTGGTACCATATCGCCGACTCGCTTGGATTGCTTGTATGGCAGGATATTCCTGCAGCTCATGTGGGTACAGCGATTGCTGAACTTAATACAGAAGCTGCCCGTAAAGCTAACTTCCTGCGTGAAACAGCTGCTATGACCAAGAGCATTCGTAACTTCCCGTCAGTAGTAGCCTGGATAGGTTTCAATGATGGTTGGGGCAGATACAATATGAGTCATGTTGAAAACACGGTTAAGTTATTCCGGAATCTGAATGACGGCAGACTTGTGTTGCCTGAATCAGGAGATGATAATTATGAATTGGGTGACGTAGTTTCCCGTCATGGTTTACCATTACCTCAATTGCATGCCAATCCGTACAATGAGCGTGCTTCAATCTGCGGTGTAACAGGTAATTATAATTATGCAATCAATGGACATCTCTGGAATACAAGTAGTTCGAGTGATATCAAAGACGATGCAACCTATGCATCTCGTTTGTCTGAATTTGCTAATGCTGCTAAAAATCTGACCTTATCAGGTATAGCTGGCTTGGCAATGGTGCAAATCACCGATGTCGAAAATGAGATCAATGGTTTGATGACTTATGACCGTAAAGTCTATAAAGCAGGTCTTAAAGCCGATAGCGTGTTGAAAAATACCACTGCTTTCATGAAATCCAAGATTACTGCTCCGGTTCTGAAAACGAGCGGACAAGGTGGAGAACTCTGGAAATATGTCTCTGGTGTGAAAAATGAAGTAGTCGTTGCTGCCGGATGGAATACAAATATGAACTTCGATGAGACCGGCTGGAATGAAGGTCGTTCTGCTTTCGGAGGAAATATGGGGGTTTCTTTCCCATGGAATACTTCCTGGAAAGGTGATAATATCGAACTTTATGCCCGTAAGAAAGTGAATATTCCTGTGTTGGAAGAAGGTGATAAGCTTAATTTCAGACTTTTCTACGACGAAGATTATGAGTTCTATATCAATGGCGTGTTGGCTCATACCAATACAGGATGGAGCACTAACTATGTAACAATTGATATTTATCCTGAAGCAAAGGCTGCAATCAATTATGGAGGCGAAAACCTGTTTGCCATTCATATTATACAAAACGGTGGTGGTTCATGTATGGATTTGGGAGTAACTACAGATAAGTTGTCCAAAGACATTACTTATGAAGAGCCTGTAACTGAGCCTGTCTGGGTTAACGTGGCAACTGCCGCCGACTGGATGAATATTAAGAATAATCTCAGTGGTTTCTACCGTCTGACTGCTGATATCGATTTGTATTCTGAACAATACACTCCAATAGGTAACACAGATAATCCTTTCAAAGGTTATATCGATGGACAGAACCATACGGTTAGATGTCCGGAAATCAATGGTGGAGACCGTCTCGGACTCTTCGGTTATGCCGATGGTGCTCATTTTGTAAACCTGCGTTTCACTGAAGCCTATGTTCAGGGTGGTGCCGATGTCGGTATCCTGCTCGGTCGCGGTAAAGGTATAACGGTTGAACACGTGGTGTTCGATAAGGGTGAATACCAACCTGAGGTTGGTGGTCGCGACCACGTAGGCGTTGTGGCAGGTATGCTGGAAACAGGAAAACTGTCGACCATTAAGGATGTTTATGTTGTTGATGGTAAGGTGACTTCTACCGAATGGCAGGCTGCCGGTTTGGTTGGTATCATGTGCGATACCCGTATCATTAATTCTTACTTCACCGGTACTGTTGCAATTACCCATGCAAATCGTCTCACGGCTGATAACCGGGATGCTGCAGGTATAGTAGCACGTACTGAAGGAGGAAAGAACTACTTCAACGGAGTTGTATCACTGGCTACAGAAGTACTGAGTGCATCAGGGAATGAGTTCATCTCATTCAATGGTGGTGGATATATCGTTATCGACTCAACCACTTGCTTCACCCGCAATGATATGACCTTAGATCCGATATTTGCACCGAATCGTGGTGGTCAGTATGCCCGTGCAACCAGTGCAATGAAACGTCCAATCGATGATTTCAAAGGTTATTCGCTTTATCGTGCTGCCGGATGGGATATGACGACTGTTTGGGGTATACCTAAAGGTGGTGGATTCCCAATCTTCAGAACAATCCAGGGCGCTGAATTTGATATTGATGAATCAGCAGTTCCGGGTGTGGAAAAAGTGAATGATCTGATAGTTTATTCGGTGTCGGGTAATGTGGTTATGACAGCTTCTCAACCTACTGCAGTCTGGATTTACAACCTGCAGGGTGCATTGGTGGAACGTACCGATGTTAATGGCAAGCAGACTGTTGCTCTTCCACAGGGTGTTTACATCATCAAATCGGCTGCTAACGGAGTAGTTAAAGCCGTGAAGATTGTAAACCGGTAAAATCTGAATAAATTGTAAATATAATCAACCCTGCGTTCTTTGATCGGAACGCAGGGAACAAATAAGAAAAATTCTATATCATGATTAAAAAGCACAAACAAATTCAAACATTTATTTTGGTCTGCGCCACCCTGCTGTTACAGCAGCTTGCCTATTCTCAAACTCCGTACGCAAAAAAAACTGCTACGTTGATGTCTCCCTGGGGTGAAGCGTTGCAAGCTACCGATCCGGTTTTACCTGAGTATCCCCGTCCGCAAATGGTTCGTGAAAACTGGTTGAACCTCAATGGTATCTGGCAGTTTCAGCCAGCAGCAAGTTTCTCAGAACCTCTGCCTGCCGGTAATCTTTCCCGGGAAATTCTGGTGCCTTTCCCTGTTGAGTCAGCCCTTTCGGGAATAATGGAACATCACGAGAATGTATGGTATCGCAGGTCATTTACAGTTCCTGCCAATTGGTCGGGACAACGAATCTTACTCCATTTCGGAGCAGTGGATTATTTGTGCGAAGTATTCATCAACGGAACCAGTGTTGGTACCCATCAGGGAGGTTATGACCCGTTTTCTTTTGATATAACACCCTATCTGACCACCGGGTCACAGGATATTGCTGTCAGGGTGAACGATGTGACCGATGCTAAAGGTTATCCGAGGGGAAAACAAACCTTGTATCCCGGTGGAATCATGTACACTTCAACAACCGGTATCTGGCAAACAGTATGGCTTGAAATGGTTCCGCAAAGCTATATTGCTGATATTCGTATGGTGCCGGATATAGATAATGCAACCCTGACAGTTTCTTCAAATGTGGCAGGAACTTACATCCGGGGACTAAAAATCCGTTGTGAAATTTACGATAACGGGGTGAAAATTGCATCTGCGGAAGACAGAAGCAGTGTGAACGGATTTCCCATCGATATTCCCCGCCCTCTTAAACTCTGGTCACCCGACAGTCCATTTCTTTACGATATGAAAATCTATCTTGTAAATGGAACTGAGGTACATGATTCTATTTCAACCTATTTTGGGATGCGGAAAATTTCGAAAGAGATGGTGGATGGGTATCCGAGAATGATGCTAAACAACAAGTTTGTTTTCCACATGGGGCCACTCGATCAGGGTTTCTGGCCGGATGGTGTGTATACAGCACCGACCGATGAAGCGCTTAAGTTTGATATTCAGCTGACAAAAGAATTAGGATTCAACATGATACGAAAACACATCAAAGTGGAGCCACAACGCTGGTATTACTGGTGCGATAAGCTTGGTATATTGGTGTGGCAGGATATGCCGTCG
This sequence comes from Paludibacter sp., assembly GCA_024710005.1. Classification (GTDB taxonomy): domain Bacteria; phylum Bacteroidota; class Bacteroidia; order Bacteroidales; family Paludibacteraceae; genus Paludibacter. Next base: position 96,250 of record JANJVQ010000018.1, on the reverse strand, counting down.
ATGAATTCGTACATTGATACCAGGCTACGCCCTGTTCCGCCTCAGGAACGCCCGGCTTACCTGACCGAACTCGAAGCCATGATCAAAACACACTGGAACTCTCCCTCCATTGTTTCGTGGGTGCCATTCAACGAATTTCAGGGTTCGCACGATGAAGCCAATATTGCCAATTTTGTGAAAAATCTGGATCCTTCACGACTGGTTAATATTAATAGTGGCGGCGACTCAAGGTACGATAATATCAATACTGATATTCGCGATTATCATAATTATCCACCCCCTGTTGCTCCGAAACCCAATTCAACCAATTCGCAAATTCTCGTGTGCGGTGAATACGGTGGTACAGGATACTATGAGGAAGGTCATATCTGGCAGGAAGGTAATCCTTATGAAACAGTTAACAGTTATGCCGCGCTGCTGCAACGGTATGCAAAGTATGGTGATATGCTCGTCTATTTCAAAAGCAACAAAGGCCTGAGCGGAGCTGTTTATACCGAGATTACAGATGTGGAAATGGAGTTAAACGGGTTTATTACGTATGACCGTAAAGTTATTAAAGGTAATAAATCGGACTTTTACGCGGTGAATCAGCGCATTATTAATGATAATGAATATTTTACCGAAATAGTACCTACCTCGGAAGAACAGAAACAAACCTGGAAATACACCCTCAGTCAACCCCCAACCCTGAGCTGGTACGGCAAAAGCTTTGATGATTCGTCGTGGCAGTCGGGCAATGGTGGCTTTGGAACTGAAAAAACGCCCGGAGCAATTATCGGTACGGTATGGAATACCTCCAATATCTGGCTGCGCCGCAATTTTACCATGCCTGCAAATGCGTTAGATAAGGGAAAACTGATGCTGAAAGTACATCACGATGAAGATTGCAAGATTTACATAAATGGTGTGCTGGCGCTTGAATTGTCGGGTTACACAGGTGATTATTCTTTCTATGATATTACCGCTGCTGCAGCATCAGCGCTGGTTTTAGGTGGTGAAAATACCCTGGCTGTGCATTGCCGGCAAACATTCGGTGGGCAATATATCGATGTTGGTGTTTCAGTTATGGATAATGGAACAAACACAGCAACCAGAGACATAAAAAAAAAAGCGTTAAAGGTTTATCCAAATCCCGCTAAAGACTTTTTGAGGATTGACTCTGAAAACCAGGAGATTGAAATTACTGGCATTTACAATGTGTTGGGAACCCTGGTAAAATCACCCGGGAAATTTGATGGTGAAGTGGATGTTTCGGATCTGACTTCCGGAATGTACTTCATCAGGATAAAATCAGATGATAAAAATGATACAGTTGCCTTTATTAAAGAATAAATATTTTTCCATATAGGAGATATCGGTTTTATACAAAATTATAAATGATGTTCAAAAGCTTTACCGTAATATTATTTTTGGTTTTCAGCACGTGCTTTTTTGCCACCGAAATAGTTACCTATACGAATCCGGTAATTACACGCAGTACGCCCGACCCAACCCTGATTCGTGCAGCTGATGGATATTTTTACTTGTACGCGACCGAGGATATCCGGAATACGCCGATCTATCGTTCTAATAATCTCGTTGATTGGTCTTTGATGGGAACTGCTTTCACCAATGCCACACGACCGACTTTTGAACCGAATGGCGGACTTTGGGCGCCGGATATCAATTATATCAACGGGAAATATGTCTTGTATTATTCCATGTCGGTATGGGGAGGTGAGTGGACTTGTGGTGTTGGTATTGCCACTGCTGATAAACCGGAAGGTCCCTTTACTGACATGGGAAAGCTTTTCAGAAGTAATGAAATTGGTGTGCAAAACTCGATTGACCCATTCTACATCGAAGATAACGGGAAAAAATATCTTTTCTGGGGTAGTTTCAGGGGAATTTATTATGTTGAACTGGCTGATAATGGACTCGCGCTCAAAAATCCCGGAAATCCTCAACCGCAACAGGTGGCCGGCACCGCATTCGAAGGTGTATACATTTATAAACGGGGAGATTATTATTTCATGTTTGCTTCTATCGGCAGCTGTTGTAACGGAATAAACAGTACGTACAGACTCGTGGTCGGTCGTTCAAATTCGCTGACCGGACCTTACTATAACAAGCAGGGTGACAGCATGATGTCGAATGGTTATTCGCTTGTTGTTGGTTCCAATAGCCGATTTGTCGGTAATGGTCATTGTTCCGAGATTGTATCGGACGAGGCCGGCAATGATTGGATTTTCTTTCATGGATGGGATGTTGATTTTCCTGACAACAAGAGAGGTTTATTGCTGAATAAAATAAGTTGGGACCGGAGTGGGTGGCCCTATGTCACCTCCGCTTCGCCTTCGATTACAGCCGAAGCTCCTGTTTTCGGAACGAGCGGACAAAGGAATGTGTATGAAGGGTTGGTCCAATTGCAGCCCGGTGAAAAAAGTTTAACCATACAATCCTCACTGCCGGTGTCAGCAAAAGTATATACAACAACCGGTCAACTGCTTGATGCGGTAGTTGTAAATGAGCAAGCTCAAATTCGTCTTGCTACCGGAATTTATATCATCCGGATTCATATTAACGGTTATTCTATGGTGAAAAAAATCTTTATATCTTAATCAATACAAATTTTATTAACAGTTATCTTTTATCAATTAAATTTTTTAATATTATGAAAATTAAAACGTTACTTTTTACCTGCGCGTTGCCACTTTTTGCGTGGCAAAGCTTCGCACAGTCGCCTGTAACCGTGTATTCAGGCGCTTCAGTTCCAACGGAACAAGGATGGAACGAATCAAAACTCGATGCTACTGTCAACGACCTTGCTGCTCCAACAACAGCCACTGTTGAAAGTGGTGTGCTGAAACTGACTTCGACGAATGCTGTCAATCAGTTTTCGGAGCGGAAATGGATTAAATCGGATTTGGATTTTAATTTGAATACAGGTTTTACCCTCGAAATTAAAGCCAAAATTACGGTTGCCGACAAAACCGGAGCATTTAATATCCAGGGATATGATAAAACGGGGAAAGGCTTCCGTATCGGTATCCTGAACAATGCTGTAACAGAGCAGACAAATCCTTTTGCTGCTACTAAGGTATTGGCTTCTGATATTACCAACGGAGACGGTTTTCACATCTTCCGTATTGCCTGCTCTCCGCTGGGTGTGGCAGCTGTTTATCGCGACAATGTCCTTTTGGGAACTTTTCCGCTTACGACTTTCCAGTTCGATAACATCATCGAGAACGGTGGTTTTGAAGATGCTGACTATCCCGATTTTGCAAGCAATGGTATTTTATCAAGGGTAACTGATCCCAAACTAAAACGTTATGGTAATTTTGCGTTGGAAATGAATAGTGATGGTAAGGTCACTAACGGTTATAGTAACATCGAAGGTGCTCATACCCGCGAAATTCCGGTAAAACCAAATACAGATTATGATATTTCTATTACCCGCAGAAGAACTGCCAATGAGCCCTGGGCCTGGCGTGATATGGGTGCATTTTATGACTTTAATAAAGGATGTATAGGTCTTAAAGGCATTAATGAAGACGGTCGTGACGAAGCACGTCGTCCGATGTTTGCAAGTGTCAATGATCGTGTTTGGCAGGTACATAATCAATCCATAACAACTCCTGCTGATGCGAAAACAATCCGTTTTGAATTTCCTTCATGGGAACGCGATGGTAATAAGAGAAGTGTAACATCTTCATTCGATAATTTTACTTTCCGTGAAAAAGTAACTAATACAGTAGGAGCTACTCCTAATCCAACAGCAGGTTTTCCTGAAGTTGTTTTGCACGAAGGTTACGTAAATCTCATTCAAAATGGTGGATTTGAAGATCATACAATCAATCATGATGGTTCGGAATACATCTGGGCATTAAGTAATGAAGCAGATGCAAATAACAATGAGCCGGTTGCACTTAACCCTCTTTGGAACGGAAATGTGCGTATTCAAAAGAACGATAAGCCTGATGACCAGTTAGGTGGACAATGGGCACGTAGTGGTACATCGTCTCTGCGATTTTCTACTTTAGGTAATGGAGCTAATAATTTTGATTTTACGAAGGAACTGGAAGCCGGTAAAACATACCGTTTTAACTTCTGGCATCGTAATCCGCATTGGAATGACTATGGTTGGATTAGAGTGAAAATTGGAGATCAGATTATATGGGGACATCAATTAGGAGGAAGAAACAATGTGTGGGCAAACTGTGATTTGGTGTTTACCACTTCCGAAGCAAATAAAACATTGCACCTTTATAGCACGTCAGATACCCATGGAGGCTGGATGAATATTTTCTTTGATGATTTAGTATTGTATGAAATGGCGGAAACTACACTGGTTGATACGCAGATTCAGGGAAAAACCAACTTAATAGCCAATGGTGATTTCGAAGATGTTAACTTAGGTAACGATGGACAACCATATACCTGGGCCCTGGCATCAGAGTATAGTGGTGACGACGATAACTATCCCGTGAAATATAGCGAGATGTGGGGAAGTTATGTAAGACTTCAGGATAAACAAAAAATCACTGATACCGGACTTATATGGGCGCATAGCGGCAGCAAAGCGCTTCGCTTCTCTTATTTGGATGATTATGGTAAAGCACAGGCTTTCGAAGGATTAGCTAACGACGTGTTGCCTAATGCATACAGGACAAATCTGGACTTCAAAAAAGAACTGGAGCCAAACAAAACATATACTTTTGTTTTTTGGTTGAAAACTTCCAACTATGGAGACAGAGGAAGGATAGCCGTGGCCAATGGTGATAAACTCTTATGGGAAGAAGAACTTTCGACAAAATATATCAATTGGACACGTCAGTCGATAACATTCTCTACTACGGCAAGTAACCGCACGTTGAGACTGTTTACAAAATTCACTGGTTGGTTTAATTTCTATCTGGACGACTTGTTCTTGTTCGAAGAAGATGTTTACGTTCCTGCGCCTGAATCAGACGGCAATGCTTATTTAGCATTTGGTAAATCTACCGGAGCTTCAAGTACAGATGTGGAAGTGGAATACATCAAAGTAGATAACACAGGTTCCTACATTCATACAGCAGTATTCAATTCCAATGGTGGTTCTGCTGTTGCTTCACAGGTAGTGGATGGTACAGTTACAGAACCGGTTAATCCGACAAAAAACGGTTATCAATTTGCAGGATGGTATGCTAATTTGGTGCTAACCACTGCTTATGACTTTAATACTCCGGTAACTAATGATCTTGTTCTTTATGCAAAATGGAACGAAGAGTATACTATTACCTTCAATCTGGATGGTGGCATCGGTATTACAGATAGCACCTATACTGTAGAAAGTGAGGCGATTGTATTACCTCTCCCAACGAAGGAAGGATTTAACTTTGTGGGTTGGTACGATAACAGCGAACTTACCGGAACTCCAATCACATCTGTTCCTCAGGGAAGCACAGGAGATAAAGAATTCTGGGCAAAATGGGAAATAGCTACCAATGTGAATGATGTCAGGAAAGAATCATTGAACCTGTATCCAAATCCTGTTACTGATGGATTACTCACCATTGACAATATTCAGTCAACCGACAAAATGATTGAAGTTTACAATGTATTGGGTGTTCGTACAGGTCTTTACGATATCAAAGGAAGCAAAACTGAAATAGATCTTTCGGTATTGCCAGCTGGAACATACATTATAAGAGTTGATGGACAAACAGCAAGAATATTGAAGAAATAACAATGTGTATATAACCCTGCTTTCTTTGATCGGAAAGCAGGGAACTAATAAACCAATATCAATTTTTAGCATGAAAGGAGCGATCACATCCCTTACCTTGTGTTTCTTGTTTTTGACCGTTTGTAGCTCATTAGCCGGGAAAAACACATCTTCATATACCCGTGCAGATATAGATCAGGCATACGATGCTTTCAATCAACAGTTTCTTTCGCCTTCGTTGGGTATATATTATGAGAAATCAACCCAAAGAGGGAAAGTCGCCGCAATCTGGACACAGGCCATTTTTGCCGATGTCGCTCAAAACGCCTATCTGCGGACACGAAGCGAGAAAGACAGTTTGTTGTTCAGAACCCTGCTCGAAGGTAACCGGAGATATTATGATCAGTATAACTGGGACAATGGTAAAGTCTGGTTTATTTACGACGATATCATGTGGTGGGTAATCACCCTGGGAAGAACGTATTTGATTACAGGCGAGACAGAATGGCTCAGGTTATCGGAAACCGGTTTCGAACGGGTATGGTCGGGATCAAAAGTATTGAAAGATAACGGGAGCTACGACCCTGTGCGTGGGGGGATGTACTGGGCATGGAACCAGCAACATCCGGAGGGAAGTCCCACCGCTTCGATGGGGAAAATGGCCTGTATCAATTATCCGACCGTCATTGGGGCAATGACGCTGTTTGAAGCTACCGGCGACTCGACATATTTCAAAAAAGGCCGGGAAATATATGCCTGGGCCCGTGCCAACCTGTTTGATAAAGAAGCCGGGCGAGTAGCCGATTCGCGCCACGGATCGGGAAATCCGGCCTGGAAAATGCATGTTTATAATCAGGCAACCTGTATCGGAGCTGCGGTGATGCTTTACAAAGCAACCGGCAATAAAATGTATCTCAACGACGCGATATTGGCTGCTGATTATACAAAAGCAATGAGTGGAAACGAATTCCTGCATTTTGAGAATGGAATTGAACAGGGGATTTATCACGCGATTTTTGCTCAATACATCATCCGGTTGATTGAGGACGGAGGGCAACGTCAATATCTGCCCTGGTTGCGTGCCAATATTAATGCGGGTTGGAATAATAGATTGAAAAATAATAATATAACCTATAAGGATTACGCCAATCCGGCTCCGGGAATAGAAAAGATCGAAAGCTATGATGCCAGTGGTATCCCTGCCCTGATGCAGGTGATTCCGCCTTTCAAAAAAAGTCGTAAATAATTAATGCAGAAATAATCAATAAATTCAATGAAATCTTATCCATTTATTATGTTGGCAGGACTCTTTTTGTTCTTATCCTGCACATCATCCAATCAACAATCTGAGTTTAAAAACAACCTTCGTCCGCCGGCTTATCCGCTGGTAACAATCGATCCATACACCAGTGCATGGGCATTTATCGACAATTTGTACGATGCCCCGGTCAAACACTGGACAGGTAAGGATTTTCCCTTGCTGGGCGTGATTAAAGTCGACGGAAAACCCTATCGTTTTATGGGGAAAGAGATTACAGATATGGAGATTCTGATTCCTTCCTCTGAAATGGGTAAATGGGAAGGAAAATATACAACGACCAAACCGGCTGCCGGCTGGACGGGTGAAAATTTCAATGATGCTTCCTGGAAAACGGGTGAAGGCGCTTTCGGAACAATATCTAAGTATACGGAATCCTCAGCGAAAACCGATTGGATGGAAGAATACATCTGGGTGCGTCGCATAGTCGAATTTCCTGCTGATATAACAGAAAAAGAACTTTATTTGACGTTCACAAACGATGACGATGCCGAATTTTATCTCAATGGGGTAAAAATAATGGAAAGTTGCAACTGTTGCAATAAAAACGCGATTGTCAGGATACCCGATGAAGCCTTGAAAACCATCAGGGAAGGCAAAAATGTACTGGCAGCTTATTGTAACAATACAGTAGCCAACGGGTTACTCGATTTTGGCATCCTGGCGGCACAAAAACACACTGCGCAGTTTGAAGAAACAGCCATACAGCAATCGGTGGATGTGCAGGCAACACAAACCCGTTATGCTTTTACCTGTGGCCCGGTTGATTTGAACATTACATTTACGGCTCCCTTGTTGATGGAAGATCTGGATTTGCTTTCCAGACCGGTTAACTACCTGAGTTACGAAACCAAATCGAATGATGGTAAAAAACACGATGTGGAGATTTATTTCGAAGCTTCTTCCAATTGGGCGCTGAACACTCCGTATCAGCAATCAACCTCAGAAGTGATTGAACGTGATGGGTTGGTGTACCTGAAAACCGGTAGCGTTGAACAGCAGGTGCTGGCTAAAAAAGGTGATGATTTGCGCATCGACTGGGGATATTTCTATCTTGTGGCTGAAAAAGAAAATGCATCTTACACAGTAGAAGATAAGAGGCTGTGTTTGACAAAGCATTTAGGTAATGCCAGCAAAGCTTCCGGAAAAATCATGCTGGGCTACGACGACTTGTACTCTATTCAGTATTTTGGCGAAAATCTCCGTCCGTACTGGAATCGTCGTGGAGATAAGAATATATTTGATATCTTCGCGACTGCGCATAAGCAATATAATTCATTATTGAAGAAATGTGACGATTTTGATTTGAAATTGATGCAGGATGCCCGTAAAGCAGGCGGAGTTAAATATGCCGAACTTTGTGCGCTGGCTTATCGTCAGGCTATTGCGGCACACAAACTCGTGGAAGCTCCAAACGGAGATTTACTTTTCCTGTCAAAAGAGAATTTCAGCAATGGCTCTATTGGCACAGTTGACATTACGTATCCCTCAGCGCCATTGTTCCTGTTATATAACACTGAACTGGTGAAAGGACTGATGAACCATATTTTCTACTACAGTGAAAGTGGCAGGTGGACCAAACCGTTTGCTGCTCACGATGTAGGAACTTACCCGATTGCCAACGGTCAGACTTACGGCGGCGATATGCCGGTGGAAGAATCGGGCAATATGTTGATTCTCACGGCTGCCATCGCGGCGATGGAAGGAAATGCCGACTATGCTGCCAAACATTGGGAAGTGCTCACTACCTGGACCGATTACTTGGTAAAAGAAGGGTTGGATCCGGTCAATCAGTTGTGTACCGACGATTTTGCAGGTCATTTTGCGCACAATGCCAATTTATCGGTAAAAGCCATTTTGGGAATAGCTTCGTATGGTTATCTGGCATCGATGTTAAACAAGGATGATGCAGCAGAGAAATACATGCAAACCGCAAAACAAATGGCGAAAGAATGGATGAAAATGGCAGATGCCGGAACGCATTACCGGTTGACTTTCGATCAGCCAGATTCCTGGAGTCAGAAATATAACCTGGTTTGGGATAAGCTGATGCACATGGGAATATTCCCTGATGAGGTTGCTGAAAAGGAAATTGCGTTTTATCTGACTAAACAAAATGAATACGGGTTGCCGCTTGACAATCGCGAAACATATACGAAAGCCGACTGGATCATGTGGACCGCAACCTTGAGTAAAGATAAAGCCACATTCGAGCAATTTATTGCTCCGATGCATAAATTTATGAATGAAACCGTTTCCCGTGTGCCGATGACTGATTGGTACTGGACAGATAAACCAGAGCAGAGGGGCTTTCAGGCACGCTCGGTTGTTGGAGGGTATTTTATTAAAATGCTGGAAGGGAAAATGAAATAAAATATGGTTTAATCCATCAGTCGGAATCGGATTTATTGTTTTAATTTGAGTTGTTTTAAATTGATTTATTTTCATCAAAAAACATACAAAAAATGAAAAAAATAATAGCTTTTTTTGTATTCACGTTTATTACGGTAGTGATGTTTGCACAGATAAATTATGCCAACTATCAGGATGTTGTATACCTCAAAAACGGTAATGTTATTCGTGGTATTATACTGGAGCAAGTCCCCAATGAATCGCTGAAAATTGAAACAAACGAAGGCAGTGTATCTGTAGTCCAAATGTCTGATGTGGAGAAAATAGCTAAGGAAAAGATACCGGAAATTCAGCAGGTGAAGCCTGAGGAGGAAGAATTGTTAACAGAACAGGACGAAACAGTTATAGCGAATAAAGATTACAGGTCGACTTTTAGTGCAGGATTTATGATGGGAGGCGGTAATCTGGTGGGCTTCGATTTTGAAGTGTGGCTTGGAAAGCGTTTCGGGTTTCAGGCCGGAACAGGTGTTGCTGCCGGCTCTTTTGGTCTTGGACTTAATTACCATCTTCAGGATAGAATAAACTCATCTTTTTTATCTTTGGTTTATTGGCAGCAGGGGGTATTCGATAATCACTACGCATCGTATGTGGGACCATTTTTCACCCTGCGTCTCAAAAGACTCTTGCAAGCCGGAGTAGGTTTAGGTTATGTTGTCGACAAAGGTCCGGCCATTTATGGTACAAAATACGAAAATATGAATGTGGCTCTGCTTTTCAATCTGGGTCTTTATTTCTCTTTCTAATTTTTTAATTAAATGAAAATGGGTTATTTCATGTTGAAAAGGGTTTTATTTTTTTTGCTTCTTTTGAATTCCATGTTAACATGGGCAGTGCAAAAACTTCCTTTGGCCGACCCTTTCATCCTTTATCACGATAATCAATATTATGCCTACGGTACTTCCGATCCAAACGGAATTGTAGTTTATACCTCTGACGACCTGCAATTCTGGACAAAAGCCTCAAGCCTGGCATTACACAAAAATAATTCCTATGCCGATCGCTGGTTCTGGGCGCCTGAGGTGTATTATCTTAATGGTCAGTTTTATATGTATTACTCGGCCGACGAGCACATTTGTGTAGCAACATCTCAGTCGCCACTGGGACCTTTTGTGCAGGATGTAAAACAACCGATGTTTGCAGATAAAGCCATCGACAATTCACTTTTTATTGACGATGATGGAAGTGCCTATCTGTTTTGTGTCCGCTTTACAGATGGAAATGCCATCTGGATGGCCGAACTTGAATCTGATTATAAAACGATAAAAGCCAATACCTGGCGTCTTTGTTTTACTGCCAATACCAGCGGGTGGGAAAGCGATTGGGGAAAAATAGCCGAAGGTCCTTTCTGTATTAAACATGAAGGCTATTATTATTTGACCTATTCTGCCAATCATTACCAAAGTCACAATTACGGTGTCGGTTATGCATTTACCCTGGATATCAAGGGAAGTTGGGCAAAATATAATGGGAACCCGGTATTGCAAAAACCGAATGGTTTAGTTGGCTCAGGCCATCATTGCCTGTTCCGCGACAAGGACGATCAACTGAAGATGGCTTTTCATGCGCATAAAAGTGAGACAACTGTCAATCCAAGGGAAACATACATTACATCAGTTGATTTTGTAAAACCTCCCCGTGGAATGAGTATTCTCACTGTAAGTCAGGATTATCAGCCTGCATATTTAGGGAGTAATACGGCTATAAGAACCGTTACGGAACCGTCCGGCGCAAAAATTTATATCAGCGGGAATCAATTTAAAGTGGAAGGTACAGATGTGCAAAATGTCAGTTTATATACCATAGATGGTCGGCTTGCCGGATGTAAAGCGGAGCAACCGTTCTCTTTTATAATGCCGGATTCAGGATTATACCTGGCGGTAATCAGGTATCAGCATGATTTGCAGGAATTGGTGAAGGTGGTGATGTAAACCCTCATTGTAGCAACTTACAAGAAAAATTAAAGAAGTTTTTGCTTTGTAACCCAATTTGTAACCTTAAAGATAACCGCTAAGGTTATATTTTTGTTTCTGCATGACTCCGGGAGATGCCAGCATTTCATTTAAACAACATATAAATCAATTTTATTATTTATTCATGAAAAAGACAATTTTAGTAATCGGAACGATTTTTTGCGTTACTTATGCGTTTTCGCAGTGGAAGCCCGCAGGCGACAAAATTAAAACTCCCTGGGCAGAGCAGATAAACCCGCAGCAAGTGTTGCCCGAGTATCCTCGCCCTATTCTGGAGCGCTCTGACTGGCAAAACCTGAACGGATTATGGGATTATGCAATCCTGCCTGCCGGAAAATCCGAGCCGGCGACTTTCGATGGAAAAATTCTGGTGCCCTTTGCTGTTGAGTCGAGCCTTTCAGGGGTACAGAAAGAGGTAGGTAAAAATAATGAGCTGTGGTATAAACGTACGTTTTCCATCCCTTCAAACTGGAAGAATAAAAATGTGCTCCTGCATTTTGGCGCGGTTGACTGGAAGGCCGATGTGTATCTGAATGACATCAAAGTTGGTAGTCATACCGGCGGTTTCACTCCTTTTTGTTTCGATATCACTGCCTTCTTGGGAAAAGGTGAACAAAAGCTGACTGTGAAAGTTTGGGACGGCACAGATACCGGTTATCAACCCCGTGGAAAACAGGTGGTGAGACCCGATGGGATCTGGTATACTCCCGTAACGGGTATTTGGCAAACCGTATGGCTGGAACCGGTGAACGAAAAGCATATTACGTATGTAAACACGGTTCCTGATATCGATAAAGGTTTTGTGAAAGTAGATGTTGCAACGGCTAACACAAAAGCGGCTGATGTTATAGAAGTTAAAGTGCTTGATGGTCAAAAGGTGATTGCTGTCTCAAAAGCAGTTGCTTCTCAGTCTATCGAAATTGCCATACCTGATGCTAAACTCTGGTCGCCCGAATCACCCTTCTTATATGATTTGGAAATCAGTTTGCTGGCAAACGGCAAAGTGGTTGATAAAGCGAAAAGCTATACCGCCATGCGTAAATTCTCGGCTGCCCGCGATAAAAACGGCATCATGCGTTTTCAGTTGAACAATAAAAACTACTTCCATTTCGGACCGCTTGATCAGGGATGGTGGCCTGATGGTTTATATACAGCACCTACCGATGAAGCATTGGTTTACGATATCATCAAAACCAAAGAATTCGGGTTTAACATGATCCGTAAGCACGTGAAAGTAGAACCGGCACGCTGGTATACCCATTGCGACCGCCTGGGTGTGATTGTATGGCAGGATATGCCGAATGGTGACCGTTCACCCCATTGGGAAATGAATAATTATTTCGATGGAAAAGAAAATGTTCGTTCTGCTGAGTCGGAAGCTAATTTCCGCAAAGAATGGAAAGAAATTATCGATGCATTCAGACCCTATCCTTCGATTGCTGTCTGGGTACCTTTCAACGAGGCCTGGGGGCAGTTTAAAACAGTAGAAATCACCGAGTGGACTAAGAATTATGACCCTTCTCGCCTCGTGAACTCAGCCAGTGGCGGAAACCATTATCATACCGGTGACATCCTGGACTTGCACCATTATCCCGGACCGGCAATGAACCTGTACGATACCAAACGGGTGAATGTACTCGGAGAATATGGTGGTATCGGGTTGGCGCTTGAAGGTCACCTGTGGCGTACCGACCGCAACTGGGGATATGTGCAGTTCAAAAATTCGGAAGAAGTTACGAATGAGTATATTAAATATGCGAATCACCTGAAAGACTTTGTGAAACGTGGTTTCTCAGGTGCGGTTTATACACAAACCACTGATGTGGAAGGTGAAATCAATGGTTTGATGACTTACGACAGGAAAGTGGTTAAACTGATTCCTGAAAAGGTGAAGAAAATCAATCAGGAGGTTATCAATGTAATCCATGAATAATTGCACGGAGTGAATTCACTCACATTTTTCTGTTAACCTCTAATATGCTGATAGAGACCAAATATTAATACGAAAATATTTACATGAAAAAACACATTCAACAACATAGCATTTTATCAGCTACAGTCCTGTTGCCCGCCGTTATTGCGGCGCAACAGGCTGTAATGCCTGAACAAAGACCGAATATCATGATCATCATGGTTGATGACATGGGTTATTCTGACATGGGTTGTTACGGTGGGGAGATTCAAACTCCCCATCTTGACAGTCTGGCCAATACGGGGATACGTTTTACCCAATTTTTCAACGGAGCTCGTAGTTGCCCGTCCAGGGCATCCCTGTTGACAGGCTGTTACCCGCATACAGTAGGTATTACCGGTATGGGACTTAGTCTCGCGAATAACTGTGTTACCATCGCTGAAGTGTTGCAAACAGCAGGGTACAAAACAGCCATGACCGGTAAATGGCATTTATCGCTCACCGAGGGTATTGGGAATAATGCCGACCAAATGGCCTGGCTTTCGAACCAAAACACTTTCAACAATCGTCCGTTTGCTCCTGTGCAATCATATCCCTGTAACAGGGGGTTCGATGAGCACTATGGTACCATCTGGGGCGTTGCCAACTTTTTTGATCCATTCAGTCTGGTTCATAACGAAACACGGGAGTATACCGACTCTATTCCGGGAGATTTTTATCTCACCGATTACACTACCGATAAAACACTCGATCTGATAACTGAATTTTCTGCTGAAGAAGAACCGTTTTTCATGTACGTAGCCTACCACGCTCCACACTGGCCGTTACATGCTAAACCGTCAGATATTGCCAAATACAATGGTGTGTATGATGTAGGCTGGGATACGCTCAGGGTTCGTCGATACAATAAAATGGTTGAATTAGGGTTAATCGATCCACAAAAAGTGCCGGTGGCAAGAAATGAATCAGGAAGGCTTTGGGTCAATGAAAATGATAAATCATGGCTGGCTGATAACATGGAAGTCCACGCGGCCATGATTGATTGTGTAGATCAGGGAATCGGGAAAATAATTGAGAAGCTCAAAGCTACAGGCGAATATGATAATACGATAATCCTGTTTATGTCAGATAACGGGGCTTCATCAGAAAATTATAACATCGGTAGTTTCGACCGGCATGACCGTACACGCGACGGGCAAATGGTAACTCACAATGCCAGGATTCCGGGGTCAAATCTGACATACAACTACCTGGGCAATGGCTGGGCAGGTGCAGTTAACACCCCTTTCCGTTACTGGAAGAGGGAGTCCTTTCATGGCGGCAATGCAACGCCTTTCATCGTGCACTGGAACAACGGAATTAATGTGACAAAAAAAGGAACAATTAATCATCAACCTGGTCATTTCATTGACATCATGCCAACGGTGTTGGAACTTACTAATGCCAATTATCCGGCAACTTACAACAGCAATAATATCCAGGCATTGCCTGCTGAAGGGAAAAGTTTGCTCCCGCTTATTCAGGGAGAAGGTGTTTGGAACGGCGAACGTACATTCTATTGGGAACACGAAAATGGTCGGGCAGTACGTGTAGGCGATTGGAAGCTCACAGCAGCAGTTGGTCAGGGATGGCAGCTGTTTAATCTTGCCAATGATTATTCCGAGACTAATAATGTGGCCGTGGAATACCCGGATAAAGTGAAAGAAATGAGGGCTTTGTGGAATAACTGGGCGAGAACTATGGGCATATCAGTCCCTACGGAAATACCCGATACTCCCAAGGAACTGGCATTTTATTATCCTTTCAATGATCACTTTGTCGACTCGACAGCCAATAAATACCAATTGACAACTACCGCAAGTGTTCCATCCCTGACGGAAGGTAAGTATGGTAATGCCGTGTCACTGAACGGAACAAATCAATATCTTGATTTCAATACAACAGGAATTGTGAATACAGCCAATACACAATATACTGTTTGTGCATGGATATTCGACGAGTCAACGGTAATCCCGGCTTCCGGAACGGTTGAAAACGGCTACTATTTCAGAGATGAAATTGTGCTGGCGCAAAAAGACAATGCCGGTACAGGGCGGATCGTACTTTATTCCCGTGTGGAAAATCCCACAGCAGGGGGCCCGGTACGGTATTTCTGGAACAACTTTCTGGGACAACGTCAGAATCCTGCCTCCGACGGTTCTTTTGAACGTGGAAAATGGCAACACGTGGCTGCTGTCTGCGATCCGGTGAATAAACAAGTTACCTATTATGTCGACGGAGTACGTGACTTGACTGTCTCGGCGCAGACTTTTGAGGCTTGTACCGGTGGATTTCGTATCGGCGCTCATAAGAATGGTTCCTCTGGTTTCTGGCATGGGAAAATTGATGAATTGTATTTCTTCAGGGGACTATTATCCGGTGATGAAATCAGAGCAATACGCGACAATACCTATTTCGACGGCTCAACCGGTTTAATTAATCAACCAGAATGGAATCTTGTTTATAATAACGATAGCAGGATGTTACAGGTTGTCCGTTCATCTTCACCGGTAGAAAGTATAGCAGTTTATGCTACCACCGGGATGTTGGTTCGCGAGGTGCACCAAACTTCTGTTTTAGCTGTCAATGGACTTGAACCAGGTGTTTATATAATTCAGGTAGTTGATTGCGATGGAAGTATGTTGTCGAAAAAAATATTGATTAATTGACAATAGCTATTTCTTCACACCTGACAGGTTTTTAAAACCTGTCAGGTGTATGGTTCCAGGATAAAAGAATATACCATGAAGCAAGTTTTACTTTTTACTGTTTTTCTTATATTACCGTTCTTTCAGGCTAATGCTCAGGATCTCACCGGCTACCAAAAATTACGCGGTGTGGTTCTGTCAACAACGCCCGATGACGACTATACCCGGCATCAATACAACGCTTTCGACACCAACGAAGGAACAAGTTTCATGGCCAAAGATGTAAATGGCTGGGTCGGACTTGATTTGGGAGGGCAGTACGCCATTCAGAAGGTTCGTGTTTTTCCGATGACTGACCGGGTGGATAAGTTGGTGGGTTCAAAATTTCAGGGCGCTGATAATCCTGAGTTCAACAATCCCGTTACGCTTTTCACGGTGACAGAAATTCCTGTTGCCGGTCAATACAATACTTATAATATTACTAATACCCAAACGTTTCGCTATGTGCGCTGTGTCAATCCGGATCATCGGTGCAGTGTAGCCGAACTTGAATTTTATACGGCTGAAAATGCGCAAAACGTGAATTATACACAGTTGACTAATCTCCCGACCATCTACCTTGAAACAAAAGGTAGTTTCGACTTTGTAAATAAGGAAGATTATGTTAAAGCAAGCGTAGCGGTTGCAAACAATAGTACTGCATCGGTTTACCCGGCAGAGCTGCGTGGTCGGGGCAATTCGACCTGGCAATTTATGGAAAAGAAACCTTTCCGCATTAAATTCGAGAGTAAACAAAATTTTCTTGGGATGCCAGCTAAGGCAAAAAGCTGGACATTGATCGCGCTTGCGGTTGACAAAACATTACTTCGCAACGGACTCGCTTTTGAAATCAGTAAATCGTTGGGTTTCGCGTTTACTCCTTCCTGTGTATTAGTCGATGTGGTACTCGATGGTTTCTATTATGGCACTTTTATGGCAAGTGACCATATCCAGATAGATACGAAACGTATTAACATAGATGAAATTAATGAATTATCAGCGGAAGAAGTAACCGAAGACAATATTACCGGAGGTTATCACCTGGAAATTGATGCTTATGCCGATCAGGAACCTGTCTATTTCAGAAGTCCACGAGGATTGCCTTTCACGGTTAAATCTCCGGATGAAGGTACAGCTGTACCACTTCAGAAAGCATATATTCAAAATCACATAGCCCAAACTGAAGATCTTTTGTTCACGAATACAGTGGAAGCCCTTGAGAAATACATTGATCTTGAAAGCGCAGTGAAGTATTACCTGCATTCGGAGCTCACCGGAAACTGTGACTCCTACTGGTGTATTCCCTGTTATAAAAAAAGAGGGGATGATAAACTGTATTTCGGTCCGGTTTGGGACTATGATCAGGCTTTCCTGACCAACGAACGGGTGCCCCGGTATGCCGAAACATTGAGCATGCAACATGGTGTGGCGCAGTTCTGGTTCCGTGAAATCATGAAAACAGATACCGCGCAAACCGTGTTAAGACGTTTGTGGAAAGAAGTGAAGAGTAATAATCTGAAACAGCACCTGCTTGATTTCTTAGATGTGAATTCAGCAAACTTGCAGCAATCACAAGCTTTAAATTTTCAACGTTGGAATTCCTTAAGCCGTAAAGTATGGTTCGAAGATGCCTTGTTTAATACTTATCAGGAGAATATTGATTTTGTAAAACAGTTTATCGAAGATCGTTTTACCTGGTTCGATGCGATTGCACAGGAAAGAAAGTCCATTTTACCGGTTTCGACCCCTGAAAGCACGCCACAAGAGTGGAGGTATACTTTTGATACGCCTGCATCCAATTGGTATACAAGTGATTTTAATGATCGTAGCTGGCAGGTGGGTAATGCCCCTTTTGGCACGGAGCGAAACCTGCAAAATACGGAATGGAGAACGAACCAGATTTACATCCGCAAGCGGTTTAACATCGACAGTGCTGATATAGCTAATCTGATTAAAGCGAGTTTCCGTGTTTTCCATGATGAGGATTGTCAGATATATCTCAACGGAACCCTGGCTCTTGAACGAAGCGGATATATTACCGATTACCAGTATTTTGATTTTGATAAAAGTCTGCTTCAGGAAGGACAGAATACCATCGCGGTGAAGTGTACGCAAACTATAGGAGGTCAGTTGATTGATGTGGGAATTTATGTAACCCCCGAAGAACAAACCAATGCGCTGCAACCCGGACAGGCTATTGCAAATTATAGCTGGTTTGTCCGTGAGGGTATGCTGCACCTGAACGGGATTAACCCCGGTGCATCTGTTGAGTTGTATGGAATTGACGGGAAACGGTTGATACAAAAACGAGCTACAGGAAATGATATGCAAATAATATTGTCTGGTCGTGGAATATTTATTATCCGTATAGAGGGAAAAGCAACTAAAATCGTCTATTAAATGAGATATTATTATTCACATTAAATAGAATCCTATGTTAAAAACCAGGTGTTTTTTGTTCGCAATCTTCGTGTGTGTTAGTTGTGCTTTACAAGCTACTACAACTATCAAGAATCTTCGTGTAGAATATATGAAGAATCCAGTCGGTATTGATATTCCCAATCCCAATTTCAGCTGGCAAATGGAGTCGGATGTGCGGGGCATGAAACAAACAGCCTACGAAATCCGGCTAATGGGCGAAGACCGTAATTCAACAATTTGGAGCTCAGGGAAGATAAGCTCCGGCATCTCGGTTGCGATACAAGGTGAGAATATGCCCCTGACTCCTGCAACCCGCTATTGGTGGGCAGTGGATGTGTGGGACCAGCATGAAACAAAGATTTCTTCCACGGAAGAAGCTTTCTTTGAAACCGGATTGATGTCGTCGGGATGGTCGGGTGCAGAGTGGTTAAAGGTTAAAGAGAAAACTGCGGATACGGGTCCGGTAAGCTTTACGATTGCCTGCGACATGACGCTGATCAATCAGAATGCGGGTGTGATATTTGGCGCCACTGATGTAAATAATATGCACATGTGGGCAATCAATACCCATCAGGTAAGCCATCCTGTTCTGCGCCGCCATATTTTTGTAAACGGGAATGTAACGCTGGTAAATGATATTCCTTTGCCTGCTCAGTTTACAACTGCTCAGCTCATCGGACACCAAAAAAGACTGAAAATAGAGGTGGTGAATAAGGTCATCAAGACTTATTTAGATAATACGCTGATTGATACCTATAATAGTGCTGATTTGAAAAACGGATACATCGGCTTTAGGGTGTATACCGGCGATAATAACGCGCAGGAACATGCTTATATTGACAATGTTGAATATGTTTATTCCGAAAATGGAATACAGAAAACTTTTACAGAAGATTTTGAGAACGGTTCGAATGATTTCGACGGTACGAATACCATCGTGGTAAATGCAAATACCCAAATGGATCTGGTGGCGCCGGGGAATGGCGATTTGCGGGTGCTGCAAAGTTCGGCACAGGGAATTCCCATGTTCCGCACCGAATTTCCCGTTTCGAAAACAGTAAAATCTGCCCGCATTTATGCAACGGCATTGGGTGTTTACGATTTGCATATCAACGGGAAAAGGGTAGGAACACCGCAATCCGACGGTAGTGTGGTGGTAGATGAATTCAAGCCGGGTTGGACAGATTACCGTAAAACCGTGTTTTATTCAACTTACGATATCACCTCTTTGCTAATAAACGGACAAAATGCGGTGGGTGCTGAAGTGACTTCTGGCTGGTTTACCGGTAACATTGCTCATAATGAGTATGGACGGCATCCGTTGGGCTTTAAGGCTAAAATATGCATCACTTACACCGATGAAACTACCGAAACCATTGTTACAAATACTGCCAACTGGAAAGCAAGTACCAATTCGCCTGTCCGAATGGCCGATATCTATGATGGTGAAACATACGATGCACGCAAGGAAACCAACTGGACTTCGGCTGACTATGATGATTCAGCCTGGAATGCCACAGATGTCCATACTTATTTTACCGGCAACATCCTCGCGTTCATCGGACAGCCGGTTAGGGTGCGCCCTGAATTGCAGCAACTACCCCGCGACATAACCGTTTCCAGGGGAATAACTCCCAACGGTTCGACTTTTGGTGAGGTTAATGTGGTCAGGAATCTGAAAGGAGAGAACAGTATTTCGCTCAATAAAGGTGAGACTGTGATATATGATTTCGGACAAAATCTGGTGGGTTGGATTAAATTTAAAGTGAAGGGTGCACGTGGTACACGACTTACTGCCCGTTTTGCAGAAATGCTGAATGATTCGGGTGAAAGTTCACGGGGAAATGATAATGCCAAAGGGACACTGTACCTGAAAAACCTTCGCTCGGCAAAAGCAACCTTACGTTACACGCTGAAAGGTGAAGAGTCAGGTGAGGAGTTTAATCCCGTTATGACCTTTTTCGGTTTTCGCTATTGTGAAATAAATGCTTCGGAAGATATAACACTCGAATATGTAAAAGGAGAAGTAGTAGGCAATGTGAATGATGAAAATTCTTCTTTTACAACCAATAACGAACTTGTTAATAAATTGTACAGCAATGTTATATGGGGACAACGGGGTAATTTCCTGAGTGTGCCGACCGATTGCCCGCAGCGCGATGAGCGACTGGGGTGGATGGGCGATACCCAGATATTTTCACGTGCAGCGGCTTACAATGCCGATGTGGTTTCGTTTTTCAACAAATGGGCAAAAGATGTCCGCGACAGTCAGCAGCCCGATGGTACCTACCCCTCGGTAGTGCCCGACAACTGGGGTGTTGGTTATGGTCGCACCGCCTGGGCCGAAGCAGGGATTATCGTGCCCTGGAACGTGTATCTGATGTATGGCGACCGGGGTATTTTACGTGCACAGTATCCATCGATGGAGAAGTTTATGAACTGGATGGCTACCCGTAAGTTCGATGGTTATTTGTATAATGGGGGTGATACACAATATGGCGACTGGCTGGCTTACGAGGAAACCAACGCGCGACTGATTAGTGTGAGCTATTATGCTTATGTGGCAGAACTCATGGCAAAGATTTCCGGTGCACTCAGTACCAGTTCAAACGATGTATATGCACAGAATGCAGTCAAGTATCAGGAACTTTACAATAATATCAAAGCGGAATTCCAGCGCAGGTATATTAATTCGCGCAATGGAAATCTTACGGTAACTTCGCAGACAGCCTACCTGCTTGCTTTGCAAAATAAACTCTTTCCCGACAGTGTAAAAGCACAAGCGGCATTGGAGCAATTAATAGCGAAAATCCGCAACAATGGCAACAAACTAAGCACAGGTTTTGTCGGTACCGGCATATTGAATCAGACCCTGAGCGGGTTAGGTGCAGACACAGTTGCCTATAGCCTCTTGTTACAGCGCGACAATCCATCGTGGTTGTACAGTGTCGATCAGGGTGCGACTACCATTTGGGAACGCTGGAATTCTTACACGATTGCTTCCGGCTTCGGCGACCCGTCGATGAATTCATTCAATCATTACTCCTATGGAGCTGTGTCGGAATGGATGTACCGTTACATGGCGGGTATCGAAGCTAAAGAAGAACATCCGGGTTTTAAACAATTTGTTTTACAACCGATGCCCGACCTGAGGAGCGCGGCAGTTGCAGAAAGGATAAACTTAGTTGATGCTTGCTTTGGATCGTATTACGGAAAGATTAAAAGTAAATGGGAGCGTAAAACAGATGGAAACTACCGCTTTACGGTTACTGTTCCTGCAAATACAGGAGCAACAATGTACATCCCGAAATTAAAGGATTCAATTGTCGTATTTGAAGGTAACGTGCCGGCAGTTGAAGCGGTTGGTGTTACTGCATTTACGGAAGAAAAATCGCGATTCGTGGCTGAACTCGAATCGGGAACTTATGTTTTTGATGTCAGGAATGCAGATGAATCAGGTACTTTGGGATTAAAAAAAAAAGATGAATTTAAAATATATCCCAATCCGGTAGAAGATAAACTGATAGTTATTTGTGAAGGTTTATTTGTAAAATCAGCAGGTATTTATGATCTTTACGGGAGGCAAATGTCAGGTAACACGTTATTGAATAGTAATTCTGTTGATGTTTCTTGTTTGGCTGCAGGAATGTACATATTACAAATAGAAACTGCATCGGGAACAAATAAATTAAAATTCAGTAAAAAATAGTAATCACTTAAATCATTATTTATATGTCATTGAAATTCAAGTTAGTGCCGTTAATCATTTTTACATTGACAATGCAACTGATGGCTTCATCGCCGGTTGATTTTGTAAATCCCTTGATTGGTACGCAGTCAAAACACTCCTTATCGAACGGGAACACCTATCCTGCCATTGCTTTGCCCTGGGGAATGAACTTCTGGACCCCGCAAACCGGTAAAATGGGCGACGGTTGGGCGTATACTTACGATGCTGATAAAATCCGCGGTTTTAAGCAAACCCACCAACCCAGTCCGTGGATCAACGATTACGGACAATTTGCCATCATGCCGGTAACCGGAAAGCCTGTCTTCAACGAAAATGACCGCGCCAGCTGGTTTTCGCACAAGGCTGAAACAGCCAATCCGTATTATTACAAGGTGTATCTGGCCGATTTCGATGTGGTAACGGAAATTACACCGACAGAAAGAGCTGCCATGTTCCGTTTTACCTTTCCGCAAAACGAAAAGTCGTATGTAGTCGTGGATGCTTTCGATCAGGGTTCGCAGGTGAAAATCATTCCGGCTGAAAATAAAATCATCGGTTATACCACGAAGAATTCCGGTGGTGTCCCACAGAATTTCAAAAATTATTTCGTGATTGTTTTCGATAAACCCTTTACTTATCAATCGGTTGTTGCCAATGGCAATGTACGTGAGCATGCACTTGTTGCTACTGATAATCACGTGGGTGCTATCATCGGCTTTGCAACCCAAAGAGGAGAAAAGGTACATGCCCGCGTAGCTTCTTCCTTTATCAGTCCCGAACAGGCCGAGTTAAACCTGAAGGAACTGGGTAACCGTGATTTTGAGACCATCAGGGCGGATGGAAAACAACGCTGGAACGAGGTGTTAGGCAAAATTGAGATAGAAAGCAACAACATCGATCAGTTACGAACATTCTATTCAAGTCTCTATCGCTCTGTTCTTTTTCCACGTAGTTTTTATGAATATGACAAAAATGGAAAAGTGGTGCATTACAGTCCCTACAACGGGAAAGTTGAATCAGGTTATATGTTTACCGACACCGGCTTCTGGGATACTTTCCGTGCCCTTTTCCCTTTGCTGAACCTGCTCTATCCGGAGATGAACCTGAAAATGCAGGAGGGACTCATCAATACGTATAAAGAAAGCGGCTTCTTCCCGGAATGGGCCAGTCCGGGACACCGGGGTTGTATGGTGGGGAATAACTCAGCATCTGTTCTTGCCGATGCATATTTACAAGGCATTAAAGTGGAAGACACCGAAGCGCTTTGGAAAGGGCTCACTTATACGGCTAATAATGTGCATCCTTTCGTGTCGTCGACAGGGCGATTGGGACATCAGTATTACAATACCCTCGGCTATGTGCCTTGCGATGTGATGATTAACGAAAGTGCTGCCCGCACGCTTGAATATGCCTATAACGATTGGTGTATATATGAGTTGGGTAAAGCACTGGGCAAACCTGAGAGCGAAATCAATGTATATAAGGAAAGAAGCCTGAATTACCGCAATCTTTTTAACCCAAAACACAACCTGATGAGTGGTCGCAAGAAAAACGGGGAATTCAACGAGCCTTTCAGTCCGTTTAAGTGGGGAGGCGACTTCACCGAAGGTAACGCCTTGCATTACACCTGGTCGGTATTTCACGATCCACAGGGATTGATTAACCTGATGGGTGGCAAAAAGATATTTAATCAGATGTTGGATACCGTATTTGCTTTACCACCCATCTTCGACGAAAGCTATTATGGAAGTGTGATTCACGAGATCCGTGAAATGCAGATTATGAATATGGGTAATTATGCCCACGGAAATCAGCCGATTCAGCACATGATTTACCTGTATAACTATTCGGGAGAACCCTGGAAAGCACAGTATCACCTGCGCGAGGTGATGGACAGGATGTACCTGCCTACTCCCGATGGCTATTGCGGGGATGAAGATAACGGTCAGACCTCAGCCTGGTACGTGTTCTCAGCGCTCGGATTTTATCCCGTTTGTCCGGGTAGCGGACAATATGTGTTGGGTTCGCCGCTGTTCGAAAAAGCAAAGTTACATTTGCAGAACGGTAAAACCATCGAAATCAGGTCAAAGAATAATAGCAGGGATTATGTGTATGTGAAAAGTCTGAAGCTGAACGGCAAGAAATACAATCGGAATTACTTAGAAATTGAAACCCTGAAGAAAGGAGCGAAACTGTTTTTCGAAATGGATGGGAAACCTAATATTCAGCGGGGTATAAATGCAGAAGATGCGCCGTATTCAATGACAAACAAGTAATTATTTTTAAACCACAAAAGGCACAAAAGGAAGACTAAGGGGACACAAAAGTGAAAATTAAAAATTATAAATTAAGAATTAATAGAGGGGGTTTTTCATCACTTCCGCTATTAGCTATTCACTATTCGCTATTAGTTCTTTTGTGTTTCCTTAGTCTTCCTTTTGTGCCTTTTGTGTTTCAATATTTAATATTAAAATGAAACAATGTTTTTAAAAAATACCCAATGAATTACCCAAAAGTAAATATCTCGATACACTTTAAGTCCCTTTTGGGGAGATGCTGTGGCTTGTTTTTTCTTTTATTGCCTTTAGCGGTTCATGCGCAGTTAAGCTGGCCCGAAGGGCAACTCTTACCGACATTCCCGGCGCCTGCCACGACGCAGGACCTGATTTACATGAATGGCTCAGTGCCCACTTATTTCAAAAGCTGGACCTGGCAGGCAGAGAGTGAGGAGCTTATCCATGAAACAGGCGCGTTGCAGACCGATGGTTGGATTTGTCAACCGGGTGTACACACATCAGATAAGTACATGGTTAAAAGTCTTGTGGATAAAACAATTACCCAGGGATTGAATACAGCGGAGTTCAGGATGCGGATTGATAATAATACCTCCGACAACAATGCTGTTGTTGTTGTTGATGTCAGGAATGCCACTACAAATACGGTGCTTGCTACACAAACCATCAATCGGCAGGATTTCAACAACGCCGGTGGATATCAGAATTTCATGCTTGACTTTAAACTTCCTGCCGACAGTCAGGAAGTAGAATTGCGGGTGTTGTGGAAGGGCAACAGCACGATCAAGGTGGATTATGTACGGGTGCGACAGGATAACGGAGCCGCAGAGGCTTATCTCTTCTCATCCATGAAAGGATTGATAAACCGTACCCAGCCACGTATTTTTTCTTATGAAGGGGATGCGCATGCCGAAGGTCCGTATGCCTGGCTGAACTCGTTGGGGATAAGCTATGTTGAAAATAAAACTAATACATGGGCAACACTGGCAAAATATAAATCCGAAATCTCAGGATTGATTGTTTATGATCCCCTGCAGAATCATACGGTAAGTCTGGCTACTTCTATTGCCAAAGAAAAGAATGCCCTGATAGCTTCTCCTTCTTTATTACACCGTTTGATGGCTGAACCGTTTAATTTCCCGATTCTCGAGGATTTACGCGGACGATTTACGACTCCTTTGCAGGTGTATCAAACCATTTTTGATGAACACTGGGACAAGACAGATAAAAGATTACTGATTGGTCTGAGCCCCGACCACCACAAGGCTGCCATGCGTGAATATGCCGTTGCGCTTGGTGCTGCCGTAATTTGGCTCGATCCGAAGAAAACGGCAGAAAGTCAGCTGTTGAACCGCTTTCTGGAATCCATGCCGGTGGGTGCCAATTACATGGGTTGGTGGCCTGAAGAACAGCCGGGTGTCGACCGGGTGTCGAATTACGGGATAACCACCATTGCCAGCGATTACTGTACGAATCTGACTTTCCATAGTGGTATGCCACGCTACATCGATCCGAAACCCATGCCGGCAAAACCAACGCTGGAGAATAAGATTTATGTCGCCTTCATCATCAGTGATGGTGATAATCTCCAGTACATCGAGCACCGCATGCGCAGGTTCTGGGACGACCCCAACCGCGGGTCGGTGCCCATTGGCTGGACAATTACGCCTGCCATGGTCGATGCCATGCCGGGTGCACTCAATTATTTTCATCAGAGTGCTACCGATAACGATAACCTGATTTCTGGTCCGTCGGGCTATGGTTATACTTATCCGAATAACTGGGTGAACCTGTCGCTGAACGACCAGTTGGCCGGTTTTGTGGCTAAAACAGAAGAATATAACGTGGCGGCAGGGTTGCGGGTGATTACCATCTGGAACACCATCACGGGTGGAATTGATGGTCGGGTGGGCAATATCTTTGCAGGAAATTCGCGCACCTTGCTGGGACTGACAGCCCAGAATACCGGAGGCTCCATGACCATCTACGGCAGTAGCAGGGATCCTGAAGTGAACCGGTTGCCGGGTAAACCGCTGACTTGTAACTACTGTACCGGCGAACAGGCCATGAAAGACCATATCAACGCCGGATCAAGTGGATGGACGGGTACTGGTCCGCGCTTTCTCATCATCCAGGGTAACCCGTGGAACAGCGAAGTGAACCCTACCGGATTTAAAAACGTGATGAACTATTTCAACTCAGGATCGTTCGCCGGTAAGTATGTCTTTGTTCGTCCCGATCATATCTTCCAGCTCATTCGTGAACATAATAATATGGACATAAACCCCGGAGCTGTAAAAGGGACGGGTGAAGGTTTGACCGGAACGTATTACAACGGAGAAGATTTTGAAGAAAAAGTGACTGAACGTGTTGACGGAACCATCGATTTCGACTGGGGTACCGGTTCGCCGATGCCCGGTGTGAACGATGACAGTTTCACAATTCGCTGGGAAGGACAGGTACAAGCTCCTTTCAACGGACATTACACTTTCTTCGCGACCTGCGACGGGATCAAACTCTGGGTGGATGACAAACTCATCATTGACAAGATTCCCGGTGGCCGTACACCTGCCACTTATACCGGGAAAATTGATTCTTTGGTTGCCGGAATGAAATACAACATCAGACTGGAATACCAGGAAAAAACGGCGGGCGCACAATGCAAACTGGAATGGGCCAGCGCCTTCCTGCCCCGGGAAGTCATCCCGCAAAGTCAGCTGTACAAGGATATGCAGTCCGGCATCCGCGATGAGAATTTCTTTCCGGGATTAAAGGTGTTTCAGACAAATGGACGGTTACACTTGGAAGTTAATGAATACAACGGAGAAGCGCTGCTCCTGACCGTTCACGATCTGTGTGGGAAAATCGTGATGCAGCAACCTGTCACCGCATCTAAACAACAATTTGATGTCGGGCATGTTGCAAAAGGGATTTATTTGGTGGGTGTTCGTTCGGAGCAATATGCCAAGGTTCTCAGATATGTATTAAACTGATATATTAACAAAAAAATAAGCCATGAAAAATCACGTATTATGTTTTACATTCGCTGCTGTATTTGTAATAATGGCAGTTGGGAAATCAAATGCACAGACATTTTCTGTAAATGAAAAACTTGTAGGCAGATGGGAACTCTGTACCCCCGAAGGTAAGGTTATGACCAACCCCTATGTCCGTCAGAAAGTTTACACAAAAAACTCCTATGTCGTACTGGAGGTTGATAAATCCAATAACATAACTTTAGTTGATTTTATTGGAACGATTACCGCTGAAAGTGATGATAAAATAATTGAACAGGTGTTATATCCTAATGCTCAAATTAAACACATGTTATCCAAAAGCTTTAAGTTTTTCTATAAAATTGAAGGCGACTACCTGTATTTAAAAGGAATGGATAATACTTTCAATGAAATTTGGGTAAGAATTAGCGAATAACAAGTGAAGAGGAAGCATAAATAAGGATTAATTAATGAAAAAATCTCTCCGGATATTGGTAATTGCTTTATTTTTCTGCCTGTCCCTAACAGGTAAAAACAAAGAGTTGCGGTTGATTAATGTTCAAAGTATCATTGGTCGGACTGAGCATCTTGAGCACCCGATTGGAATCGATAACCCTGCGCCCCGGTTTATGTGGCGTATGGTCGATGGCCGGCAGCGAGCAGCGCAAACAACTTACCGGGTTGTAGTGGGTGCCGATTCGCTGGCAGTGACTCGTGGAGAGGGAGAAATGTGGGATACCGGTAATGTTAGTGGGGATAAAATGCAGGTCGTATATGCCGGAAAACCATTACAGGCTTTTACTAAATACTTTTGGAGCGTAACAATCAGGGATGACAGGAAAAAGGAGCAGCGATCGGCCATTCATTGCTTTGAAACGGGAATGATGGATATGAAAAACTGGCGGGGAGCCTGGATTGATGACGGGAAAGATATGGATGAAAAACCGGCGCCGTATTTCCGTAAAGCATTCACACTTGACCGGAAAATCGTGTCGGCCAGGGCTTATATTGCTGTAGCCGGTCTCTACGAATTGTATCTCAATGGCGAAAAGGTGGGAAATCACCGGCTTGACCCGATGTATACCCGTTTCGATCGTCGGAACTTATATGTAACTTATGATATTACCCCGCAACTCCGTCAGGGAGAGAATGCCGTGGGTGTATTGCTCGGTAATGGTTGGTATAATCATCAAAGCAAAGCAGTATGGGATTTCGACCGGGCACCCTGGCGTGCGCGACCGGCTTTTTGTATGGATATCCGCATCGTTTATGATGATGGAACAGTTCAATCAGTAGTTTCTGATACGACCTGGAAAACGGCATCAGGAGAATTGACATTCAACAGTATATATACCGGAGAGCATGTAGATTTCAATGTTGAACAAAAAGACTGGAATACAATAAATTTTAAGGATGCAAACTGGAGTTATGCTTGTTTACGCAACGCCCCTTCAGGAAACATTACCGCACAGCAGTTGCAACCGATACGCAATGTTAAAGCTTTCGATGCAAAAGCAAAAACGAAGCTTGATGAGAAAACGTATCTCCTCGATTTCGGACAAAATATGGCCGGTGTTACCCAGCTGAAAATAAAAGGAGAAAGAGGGACGGTTGTGAAGTTGAAACACGGCGAACGGCTTTTGTCCGACGGACGTGTGGATTTGTCCAATATCGATGTGTATTACAGAGGGGATAAAGAAAAGGAACCTTTTCAAACGGATGTACTTATACTGAGTGGTAAAGAGGATGAGTTTATGCCCAAATTCAATTACAAAGGTTTCCGGTATGTGGAAGTCAGTGCAAACCGGCCCTTGCATCCCGATCAATTCAGCCTAAGGGCTCACTTCATGCACAGCGATGTGGCGCAAACAGGTAAGATTGAGGCTTCCGATCCGTTGATTAACAAGTTGCAACAAGCTGCCAACAATTCCTACCTCTCGAATCTGATGGGTTATCCGACTGATTGTCCGCAACGCGAGAAAAACGGCTGGACAGGTGATGGACATTTTGCCATCGAAGCAGCGCTCTATAATTTTGATGCCATTACTGTGTATGAGAAATGGCTTGCCGACCATCGCGATGAACAACGGGCTGATGGCGTTTTGCCCGACATTATTCCAACGGGTGGCTGGGGATACGGAACTGATAACGGACTCGACTGGACCAGTACCATTGCGATTATTCCATGGAACCTTTATCTGTTTTACGGCGACAGTAAACCTCTTGCTGATTGTTACGAAAACATCAAACGGTATGTCGACTATGTGGATAAAAATTATCCCGGCGGACTGACCACTTTCGGTCGTGGTGACTGGGTGCCGGTTCGTACACCTTCGGATAAAGAGCTGACTTCGTCGGTTTATTATTATGTTGACGCAACCATATTAGCTAATGCAGCAAAGTTATTTGGACGGAAGGAGGATGAGCAACATTATGCGGCCCTGGCGGAAAGAATAAAAAATGCCGTGAATGATAAATTCCTGAATAAAGAAACGGGTATTTATGCTTCAGGTAGCCAGACGGAGCTGAGTGTGCCGCTGTATTGGAAAATAGTCCCGGAAGAACTGATAGCCAAAGTAACCCGTAACCTCGCCTCGAAAGTAGAAGAAAACGATTTTCATTTGGATGTTGGTGTTTTGGGAGCAAAAGCCATCCTCAATGCTTTGAGTGAAAACGGTTATGCCGAAACTGCTTACAAACTCGCGGTACAGAAGACTTACCCATCATGGGGCTGGTGGATTGAGAACGGGGCAACCACCTTGCTCGAAAACTGGGATTTGAATGCCACACGCGATATTTCAGACAATCACATGATGTTTGGCGAAATTGGCGCCTGGTTTTATAAAGGTATTGGCGGCATTTTCCCCGATCCGCAACAGCCCGGTTTCAAACACATCATCCTGCGTCCCAATTTTCCTGTCGAACTCGATGACTTTAAAGCGCAACATCAATCACCATACGGATTAATCACTTCGGAATGGAGAAGAGAAGGTAAGAAGTTAAATTATAAAGTTGTAATTCCGCCGAATACGACAGCTACTCTTTATTTGCCCTATGCAATTAAAGGAAAAAAAGAGATAAGGTTGAAGGCCGGAATATATCAATTCGAATTGGAAGAAAAAATTAGTTCTGAAATTTTATAGAAAATAAACCGATTATCAATTAAAATATTAAACCACAAAAGGCACAAAAGAAAGACTAAGGGATCACAAAAGAGCGAATAACGAATAGCGAATAACGAATAGCGAATAACGATGACTGATAAGTGAACTCTTATAATTAATAATTTTCCTTTTGTGTTCCCTTAGTCTTTCTTTTGTGCCTTTTGTGGTAAAGAAAATCAATATAAATTCTAATATATTTATGAAACGCAAGCAGACAATTCTGATTTTTTTATTTTTCATTTCATCCTTTATGATGATTTCAACTTCTGCTGAAATCATCCCCGGTAAAACCTACAAAATCAACTCCTGTTACCCGGGAGCGAAAGCGCTTTTCATGCCGAATGCCTCGTTGAACGATGCGGTGGACGTGGTCAGCTGGACAGAAACAAATGTCCCTGCACAACGCTGGATTACCAGTAGCGCGGGGGAAGGTTTATTTTACCTCACCAATGCGTATTCCGAAAGACCCATATCCGAAAGTTCAACCCGCCCGAAGCCCGGCGACAGACTTATACTGAAATCAAATAACAGCAACTACAGCAAATGGGAGTTTATCCCGGTTCAAAATGCCGCTTATCCCAACGCTTATTATATCAGTTTCTCAATAAAAGGTACCGACGGCAATAATTTATATGTCGAACTTGCCGATAATACCGATGGGTCGCAGGTAAAACTGCAGAGCAAACGTACCGATGCTGACTCACTTCGCCAGATGTGGACGTTAGTTGCTGAGGATATCCTGCCGAACCGGGTGACACACTCGTTCCGCGACAGCGTGATGCGGGGTTGGAAAAGCCGTTATTATAATATACTGAAAACGTCAACCGGTTTCTGGGGAGAAGCCGAGATGATGGAAACGATTCTTGATGCCTACGAAACGACCGGAAAACAGGAATACAAAACCATGTTCGAAGAAGTGTATGCCCATTTTGTGAGCTATCCTGCCGGTTGGGGACAACCCGGCAATGGGTTGGACTGGCGCTGGAACGAATTTAACGATGATATTGCCTGGGCAGTTTTGGCCAGTGTCAGGGCCTATATGATGTTCGGTCAGCATCCCAACTCCGGCATCAACTACCTGACCATCGCGAAAAATAATTATGACTGGATGTATGCCCGCGCCCTGCTGCCTTCGGGTATGCTTCGCTGGAAACAAACCCCGACGGGAAATCAGGGCTCCAATTCCTGTATCAACGGTCCGGCCGAAATTGCCGCCTGCTATTTAGCCATCGCTACCGGCGACGACAGCTATTATACCAAAGCAAAAGATCTCTACGCCCTTCAGCGGCAATATCTTTACGATCCGAATAGTGGGAAAGTTTTCGACTCCGGTTCCTGGAGCAACGGAGTGTTTACCATTGGCAATCACTGGGTATCAACCTATAATCAGGGGACTTTCCTGGGAGCTGCGCTGATGCTCTATCAGCGGTACGGGGAAACAATGTATCTGAACGACGCCCATAAAATTGCGGAACGTACGCGTCTTGACCTTTGCAATGCATCGGGAGTTATCAACGTGTGCGGCAGTGGCGATGACTTGCAGGGTTTCAAGGGTATCCTGATGCGCTACCTGCGTCGGTATATCGTTGACCTGGGTTTGCCCGACAAAGTAGAATGGATGCAACGCAACGCTTTGCAGGCCTATAACAACAGAAATTCAGCCGGTGTAATCTGGACTGCCTGGTGGGTAAAATCAGCCGAAAACTATATTTTTTCTGATGGTTATAATTTCTCCAACAAAGCTTTCGGAACTTCTACGGCTGTATCGGCAGCTTTCAATGCCCCGCTGTCGCCGGAGTTAATCATTAAGGATGCATTTAAAACCATGGAGGCGGAAAATTTCGATTACCTGAGAGGCGTTATCGTGGAACGTTCGGATGATACAACTGCCATTGTCGGGAACATTGCCGATGGTTATTATACGGCTTACAATCATGTCGATTTTGGTTCGGAACAACCTGCAGAAGCCGTATTCCAGATACAAGGCAGCCGGCAATCGGGACGCACCGTTGAAATCCGGATCGGAAGTCCGTCGGGTTCGCTAATCGGAACAGCCGAAATTCCTTCGGCCAATACCGGTGAATGGGTTACGGTGAACTGCCAGCTTCAGGAAGTTTCCGGGCGACAGAACATCTACTTAGTGTACAGGGGAAGCGGATATAAAATAGATCATTTTCACTTTCTCAGGGGACCGAATGGGACTAAAAACATCGGAGGTTCTTCACCGTTGAAAGTTTATCCCAATCCGGTAAAAGATAATCTGTTGGTGCATACGCCGTATGACGGACGTTTGTATGTATACGATATGGAGGGAAATGAAACCGAATCCTTTCATGTTACGGCCGGAGAAACCAATATCAATGTCAGCGCCTACAATGCTGGTCTTTACCTGCTCAGTTTACGAAGTGGTAAAGTAATGTCTTGCGCCAGATTTATGAAGCAATGAACATAATATAATATTTTACCATATAAGGCATATGAGTACATATAAGTTGTTGTGGCTAAAAAAATAATCGATATAAACGCTAATGAAAAAATACATATTGCTGATATTTCTTTCGATGTGGATGTTTGTCCCTGCACAACCAATAAGTCGTGTAGCTGATAGTCCTTATCCTGCTGCGGCGCAACAGCCCGACCGGCTCTATCTCACATCGGAATCTTTCGGCTATTCACAGAAAATTGTGTTGCAATCCTTACAAGGCATGTTAGCCCGTACCAAACCGGAGATTCTGCGGGATGCACACGGTCACGCTGCCACGCTGGAGGATTATGTCACCATCGATCGCACCTATTACAACAATTTCAGTGGATTGCTGGCCCGGTATGCCGACCGTTTCAGCGGTTATATTCTCTGCGAAGCGAGAGCAGCTTCGGTAAACGTAGCGCTTTCGCTTTGTGCTGTCCTAAATGCCATCGCTGTACCGGCGGATGTAGAACAGACTGCTATCAACGCAGGCTATACCCGGGTGCTTGATGTGAGAAGCAAGGATGAAGCATGGGCATTGACCAATTACGGGGCGCATTTCAGCAAGAAGATTGCTTCGTATCAGGCGGTAAACGACGACCGGGCTTTGTTTGTAGGCGATTATTCGGTCTTTGCAGGCGCCTTGCAGTTCTGGGATGCCAGTGCAACCGGAAGTTTAGCCAACGCGGTATACGACCGCATGAATCCTTCAGCCGTGTATTTCGGTTGGGGAGCCGGAGAGTACAATACGGTGGAACAACTGTCAATGCACTCGGCCATGATTCATCCTTCGGATTGGAGTCCGAATCTTTCAGTCCTGAGCAATATACCGGTGAAGTTGCCCAGGCAAAAGGTGGAACCGGAAGAATTCAAGGTGGTGCCGAATGTGCATACCGTTTGCTTCGTGATTTCAGATGGCGATAATATCCAGTGGCTGTCGGGCTCGCTCAACAATACCAACAACTGGTCGAACCCCGATAAAGCCCGTCTCAAATTAGGCTGGACCGTATCTCCGGCGTTTGCCGAACTGGCGCCGGCTTTATATAAAAAATACATTGAAAACGCCCTGACCACCGAGAATGCGCGCAATTATCTCGTGGCGGGACCGTCGGGTGCGGGTTATTATTTCCCGGGCATCTATCCGCAACTGGCAGATCAAAACCGGTTCATGAACCAAATGATGAAAAAAGCTGACCTCAACATCGTCAACATCATCGATAAAGATGGTATTCACAATCCCGATGAATATCTGAAACAAAGCAATGTTGATGCGCTGTTTTACTATTCTTATGGGGGACAGTACACCAAGGTGGCCGGAGAAATCAAATGGTATAAGGACAAACCCTCCATTGGAGGACGATTCACCCTCTGGGGAAATTCGAGCGATGGCAGTGCTGCAACCCGCGAACGGGTTTGTCAGAGTTTAGCCAATACGCTCAACAGTCAGTCCACCAACATCCATTCGGCAAGTGGCTATAGCCTGATACCGGTACATATCTGGACCATGAATCCCAGCGATGTGCTCAATTGCATCAGCAAACTGAATCCTAACGTGCGGGTAGTGTCGCCCGAAGAATTTGTGTGGCTGATCCGGAAAAATGTTCGGCAACTCAACATTGGTAATGGTAACGGACTACGTGCTGAATACAGACTTGCGGCAAATCCTGAAGTGCCGGTACTGACCACCAACGAACCAACCATCGATTTCGATGATGAATTTTCGACTGAAGCTACCGAAGCGGTAGGCGAGCAGAATTTTACAGCTTTGTGGACAGGGAAAGTACAAGCCATTTATTCACAGGTGTATACTTTCCATAGCACCGCCAAGGGTGGTGTGCAGCTTAAAATTAATGGTCGTACTTTGTGCGATTCGCTTACAAATGCAACCGTTACTTCCTCTGATACCATCACCTTAGAGGCAGGTAAACAATACGACATCGAGTTTCGTTATCAGAAGTCGGGCGCCAAAGGACTCGCCTTACTCGAATGGGAAAGCAGCTCGCAGGTGCGGCAACGTATCCCGCGTTACCAGCTTTTTTCGCGCCCGATGCCGAATGCCGGACCGGTTACGGCTTATGACGACATTGACTATGGTGGTTATTCCGGTGGACTGAAACTCGGGGACTATGATGCAGATGCACTCGAACGGACGGGTTTTACTCCCGCGAGCATCAAAGCCCTGCGTGTAGCAGAAGGTTATAAAGTGGTGCTGTTCTCCGGCGATAATTTTGCCGGTGATTCTCTGGTGGTAACCGCAAATCAGGCAAATCTGGCAGCGTGGGCAGATAGAACGGTATCACTGAAAGTGCTTTCGAACGGCGCCACAGTTGCTAAAGGACGTTATTTCATTAAACCTGTTGAAAGTAGTAGTATCATGGGCATTGATGGGGGAATTAAAAGTACAGAAGATGGAAAGAAAGTCAAACTTTTCCGGAATACAGGCGCCATCAATCAGCAATTTCGTTTTGTAGAAGTCAGGGATCGCATCTATCGCATCGAGTCGGTGTCGAGCCGGAAAAGTCTCGAGATTGATAATTTCTCGAAAGCAGCCGGAGCAGAAGTGCAGCAATGGAAAACAAGCACAGATGCAGCTAACCAGCAATTTATCCTGGTGCCCGTAAACGATGAAGGTGTGTTTAAAATACTGTCCTGCCATTCAGGAAAAATACTCGAAGCCACTTCTTTATCTTCGTTGGCACAGATCATTCAATCGGACGATGTAAACCAGCTCAATGCCCGCTGGCAACTGGAACCGGTGCCGCCATTAGCTGACGGGAAAGGCAACGGGTTGACAGCAGAATACTACAACGGTACGGCATTCAATACCTTACAGACTTCGCAGATAGACACCACCATCAACTTTAGCTGGGGAACGGCAAAACCCCACCGAAGTGTGAATGCCGATAATTTCTCCATCCGATGGCAGGGAAAGATTGAACCGAGAGCTACAGGGGAGTACACCTTTTATGTCAACAGCGACAACGGTCGGCGCCTGTGGGTCAACAACCAGTTGGTTATCGATAAATGGCTCGACGATTACGATATCGAGTACGAAGGTAATATCACCCTACAGGCCAACGAGCTATACGACATCAAATTGGAATATTTTGAAAGTAACGGGGGCGCCTATTGCCGGCTCGAATGGCTCAACCTGAAACAGCCCCGTGAGATTGTGCCCCGTTCGCAGCTCTATTCGCTCGATTACAGCGGAGTTGATGAGTTGAATGCAGATGATTTTTTTTTGCTTTATCCAAATCCGGCCTCCGGTCAGCTTCGGGTTTCGGTTAATGAAGTGTATAATGGCGGTATGTTGAAGATAAGCGATCTTTCGGGCAGAACCATCCTGACACAACAGCTTGGGATGTCGGATAATAAGGTAGATATTGCTGGAATTCCTTCCGGGGTGTATTTTGTTTTATTTACAGGGGGAAATAAATCTGGTGTGAAAAAGTTAATTGTCAGATAAATGTAATATTTTACCATATAAGTCATATAAGACATATAACTATGAACACTTAAATGTCTTATATGACTTATATGGTGGGATATTGAATTAAAATCATATAAAATTCTATAATAACAATATGCGTTTAAAAAAACACCTACTGATTCTCACCTTAAGTTGCCTCACAGCAACCATGCTCGCCGATTCGGGTATCTACATCTGCGGCCATTTTCGCCGCGACCGTACCCGAACCGTTACGGCTTTGAAAGCTTCGGGTTTCACCTTTGGCATACTCTTTAACGTGCATGTCGAAACCGACGGCACGCTGACGACCGATGGCGAAGTCATTTGCAAAGATGGTCAGTATGTTTTCGATCAGAAGGTGGCGGGCTACCCCAACGACATCGCGCAGGTTAATTATGTGGACGATGTGAATGCACTGCTTTCGGGTAAAACTTCACTCTTGAGGCTCGAACATTGTATCGGAGGCTGGGGCAACCATGCCTACAAAAACATCAGTGATTTGGTGAATGCGCAGGGCACCGGACCTACCAGCATTTTGTACCGTAATTTCAAAGCGCTGAAAGAAGCTATCCCGGTAGTTATTGCCGTAAATAACGATATCGAGCACGATTACGAAGCCAACTCGCAATCGCAGTTTCACATCATGTTGCACGATATCGGTTTCAAAACGACGATTGCACCTTATACCAATAAATCGTACTGGGATAGTTTCGTGGCGAAAGTAGAAGCTGCCCGCCCGGGAGCTGTCGACCGGAACTACCTCCAAATCTATGGTGGAGGAAGTTCTAATAATCCACAAAACTGGAAAATAGGAAACTTGCCTGTGTATGGGAGTCGCGACATAGAAGCAAATCCCGGACTCACCCATCAGGAGATAGTCACGGCCATGAACACCTGGAAAAGCAACGCCGGCATTGTCGGAGGTTTCTACTGGAATTATAATTACGACCGCGATTTAAAGAAATTTGCTGCACCGGTGAACGAAGTGTTTGGAGGTGGTGAGGTCGCCGACCGGGGTAGCATCGTGGCGATGGTCTATCCCGTGAAAGACTACAAAGCCCCGCAAACGGATTTTGTGTTGGGCAGTTATACCAAGGCTCAACTTCAGACTAAAGGATTTGATGTGAGCAAACTGGCAAGCCTGCGGATAAAAGAAGGCGTGAAAATTGTCTTGTTTTCAGCAGATAATTTTCTGGGCGATTCGGTTGTACTCACGGCTGATGTAACGGATGTTGTAACCTTGACGGGACTTCCGGCGGTGAACTCCCTGCGTGTGCTGGCGGATAATCCCGGGGAGCTGGCAGGCAAAGATTTTGTCATCAAAAACAAACAAAGCAGTTTCGTGATTAAACCTTCGCGCAATGGCACTGCCACCACCATTTACCAGATGTTACCCGACGATACTGATTACAGCTTCTGGACATTTGAGCAGGTAGCGCACGGTTTATATAAGATTGTCAACAAGGGTAGCGAAAGGGTATTGCAAACGGTCAATACCAATGAAGCTAACTACGTGCATGATGGACTGTTGGTTATACAGTCGTTGTATGATGGAAGTTCAAATCAGCATTTCATCGTGAAGGCCAACGGTGATGACAGTTACAAACTTATTCCCTATAGCAGCATGAAATACATCGGTATGGTCGATGATAAACAGCTGCTCGAAAAGATGCCTCCTGTACAACGCCGGTTGTCATCGGCTCCCAGTACCGACTGGCTGTTGATTCCCGCGGAAGAAATTTCAGGTACTGACACGCAATTGGCGGAATCGCTGTTCAACGTATATCCCCGTTTGGTAAGCGAGCTACTAACCATCGAAAGCCCGTTGGGCGATGTGGCGGTGAAAATTGTGGATGTAAACGGCCGTGTGGTAATGCAAAGGCAACACATCAACGGAAGTGTAGATGTTTCAGGTTTATCCGCAGGGATGTATGTGGTGCTGGTGGAAGCAGGGGGTGAAAGGGGCTTTGTGAAAATTGTGAAGAGATAATTTTTTTACCATATAAGTCATATAAGTGTGTCTATCAAAGGAAAAATGAATATATGCATCGAAAAAGAAGCAATTATAAATAAAATATGAGTACGAACAGTATATGGAAGAAACCTTATTTTAAACCTTATTTTTCTGACTAAACAACCTTAGTAGCAAAAAAGCTACACAATAAAATAACCTTATTACCTTATTTGACGGTTGTATAAAGTGTTAAAAAAAATAAGGTAATAAGGTCAGAGAGGTTTTATTTATCTCTGCGGCTACTAAGGTTGTTTAGTCAGAAAAATAAGGTTGAAAATAAGGTAATATAATGTATTAAAACGAAGTTTACCTTAAATGAAATAAATATTAATCAAAAGAAATTATAATGAAAAAAGCAATCTTATCAGCACTAATTTGCTGTAACCTGCTGCTTGCTCCACAGTCACAAGCCGGTAATTACATACAAAACCGGGCGCCCCTCGCCGAGATTCCTTTCATAGCGCTGCCGGTAGGGGCAGTGAAAGCCGAAGGCTGGCTGCTGGGACAACTTCAGTTGCAAAAAGACGGTCTGACGGGTCATGCCGAGACCTTGTACAACAGTAAAAACGACCTGGGAGCCGATAACGACTGGCTTGGGGGTACGGGAGATAGCTGGGAACGGGCGCCTTATTATACCAAGGGGCTGGTGGCACTGGCTTATGTGCTCGACGATGCTGAATTGAAAACCAAAGCACAGAAGTGGATTGACTGGTCGCTCGACAACCAGCGTCGCACCGGCTATTTCGGTCCGGCCAACAATACCGACTGGTGGGCGCGCATGCCGATGCTTTACGCCATCCGCGACTATTACGAGGCTACGGGTGATGCGCGTGTTATTCCTTTTTTTACGAAGTATTTCCAGTATCAGAACAACAATATCGGAACACAACTCCTGAGCAGTTGGGGTAAGTCACGTGCAGGCGATAATATTGAAATTGTTTTCTGGCTTTACAACCGCACCGGCGATGCTTTTCTGCTCGAATTAGCCGATAAACTCCATCAGCAGGCCTATCCGTGGACTGAAATTTATACACAGAATTTATTTAATCAGTTTGGGAGCGATTTTCAGCCAAAACACAATGTAAACATCCCGCAGGCCATGAAGATGCCGGCTATCTATTATCAGAAATCGAAATCGGAAGCCGACCGTACGGCCTATTTCCACGGACGGGAACATCTGTTTTGCGACCACGGTCAACCGCAGGGTATGCAATCGGGGAGTGAGATGGTGGCAGGCAGATCGTCGATGACCGGACTGGAACTTTGTTCGGTAGTGGAACAAATGCAGACTTCCGAAACAGCACAAATGATTCTGGGCGATGCCAGCATCGGAGATCAGCTGGAAGAAGTGGCTTTCAATGCATTGCCGGGCGGACTGACTTCCGATATCAAAGGCTTGCAGTATTACCAGCAGGCCAATCAGTTAATCAGCAAATATGGCTACCTCGGCTTTGCACAGAGTTATAACAACGGACACATGCCCGGTCCGTATTCAGGTTATGGATGTTGCCGTTTCGATTTTCACATGGGTTATCCTTATTATGTGAAGAATATGTGGGCAGCAACTGCCGATAACGGACTGGCCGTGATGGCTTATGGTCCTTCGCGTGTGACAGCCAAAGTCGGCAATGGCGTCGAAGTCACCATTCAGGAAGTCACCGATTATCCTTTCAGCGAGCAACTCAGCTTTACGGTTACGACAGCAACAGCCGTTAGCTTTCCGCTGAAATTCCGCATTCCCGCCTGGTGCAGTGCACCCGAAATCAAGGTCAACGGCGTAGTACAAACAGGAATTGAGCGTAGTAGCTTTTATGCTATTAACCGCACCTGGCATAACAACGATGTTATCAGCATCCGTTTCCCCATGACACTCGTGGTGAACGAAGAAGTGAACAGGGCTGTCAGCATACAGCGCGGACCGCTGGTATTCTCGTTGAAGATAGATGAGAACTGGTCGGTGCGCAACGATTATGGCAATGGTTTTCAGGAAAGCGAAGTCTTCCCTGCATCAGCATGGAACTACGCGCTGGTGGTCGACAAGCACAACCCGGCTGCCACCATTCAGGTAGTGGAAAACGCCATGCCTGCGAATCCTTTTGTCCAGGCTGAAACCCCGGTGAAATTGGTGGTAAAAGCCCGGAAGCTGAACTCCTGGGTATTCAATCATAGCGGTCACATGGCCATCGATCCGCCTTATAGTCCGGTCGAAACAACTTCCCGCGAGGAACAGGTTACACTGGTACCTTATGGCGCACAGACCCTTCGTGCGACTTGTTTACCTGTTGTAGGTACGCCCGATAAAATTACGAAAACCTTTTCCGAAGATTTTGCTGACGGACAGCAAGGCTGGGTACAGTACGGCGGTAGCTTGTATGTGAAGGACGGACAATACTGTGCCAGCAACACCGAGGCCAGTCACCCCGCCACCAAATCGGTAGTGCCGGCGACCGAATTCTCCGATTTTGTTTACGAAGCTGATGTGCAAATCAACAGTGATCGCGGCGATGCCGGACTGATATTCCGCGCGAGTCGTCTATCGTTTGGTCCCGACGACTACGATGGTTACTATGTGGGCATCAGTACAGCCGGCAATAACGTGACGCTTGGCAAAGCCAATGGTTCGTGGCAGCAGCTGACTTCGACTCCGGTAGACCTGAACACCGATCAGTGGTACCACGTGAAAGTAGTGGCTAAAGGCACGAATATCAAGGTTTACGTGGGTGATATGAATACGCCTAAGATTGATTTCTCCGATGCTTCCTTTGCTTCCGGTTCTATCGGGATACGGGCATACAACAGTCTGGCACGGTGGGACAATCTCTCGGTACAGTCAACGCTTGAATCAGGTCTTACGCAATCAGAAGCACAGGAGAATATAAAACTTTATCCCAATCCTACTACCGGCGATTTACAGGTAGCCATTCCCCACAGCGGGCAGATGTCGGTCTACGATGCTTCCGGCAAACAAATCTTTACATCCAGTGTAACACCCGGAATCACCAAGCTCACCACCCATACCTACGAGGAAGGTGTGTATCTGTTACAATTGATTTCGAAAGAAGGAACGGGGAGCGCGCGGTTTGTGAAAATGAGGGGGTGAATTGTGTCAATGAATTGACGCAATCAGCGTTTCAAATAGTAATTCACTGTCGTCACAACCCGCACATTCTTGATATACGGCGTATGCGAATCCCGGTCGGTGATTGTAAATTGCCCCTGGTAAGCATCCCGTATTTTGCCTAACTTGCTGTTGGAATCTTTGGCAAATTTCTCAGCAGCAAGCCGGGCATTGCGAGTCGCTTCCTCAATCATGCCCGGTTTTATTTCATTCAGCCCCGTAAATTCATAGCTTACATTGTAGCGGTAGTCTCCACCCGAAATAGCGATGCCCTGTTTTAACAATTCAGTCTGTTCCGACATCAGTTTGCGCACCTTATCCACCTTGTTCGAGGTAACAGTAATAACCGAAGTGGCATTGTACCGAAATTCCGGTATGGTGTTGTTATACCGTTCAGCCTTGAGGTCGAGAATTTCAGGCGCTGCTACGCTGATTTCTTCCTCGGCAATGCCGTTAATTTTCAGAAAAGCAATGATTGCCTTGTTTTTTGTGTTGATGTTGTTGTAAAGCGAAATCAGGTCATCGCCCAAATCCTTGTACATCAATGGCCAGGTGATTTTATTGGCAGGCACTTCCATTTCGGCCAGGCCTTTGACGCTCACCACCCGATCTTTGTTTTTAAAACTTTCGATGCCCATAAAAAGCATCAATCCAATAAAGCAAAATCCTACCGCGAGGATGGTGGCTTCTATTATTCTGTTTTTCATAACATTGAAGTTTTATAAATTGAGAGGTAAAGTTACAGTTTGTTGTTGGATTAACAAAATGGGTAGAGACGCAATGCATTGCGTCTCTACGTATCCGCATCACAACCGCGATCACAACTTATCGGGGGTTGCTTCGTTGGCTTCGCAACCTCGCAATGAAGGGACAATATATGTGTGCGATTTATGGGGGGTTGCTTCGTCGGCTTCGCCGACTCGCAATGACGGGACAGTTGCATTATATTAAATACCCGTCGACCAAATTTGCACAACTCATCATTTTTTTGCACGACGGGCGCTATTGTTCCTCGAACCCGTCGCTGCAAATCACTCGTTAAGTTAGCAAAACGCTCGAGCGACGTATATATGCCCCCAATCAACGTACCGTCATTGCGAGGAGTTCACAAAGTGAACGACGAAGCAACCTCGTCATTGCGAGCGTAGCGAAGCAACCCCTCTACCAACCGCACGCTATTGTTTTAACTTAAATTTTATGAAGTATGTAATCATTCCAATTTTCCGCTCAAAAACAGCACAATCTTTGGTATACCCACCCCGATAGATTTAATTATAACCAGTTTGCTTATATCAATAAAAAGAGCAAACACAAAACTATTTATTATGGCTGTTTTTTATAACAAGGTGCAACGGAAGAATCCTTCCGACCCTACCGCAACTCCCAAATGGTATCCGGCACTTCGTAACACCGGCATGCTCAAAGAAAAAGACGTGGCCCGTCAGATAGCTGACGAAACCACGCTGAACCCGAAAGAAGCCGAGATGGCGCTTTCACAGTTACACAAGATTATGATTCGGGCACTGCACAACGGGCAGTCCATCCAGCTGGGCGACTGGGGATCATTTCACCTTACCCTGAGTGCTGAAGGCAGCGAAACCGAAGCGGATGTAAGTGCTACGAAAGTCAGAAAAGTCAACATCCGGTTCTCTCCCGGCAAGGAACTGAAGGAATCGGTTGCCAAAGTTGAATTCCGACAGGCCAGTACACTGAGCAAATAAACTATTCGTCCCTTATCCCTGATGAACCGGGCGGCTTACCTCGATAAGCCGCCCGGTTTTTTGTTGCTTGCCCATCTTATCGATGCGAGTTGCCCAACTTGTTGACGTGAGTTGCCCAACTCGAATGAACCAGTTGCCCATCTGTCTTCAGCAAAGTCCTGTTCTCTCTTCAGCAAGGTACTGTTCTCGCCGAACGCAAGTCCTGTTTTGCCTGCAACGGCTCCAAATCCTACCATCTGCCATTTTTGGCAGGTTGTCATGACCTGACAAAATTTCCTGATGTTTAAATAATCCTAATTGTTTTTGTTTGGCAGGGTTAAATTGTTTTTACTACTGCTAATAATTGTGATAAAACCTGCCCTTGTAGCGGGATATAATACATTTTTATTTGGCTAATATGCAGGTAAGTGATTAAAAATGAAAGAAAATAGCAGGTGTGAGTTAAATTTATTAAAAAATATTTTTAGCTTTGTAATCTGAAAATGCTACGGATGAAATGTTAACCGGATTGTCTGATACTGACACGCGCAACATGTACTTT
This sequence comes from Paludibacter sp., assembly GCA_024710005.1. Classification (GTDB taxonomy): domain Bacteria; phylum Bacteroidota; class Bacteroidia; order Bacteroidales; family Paludibacteraceae; genus Paludibacter. Next base: position 52,291 of record JANJVQ010000018.1, on the reverse strand, counting down.
CTCTTGGGTTGTGCGTTTCGTTGTGGATCGTAGGTGATTTTAGAGAAAAGAGTAGGGAGTTTGATTTTGAATATGTGTATTAATTATACTTGATGAGGTTTCTTATTGTCGTATATGTTAATGAATTAGAACTGATGATAAAGTGGGGATATGAGTGGTGAGTTGGAGACGAAGGAAAATGAATTATTCATATTTGGGTGTTATGGGCAAGTGTAAAAACAAAAATAATGTTTCGTAAAATTAAGTTACATATATAAATAATCAACATGATTTAAACTACTAAAAAATGAGCGTAATACACATTAATCAAATTTCAAGCAAAATATCAGATCTCTTCAAAGACAAACTTGATCTTTCAGACATTGGCGTGAATGACATTCATAAAGATGACAAAATAATAACTAGATGTCTTGCTGCTTATGCAGTATATAATACAATTGAATGTTCAATTGAAGAAGCTGCAAATTCAATTGTAGATGGAGGTGATGACAATGGTATTGATGCAATATATTATTCACCCGTTCATAGAAGGATGATAATTGTCCAATCAAAATGGAGTAAAGATGGAACTGGTGAGCCAGAAAGTGCTGGCGTAGCAAAGTTCTGTAATGGAATACGTGATCTTTTTAACCTTAATTTTGATCGATTTAACTATAAAGTAAAAAAGCAACAAATTGACATAGAAAAGGCTCTTGGAGAGTACGATACAAGATATAGTTTAATATTCATAGATACATGTATTAGTCAAGTTCTTGCTGTGCATTCGACAAGGATATTAGAAGATTTACTAAATGAAATGAATAATACAGGTGATGAAAATGCCGAAAAACTAGTTACTTTCGTTCGTCTAAATCAAAGCAAAGTTCACTCCTCCTTAGCTCTGAGTGCAGGTAATGAACCGATTGATTTAGAATTGGGTTTAATAAACTGGGGAGTAGTTTCTGAACCATACAAAGCATATTATGGTATGGTTGCTGGTAAAGAAATTGTTGAGTGGTGGAAAAATTACAACACAAGATTGTTTGAAAAAAATATAAGACAAGTTTTAGGTAAGACAGATGTTAATGTAGAGATTGAGAAAACTTTAAGCGAGAATCCTGATTTATTTTGGTATTATAATAATGGAATTACAATCATAGCCGATAAAATTGACAAATCAATCGTTGGTGGTGGCTCGAGAGATTTAGGCGCATTCAAACTGACTAACACAGCAATTGTTAATGGTGCTCAGACTGTTAGCTCAATTGGTCGATTTGGTCAATGTGTAGAAAATGCTGACAAATTAGATAATGTAAAAGTCACAATTAGAATGATACAACTCTCTGAAACACCTGAAAATTTTGACAAAGAAGTCACTAGAACAAATAATCGACAAAATAGAATTGAAAACAGAGATTTCGTTTCACAAGATCCCGAACAAGTTAGAATTAAAACTGAGCTCATGATTGATTCTATTGACTATAATATCATGAGATCCGAAAATTTTAAATACTCAGAAAAATCTTTTGATTTGATTGAAGCAACTACATCATTAGCATGTATTAGCGGAAAAACTTCTTTAGCTGTTCAAGCAAAAGGCGGTATTGGTAAATTTTTCGAAAATCTTGAAAAAGGAATCTATAAAGAAATATTTAATCCATCTGTAAGTGGTTATTTCGTTTACAATTCAGTAAAAATTGCGAGAGAAGTGGATCAGATTATTCTTTCGGAAATAGAGAAGCTAGATAGAAAGAGTGGACGAAAATATGGAATCTTAGTTCATGGTAATAGAATGATAGCTTTGTTAACTGTATTGAAATTAAGACTCAAATCTGAAATGAATAAAATTGATTTTGAAATTGATAAAGTCTTAATGAGTAAAACAGTAAAAGAAATAATTGAACAAATAAATACGTTCTTAATTGAAAAATATCCAGAGAGTATTTTAGGTACACTATTTAAAAATTCAAGTAAATGTAATGAAATGAGCAACGAAATAGAAAGTAGTTGGAACAAAGGCTAGCATAATAAAACTATAATGGGTTTCTACAAGTTTTGAAGCATTTCATTATTAAACACCTAACCGCATCCGTCGTAGGCATATGTAAACCGACAACTCACAGAGATCGAGTAAATAATTAAACAATTAAAAGTATGAACAAAATTTACTTTACCATTGCAGTTGCATTACTTACTGCAAGTTGTAACAACGGAGTTGAACAGACTGAATATGACAAGCTCAAAGCGGAATTAACCGAATGTAAAGAAACTGTTGAAGAATTACAAAACACGCCACAAGTCAGACTCTCTAACGGACAACAATACCTTTCAAAAAACGACATTATAAATGCCAAAAAAGAGTTTAATGCGTTAATTGAAAAATTTGGGGAAACAGAAGAAGCAAAAAAAGCAAAATCTTTAATCGCTGAAATTGAAAAAGAAGAGAAGGTGAAAAAAGAGGCAGAAGAAAGAAAAAGGACTTTAGGATTCAAAGTGTTGAAAGAAAACTCTTCTGTAATTGCTGGTGATGTAACTGTGAAATTTAATTCTGTTAGCACTAGTGGGAATTTTATTTTTGATAGATATGATGATAGTTGGCGTTATAGAGATGCTGAAAGAGGCGAAATTTATGTACTAGCAAATGTTTCTGTTTCTTCAAAAATCAAAGAGCCAAAATTGCCACCAATATCTGTATGTAAAATTGAAAATGGAGTATTAAGTTTAATTGGCACATTAGAATATCGGTTTTACAGATGGGAAGACTACGGTTCTTATTTAGGAAATGATGCTGATTATGGTAATGATTTCGCACATACTTCAACGATTCGGTTTTCCTGCGGGTTATCAATTTCAAAAGAAGATATTAATAATAGTGCAGTTTTTGTCGTAGTCAAAAATGAAAATTGTTTTTATAGAAACACTGATAGATTTGGCAATCCACCGGTTTCTTATAGTTCAAGTGGCTGTAACTTAAAATCAACTTTAATAGTAGATGATTTTGACAAGGATTATGTTTTAGTGAAAATTTTCAACAAGAATAAACTATAAAAAATTGAAACGCCTGCCTACAACAAGCCGCCTTCCGTTATGGGCAAGTGTAAAAAAACAAAGAAAAAGAATCATAAATAACGAACTGTTAAATATTAATACTATGACAACTCCAGACAACCTTCAGCAACTTGCAATAGCTGCATTTGAATCTGAGAATTATGAATTAGCATATAATTATTACAATCGATTGCTGGAAAATGATTTGGAAAATTCGCAGAATTGGTTGATGAAGAGTTATTGTGCTGCTCAACTATCTAGGATGGATAAGATGTTAGATAAAGAGGTTTTGATGTCTTTAAAAACAGCAATTACTCAATATAATTATAGTGACGAAGAGTTAACGGAGATTGTAAACAGACTTTCCACGATACTTTTTGAAAAGATAAAAGAAGGTTTAGATTTTATAAAGAATGAAATGGATGTTCAGTTTAATGCATTACAAATACCTACAGGAACACTTTACGCTGTAAATGAAATGCGAAAATTACCGATTCAGATGAAAACTTGGAATAAATACAATGAAAAGTTATTTCAATATTTTAAACTTATGGACTATGTAGTAAGACTTAAACCAACGGCCATAAGCTGTGAAAAAGGTTACAGAAGCGTCAATTATACCTCATTAGTAACAAAAAATTCAGGAGATCAATTTTACAAATTAGATGGAGATAGTAGTGAAAGTAAGCTTTTACGAGATTTAATGCAGTTTTCTAAAATGCAACTTGAAAATAATAATCCAAACAATGAAGTCACAAATCCCAAATCAAGTTCAGGCTGCTTTATAGCTACAGCAGCAACTGGTGATTACAATAATCCTGTTGTAGTGGATTTGAGAATATTCCGAGATAATTGGTTGCTTAAGAGAGATTGGGGTATTAAATTTACTTATTGGTATTATTCTCATGGTCCAAATGCCGCTAAAAAAATTGAAAAATCGACTTTTCTTAGAAAGGCAACATATAATATAATTGTCAAACCTCTGCATTTGATCACAAAAGGATTAAAATGATCAGAATCATTTATTGCATAAGAATTTCCGAGGAACATAAACCGATTAAGAACACATTAACCACATTTTATTAATACATATAATTATGGATATCTCAAAACAAAAAATCGAGATTGATTGCTCAAATTGTAAATCAATAATTGAAGTTACACTAAAACAAGTTGCAGATGAATCAACAATTTCTTGTAAATGCGGACAAAAAATTAAATTAAGTGATAAAGACGGTTCTGCGAAAAAATCAATAAAAGAGTTGAATAAAGCTCTCGAAGATTTGGATAATTCTTTAAAGGGTTTGTTTAAATAATCAAACACCTAGCCCATAACATGCACTCGTAACCCTATCGGGTGTGCCGCTTATTGCCATCCGTTATGGTGGCATATTAGAAAAAAATGAAGAACGTAATTTACATATTATTTGTAGTTGTGACACTCTTGTCTTGTACTGACAAGAATAAACAACTTAATGGGACTTGGATTGAAAAAGACAACTTCCGGAATCCTAAAATATTCAACTTTATGGAGAATTCCTTTCAGGTTTTCGACGGAAAGTATCTTATTGCTGAAAAAATCTTTTTAATCAAAAAAGACACTTTCATAACAGACGGCTAAGACATATAAGTCTGCTGTATACAAGGCGACTGAAATAAAACTATCATTTCTGTACAAAGAACTTTATTGCTGACGTTTCACTGACGGTGAAAAACAAGTCTATATCTCGACTCCAGATTCACATGAATAATAATGAGATAGATAAAATTTCAGTTATCCGGAATTTCCGGATAGTTCAAACGGAAGCTATGCGGCAGGTGGAGTGGATTACATTGAAACTATTTTAAAAGATTACCTTATGAATACTGATTTCAACTGGAAAAAACTGTACAAAGTCGCTGGCATCTCAGCCCTGGTTATTGTGTTGATCATTCCTGTGCAGGTTGTGGTGTTTTCATTATTTCCACCTCCGGAAGATTCAATTGGTTTCATAAAATTGTTTCATGATAATTGGCTGTTGGGACTGCTAAGCCTCGATTTATTATACTATTTCAATAATGGATTTTTAGTTGTGTTTTATCTGGGACTATTTGCCTCGATGAGAAAAGTTGATTTCTCCGGTATGTTGATTGCGTTGGTTCTCGGACTTATAGGCATTGCCATTTACTATGTGTCATCAATTGGATTTGAAATGCTGGCTGTCAGTAAACAGTATTATCAAACTGAATCAATTGAATTAAAACAGCAATTGATTGCTGTCGGACATGGCTTGATTTTGAGATATAAGGGGACTGCTTTTGATGTTTATTATGTCTTTAATGCCATTGCGCTGATTATAATTGCCAAAACGATGTTTAAATCTGTTGAATTCGGGAAAGCAGCAGCCATATGGGGATTGATAGCCGGGATATTTATGATTATACCTTCGACTGCTGGGACAATAGGTTTGATTTTCTCATTGATCTCATTGATTCCCTGGATTGTGTTTTCAGTCATAGTGGGTCGAAAGATGTTGATCATGGCAAGATAAAATACATCCGGGTACAGACATTTTTTACCTGTAATCGAACGGGCAAAAGAAGCTTGTGCCAATAGTGGTCAACAGGTAGCCGATCATTTCGAGGATATCCTCGAAATGATAACTCTTGGTAAAACCGCACAACGTGAGGTAGATAGTGTGAAGCTTTCGTAGATGATACAAGTATTTAATATGGATACAAGCACAAACAAAATAAACTTAAAAATTTAAACTCATGGGATTAACAGCTTCAATCTACGCAATTTTAGTCGTGCTATTTTATTTGGCAATTTTTGCCGGTGTATTTTATTTGGTATACACTTGGGTAAATAAGTTTATAACTTTAAAAAAAGAACAAAATGATTTGTTGAGGGCAATAATTAAAAAGATGGGTGAGAAGTCGTCATCAGATCAACAATAAATAAAATACAATATCCACTTGTTTCAATCGTTTAGTATAGAAAAGTTAAGTGAAAATAAAACAATAACTCAACGGCATTCTTAAATTTAAGTGATGGAAACACGGATTAAAGAAAACATGGACAATCCCGTGCAACTTGAGAAGTTGTACAGATCGGATAAGAAAAAATTTGTAAAGGCATTTTCAGATATTTACCCTGAAATAGCACATCATCAAATAGCCGGCTTTTGGAAAGCCCGGTTGGAACCAGATACACTTCGTGAATCAAAATCTGGTGTACGGAAAACCGATATTTATTTTCTGATTATTACCTGCGTGGTGGTCGGCTTTTTGATTAAACTTCCGCAGGTCCTGGGTTTTAATCCTAATGATAATCTGTTTTTTGAAAAGAATACCGGATTGATTGTTTTAACGGGATTGTCAGCGTTTTCTTTTCTTACCGGTAATCAAATAAATATCAAAAATCTGATTACTTCAGCTGTAATCTTTTTGTTTTCAGCTGTTTTTGTTAATTTATTGCCAGCCACAAGAGAATCTGATTCAATCCTGTTGGTCTGTATCCACCTGCCTTTAGTCTTGTGGTGCCTGTACGGATTAATTTACATTGACTTCGATACAAAAGATAAACTGAAACGGATGGAGTATATCAGGTACAATGGCGACATCGCTATCCTTATCGCCATCATCCTGATTGCCGGAGGAATGTTAACGGCAGTTACGCTGGGAATGTTTTCGGCGATTGATTTGAATATCGAGCGTTTTTATTTTGATTATATCATCATACCCGGCTTGGTTGTTTCGCCTATCGTGGCGACTTATATTGTTAAGAACTTTCCATCGATAACAAGCAAAGTTGCTCCGGTTATTGCCGGTATTTTTAGTCCGCTGGTGCTCATTACCCTGGTTGTTTTTTTGATAAGTATTCTTGTAACAGGCAAAGATCTGTATAATGACCGGGATTTCCTGCTTGTTTTCAACCTGATGCTATTGGGGGTAATGGCAATTGTAGTGTTTTCTGTTTCCGGACTGTCTGCTAACCAAAGGTATAGTCTGAAGGTGTTAATACTCTTTGCTTTGTCCATTGTTACCCTGGTGGTCGATTTGATTGCTTTATCTGCCATAGTATACCGTCTGGGTGAATTTGGATTTACACCGAACAGGACAGCGGTTTTAGGATCTAATCTTTTAATTTTCGGAAATTTGGTGCTGATTATGATTGATTTGTTTAAGGTCGCGTTTAAAGGAAAAGAACTTAAAACAGTCGAACACACAATTGCCGGCTACTTACCGGTGTACATGCTCTGGGTGATTCTTGTAACAGTTGTGTTTCCGTTGATATTTGGAATGTGATTATCGTAAGATAGATTACACGTAAACAAAGCAAACCGGAATTTTCAACCTGGTTGATTGATTAATTCCGGTTTGCAATGTTGGTTTATTGGATGCTATTCAGCAACCCGAGTTTTCCTTCGTCAATTAACTTGATAATCAACTCCCCGAAAAGGGTGTTCTGCCAGGCAAACCACGAGCGGGTGTAGTTGTTCGGATCGTCCTTGTGGAAGGACTCGTGCATGAAGCCGGTACCGGCATCGGTCTTCATCAGGGTTTCGATGCACCATTTAATTTCTTTGTCGTCTTTGCTGGTAAAGGCTTTCATCATGATGCTCATGGGCCAGATCATGTCGTAACCGATGTGCGGACCGCCGATGCCTTCGCCTGCTTTTCCTTTGAAGAAGTAGGGATTGTCTTCACTCCAAACGAACTTGCGGGTGTTCTGGTAAATCTTATCGGTTGATTTTACATCGCCGAGGTACGACATGGCCAGCAGGCTCGGTACGTTGGCATCGTCCATCAGCAACTGATTACCGAAACCATCAACTTCGAAAGCGTAAATCTTTCCATACTTCGGATGTTTGTAAACGGCATATTTCTTTAGTGCTGTTTCTACTTCGCTGGCTAAGGACGTACATTGAACTGCTGTTGCTTTGTCGTTGTTCACCGTATTCAGAATTTCGGCAGCTTTGCGGAGGGAAGTCACCGCGAAGAAGTTCGACGGAATCAGGAACTGGAAAGTAGTGGCATCGTCAGAAGGACGGAAAGCTGAAGCAATCAGTCCGACCGGCTTCACGGGATTACCCTTGCCGTTGTTGGACATGGTGTCGAGCTGGCGATCGGTAACACGCAGGAAGGTGTACGGACCGTGACCGTCTTTTTTCTGCTGTTCCCTGAAAGTCTGCACGATGAGCGCGATGGCTTGTTCCCATTCTTTGCCAAAGATGGAAGCGTCGCCGGTTTCTTTCCAGTATTCATAAGCTAAGCGAATCACGTAGCACAGGGAGTCGATTTCCCACTTGCGTTCGTGGAGTTCCGGCTTCATATCGGTTTTATCACTCATCCAGTGGTGGTCGGGATTGGGATCGTGTGGGTCGAGGAAAGCATTGGCATACGGATCGATGATGATGCTTTTGAACTGTCGGAGAATGACCCCGCGCAACATCTTCTGCAGTTTCGGATCGTCTTTGGCTAATTTGATGTAAGGATATACCTGTGCGCCGGAGTCGCGGAGCCACATGGCGTGGATATCGCCGGTGTACACCACCGTGTCATCGTCGCCATCTTCTGTAGTATAATAGCGTACGGTAGTATCAATGGTATTCGGGAAGCAGTTCTCGAACATCCAGCGCAGACGGGCGTTGGTAAGCTGTTTGGTTACTTCCGCTATCTTCATTTCCACTGCATCGGAACTGAAAAGGCGCTTGGCAGGCTTTGGACGTTGCGAGATATAAACTTTGGTGTTGTCGCTCGCCAGCTCGGTTGTGATGCCGGCACTTACCATGGTCGTTGCAGCAAGTGCAAAAACGAATGATAGAATTGAGGTTTTTTTGTTCATGTTGTATGTTAGATTTGATTGTTTAAATTTGAATTTTTAACCACAAAAGGAAGACTAAGGAAACACAAAAGTGAAAATTAAAAATTATAAATTAAGAATTAATAGAGGGGGGCATCACTTCCGTTATTCGCTATTCGCTATTCACTATTCGCTATTAGTTCTTTTGTGATTCCTTAGTCTTCCTTTTGTGCCTTTTGTGGTTCAGAAAGTTTAATACACCTGAAAATCATAAATCCGCGCTACATTGCTGAGATTCTGCTCTCCTTTGATTACATTCAGCTTTACATAGCGCGCTTTCACTTCGCCCGGCAACTTGCGGTCGGTTTCGAGACTTTTATTACCGGTCACGCTATCTACCGTGCGCCATTCCTCGTCTTGTTTCAGTTTTACCTGCAAGGCAAAATCGCGGGTGATAAATTCACTGTTTTCCATTCCGGCATGAAGTACTAACCATCCGCGCAAGGTTCTTTCAGCCCCCAGATCCACCACGATGTGTTTAGGATTGCTGCCACTGTTGTCGCACCATTTCGTGCTGATATCCTCGTCGGTAGCATACTCAGCTCTTTCATGCTGGTTTACTTGTCCTGACTTTTCAATGACCGGTTTCCCGAAAAGCAGGTTGTATTTTGCAAATTCAGTTTCCAAAATTTCAGGTTCAGGCAGGGCGACTTTCAGGATATCGGCAGCAGCGCTTAGTCCGTTGTTATCATCCTGTACAGCCGTTGCGGCAAACACGACAATTTTCGAGTTTTCGGGCAGTACCAGTTGTTTGGCGCCTTTCGGCAGATCAACTGTTACGGCGAACATATAGGTGAACTCATAAGGCAAGTCCTTGTTTTCGCTCATCGAATGCCGGTGGGTTCCCACGAAAGCGATGTCGGCCGGTTTCAGATAGGCTTCGGTGTGTCCTGTATGCCCCCATTGACCAATAAAGCCGGTGTAGGACGGAACTACCACTTCCTGTTTTTGCTGATTGACCGTGAAAGTAGCTTTCATGTCGGTCCCGGTAGAAGCTGTCAGTAAGTAAACTCTATTGAAATTTCCCTGTGGCAGATCGATAACCTGACCACGGCATTTCAGAGCATTAGGTTCATCGGCGCCTGCCAGTTCGAAGCGTATTCCTTTGAAATCTATTTTTTCAGGGAAAAGTTCAGCCGCGAATGAGTTGCCTTTGCCATCGAAATTCGCTGTGTTGCGGAATGCATTATAGGTAGTTGACTTGGTGTCGAAAGGCAATGAAAGAACAGCCGTGGAGACCTTGTTCAGACTTGCTTTGCCCGCACTGGCTAATTTTACTTTGAACGTTTTTACTCCGAAGGCGTTGATGTCGATTTTCAGTTGATTCCCTTCAAACTGTGCTGTTCCGGTTTCGTCCTCAACTCCGTTCAGTTCCTTGGCCGAAAGGATTTGAGCCGGGAAGGTGAGGGTAGCAGCCTGCTTGTTTTGTCCGGAACTTTCGTAGAGCCGAATCACATATTCATCCGATTTTTCAGCCTGTTTGATGGCTTTTATCAGCACATTGGTATTGTTGTTTTGCAGGAATGAGAAGCTGCTGCCCAACTCGCCAGCCTGTTTAGTTGCAATGAACGACTTCGGCTGTTGATTGAGTAGTTCGGCCTTGTGTACGATACCGGCGCTTACATAATCCTTGGTGTGTCCGACGATAGAATAAGTGAAAATATGCTTGCCAAAATCCTGTTTGTCCTGATAAGCATATCCACCTCTTGTTTTTGGGGTATGTAATAAAGTCAGGCGGATGGTGTTATCGTTGGGTTTGTCCCAGCCGTATTTACTGTCGTTGAGTACCGCTACTCCATAATCACCTTTCTTGTCGGTCAGGTCAGCCCACTGTTGCGCAAAGATTTCGTAAGCGATATCGGTGTTGTTGCCCCGTTTGATAGCGCCTAATCCCAGGTCGTATGTTGCTTCGGGATTCGAAACACTCAGCGGGAATTCAGCTTTGAGCAACGCGTTGGTTGTCTGCCAGTCGATTTCGTTCACGATGTCGATTCTGTCGGCTTGCGCTCCTTCATGCAAGCGAATATACTGAACAAAATTCGATGTGCCGTAGGTTCTTTCCACGCGCAACGATCCGCGCACAGCCCCCTGTTCAGCTACTGATATTTTTACATTTTCAGTAATAGAAACGGGGGCTTTATCCATCGTCTTTTTCAGTATTTCCCATGCCGGCCAGGCGAAAGACTCATTCTCCGGAAACAAAGCCAGGCGGATGGATTGTCCGTTTTTCACCAGTTCGCGGTTGTTTTGCTTGTCGAAGATGGAAGCGATATCGCCGTTGGCATCAAGGGATACACGATACACACTGTTTTCGATGGAGGTGTTATTAACTTTCACGGTCGACATCCTGTTCGGTTTTCCTTTTCTGATGTCGTAAACCACGTAACCGCACGAAGGCAGTTGCGCCGTTATAATTAAGGTCAGTTTACCGTTTGTATAGGCACCATTCTGTGTTGGGAGCGCTTTACCGTTCTCATCATACACGATAAAACGGTCGGTTGCTTTGCTCGCGGGGACTTCAATTTCGATATTTTCAGCAACCGGGATTACCAGCGGGTTGAACAACACGAGCGGCAATCCTTTCACATTGGTGTTCAATGCGCGCGAAACAGCGCCGGTTGACGTGGTCAGTACATTGCCAAATTGTTTAAGTGAGATTAGCTCATCATTCCACGAAAATTCATAGGCACGGGGCGTACTGGTTCCGGTAAGGTCGTCGTGAAACTGGTGCCAGATGAAACGTTTCCAGGCTTCCGTCAGCGTTTGCCCGGGATACTCCACCGCACCCAGCCAGTCGGCAACCACAGCCGAACGTTCGGCTGCATCGCCCAGTAATTCATTCAGCCGGTTATAGCGTTTCATCGCGGCCTGAGAAGTGTAGCAGCCGGTCGCGTGTACATCCATCAGCAATTCCCCTTTGAATACAGGCAGTTCGGGATGATTTTCGAATGGCAGAAAATCTTTGTACAACTGGTCGCTCGTGGCGCTGATAATCTCAACCGGACCGTTTCCTGCCAATCCTTTTTCGACCGCCCTTACCGATTCGATGGTAGGAGCGCCGCCTGTGTCGCCGGTTCCGTAGTAATGATATACCGTTTTAATCGGACTCTCACTTACATAATCCAGCAGTTGGGGGTTTTTGCTTAAGTCTTCATCTTTCCACTTCGTTACGTATGATTTTCCGTCGGCAACCAGCATGACACGCGAACCGTCAACGCCTTCCCACAAACCGATTTCGAACGGGATTTTGCTGTCTCCGTGAAAAGGTTTATGTCGCCATTGCAGTTTTTGCGTGGAAAAACCGATAAGTCCCGAGTGAGCCGCCATAGAGGGCAAGGTATAACCAAATCCGAAGCAGTCGGGCAGGAAAATGTCGGTGCCCTGCACGCCGAATTCATCGCGGTAGTACTGCTGACCGTAGAGGATGTTGCGGGTAGTTGATTCAGGCGACGGGATATTGGCATCATTGGCATCCCAGGTGCTGCCGGTCACATGCCAGCGCCCTTCGGCGATGCGTTTTTTTACTAATTCATATTCCAGCGGGAAATACTCTTTCATCCAGGCGTATTTGATTCCCCCTTCGAAGTTGAAGATGTAGTTCGGGTATTTATCCATCAGCATCAGGTTCTGATGCATGGTTTTCGGAATGTAATCACTGATGGAACGTTGCACATCCCAGTTCCACTGGGTGTCGAAATGCGCGTTGGAAACAAGGTAGGCTTTTCCTTTTTTTTGTGCGGTTGGTTGTGCCAGCAAGAGGGCGCACATCAGGCTACCGGTAAAAATGGTCAATAGTCTTTTCTTCATGGTATTTTATCGTTTTTCAAATATCTACAAAAATAAAACTTCCAGCCTGAACTACCTTGTAAAACAAGCAAGGTTACCGTTTTTTACCACGATTAATCGGATATGTAACCCACCTTGTAACCGTGAAAGTAAAATAGGAGGTGCTACTAAGGTCTCAACCACACCTGTATGCGTATCGGGGTGTGACGGTGTAAACTATGTAGCTACATGAAAAAAAAGAACAAAATGAGAAGCAAAAAGAGTAAAATTGTAAAAATAGCACATTAGACTCTGTAATAATGAAACATTCGTTTTCTGCTTTATACATACTTTTGCAGCGTTTGTGTTGACTTGTAACGGCGTACCCATTTCTCCCCGGGTCAGCCTTCCATCCAGCATATTCATTATAAACAAACAATAATAAACACCATTTAAAAATGAAAAAACTTACATTGATTCTCCTGACTGTTTTTATGCTCTTTGGTAATAAGGCAATATGTCAAAGTTCGTATTTGCTTGATGATAATTTTGATTCGTACACAGTTGGTACATTCCCTTCAAGTTGGATGTTGCGTTATCCGGGTGCAGGAAGCGATCTGCAGGTGGTAACAAATTCCGAATTTGTATCAGGAACCAATTCCCTGAAACTCGAAGGAGCACCAAACAATTCAGCAAATGCAGAATTCCTGTTGACTTCGACACCTGATATTGTATGGTTGGAGTTAAATGTAAAAGTTTCTCATGAGGGTACTGTATTTATGACCGGCTATCCGCATGCAATGATTGGCTTTAATAACAATGACATCTCAAGTTGGAGTTATGGTTATGCATCGGTTGGCTTTAGCGAATCAGGTTCAATTTATGCAGCAGGTACTACCCTTCAATCTTATAATAAAAATCAGTGGTACAAAGTGAAAATAAAATATAATGCCGTCATGAATACCATGGATATTTGGATTGATGATGTTCAGAAAGGCACTAATATGACCCTTGCCGGCAATTTTTTGAAATACAACGCAGTGCTCCTGAATGGCGGTAATGCAGGTTATTCGGTTGACTATTTCGATAATGTAAAAGTATGGGAAGATACATATACCGGAGTTGATAAGACACATGGGACACATTCAATTCAAATCAATTCAAATCAACATAACAGCATCGTTACAATAAAATGTGCACGTGAAGCATCCGGACAACTTGTTTCAGTTTATAATATGCAGGGACAATTAAAAATGCAACAAGCATTGCAGGAAGGTAATAATGAAGTTGATATGGCTGCGCTTCCAACAGGATTATATGTTGTAAAAGCCGGAATTAAATCCTGTCAAACAATTCAAAAGGTCATGAAAAAATAAATTACTTGTAAATATCTGAAAACCTGACTATAAAGATTTGACCCGGTCGGTTTTTTTTGGGTAAGCCGACCGGGTTTTTATAGATGGGCATCTAATTTAAGTTAGATGCCCATCTCGCTGACAATAGATGCCCATCTTGTTGTCATTAGATGCCCATCTCGTTGACGATAGATGCCCATCTAATTTGAGATAGATGCCCATCTGTCTTCAGCCAGGTACTGATATTGCATTCAACGCCATTAACTGAAATAGAACCACCACTTTATCAGTATATTATACTTCTTCATGTAGCTATTATTCAGCTAAGTGATTAGAAATGAAAGAAAATTGCTGCCGCATGTTAAATTTATCGAAATTTATTTTTAAGTTTGCATAGAAAAAATTCAGTTGAGTTTGTTGGAGAATCTAATCGATAATGAGCGGAATGGTTTTTTATTGAAATGCAAGTGAAAAGATTTTAGGTGGTTTTTGAGGGAATCGCATTGTATACCTGAAAAACGACAAGAAGTATATTATGTATTTAGATGGTGTGATGTTATTGGCATGCAAAAAAATAAAGAAAAAAAGATTGGTATATGTACCATATTTTGTACTTTTGGGACGAATTAAATAAATGTGGGACAAATGACACCAGATTATAAGCTTGAAAAGTTACCACCGCAGACAGAAAAAGTTGAAACGATTAGGATTCTTAGACAGACAGCTAAAGCCGCAACAGCCTTGGCTGAATTAAAAGGAATAGCGAAAACTATTCCGAATCAACTAATGCTTGTGAATGCAATTGTGCTTCAGGAAGCGAAAGACAGTTCGGAAATTGAGAATATAATTACTACCCAAGACGAACTTTACAAAGCAATTGCAATTGACAAATCAAACATTACCGCTGCGACAAAAGAAGTGGTGAATTATCGAAAAGCAATTTTTCTTGGTTTTGACTTGGTTGAGAAACAGGGATTTTTGAGTGTTAACGACATAAAAAGCATTCAACAAGTACTTGTTGGAAATTCCGCTGGAATAAGAAATGTGCCGGGAACTGTCTTGAAAAACAGTAATACAGGAGAAGTTGTATACACTCCTCCACAAGACGAGATTGAAATTATTGACCTTTTGACAAATTTCATTAATTACTTTAACGACACAGACCAAAGTTTGTCTCCGCTAATAAATTTAGCAGTATATCATTATCAGTTTGAAAGTATTCACCCGTTTTATGATGGAAACGGAAGAACAGGAAGAATCCTCAATATACTTTATTTGATTATGAATAAATTGATTGACATTCCAATTCTTTATCTGAGTTCGTATATCATTGAAAACAAAGCCGAATACTACAGATTGCTTAATCGAACGAACACGACTGGTGAATGGGAAGAATGGATACTTTTTATATTGAATGCGATTGAAAAGACTGCAATTCGAACTATTGAGAAGATAAGCACAATCAGAAAATCGTTGGATTCAACAATAGAAAAAGTTCAACAGCTTGCACCAAAAATCTATCGAAAAGAATTGGTTGAATTGTTATTCGAACAACCATATTCAAAAATTGACTTTGTAGTGAATACACTTCAGGTTGAAAGAAAAGCTGCGTCACGTTATTTAAGAGAACTTGAACGAATTGGGGTTCTGAAATCACTGAAAATTGGACGTGAAACTTTATACATAAACATAGAATTAGTTGAAATTCTAAAACTCTAAAGCACGACGTCCGTTGTAGCTAGTTTTAGAAAACCGAACTGTAAATGAGATATATATTCACAATAGAGATTGTTGATAGACAGGTATTGGATTAGATTTAGTTTATAAACTTTCACTGCCTTCTTCTGTTGTAACTGTAAACACAATCAACATTTATAACATGTCAACTCCATTCTCATCCCTCCATTCAACTGAAAAAATGCCCCTTCTTTTCCTCGGTCATGGAAACCCCATGAACGCGATTGAGGAGAATCAGTTTGTACGTGGTTTCAGGGCGATGGCGAAAGAACTTCCGCAGCCCAACGCTATTCTGTGTGTTTCTGCCCATTGGGAAACAAGGGGTACGCAGGTTACTGCCATGGAGAATCCCCGTACCATCCATGATTTCGGAGGATTCCCGCGAGAATTGTATGAAGTGCAGTACCCCGCACCGGGAAGTCCGTCGCTTGCTTCAACAGCAAAGGATACGGTGCAACAAACGCCGGTGGAACTCGATTACGACTGGGGACTCGATCACGGAGCCTGGAGTGTAATCAAACATTTATACCCCGAAGCTAATGTGCCGGTAGTACAACTGAGTTTGGACGTGCACAAAAAGCCAAAGGAACATTATGATCTGGCGAAGGAACTGGCCACGTTGCGGCGAAAAGGGGTGCTGATTATCGGCAGTGGAAACATGGTGCACAACCTGCGGATGGTCGACTGGCAGAACCTGAACAAAGTTGATTATGCGTTCGACTGGGCACAGGAGGCCAGAACCGGCATGAATGATTTTATTCGGCATGATAACCATCAGGCCTTAATTGATTACCATGCCCATGGCAGGGCATTTCAGCTGGCCGTCCCGACACCCGAACATTTTTTACCCTTGCTCTATGTGCTGGCACTCAAAGAAAAGGATGAGGCAATCACCCTGTTTAACGATCACCCCGTTGGTGGCTCACTCACGATGACATCAGTGAAAATATATTAAATAGTGTTTTAATTTTATTATTCACTATTCGCTATTCGCTATTCGCTAAAATAACTATCTTTGCCCCCTCAAAATTAAAACTTGTGGAACAAAAGAAACAAACAGGACATCTAGCCTTGTTGCTGGCAAACATATTTTTCGGAGTCAATAATCCGGTCGCCCGGATGTTGATGCCTGAGATTCTGCATCCGACGGTACTTACTTTCTTTCGTTTTTCAGGTGCAATGGTGTTGTTTTGGCTGGCTTCTCTTTTCATTAAGCGTGAGCGTGTACCGCCTAAGGATGTGCTGTTGTTGTTCTTTGCATCAGTATTCGGACTGACGCTCAATCAGCTGCCGTTCTTCGTGGGCTTATCCATGACTTCCTCCATTGATGCCTCCATTGTGGTGACGATGCTGCCCATCGTAACGATGATATTATCGGCTATATTCCTGAAAGAACCCATAACACAACTAAAAGCAATCGGGGTAATCGTGGGAGCTTCGGGCGCACTAATTATAGTTTTCAGCAGTCAGACGGTGGCAGCCGGTAATGGCAATATGCTTGGGAATATCATTGTTTTCCTGGCTGTCGTATCCTTTGCTCTATATCTTACCCTTTTCAAGAATCTGATTATCAAATATCACCCGGTCACGGTCATGAAATGGATGTTTCTGTTTGCCACCATTACCGGATTACCTTTTAGCTATTCTCTGCTTGAAGAGGTTAGTTTTGCAGCCTTAACGAATTCAACCTGGTATGCGATTGCTTATGTAATCGTATTAGCTACTTTTTTGAGTTATATTCTGGTTCCCATCGGTCAAAAAGCTGTTCGTCCCACCACCCTGAGTATGTACAATTACGTGCAGCCTATCATGGCTTCGCTGGTGGCTGTCCTCGTGGGTATCGATAAGTTTGGTTATCAGCAGGCGCTGGCGGCGGTGCTGGTGTTTTCGGGCGTATATATCGTGACACAAAGTAAGTCGCGGGCGCAGTTGGAGGCAGAGAAACAGGCAGGAAAATAAAATACAACAACAGTCAGAAACTCGTGTCGAAATCGCTTCGCGATTAAGGTCACTCGTTTTCTGACTGTTATTGTCACTATTCGCTATTAGTTATTCGCTCTTCGCTTTATGTTTTCCGCTTTACGCTATTTTATACTTGTCCACTTGTTCCACATCAAAATTCTTAATGAAAGTAGCATGTTTCCTGACTTCGACTTCAGCATAACGTTGGTAAACCTCGGCTGATTTGCGGAACATGTCATCGCGACTGGCATCGATGATGAGCAGGTAGGTCATGATGATGTGACCGGCCATTTCAACCAAACGACGAGCCTGGAAGTCGATATATTCCGGATTTTTGCTTTCAGTAACACGGTTTGTCGAATTCTCCAGCAAAGTTGTCATGGTAATCAACTTTTTCCGCAAAGAATGAAACTCAGGATTAATCGGCTGAGCTTCGTAGTACCTGATTTGTTTGAGGTAGTTGCCGGTGGTGACGTGGCGGATGGCCGCAACGGTCTGCAACTGGGAAGTTCCCTCATAAATTGTCAGGATGCGGGCATCGCGATAGATTCGTTCGCAGGCATAGTCTTTCATGAAACCGGAACCTCCATGCACCTGGATGCTATCATAAGCATTCTGGTTGGCAAATTCACTGGAGAACATTTTGAGGATTGGTGTGAAACCATCGGCCAGTTTCTGATATTCTTTATAGTCAGCACGTTCTTCCGGTGTGAGCTTGCGGGTGGCTTCGATGGCTTCATACGCTTTGTACACATCGACGAAACGGGTGGTCTCGTACAACAAGGCACGGGTAGCATCGAGTTTCGCTTTCATCAGTGAAATCATTTCGTACACTGCCGGGAATTCGATGATGGCCTTACCAAATTGTTTGCGCTCGCGGGCATACGCGATGGCTTCGTCGTAAGCAGCCTGAGAAACACCAACCGATTGTGCACCAACACCCAATCGAGCGCCGTTCATCAGCGACATCACATATTTAATCAGACCCATGCGGCGTGTTCCCACTAATTTGGCCGGCGTATTGGTAAATACCAGTTCGCAGGTCGGTGATCCTTTGATACCTAATTTATTTTCAATGCGGCGCACTTTAATCGTGTGGTCAAAATTATTGTCCGCCACGAAATACGATAAACCGCGTCCGTCAGTAGAACCTTCTTCCGAGCGGGCGAGTACTAATTTAATCTGCGCATCACCATTGGTGATAAAGCGTTTTACACCATTCAGGTACCAAACTCCATCATGTTCGTTGTACGTGGCTTTGAGTTGCACGGCCTGTAAGTCGGAACCGGCATCCGGTTCGGTCAGGTCCATTGAACAGGTTTCGCCCAGACAAACACGGGGCAGGAATTCAGCTTTGATGCTTTCATCAGCGAATTCGGCAATGGTTTCGGCGCAGTCCTGCAGGCCCCAGATGTTGGCAAAACCCGCATCAGCACGAGAGACCATTTCACCACCCATGATGTAAGGAATCATGGAAAAATTGAGTCCGCCATACTGACGTGGCAGCGACATGCCGTATAAGCCGGCTTGTGCCAGCGCATCGTGGTTTTCCTGGGTGCCGCGAGCGTATTTCACCCGGTTGTTGATTACCTGCGGACCTTCATGGTCCACGCTTTCAGCATTCGGAGCAATGATTTCGGCACAAATCTCACCGATGATCTCCAATACTCTTTCGTAGTTGTCAATGGCATCTTCAAAATCACGCGGTGCGTAATCGTATTGATCTTTCTCAACAAAATTCTGCTCCTTCAGGGCAACAATCTTTTGCATCAACGGATGCGAAAGCTGGAATTTTAATGCCGGATTATTATTGTAGTAGTTCATCTTATTTGCTGTTTTTCTTGTAGTACTTAATCATTTTGGGGACAACTTCTTCCACATTACCTGTAATCACATAATCGGCAATAGCATTAATCGGTGCATCCGGATCATTGTTGATGGCGATAATCATGGCGCTTTCCTGCATCCCGGCGATGTGTTGTATCTGTCCGGAAATACCACAGGCTATGTAGAGTTTCGGACGAACCGTTGTGCCGGTCTGACCGATTTGTCTTTCGTGTTCAGCCATGCCTGAGTCAACTGCTGCACGTGAAGCTCCCACTTCGCCACCCAGCACGCCTGCCAGGTCATACAGCATTTTGAAGTTTTCCGCGCTTCCCATGCCGTAACCTCCTGCCACGATGATAGGTGCTGCCTTCAGGTTTACTTTCGATTTTTCTATGTGACGCTCAATCACTTCAATCACGAAATCGGTGTCGGAGACATATTTTGAAACCTCTAATTTCACAGTCTTACCTACATGTTTCGCGTTGCGGATTTCTTTCTTCATCACACCCTCGCGTACGGTAGCCATTTGTGGACGGCAATCCGGGTTCACGATGGTGGCCACGATATTGCCTCCGAAAGCCGGACGAATCTGGTACAACAGGTCGTCGTAAACTTTACCTGCTTTTTTGTCTTCGTATGCTCCGATTTCAAGGGCCGTACAGTCGGCGGTTAATCCACTGAACAAGGCCGATGAAACCCTCGGACCCAAATCGCGACCGATAGAAGTTGCTCCCATCAGGGCAATCTGAGGTTTTTCTTCTTTGAAAAGATTCACCAATATGGAGGTGTGTGGCAATGTAGTATAAGGTGACAAGCGCTTGTCATCAGCCAGATACAAAGTGTCAACGCCATAAGGAAAAACCTGCTCTCCGATTTTATCCAACTGATAACCTGCTGCAACAGCTTCTAATTTACATTGCTGCTTGTCGGCTAATGTACGGCCTTTGGTCAGCAGCTCCAGACTAACATCAGCTACGATGCCGTCTTCAATTTCTAAATATACAAATATGTTGTTCATGAGATTATCCGATCGTGTGGTTAGCAATAAGTTCTTTAATTAACTCTTCGATTTCACCATCAGCAGGCGTTAAACGTTTGCTTTCTTTGGCCGTAAACACAACGCTTTCGATTTGTTTAACCTTGGTAGGCGAGCCGGAAAGTCCGAGCCACTGTGCTTCGTGTTCAATATCGGAAGCACCCCACTCAGCAATATTGAGGTATGGGTGTGTTTCGTACAAATCAGTATAATCGGTAGAAGAAGCCTGACGCTCACTAACCGTTTTTGCATTTTTGTATTTCAGGGTGAGTTTGGCGTGGCGAGGGCGACAATTAGCAGCAGATCCGTTAACAGTAACCACCATGGGCAGGGCACCTTTAACCACTTCAACACCTCTTTCCAGGCGACGTTTCACCGTGATTTTCCCTTTCGATAAATCAAGAATCTCTTCTGCATAGGTAATTTGTGGAAGTCCCAGTTTTTCTGCAACCTGCGGACCAACCTGAGCGGTATCTCCGTCAATTGCCTGACGACCACAGACGATTACGTCTACTTTGCCAATTTTACGGATGGCAGCAGCAAGGGCATAAGAAGTAGCGAGGGTATCCGAACCGGCAAATTCGCGTCCGCTCAACAGATAACCTCCATCTGCTCCGCGATACATGCTTTCACGGATAATTTCGGCAGCACGGGCAGGTCCCATCGTAAGCACATGAACCTGTGCGCCTTCAACTTTTGATTTTAAACGAAGTGCCTGTTCGAGTGCGTTGAGATCCTCCGGATTATAGATGGCAGGAAGCGCGGCACGGTTAACCGTTCCGTCAGCTTTCATGGCATCTTTCCCAACATTACGCGTATCGGGCACTTGTTTTGCAAGCACAACAATATTAAAACTCATTTTGCGTATTATTTTGGTTTATAAATGAAATAATTCAAAATAGGATGAACAGGCTCCGATTTCGCTTAAAAGGAGTTTGTCGACCGGTTTGTAAAAAACCCGCACAAAAATAGCAGTTTTTGTTGAACATGCAACTAAAACCTGCACAAAATTTTGATAATGTGCAGAAAAGGGAGGGTGAATCAAATTTTTGGGGAGATCCCTCGATATGCTCGGGATGACATAAAAACAACGCGGGACTTTTCACAAAGTCCCGCGTTGTAAATAGGTATTAGTTTTTTTAAGGTATAAAAAAGATTGTGTTGTTTAGTTAACGCTTGCAAAGAAAAGCTGAATTTTGTTTCAAAACAAATGAAAAAATATGTTTTACAACCTGTTTTTTGCGTTTTATGCTCAAAAACATACTTTTTTGATAAAAAACACTAAATATATTGTTTTACAAAAAAGCTGTATCTTTGTTCGGCAAAATCAACATGCAATGATAAGAAAAATTTATTTATTAATCATAATTGCCTCGCTTTTTTCTTGTAAACAGCAGGCAAAGCCACTTACTTCAAATGAAAGTACAGTTGATGTCCCTGTATTTTCTTCCGACTCGGCATTTCAATTTATACAAAGACAGGTTGATTTTGGTCCAAGGGTGCCTAATACACCTGCTCACAAGGCTTGTGCTGAATACCTGACAGCATCGCTTCGGAGTTTTGGAGCTGAAGTAACCGAGCAAAAGGTAAAACTAAGAGCTTTCAACGGGGATGTGCTGGATGCTGTTAATATTATAGGGTCTTTTAATCCCGGTTCTTCACAGCGGATTTTACTTTTTGCGCATTGGGATAGCCGACCCTGGTCGGATCATGACCCTGACCCAAGAAATTACAACAAACCTGTATTGGGTGCCAATGATGGTGCAAGTGGTGTAGGTGTATTACTTGAAATTGCGCGTCAGATCGGTTTGCAATCGCCCCATTTGGGTGTGGATATAATATTTTTCGATGCAGAAGATTACGGAGCACCTGAGAATTACAGGGGAAATGCGACTGACTCCTGGTGTCTGGGTTCCCAGTATTGGGCAAAAAATCCGCATGTGCAAGGTTATCAGGCAAAGTTTGGAATTTTACTGGACATGGTTGGCGCAAAAGGCTCAAAGTTCTACAGGGAACAAATATCAGACTATTACGCGCGCAATGTAGTGGATAAAATCTGGAATACAGCAGCAAACCTGGGCTTTGATAAATACTTTATTAATAGGTCGGGGGGATCAGTAACCGATGATCATTTGTATGTGAATCAGATTGCCGGAATTCCGAGTGCTAATATTATACAGTATGACCCGCAAAGTGATAAAGGTTTTGGAGATTACTGGCATACGGTAAACGATACCATGAGCAACATTGATAAGGAAACTTTGTTTGCTGTTGGTACAACCGTGCTGCATGTGGTTTATAATGAATAATAATTTTTAACCGTATCAGTCAAATAAGCTTTTTAGATAATTATCAATATTGCTCGGGAAAAAATATAAGTTTATCGGACAACAATTATAAATTATAAGGTAAAAGGCAATCATAACTTATATGTAGCTTATTTGACTTATATGGTATATTTAAATATGAAATACAAAAAGATAGCAGTAAAGATAGGAAGCAATGTCCTGACCAGACCGGATGGGACGCTGGATATCACCCGGATGTCGGCACTCGTTGATCAGGTGGCCGCATTGCACAAAAAAGGCGTGGAAATCGTGCTGATTTCATCCGGTGCAGTGGCTTCGGGAAGGAGTATCATGGGGGTGTCGAAGAAAATGGACGTGGTGGATCAACGTCAGCTTTTTTCGGCAGTCGGACAAGCTAAACTGATTAACCATTACTGGGATTTGTTTCGGGAGCACGGCATAACGGTTGGACAAGTTCTGACCATGAAAGAGAATTTCAGTAGCCGCCGGCATTATCTCAATCAAAGAAACTGCATGCAGGTGATGCTGGATAATAAGGTTATTCCTGTTGTAAATGAAAACGATACGGTTTCGGTTTCCGAATTGATGTTTACGGATAACGATGAACTTTCAGGATTGATTGCATCGATGATGGATATGGAAGCGTTGATTATCCTGAGTAATATTGATGGAATTTTCAATGGTTCGCCCGATGATTCAAATTCAAAAGTAATACGGGAAATCAGGAAAGGCGAAGATGTGTCTGATTTTATTCAATCGTCGAAATCATCTTTCGGGAGAGGTGGCATGGCAACCAAGACTTCCATAGCACGTAAAATTGCCGATGAAGGAATAGAAGTTTATATTGCCAACGGAAAAAGGGAAAACATACTGATTCAGTTGTTGGATAAAAAATCGGATGTGGTTTGTACACACTTTGTAGCTTCATCGGATACCGTATCTTCAGTGAAGAAATGGATAGCGCACAGCCAGGGTTTTGCCAAAGGCGAGATACATGTAAATGAAAATGCAGCCAAAGCGCTGACAGGAGAAAAAGCAGTTAGTTTGCTCCCTGTGGGTGTTACCGCTATTTCAGGAGAATTTGAAAAAGATGACATCGTAAAAATTATTGATGAAAGCGGGAGGTCACTGGGTGTTGGTAAAGTGCAGTACGACAGTGAAAAATCCCGCGAACTAATCGGTAAAAAAAATCAAAAGCCGATAGTGCATTGTGATTATCTATATTTAGAATAAACTAATATGTTACTCATATGACTTATATGGTTTAAATAAAGTATTATGAACTGGAAACAAAACTCCCTCAACGCTTCGCGCACATTAAATTTAGTGACCGACGACACCATTAATCAGGTATTAGTGGGTCTGGCTGATGCAGCCGTTGCCAATACCGGTCATATCCTGACAGAAAATGCGAAAGATTTGTCCATGATGGATCAATCAAACCCGATGTACGACCGTTTGTTGTTAAGCAAAGAACGTATCGAAGGCATTGCGGCCGATATTCGCAATGTGGCAGGTCTGTCTTCACCGCTTGGGAAGGTGAAAATGGAAACAGAGCGTCCCAATGGTATGAAAATCACCAAGGTTAGTGTGCCTTTCGGGGTGATTGGAATTATATATGAAGCCCGTCCGAATGTTAGTTTCGATGTGTTTTCCCTTTGTCTGAAATCGGGCAATGCTTGTGTGTTGAAAGGCGGAACAGACGCGTATAATTCAAATAAAGCCATCGTGGAGTTAATTCAACAAGTGTTGGAAAAACATGGATTGGATAAAAATATCGTGACCCTGCTTCCTGCAGGAAGAGAAGCTACCACCGATTTGATGAACGCCGTAGGATATGTTGATTTGATTATTCCTCGCGGAGGGAAGGGACTGATTGAATTTGTCCGCGATAACTCCCGAATCCCTGTGATTGAAACCGGTGCCGGCATTTGTCATACCTACTTTGATGAATTTGGAGATATTGAAAAAGGGAAATCCATTATTTTTAATGCTAAAACCCGTCGGGTAAGTGTTTGTAATGCCTTGGATTGTCTGGTGATACATGCTTCCAGATTGAAGGATTTACCCGTTTTATGTGCAAAATTAGCAGAGAAGAAGGTAATAATTTATGCAGATGAGCCATCTTATGCTGTTTTAGAAGCTACATATCCATATCTGGAGCGTGCAGTGGCTGAAAGTTTTGGGACAGAGTTTTTAGACTATAAAATGTCGGTTAAAACCATCTCGTCTGTTACTGAAGCCGTTGAACACATTTCCGTTAATAGCTCCAAACACAGTGAATGCATCATCAGCGAAAACGACCAAAATATTCAGTATTTCGATAAGATGGTTGATGCAGCCTGCGTTTACACCAATGTTTCAACGGCATTTACAGATGGGGCACAGTTTGGTCTCGGTGCTGAAATCGGCATCAGCACACAGAAAATGCATGCACGGGGACCGATGGCACTGGAAGAGCTTTGTTCTTATAAATGGATTATAAAAGGTGACGGACAAACCCGTTCATAACATCTTAATTGTAACATTCACAGCTTTGTAATTAAAATATTTTTCGATTTTTTTGCATATTCGAAAATATTTGTTTTCCTTTGTCGCTGAGAATGATGCGTAAAATATCGCAAGGTTATTTCCGACTCTTACCTAAGGGCAGGTTTTGTTTTAACCAATACGTTTGTTTATGCTGTTCTTAAAAGGTTTATTTTATTCATTTTATTTTTTTATTTTTTTATGAACATTTATGTAGGTAACTTAAGTTACAGAGTCCGTGAAAATGACCTGCAAGGGGTTATGGCCGAATACGGTCAGGTACAATCATGCAAAATCATCAAAGACCGTGAAACCAACAAATCAAAAGGTTTTGCTTTCGTGGAAATGGATGATGCAGGTGGCGAAAAAGCTATTGCAGAACTGAACGGAGCTGACCTGGACGGTCGTACCATGGTAGTTAAAGAAGCCAGACCAAAAGCTTAACAAACTTTCTGATTCAGGAATTAAACTTCTGTTGTCCGAGTGATGACAGGAGTTTTTTAGTTTTATATATTATGGTTTAGAACACTTGAGGTGTAATAAGATTGTTAAATACACAAAAGTAGCATTAGTTCATTTATGAAGGTTAAAGGCATTTTCAGTCATTCCGGCTTAGGTTCAAGAATTCTCCAATTAGCAGGAATCTCGTTGTTTTTCATGTTGCTATTCTCCATGATTTCGCTTTGGATAACAAACGGAGACCTGTCGGATATCAGTTCGATTAAACTGGCGCAGTTTCTTCAATCACTGGGGCTGTTTGTAATTCCTCCTTTTATCCTGGCTTACTTATGGAGTGAAAAGCCTCTTCAATATCTTCAGATAAATCGTAAACCTTTTTCAAAGGATGTGTTGCTGGCTATAATCATCATGTTTTCTGCCGTGCCAGCCATTAATTTACTGGGAGAAATAAACCACGCCATTCATTTTCCGGAATCTTTTTCGTGGATTGAAAATCAGTTGATTGATATGGAGAAAAGAGCGGAAGACCTTACGCTCAGGATGCTGGATGTTGATGCCGTAGGCGGTTTGTTGATTAACCTCGGGCTGATAGCCATTATTCCGGCCATTGGCGAAGAACTTTTTTTCAGGGGAATCTTGCAGCAGATCATGCAAAATAAAGTCAAAGCGCATGCTGCGGTATGGATTACAGCTATCATTTTCAGTGCCATTCACTTTCAGTTTTTTGGATTTATTCCCCGTATGCTGATGGGGGCTTTGCTTGGGTATCTGTTTTTGTGGACAGGCAATATCTGGGTGCCGGTGGCAGCACATTTTACCAACAATGCTGCTGCCGTGTTATATTATTATTTCAAAGGAGATGGTGCACAACAAGCCCTGGATCTGGAAAATATAGGGAAATCGGAAACGTATTTTGCCGGTATCATCAGCATGGTATTGGTGGCAGTGCTGATTTATTATTTCAGAAGGCAGACAAAACGCTTACCGGAAGAATAGCTATCAGACTTTTACTGTTCTTCTCTCCCTGACAATCATCAGTGCTTCTTCTTTGATTTCTTCAGGAAGTTCAATTTTACGGAGTTGCAGACTGCGCAGCCATCCGGCTACATCGCTTTCTTTCAGCGTGTAAAAAATATCTGCAATCTGATTTTTCTGGTTTTCAGTAAAAGAAGAAGGGCTTATTCCGGTTAGTTCATCCAGTTCCTCGTCGTCATAATACACGACTTCACAATCCGGATTTAAGAGGGAATCTTTGTCGCATACCTCATGTGCGCCACAACATTCTTCATCCATCTCGAAATTTATCTCAACCTCTTCAGTTTTCTTTTTCCGGTTAAGATAGGTGAGCAGCATCAAAAGCCCTGCTCCGGCAATTAAAAGTATAATAAGTACCCACATTTTTATAGATTCTTAAACCACAAAAGGCACAAAAGGAAGTTCAAGAAGCAAATAACGAATAGTGAAAATGTAAGTTAGCATAACATTTCCTTACAATCATTAATTTAAAATTTTTCTTTTGTGCCTTTTGTGGTTATATTAAATTAAATTCACCGCAAAATTACGCAATTGTAGTTGAAATTAGCTATTTTTGTACGTTAAAAATACAATAGAAAAGCTATTTTTCAGTTTTAGAAGCATGTTGAATCCGGTTTCTGAAAATGGTAAAATCAACTTAATTTTGAAGCAAAAACACCTGCATATATACTGCATGCTGGCATTACTGCTCGTAATGTCGGGATGTTCCATGAATAAAAACACCTGGACTGCCCGGGCTGTTCAGTCGGTGAATACGCGTTTCAATGTTCATTTCAATGGGAAGGTTAGCTATGATGATGCCATCAAAGCTATTCGCGAAGCCAATAAAGATGATTTCGGTCAGGTTATCTCGATGTATCCCATCAGTAATCATGAGAGTGCTGCTGCCGGTACCAGTCAGCTGAACAGAACCATTGAGAAATGCCGTAAAGCCATCAAAACCCGCTCAATTAAAATCAAACCGGAGTATAATCGCCGCAAGGCAGGCAAAAAAGGATACCGGGAATTCATGAATAAAGAGGAATATAATCCTTTTATGCATGAAGTGTGGTTGTTGCTGGCAAAGGCGGAGTTTCACAAAGCTGATTTTCTCGGTGCCGTGGGGACTTTCAACTACATTGCCCGTCATTTCAAAGAAAATGAGGATCTTGGCGTGACTTGTCAGTTGTGGGTGGTTCGTTCCTATGCCGAAATGGGATGGATTTATGAGGCGGAAGACATGCTAAGTAAACTGAATCAGAAGAATTTAAAAGGTGACAATGTCGGTTTGTACGCGTCTGTTTATGCTGATTTATTGTTGAAGAAAACACAATACAGAGAAGCTATTCCATTCCTGGAAATGGCATTGTCGAGGGAAAAAGATAAGACGCTGAAAATAAGATTTTCTTATTTGCTGGCACAATTGTATGAACAAACCGGGGATAAACGAAAAGCTCATGCAGCATATTCCGCGCTGATTAAGAAAAATCCGCCTTATGAAATGGCTTTTAATGCAACCATCAGCAGAGCGGGATTATTTCTGGATAATATGCAGGATACACGCCGTGAGTTGCTGAGAATGACCAAAAACTTCAACAATAGAGACTATTTGGATCAATTGTATTATACAATTGGGAAATCATATCTGCATGAAAAAGATACGCTAAAAGCACTCGAGTATTTTCATGAAGCGGTGGATAACAGTACGCGTAATGGCATCGATAAGGCGGTGACGTTGATATTGATGGGTGATCTGTATTATACACAAAAAGCGTATGTGAAGGCGCAGCCAAGTTATGATGAAGCGTCGAAGATAATTAGTCTGGAACATCCGGATTACCCGCGTGTATTTAAAAGGGCGGAGGTACTTTCTGAGTTGGTTGTGCAACATGATATAGTGGTTTTGCAGGACAGTTTGCAAAGACTCTCGGCCATGTCGGATGCAGACAGGCTAAAGAGTATCAATGCCTATATTGCCAGACTGGAACAGGAAGAAAAACTGGCTGCTGAGAAAGAAGAGAAAATGAGGCAGTTACAGGAAACGAATCAGGAACGTGCCGGTCAGGTGGCTGCTATGCCCATGATTGGCGGTCGAAATCCGCAGGGTGAATGGTATTTCTATAATCCGAATCTGATTCGAACCGGACAAACGGAATTTCAATCCCGTTGGGGAAGAAGAAAACTGGAAGATAACTGGAGGCGCGTTAATAAATCAGCTGTGCTTTTTGCTGATGAACAGGTCAATGGTCAACCGGCAACCGGTGCTTTGCCTAATGATTCAATTCCGGTGACTGAAACCGGAGAATTAGCTGAAGGCGAAGTTCAGCAACAGGGAGAAGCGCTTGCCGATAATAAAAATCCGGCGTACTACCTGAGACAGATTCCGGTTACTAAAGAGCAACTTGCCCGTTCGAGTCAGCTTTGGGCTGATGCCTTGTTTAGCATGGGGATGATTTACAAGGATAAACTGGAAGATTTACCATTGTCGATTGCCACATTCAGGGAATACCTGGAACGTTTCGGAGTGTATGAGTTGGTTCCGGATGCCTTATATCAGTCGTATTTGATGCACACCCGGCTGGCTCAGGTCACGGAGGCGGAATCTGTAAGAGAAAAGTTAATTACCGGTTATCCCGATAACAGATATGCACAGTTGCTTACCAATCCGAATTATATTGAAACAAAGCAGCAAATGTTTGCCGAGCAGGACTCTGTTTACCGGATTGCTTACGAAGCATTCAATAAAAATGATTTTGAAAAGGTCTTTGGTCAGGTTCAGTATGTGGCAGAAAAATACCCGATGAGTACCCTGATGCCGAAATTTCTTTTTCTGAAAGCACTCAGTGTCGGTAAAACACAGCAGCCTGAACAATTTGAAAAAGCATTGACTGAGTTATTGGATGCTTTTCCAACCAGTGATGTGAGCTCCATTTCGAAAGATATGCTTGCGTTGATTAAACAGGGCAGGGAAGCACAACAGGGCACCACGCACGGCACCATCCTGGCGCGCCGTGAAGTGCAGGTTAAGGTTGAGCGTGGGGATAGCGTTACCTTGACTTTCAGTCCCGATAAACAAACCAAACACCGGGTTATGCTGATATCATCAGAACCCGAAGAGTCATTGTACGCGCTTCAGTTTCAGTTGGCTGTTTTCAATTTCTCGCGCTTCTTGCTGAATGATTTTGAATTGAATATCAGTAGGATGGACGCGTCAAGAAATGTCTTGTCGGTCTTTGATTTTGATAATTATACTGATGCTGCCTGGTATCTTGAAGCCATTGCCGAAGATGCTGAAATTGTGAAACTGATGAAGGAGTTGAAGACATTCCCCTTGGTTATTTCTGAACATAATTACGCGTTGACAAAATCAGGGTTTACGCTGGATGACTACCTGATGTACCGGACAGAAATGGGGTCGGAGAAAAAGCCTGGTGAAAAAAGGGCTGATGACGAAGAAAATATAAAAACAGAATAAGATGAAGAAAGACAGAATTTTATGGGCAGATGATGAAATTGACTTGCTGAAAGTCTATGTGCTTTTTCTGGAAGAAAAGGGATATGAGGTGATTACAGCATCCAATGGCAAAGACGCGGTGGATTTGTGTAAAAAGGAAAGTTTTGACATCATCTTTTTAGATGAAAATATGCCTGGGTTGAGCGGGTTGGAAACCATTCCGCTGATTAAGGAGATTCACCCGAATGTGCCCCTGGTCATGATTACGAAGAGTGAGGAGGAAAACCTCATGAATATGGCCATCGGAAGTAAGATTGCGGATTATCTTACGAAACCGGTAAATCCCAGTCAGATTTTGCTGACGTTGAAAAAGAATATTCACAAGAAAGAGATTCAGACTGAGCATACTACTTCGACGTATCGCTCTGAGTTCGGACGAATAGGCATGCAAATCAATGATTCGCTAACCTATGATGATTGGGTAGAGGTGTATAAGAAGCTGGTTTACTGGGAACTTGAATTGTCGGAAACTGACAGCGGCATGGACGAAATGCTGCGTATGCAGAAAACAGAAGCCAACAGTACTTTCAATAAATTCATCAAGAAAAATTACATTGATTGGTTTAAAAAGCCTGAAACCAGACCGCTGTTAAGTCCGGATATTTTCAAAACCAAGGTTTTCCCTTTGTTGGATGACGGTGAAAAAGTGTTTTTTGTGCTGATTGATAACTTCCGTTTCGACCAGTGGAAAATGATTCGTGAAATGTTGAATGAATATTATACGTTCACCGAAGAAGGAATGTATTCCAGCATTTTACCGACTGCAACACAATACGCTCGAAATGCAATCTTCTCAGGACTGATGCCCGTGCAA
Source organism: Paludibacter sp. (assembly GCA_024710005.1). GTDB lineage: Bacteria > Bacteroidota > Bacteroidia > Bacteroidales > Paludibacteraceae > Paludibacter. The sequence goes on along the minus strand of JANJVQ010000018.1, from coordinate 21,095 downwards.
ATTCAGCAGATGTTTCCGGATTTATGGGTTGATGAAGAGGAAGAAGAGGGGAAAAACCTGAATGAGAAAGACTTGATCCAAACGCAATTGCAACGCTTCAGAAAAAATTATGCTTTTTCATATAATAAAGTGAATGAATCGTCTTATTGTGAGAAACTGATTGAAAGATTGCCGCAATTGGAAAATAACCAGTTAAATGTCTGCGTGTTGAATTTCATCGACATGCTTTCTCATTCCCGAACTGAATCCAAGATGATGCGCGAATTAGCCAATGATGAAGATGCGTATCGTTCGTTGACTGTGTCGTGGTTCAAACACTCGGGTACACTTGAATTACTGAAAGCCATTGCCCGCAGGGGGTACAAGGTTATCCTGACTACCGATCACGGAACTATTCAGGTTAAAAATCCGATTAAGGTCATCGGGGATAAAAATACCAATGTGAATTTACGCTATAAAGTAGGTAAGAATCTGAGTTATAACCGCAAGGAAGTTTATGAGATACCAGATCCCAAACAAATCGGGTTGCCCAGTCCGAATGTAAGTTCAACCTATATTTTTGCCGGCAACGAAGATTTTTTCGCGTATCCGAATAATTACAATCATTACGTGAGTTATTATAAAAACACATTTCAGCATGGTGGTATTTCGTTGGAAGAAATGCTGATTCCGCTGATTGTAATGCAACCGAAATAATAAATAAGATTAAATAAATCAACGACTGTGGACTGTTGACCGCAGACTGTTGACAAGAAAATTATATGAAAACATACACCAACGTCAAAGACCTCGGTAATCTGCAAGATGCAATTAATGAGGCATTGGGAATCAAGCAAAACCGTTACGCTTACAAGCACATCGGAGAAAATAAAACCCTGCTGATGGTATTCTTCAACTCGAGTCTGCGTACGCGCCTGAGTACCCAAAAGGCAGGAATGAACCTGGGCATGAACACCATGGTGCTCGACATCAATCAGGGAGCCTGGAAATTGGAAACAGAAAGGGGCGTGGTAATGGATGGCGACAAGCCGGAGCACATCCTTGAAGCTATTCCGGTGATGGGCGCCTATTGTGATGTCATCGGGGTGCGGGCTTTTGCGCAGTTCGAAGACAAAGCTTTCGATTACAGTGAAACCATCATCAATCAGTTTATCAAATATTCAGGTAAACCGGTTTTCAGCATGGAAGCAGCTACAGCACATCCCTTACAGGCTTTTGCTGACCTGATTACCATCGAGGAGTATAAAAAAACGGCTCGTCCGAAGGTTGTCCTGACCTGGGCGCCACACCCTAAAGCATTACCCCAGGCGGTGCCTAATTCTTTTGCCGATTTTATGAACGAAGCGGAGGTTGATTTTGTGATTACCCATCCTGAAGGATATGAGTTGGCAGAGGAGTTTGTAAGGGGGGCAAAGGTGGAATACGACCAGATGAAGGCTTTCGAAGGCGCTGATTTTATTTATGCCAAGAACTGGGCAGCTTATCAGGATCCGAATTATGGTAAAATACTCAGCACCGACCGCAACTGGACGGTAAGCGAACGTCAGATGGCCGTGACGAACAACGCGTATTTTATGCATTGCCTGCCGGTTCGCCGTAACATGATTGTGACCGATGAAGTGATTGAAAGTCCGCAGTCGATTGTGATACCCGAAGCCGCCAACCGTGAAATTTCAGCGCAGGTTGTTATCAAAAGACTTTTAGAGAATAGACTATAACAAACTAAAGATATAAAATATAACCATATAAGTCATGTAAGTTACATATAAGCTTTGCGTTTAATCGTAAATCTTCAAATAGTATATATAACTTATATGTAGCTTATATGACTTATATGGTAAAGTAACAAAATTATGAATATAGAAAAAGTTATTGCATCCATCAGAAATGTACCAGACTTTCCCAAGCCGGGAATTTTATTTAAAGACATCACCACGGCGATGAAAGACCCTGAAGTGTTACGTTTCATCGTGGATGAACTATACGAATACTACAAAGACAAAGGCATCACGAAGGTTGTGGGCGTCGAAAGCCGCGGTTTTGTGCTGGGAAGTATCCTGGCGTACAAGCTGGGTGCCGGTTTCGTGTTGTTGCGTAAACCCGGGAAATTACCTGCTGACACCTATCGGTTGGCTTATGATTTGGAATACGGTCAGGATGCGCTGGAAATTCACAAAGATTCCATTGACCCGGGAGATGTTGTCCTGTTGCACGATGATTTGCTGGCAACGGGTGGTAGTGCGGGAGCAGCTTTGAAACTACTTGCCAATTTTGATATGAAAGCAGTTTACGTGAGTTTTCTGATCGAACTTGAATTCCTGAAAGGAAAAGAAAAACTCGAAAACGCCACGGATATTCATTCAATGATAAAATTCTGATGGAAAAACTGATACTGATTAAGGTAGGAGGAAAAATTGTTGAGGAGCCAGCTTCATTGAAACAACTCCTGACAGATTTCGCGAAGATAGAAGGACATAAAGTCCTCGTGCATGGTGGCGGTCGCTCGGCTACAGCCATGGCAGCCCGGCTCGGAATTGAAAGCAAAATGGTGAATGGTCGCCGCATTACAGATGAAGAAACGCTTAAAGTGGTTACGATGGTTTATGGCGGATTGGTAAACAAGCAAATTGTGGCCGGTTTGCAGGCCCTGGGTGTCAATGCCCTGGGTTTAACCGGTGCCGATCTGAATTACATGCGTTCAGAAAAACGTCCTGTAAAAGACGTCGATTATGGCTTCGTGGGCGATGTGAAAGAGGTAAATGCATCTATTTTAGCTGATTTGATTGCAAAGGATGTAGTGCCGGTGTTGGCGCCACTAACCCATGATAAATCCGGCAATCTGCTCAATACCAATGCCGATACCATCGCAGGAGAAGCAGCCAAAGCACTTGCAACATATTTTGATGTAACACTGATGTATTGTTTCGAGAAAAAGGGTGTGCTAAAAGATGAAAATGATGATGATAGCGTGATTGCAGAACTGACACCTGCACTTTTTGAAAGCTATGTACAATCCGGCGTGATTCAGGGTGGAATGATTCCAAAGCTCGAAAATGCCTTTGAGGCCTTGAAGGCAGGTGTGAAGAAGGTGGTAATTACCCGTGCCGATTTAATTGATAAAGAGGGCGGAACGATTATAATAGAGTTGTAGATACCTGTGAGGTTTTAAAAACCTGACAGGTATGAAAAAATAAATCATTTACGTATGAAAACAACAACATTATTATTGACATTAATTTTCATGATGCACGTAATACACGCGCAGGAAAAAATCCTGCTTTATCCTAACGGGTCAGCTGAGTCGAACGAAATCACCGAAGAAGAGCAGTTTCTTCGAAAAGATTTTATGGTAAAGATATCCGAACCACGGATGTACGTATATCCTGCTCCTGCTGAAATAAATACAGGCACAGCCGTGTTGATTTGTCCGGGTGGCGGTTATACCGGTGTTTCTGTCATCAAAGAAGGAGAAGAAATTGCACAGTGGTTTAATAAATTGGGAGTAACCGCTTTCGTGCTTTATTATCGCATGCCGAACGGTCACCACGAAATTCCGCTTAAAGATGCCCAAACCGCTCTTGAGATCATCCACAAACGTGCAAAAGAGTGGAAAATAGACAAAACTAAAATAGGTATCATGGGCTTTTCTGCTGGCGGACATTTGGCTTCTACTGCGGGAACCCGCCTTACCGCTAAAAATAATCGTCCCGATTTCATGATTCTGGCCTATCCCGTGATTACGATGCAACCCGAAATTACACATCGCGGTTCTAAGCATAATTTATTGGGAAAAACACCCGATGTGTCTTTGGTGAATTTATATTCAAATGAGTTGCAGGTAACTTCCAAAACTCCTCCGACTTTTCTTTTTCATGCTGAAGATGATAAATCAGTGCCTATAGAAAATAGTTATTTGTTTGCAGAGGCGTTGAAGTCGAAAAAAGTACCGGTTGAAGTTTATACCTTTCCTGAAGGCGGTCATGGTATTGGTATGCGCCCCACGAATCCTGAAGCCGATAAATGGCCGGTAATGTTGGAAAACTGGATGAAAAAACAAAAATTGATTCAATAAACCATGTATCAGGAATACACACAAGAAGCAACCATTTTGTTGAAAAACATCATCGCCATCCCTTCTTTCAGTAAGGAAGAAAAAAAAGTGGCGGATTTGCTGGAGCGTTACATTGAGTTGCAAGGTTATGCTGTATCCCGCAAGGATAATAACATCTGGCTGATGAGCCCGGGTTTTGATTCTGCGCGACCGACATTATTGCTTTGTTCGCACATCGATACGGTAAAACCGGTTGCGGGTTGGACGTACGACGCGTTTTTTCCGGTGGTGGAAAATGGTAAATTGTATGGTTTGGGTAGCAATGATGCCGGAGCTTCAGTGGTGACTCTGTTGCAGGTCTTTTTCATTCTATCACAAAAAAAGCAAAGCTATAACCTGATTTATGCCGCGGTTGCTGAGGAGGAAATTTCCGGGGAAAAAGGAATCAGCAGCTTGTTACAGGAACTTCCGCAAATCGACTTTGCAATTATTGGCGAGCCAACCGGCATGCATTTGGCTGTTGCCGAAAAAGGGCTTATGGTACTCGATTGTGTTGCCTATGGAAAATCCGGTCATGCCGCCCGTGATGAAGGCGATAACGCAATCTATAAAGCGTTAGAAGATATAAACTGGTTTAAAGAATTTGTTTTCCCTGAACAAACAACATTTCTCGGTCCGGTAAAAATGACCGTAACGCAAATTAATGCTGGTACGCAGCATAATGTGGTGCCAGATCAGTGTTCGTTTGTGGTGGATGTTCGTTCCAATGAGATGTACAGCAATCAGGAACTGCTCGAAATTATCACGCAAAAGGTAAATTGCACGGTTACTGCCCGCTCTACCCGTCTCAGTTCCACCGCCACACCGCTTGATCATCCTGTTGTTAAACAGGGAAAAATACTGGGTCGTAAATTATTTGGTTCACCTACCTTGTCCGATCAGGCGCTTCTCCCTTTTCCCAGTGTAAAAATAGGCCCGGGCGACTCCTCCCGTTCTCATACAGCGAATGAATATGTAATGCTGAAGGAAATCGAGGAAGCGATAGAAGTGTATGTGGGTTTGCTGGATAGCGTGGAAATGTAAAAAACTCCCCCGAACTTCACAGCCCGGGGGAGACACAAATCATATATACCTCTAAAAAACTAATATATCTTATTTGGTCGATAAGTCGAAAGCTTCCTCACCATGTTGTGTGAGATCAAGACCTTGCGCTTCCTGTTCAGGGGTGACACGCATCGGCAGAAAGTAATTGGTAAATTTATACAACAGATAAGAACCTCCGAATGTGAATGCTCCGACAATCAATAAGGCAAGCAGGTACATGAAAAATTGTCCCACGTTACCATGAATCAGCCCAACACCTTCTCCTCCGTTTACGGCAAATACACCTGTCAGAATCATGCCCACGATACCGCCCAGACCATGGCAGGGGAATACATCCAACGTATCATCGATTTTGGTTTTTGATTTCAGTTGAACCGCGGTATAGCTTACCAATGAAGCGATAAAACCAAAGAACACACTTTGTCCGACCGTTACAAACCCGGCTGCCGGGGTGATGGCTACCAAACCTACCACCGCACCTATGGCAGCACCTGCGGCAGAGCGTTTTTTACCCATGGCGCCATCGGCAAGTAACCAGGTTAGCATGGCAGTTGCAGATGAAATGTTCGTGTTTACGAAAGCTCTTACAGCCAGATCATCAGCAGCCAAAGAAGACCCCGCATTGAAACCGAACCAACCGAACCAGAGCAAACCGGTTCCCAATAAAATATAGGGAATATTGGTCGGACGTGCATCACCGTTGACACCCTTTCTTTTACCAAGGAAGATAGCGCCACTCAGGGCTGCAAAGCCTGCTGAAATGTGTACTACAGTTCCACCTGCAAAGTCGAGGATGCCCCATTTATGCAGAAATCCTTCCGGATGCCAGGTCCAGTGAGCCAGCGGGGCATATATAAATAAGGAAAACAAAATCAGGAACATCATCAGTGAAGTAAAACGAACCCGTTCAGCCAAACCGCCTGTGATAAGTGCCGGAGTAATGATGGCAAACTTAAGCTGGAACATGGCGAACAAAGCGAAAGGAATTGTCGGACCAAAATCCGGGTGCGGTGTTAACCCCACATTTTTAAAGAACATAAAAGAAGTTGGATTCCCTACGATACCTCCGATGCTATCGCCAAAAGCCATGCTGAATCCAACCACAATCCAAAGAACACTGATTATACCCAGCGCGATAAAACTTTGTAAAAGCGTGGATACTAAATTCTTATACCTAACCATCCCTCCGTAGAAAAATGCCAGTCCGGGTGTCATTAGCAATACCAGCGCTGATGCCATCAGCAACCAGGATGTATCCGCATGATTGATTTCAAGCGATTCCATGCCTTCAGGTAACAAGGTATCATAACTTACCGGAATTAAAGAGATTAAGGCTACGATGGCTAAGAGTAAAAATGGAATCCGGTACTTCCAGGCAACTTTTTGTTGTTTCATTGTTTAAAGTTTGAATTTATAAGTATGTGTAATTTATATGACAATTGATGACAGAATGATGTTATTTTGCTGCAAAAATAATCAAAATGATTTAAATGAAAATGAAATAACGTCAAAAAGATTTATTTTATTTGTTTGTTGTTTTAAAATGCAATGATTGGTGGTCTTTTTGTTTGCAATATGATAGTTTAAGGTTAATTTTCCTGACAAATGATAAATTTGAGTTATGTCAAACAGATATTTTCTATTCCCGCTGCTATTTTGTATTTTTGCAACAAATAGAACTTATATATCAATCCAGCTAAACGGACTTTCAAAAGAATCTGTAAATAGTTTATGATGACGGATTTCGATGTTAAGATTAAGAAGAGTTAATGGAAGAACAGTTTGACATAAGAAACAACCGCAACGGGGAGAAGGAGTTTGAGAATTCCCTCCGGCCTTTGACGTTTTCTGATTTCAGGGGACAAAGCAAGATTGTGGATAACCTGAAAATTTTCGTTCAGGCTGCCCGCATGCGCACGGAGTCGCTGGATCATGTGTTGTTGCACGGTCCCCCGGGACTTGGCAAAACAACCTTATCGAACATCATTGCCAACGAGCTGAATGTCGGATTTAAAATAACTTCCGGGCCGGTGCTCGATAAGCCCGGTGATCTGGCGGGATTGTTAACGAGTCTGGAAACCAACGATGTGCTTTTTATTGACGAGATACACCGGCTCAGTCCGATTGTGGAGGAGTACCTGTATTCGGCGATGGAAGATTACCGCATCGATATCATGATTGATAAAGGGCCCTCTGCCCGTTCCATCCAACTTGAACTGAATCCGTTTACGCTGATTGGTGCAACTACCCGGAGTGGCTTGCTGACAGCTCCTTTGCGTGCACGTTTCGGCATCAATTGTCATTTTGAGTATTACGATATAGATGTGATTACCCACATCATCAAACGTTCTGCCGGTTTGTTGCAGGTGCCGATAAAAGATGATGCTGCCCGTGAAATTGGGGGCAGAAGTCGTGGTACGCCCCGTATTGCCAATGCCCTGTTGCGGCGCGTGCGTGATTTTGCACAGGTGAAGGGCTCCGGCAAAATCGATTTGGACATCGCCAGATATGCACTTGAAGCGCTGAATATTGATAAATACGGCTTGGATGAGATAGATAATAAGATACTGACCACTATCATTGATAAATTCAGTGGTGGACCGGTTGGGTTAAATACCATAGCAACCGCTCTGGGAGAAGATCCGGGAACAATCGAGGAAGTCTATGAGCCTTTCCTGATAAAAGAAGGTTTTATGAAACGAACACCCCGGGGACGGGAAGTCACAGAACTGGCATATAAACATTTAGGGAAAATTAAATTCGGAGAAACAGGAACATTGTTTTAAATCCTTATGGAACATACATTATACATTTACAACACGCTAAGCCGTAAAAAAGAGCAGTTTATTCCTATTCACGAACCCCATGTAGGACTATATGTTTGTGGTCCGACTGTCTATGGCGATCCGCATCTGGGACATGCCCGTCCGGCTATCACCTTCGACATTCTTTTCAGATATCTGAAGCATTTGGGATATAAAGTCAGGTACGTCAGAAATATCACCGATGTTGGTCACCTCGAAAATGATGCCGATGAAGGTGAAGATAAAATTGCCAAAAAAGCCCGACTCGACCAGTTGGAGCCGATGGAAGTCGTGCAGTACTACCTGAATCGCTACCGCAAAGCGATGGAAGCGCTGAATGTGTTGCCTCCGAGCATTGAACCGCATGCATCGGGACATATCATGGAGCAGATTGAATTTACACAGAAAATTTTAGATGCAGGTTATGCTTATGAAAGCGAAGGATCGGTTTATTTTGATGTGGAAAAGTATAACCGTGATTATCAATATGGAAAACTATCAGGCAGGAATATTGATGAAATGCTTGAGACTACCCGTGATTTAGACGGACAAAGCGAAAAGCGCCGCAGTGTTGATTTTGCGCTGTGGAAAAAAGCCTCTCCCGAACACATCATGCGTTGGAAAGCGCCCTGGAGCGAAGGTTTCCCGGGATGGCACATGGAATGTTCAGCCATGGGTACAAAATACTTAGGGGAACAGTTCGATATTCATGGGGGTGGAATGGATTTGATGTTCCCGCACCACGAATGTGAAATTGCGCAGTCGTGTGCAGCACTTGGCAAGGATTCGGTAAAGTATTGGATGCACAATAACATGATTACCATCAACGGACAAAAAATGGGTAAGTCGCTGGGGAACTTTATCACGCTTGAGGAGTTTTTTACCGGTAATCATGCCCTGCTGACAAAAGCTTTCAGTCCGATGACCATCCGCTTTTTCATTCTGCAGGCACATTACCGCAGCACGGTCGATTTCAGCAGTGAGGCACTCGAAGCATCTGAAAAAGGTCTGGAAAGGTTGATGGAAGGATATGCACGTTTGCAAAAGTTGCAGGCATCAGCAACTTCTTCAGTAAATATTTCCGAAGTAAGAAAAAAATGTGATGATGCCATGGCAGATGACTTGAACACGCCGATGGTCATATCAGCTTTGTTCGACGCTTTACGTTCTGTCAATCTGGTACACGATGGGAAAGAAACGATCAGTCAGGCTGATTTGTCGGAATTGCAGTCTGTGTTCAAACTTTATTTGGCAGATTTACTCGGATTGCAATCTGAGTCAGTATCAGCAAACGGTACAGAAGCTTATCAAAAAGCGGTTGATTTATTACTGAACATCCGTCTGGAAGCCAAAAAGAACAAAGACTGGGCAACCAGTGACAAAATACGAAATGAGTTAACCGCCATGGGTTTTGAAATTAAAGACACCAAGGACGGTTTCGAATGGAAATTGTAGTTTTTTTCTTATCTCTGGAGGAAGATAAGAAATAGCATGTATTATCGTTGTTTACAAAACCTAAATTAGATTTTTTTTGGAAAATGGTGGAGAAATTGTGCTTTATGCTGCAGATGAAGCAAAGCAAATTGAAGTGAGAATTGAAGCTGAAACCGTATGGCTTACACAGGCTCAGATGGTTGAGTTGTTTCAAAGAAATCAATCAGTTATTTCACGGCATATTAGAAGTATTTTTATCGAAAATGAGCTGGATGAAAAAAGCAATATGCATTTTTTGCATAATGCTTTTTCTGATAAACCTGTTGCTGTTTATAGCCTTGATGTTATTATTTCTGTTGGTTATCGTGTTAAATCCAAGCGAGGCACACAATTTCGGATTTGGGCAAACAGTGTTCTTAAAGAATATTTGATGAAAGGTTATGTCTTTAATCAACGATTTGAAAGGATTGAGAGAAAATTACATGAACATGATCAAAAATTTGATTTGTTGATAAAAACCACTTTACCTCCTAATGAAGGAATTTTTTATGATGGTCAGATTTTCGATGCATATAAATTTGTAGTAGATCTGATTAGATCGGCAAAAAAGTCCATAATTCTGATTGATAATTACATTGATGAAAGTGTATTGATGATTTTTTCAAAGCGAAGAAAAGGCGTAAAAGCAACAATATATACAAGTGTTATTTCAGACTCATTCAGGTTGGATGTTGAAAAATACAATGCTCAATACGAGCCGGTTGAAGTGCGTGTTTTTAAGAAATCACATGACAGATTTTTAATTATAGATCAGGATGTGGTATATCATATAGGCGCCTCTTTGAAAGATCTGGCAAAGAAATGGTTTGCATTTTCAAAAATTAAGCTAGATGCAAACGAATTAATCAGTAAAATAAACAAATAGAAATGGAATCAAAAAGACAAGAAAAAATAGCCCGGATGCTCCAAAAGGAGTTGGGAGAAATTTTTATGCTCTATGCCAAAAAGTTGCATGGAACGCTCATCAGTGTAACGCGTGTTAAGGTAAGTCCGGACTTGAGTGTGACCCATATCAGTCTGAGTATCTTCCCTGGCGATAAAACCACAGAAGTTCTGGAGCAAGTGAAACAAGACACTAAATCGATTCGTTTCGAACTGGGCAAAAGGGTTAGCAACCTGAGGATCATCCCGGAGTTGAACTTTCATTTAGATGATTCGCTCGATTACTTAGAAAATATCGATCGGTTGCTGAAAAGTGATCCTCCATCGCCTGCATCAGAAGAAGAAAATTGAGAAAAAAAGCTCACATAGCAGTTCGCACAGGCCGGTTGAAATTTGCATTTAATATCGCACACCGTTACCTTTTTTCGAAGAAATCTCACAATGCCATCAATGTCATTTCGGGTATTTCTTCAGTGGGTGTGGCTGTCGGTACCATGGCGCTGGTTTTTGTACTCTCTATTTTCAATGGATTCGAATTGCTTTTTTCTGATTTGTTTTCAGCCTTCGATCCGGAGTTGAAAATCACGGTGAATGAAGGGAAACAATTTTCAATCGACTCGCCTGAATTTGATGCTGTCAGAAAACATCCTGCTGTTGCTGTGTTTACAGAAGTGGTGGAGGAAAATGCATTGCTGCGATTTAAAGAGAAGCAGATGCCGGCCATGATTAAAGGCGTGTCTGAAGATTTCAAACAAATGACCTTGATCGACAGCATCATGTTCGATGGTGAGTTTTTGTTGTACGATGGGGCTTTTGAAAGGTCGGTGGCAGGTGCGGGTATAGCGGCTACACTTGGATTAGGTGCACATTTCATAGACCCATTGTATATTTATGCTCCCAAGCGAACATCCCGTATTAATCTGTTGCGACCGGAACAGAGTTTTAATCAGTCGGCAACTTTTCTTTCCGGTGTTTTTTCGGTACAGCAAAGCGAGTACGATAATCAATATGTGTTGGTTTCGTTGAATTTAGCGCGTGAACTCTTTGAATATGAGGATACAGAAGTGACAGCAGTTGAACTGAAACTGACTCCTCGGGCTGATGGAAAAAAGATTCAGAAGGAAGTTAAACAAATACTGGGAGATAGTTTCTCTGTAAAAAACAGGTACGAACAGCAGGAAAGTTATTTTAAAATCATGAAGATTGAAAAATGGATTACGTTTTTAATTCTTAGTTTTATCCTGCTGATAGCCAGTTTTAATATCATTGGCTCGCTTTCTATGCTGATAATTGACAAGAAGGATGATATTTTAACCTTGCGTAATTTGGGAGCGGATAACCGGTTAATTAAGCAGATATTCTTACTGGAAGGATGGATGATCTCGTTGGTGGGAGCTGTTTTCGGCGTCGTAATCGGAACTTGCTTTGCGCTTTTACAGGAAAAAATAGGTTTTATCAAACTGGGTGCTGGCTTTATTGTAGAGAATTATCCTTCGGTAACACAATTTTCGGATGTTTTTTTAGTTTTAATAACCGTACTGGTAATTGGTTTTATTGCCGCCTCGTACCCGGTCAGATACATAAAACCCGATATCAATAAGACTGCATAATGGATAAACAGGTTTATTTATATATAGTATGCTTCATGCTCCTTTTGCAAGCCTGTGAGAGAAGAGAAGTGTTTGAATATCAGTATGAAAAGAATCCTCAGTATTCAAGTGGTTATGCTGAGTTCTGGGGATCACAATACGCTCATTATGGATTTGATAATCACGTGTTGAGTTTACGAGCCTTTACTGATTCTTTGACATTGACTAAGGATGGTTATCTTACCGGATTTGGTCAGTATTTGGTGCTGAATGATATTTTTGTCTCTTCCTCTGATACAATATTCCCTGCCGGGACTTATGAGATTGCTGATACAATTGATGTGTTTAAGATTGCTCCGGGAGAATTGTATGATGACGAAGGAGTTAAGTATGATGATATTGGTGCATATATATACTTTATTGAGAAAAACGAGTATTTCTCAGTCAGAAAGTATATTGTAGGTGGAACAATGCAGATAAGCTTTACAGACAGTATATCACGGTTTGACTGTGATTTTATATTAGATGACAAATCCGAACTGAAAGGTCGTTTTGAAACCAATGAACTGATTATTTACGATTACTCTATTCTTCCGAAGCCTGATAAGCAAAAGGTAAAATTAAATCAGGCTAATCCTTTTGTTATTAAGCAATTCGTAAATAAGCAGTATTACAAGAGGAAAAGCAAATATACCTCCCAGTAAATAATACAAGGTTGTATGGCTTGGAATAGAGATAGTTATTACCGGTAACTGACTGTTCCATCCCAGTAATCCTGCAATCAGAGTCCCCAGAGCTGTACATAACACGATGATCCAGTCATAATTTTTCTTTTTATCCGGAAGTCTTTGCATTACTCTCTTCGTAAAGTAATTATCCTCAATTTCTTTTTTGTTTTCCTGAAAGAAATTGCGGATCATCCGGTCATCATATTTAGTTTCCATATCCAGCATTTTTTAAATAAGCGCCCAATTTTTCTTTTCCTTTTAGAATGTATGTTTTTACAGTTCCCAACGGACACTGCATAATCTTCGCGATTTCCTGGTGGGTTTTGTCTTCCATGTAAAACAACAGAATTGCTGTTCTCTCTTCTGTTCGCAATACCATCAGGGCTTCGTTAATGTCGGTTCTCTCGGCTGAAAACTCATTTTGTACCTCATGCATTCGGTTTATTTCCAACTCGTTGATGTCGCCGGTTATTTTTCTTGATCTGATATAATCATAGTGCACATTGTATGCAATCCTGAATAACCAGGTGGAAAATCCGGATAATCCCTGAAACCCGTTCAGATTGAGATAAGCTTTGATAAATGTTTCCTGTGCTAAATCGTCACTGAGCGGATTGTCGCCCATCGTCAGGTTCAGGAAGAACCTTCGGATGGACGATTGATACTTTCGGGTTAACAGGTCGAATGCTGATTTATCTCCGGATAAATTAACCCGAGCTACCAGCATTAAATCCTCAGATTTGCTCATCTTGCTTTTCTGCTGGATGCTGATTCTTTGGTTTTTCAATAAAATGAACCAGGAGATAGCCCAAGCCGACGAATCCCGGTATTAAAGCTGCCATCAGGAATGGTAGTTCAGTGTTCTTTTCAATGATAACATACAATCCAAATGCAATACCAACCATCAAAGAAATAATTCCTCTTTTGAGGTTGCTTGCCTTACCGGTTTGTGGTTCATCAAAGAAATGTTCAGGAATAGTCTGACCCATTTCCAGGGATTTCATGTAAAGCTCATATTTCCTTTTTGATTCAGCATTTTTACGTCTGACATTAATAGTCACAATAGTAATGACAAAAAGGAAAGGTAACATCACAATCATCACAATTCCAAAACCATTTAAGGGCATGTCTTCTCTACTATTGGCTTCGATTTTCTGAGATTCTAATTCCAATTCCTGCCTTTTTAACTCCATCAATTGTTCAGGACTGAGTCTTGCAAACAGGATAGAGTCTTTCTCGGCTTGTGTCAACTCGGTTTTAGGAACTTTCTGAGTCGTACTGTCCTGTTCGTCTTGAGCTTTTATGTAACTTGTTGTTGAAATTAACACAATGCTCACCAGCATAAAAATGAATCGTTTCATAATTTGATTTTTTAAATTTGACAATGTTTTTCTTATTAGACGGAATGAAACAATGTTTTGGATTTATTATGCATGATTTTTTTTGATTCAAAGATAAACTTTTTTATCATAACTTTAATCCTTACCTTTGCACGTTAATTTGTTAAACGTTTAAAATTACCGTTTCACGGTTTTATGTATCATGCTTTCAGATGTTTGTAGAAAAGGAGTGGACGAATTATATCAAACTCCGATTGTGCAGCAAACCGCTTTTTGGTCGCACGTGAAAAATCAGTTAGGGGCTTCTACTGTTGCCGTAAATTTTAAATCCAAACGAAAAAGATTGTTTCTGGATGCTGCTTCGGATGATTATATTCATTCGGATGTGTTGGTGATTTTGCAACAAATTAACCGGCACGACTGTATCGCTTATGTGCCTTACGGACCGGAAATTGAACCGGATGAGGAAATTCAGGGGCGGTTTCTGGAGGAAATGTCGGAGAGTTTGCGATCCTTTCTGCCGTTGAACTGCATTCTGATTCGCTATGACTTATGCTGGGAGTCGTACTGGGCAAAAGATTCTGCTCATTTTGATGAGCACGCAAACTGGCTTGGTGAACCTGAAATTAATGCGCAGGAGTTAAGGTTTAATTTTAATACTGCCAACTGGAATTTTCAGAAGGCTCATTTTAATATTTTGCCTTCAAATACCATCTTTGTTAATTTGAAGCCGGACGAACAAACGGTTTTGAAAGGGATGAAACCCAAAACACGCTACAACATCGGATTGTCGCTAAAAAGAGGGGTGGAAGTGCGCTCTGCCGGACTGGAAAGTATGGCTGTGTGGTATCAGCTTTATAAAGAAACTGCCGCCAGAAATAACTTCTTCCTCAATGATATCCGTTATTTCGAAGCGATTCTGAAAGCAAGGGCTGAACATACTTCTTCTCCTGCTGAAGTACGCTTGCTGATTGCTGAATCAGACAAAATCCCGCTGGCTGCCATGTTTCTGATTTTGACCGGAAACAGAGGGTCGTATCTCTACGGGGCGTCTTCTTCTACAAACCGGAATCTGATGGCGACTTACGCCCTGCAATGGGAAGCCATGAAAATTTCAAAGGAATTTGGTTGTACAGAATATGATATGTTTGGTGTTGCGCCAAATCCTGATACTGCGCATCCATTGTACGGATTGTATAAATTTAAAATTGGTTTCGGTGGAGATATTTATCATAGTATGGGATGCTGGGATTATCCCTTGCAGGAGGAGAAATACAATCAGTTTAAATCTGCAGAATTGTTGAGCCAGGGTTTTCACATCAATTAAATTTGCAGTGTTATATTTTAGAAATTGATTTAGTGCAACAAAAATTGTAGTTTTTTTGTTAGTAAATAAGTGAAATAAAGTATCTTTACATCCATATTTTTAACGATACTTCAATCATATCAGCATGAAACTAACAAGCGTCATTAATTTTCTGAAGAAATTTACGCAGACAATAGAGAAAATCATTGTCATTACCCTGATTTTCATGATGTCTTTTGTGTTGTTACTCGCAACAGTTGAATTAGCCCGGTTTGTTATCAGTGCAATCGGAAACGAAGGTGATTGGTTAATTTCACTGAATGGCCTTACCGGATTATTCGGTGTTTTCCTGTTGGTGTTAATCGGCATTGAATTGCTTGATACAATCAAGGTTTATTTAAAGCAGAACGTGGTGCATGTTGAAGTGGTTGTGTTGGTAGCCATCATAGCTTTGGCGCGTAAAATTGTGATTATTGAGGTTGAACAGCTTTCCGGAGAGTTATTAATAGGGATGGGCGTACTGATTATCTCCCTTGCAATTGCTTATTATCTTATTAAGAGAACCGGGTTGCTTACTATCAAGATGAAAGAGGACTTGTGGAAGGAAGTGTTGGATGAAATTGCTGCTGAAAGTGAGAATGATAAAAAGTCAGACTCAAAAAACAAAGAAAACAATAATAAATAAAAACACAATTAATACAACATACACTCATGAAATCATTAACTATATTTTTTACATTAACAATTATATTTTTCTCATCCTGTGAGACGCTTAAAGAGTTAACACGCTTTGAACTGGATTTTAATACAAGTACGACAATTCCGGCATCAACAGGAGTTAATTTGCCGTTTAATGTATTTACTCCGGATATAGAAACCAATACTGAGTCGGATTTTGCTGCGAATAATGCCAGTATGGATTTGGTGGAACAAATCAAACTGAAAACAATAAAATTAACTATTCAATCACCTTCAAATGGAGATTTTGGGTTTCTCAAATCAATCAATGTTTATCTTGCTGCAGATGATCTTCCCGAAATTAAAATTGCCTGGAAGGAAAATGTCCCCACTACAGCAGGAAAAGAGTTGGAACTTGATGTGTCCGATGCTGATATGCAGGATTATATAAAAAAAGATTCATTTAAACTTAAACTGAATACGGTGACACGCCAAATGCTTGGTTCGGATTATAAGATTGATATAAATACCGTTTTTTTTGTTGATGTGAAAGTGTTAGGATTGTAATTATCGAATCAAATGCGTAGCAAACTTTACCTGTTATCTTTTCTGTTTTTGATGTTGACAATTTATAACTGCAATAATCCGGTTGAAAATAATGATAAGACTGACTCTGCAACTGTTAATCATTCTGTTGATAAACCGCTTGTTGAAAAGCAGTCCATCCACCATCAAACTCCAAATACACCCGCTGAAATTCTCCAAAAAGCTGAAGTACCCGTCCTGTGCTATCACCGGATAAGTGAAAGTGCAAAAGGAGATTACTCAGTTAGCCCTGCAACATTTGAAGCACACATGAAAGTGTTGGCAGATAGTGGCTTTCGGTCTGTTTTACCAAATCAGTTATATGATTACTTAGTTTTTAACAATCCTTTACCCGAAAAACCAGTAATGATCAGTTTTGATGATTCCCGCACTGAACATTTCACGGTAGCTGCTCCCATCATGGAGAAATATGGATTCAGGGGAGCTTTCTTTATTATGACCATTACATATAATAAGAAGAATTATATGTCAACGGAGCAGATTAAGGAGCTTGCTGAGAAAGGACATACAATTGGCTTGCACAGTTGGGATCATACGATGGCAACAAAATACAAAGAGGAAACCGACTGGCAACAACAAGTTGTTAATCCAAAAGCAAAATTAGAGGGAATTATGGGTAAGCCTGTCGATTATTGGGCCTATCCGAATGGTGTTTACGATCATCAGGCGGCAACGGAACTTGGCAGGTATTTTAAGCTCTCGTTTATTTTGTCGAACAAACGCGATTCTATTCAACCTTTGCAAACCGTTCGCCGTATGATTGTTCCTGAGCTGACTCCACAGGGGTTGTTGAAGTCAATGAAACGTACGTTTTTCAGCGAATAACGAATAGCGAATAATGGGAATCCGATTTATTTTTGCTTCCGGAGGAAGCGAAGTTTAGTAACCAGTAAGCTTGCTTACTGGGGTGTGTAGAGTCCATCATCTCACGGAGTTGCCGTAGGTAACGACACTACTAATGTTTTTAATGTGACTAATGTGGTTTTAATTAAGTTATATATGCAAAGCAAATTATTTTATCTTATTATTTTCGTATGCTCCTTGTTGTTTACCGGTTGTGTTCGCAATTCGACACAGGAAGATGTTCAACAAGAAACATCAGAAGAAAATACAGTATCAGGAGAAGGTGTTAAGACAGAAGTTGTTACAATTGATTCCCTTGCTTATCAGGAAAAAATAACGGCTTTGGCAAACGGAGACACCACCGGAATGTGGCCGGTTAAAAATCAGCCTTATCCATTGGCTGGAGCAATTTTACCGTTTAAAAGAATTGTGGCTTATTACGGTAATCTTTATTCTAAAAAAATGGGTGCGTTGGGTGAATATCCACCTAACGAAATGTGGGAGAGACTGAATGCTGAGGTACAGGCCTGGGAAACGGCAGACCCTAATACTCCCGTTCAACCGGCAGTTCATTACATTGCCGTGGTGGCGCAGGGTATCCCCATGTCTGATGGGACTTACTGCAAACGCATGCCGGATGCACAGATTGATTCCGCTTTGTCAATTGCGAGGATGGGTGATGCCATCGTTTTTTTAGATATACAGGTCGGACTGAGTACTTTGCAACATGAAGTGCCATTATTAGAAAAGTATCTGAAAATGTCCAATGTACATTTGGGTATCGATCCCGAGTTTTCGATGAAAGACGGGAGTATCCCGGGTAAGAAAATAGGTTGGTACGATGCTGACGATATCAATTTTTGCTCGGAATACCTCGCTAAATTAGTGCAGGAGAATAACCTTCCTCCAAAAATGCTGATTGTGCATCGCTTTACGCAGGGTATGGTGAAAAATTACAAAAACATCAAACTTCATCCGGAAGTGCAACTTGTCATGCACATGGATGGATGGGGTGAACCGGTGCTGAAAAACAGTACCTATAATCGCTATATTTATCGGGAACCGGTGCAATTTACAGGCTTCAAATTGTTTTACAAAAACGATTTGAAGAAATCGCCAAATCGTATGTTAACTCCTCCGGAGTTGTTAAAATTAAAACCGCAACCCATTTATATTCAGTATCAGTAACATGTTTTAAGTGTTGTTTCGTTTGTAGAATGAAACTAAATTAGTTACTTTTGTGAAATTTTGATTAGTAAATAGAAGCCCATGAAAAAGACCGCCATATTTAATCCCCTCTCGATGCCTACCTATGTGATGGCAAAGCCGGCAGGTTCAATCTGCAACCTGAATTGCAGCTATTGTTATTATCTTGAAAAAGAAAATTTATACAAAGGGAAACAAAGCTACCACATGAGTGATGAGATTCTCGAAAAATACATCGAGAGTTACATTCAGGCACAACCGGTTCCAGAAGTTTTATTCACCTGGCATGGTGGAGAAACCTTGCTGCGTGATAAATTGTTTTACAACAAAGCCCTGGCGTATCAGAAAAAGCATGGACGTGGCAGACAGATTGACAACAGTCTGCAAACCAATGGCGTTTTGTTGACGGATGACTGGTGTAAGTTCTTCAAAGATAATAATTTTCTGATCGGCATCTCAATAGATGGCCCGGAACATTGTCACGATGTATATCGTAAAAACAAGGGAGGAAATGGGACATTCAAACAGGTGATGCGCGGCATTGAATTACTCCAGAAACATGGCGTTGAGTTCAATACACTTTCGGTTATCAACGACTACAATGTTGACTATCCGCTGGAGGTATATAATTTCTTCAAAGAAATAGGTAGCCGTTACATGCAGTTTTCTCCGATTGTGGAGCGTATCCATAAGAACGATGTGCCCAGTGGGTTGAAACTGATGGGACCAGAGGATGACAGTGATTATGTGATTGCACCCTGGACTGTGGATGCCCGCAAATTCGGGAAATTCTACATTGAAATTTTTGATGAGTGGGTACGCAATGATGTAGGACAATATTTTGTGCAGATTTTCGATGCTACCCTGGCAAATACGGTTGGAGAGCAACCCGGTTCCTGCATTTATGCTGAAAAATGTGGTCATGCTTCGGTTATGGAGTTCAATGGTGATGTATATGCCTGCGACCATTACGTTTTTCCTGAATATAAGTTAGGCAACATCAAACACAAAACAATTTTTGAAATGATGTTTTCTGAGGAACAACTTCGTTTTGGATCCGACAAGCGGGATAAACTGCCGACACAGTGTAAACAATGCGAGTTTTTGAAGCTTTGCAACGGCGAATGTCCGAAAAATCGCATCATCAAAACACCTACAGGTGAGCCGGGTTTGAACTACCTCTGTGCAGGGTTCAAGATGTATTATCGTCACACCAAACCCTATATGGAGTTCATGGCGAACGAATTGTTTTTTAAGCGGTCGCCGGCCAATGTGATGGAGTGGGCAATAAACCGGAAGTGACTTATATGGTTTATAATAAAATCTGCCCAACTTCCGGGAAACGATATTCAAACCCTGCTTCGATAAGCTTTTTAGGTTCCACCCTGCTCCCTTTTAGCAGGATGTCAGCCATTTCTCCGAAAAGAATTCTCAGCACGAAAGCTGGTACGGCAGGAAACCAGAAAGGTTTTTTCAGTATTTTCGACAGCGTTTTCATCATTTCCCTGTTGGTGATGTGTTGAGGCGCTACGGCATTGTAAGCTCCTGTAAAGGATTTGTTTTCAATGGATTTCAGGTAGATTTCGCATAAATCGTCGATGTGGATCCAGGGCATGTATTGTTTGCCGCTGCCAAGCGGACTCCCCAGTCCCATTTTAATGGGCATCAACATCTTTTTTACGGCCGGGGCATCGTTGCTCAACACGACACCTGTTCGGATTTTCACGGTACGGATACCAAGCTCCAGAAACCGGTCGGCTGCAGTTTCCCATTGAAAACACACATTCCCCAGAAAATCGTGAGCAGCAGGTGCTTCCTCATCGAAAACTGTGTCACTGGTTACTGTGCCATAGAAACCTGTTGCAGAAGCCGTGATGAAGGCTTTTAACGGAACCTTATATAACTGTACTTTTTCAAAAAGAAAACGGGTTGTGTTGATACGGCTGTCTAAAATTTCCTGTTTTCGTTTCTTCGTCCATCGACCTGCCCCGATATTGGTTCCTGCCAAATGAATGATGTAATCTACAGAATCAAAGGCTTTCCGGTTGATGTCCTGATTTTCCGGATTCCAGTAAAAGCAATCCTCTACATTAGATTTCAGCATGTTTGTAGTGAGTGTCCGAACCTGATAACCCTGTGTTTTGAGTTTTTGCTGAAGATGTCCGCTGATGTATCCGGAAGCTCCGGTAATGAGTACTGTTCGTTTCTTTGCCATGATCTTTTTTATTTTACCTATCGAAGCCTAAAGTTAAGTATATCCTGTATGAATTCCAAATTAAGATCATATTTTGCAGTATTTTTATTTTATTGCACTACAATTAGAGGAGGCTGTCTCAAAATAAAATTGAGTCAGCCTCTTTCCTTTCAAATAGAAAAAGTTGTTTTTTCAAGATATTTCTATCTGTTCAAATCTCAGGAAGTGATTTTAAGTGTTTTTTTGGTTTTTAGATCAAAAAACGAGGAT
>JANJVQ010000033.1 GCA_024710005.1 Paludibacter sp. | reverse complement strand
AAAGTTGTTGATCAGTTTCAAGAAATTGGTCTGTTGAAAAATCACGGACTGTTGGTTCACTCATAAAATATGTGTTAGTTTCCCCTGAGAATTGTATATGATAAAAGGATTTAAACACTACAAAAATATACATTTTAGCATTAAAGTGTCCCATTCCCTCTTCTCAATTTTTCTGTTATAAAACATAAAACATGCGTTTTTTGTCATTATATCCGTAAAAAGTAAATATTCATACATTCGCAAATTCTTTTGAACTTTTATTAATGATTCATTGTTAAAATATCATTAGCAAAAGAATCGGACTATTTTCAAATTTATCTTTTTTATTATCTTTGGATAATTTCTTTAGATATATTGATTAAATATACATTTTTTAAAGTCAGTACCGCTTAAAAATTAAAATTATTACATAAAATATGGTTTTTGATGCAGAAATAATCAGGAATGTATACCAATCATTACCTGAAAGAGTGAACAAGGCGAGAAAAATTTTAAATCGTCCGATGACGTTGACGGAGAAAATTTTGTATGCTCACCTTGATGCCGGAGAAACAATCAATTCTTTTGAAAGGGGCGTTGATTATGTCAACTTTTCACCCGATCGGGTAGCCATGCAGGATGCAACGGCACAAATGGCTTTATTGCAGTTAATGAACTCTGGTCGTGAACGGGTGGCTGTTCCTTCAACGGTACACTGTGATCACCTGATTCAGGCGCATATAGCTGCCGGTCCGGACTTACAGACTGCCAATCAAAACAACAAAGAAGTATTTGAATTTCTGAGTAATGTCTCCAATAAATTCGGCATCGGTTTCTGGAAACCGGGAGCAGGTATTATTCATCAGGTAGTACTGGAAAATTATGCATTTCCGGGAGGCATGATGATCGGAACCGATTCACACACACCCAACGCCGGCGGATTAAGTATGATTGCCATTGGTGTGGGCGGCGCTGATGCCGTTGATGTGATGGCCGGCATGCCCTGGGAACTTAAAATGCCCAAAATAATCGGAGTTAAGCTAACAGGAAAAATGTCAGGTTGGACATCTCCGAAAGATGTAATTCTGAAACTGGCCGGTATACTGACAGTAAAAGGAGGAACCAACGCGGTAATTGAATACTTCGGAGAAGGCACAAAATCTATTTCGGCAACCGGAAAGGGAACTATTTGTAACATGGGTGCCGAAGTGGGTGCCACAACCTCAATATTCCCCTTTGATGAAAAATCGGCAGCTTATCTTAAAGCAACGGGCAGAGAAGAAGTTGCAGCACTGGCTCTGGAAAATACAGACTACCTGAAAGCAGATGCAGAAGTAACCGCTAACCCGGAACAGTATTACGACCGTCTGATTGAAATCAACCTGAGTGAACTGGAACCTTATGTAAACGGACCATTTACTCCGGATGCCGCTTATCCGCTTTCTGAATTTGCTAAAATTGTAAAAGAAAAGGCTTATCCGCAAAAAATGGAAGCCGGTCTTATTGGCTCATGTACCAACTCTTCCTACGAAGACCTTACCCGTGCAGCTTCAATTGTAAAAAAAGCAAAAGAAGATGGACTTAAAGTCAAAGCACAGTTTATCATTAACCCGGGTTCGGAACAGGTTCGCTATACTGCCGAAAGGGATGGCGTGCTGGCTGAATTTGAGTCGGCCGGAGCCGTAATCATGGCCAATGCCTGCGGACCCTGTATCGGTCAGTGGAAACGCGAATTGGACGACCCGAACCGTCCCAACTCCATCATTACTTCTTTCAACAGAAACTTTGCAAAACGCAACGATGGAAATCCAAACACACATACCTTTATCGGTTCTCCCGAAGTGGTGGCTGCACTCACCATCGCGGGCGACTTGTGTTTCAACCCCCTGACTGACACGTTGGTTAACAATAAAGGCGAACAGATCAGATTACAGGAACCCAAAGGATATGAACTCCCGATAAATGGTTTCGACGTGAAAGATGCAGGTTATGTAGCTCCTGTGGCTGATGGCAGCAAAATTGAGATTAACATCGACCCGGCATCCAATCGCCTGCAAAAGCTGGAAGCTTTCAAACCCTGGGATGGTGAAGACTTAACGGCACTGCCACTCTTAATCAAGGCAAAAGGTAAATGTACCACCGACCACATATCCATGGCCGGACCGTGGTTACGTTTCCGTGGACATCTCGACAACATCTCTGATAACATGCTTATTGGGGCCGTAAATGCTTTCAACGAGAAAACCAATGCCGTACTCGACCCTGAAACTGGCGAATACAGTGCAGTACCTGCATTAGCCAGAAAATTCAAGGCACAAGGTTTAGGCTCTGTTGTGGTGGCTGAAGAAAATTATGGTGAAGGCTCATCACGCGAGCACGCAGCCATGGAGCCCCGTTTCCTGAATGTAAAAGCCATACTGGTAAAGTCATTCGCCCGCATCCACGAGACCAACCTGAAAAAACAGGGCATGCTGGCACTGACTTTTGCCAATAAGAATGACTATGATAAGGTGCGTGAAGATGACAAAATAAGCATCTCCGGTCTGAAAGATTTCGCTCCGGGTAAAAATCTGGTGGTGATACTGACACACGCTGACGGAACTACGGATACATTCGAAGCCTTACACACTTACAATGAACAGCAAATTGGCTGGTACAAAGCAGGCAGTGCATTGAACGCGATGAATAAATAATATTAGGAATAAATAAAACAATAATACAATGGGTAAAAAGAAGGATTTTCTGATTTATAAATTATCAGAGACAGTTAAAACTACCAGCCGCATTGATAAAGAGTTATTCACTCAGTACAATGTGAAGCGTGGCTTGAGAAATGAAGACAATACAGGAGTATTGGTTGGTCTTACAAAAGTAGGTGATGTAGTGGGCTACGAAAGACTTCCTGAGGGAGGTTTAAAACCCATACCCGGAAAACTTTTCTATCGCGGTGTCGACCTCGAAGATTTGGTGCATGGATTAGAAGCTGAAAACCGCCTCGGATTTGAAGAAACTGCTTTTTTGCTTTTATCCGGTTATTTGCCTGACAAAGAAGAACTGAAAACGTTTTCGAGCATTTTAAATGAATCGATGGCGCTGGATACCAAGATGAAGATGAACATCCTGGAACTGGAAGGTCAGGACATTATGAACATCCTGGCACGTAGCGTACTGGAAATGTACACCTACGACCCACAGGCCGACGACATCACGAGAGATAACTTAGTACGTCAATCAATCGACCTGATTGCTAAATTCCCGACTATCATCGCCTATGCTTATAATATTCTGCGGCACAGTCAGCAAGGTCGTTCTTTACACATCCGTCACCCGCTCGAAGGCGCTTCTTTGGCAGAGAACTTCCTGTACATGATTAAAGGTCCGAATAACTACACCGACCTTGATGTGAAATTACTTGACCTGTGTTTGATTTTACATGCAGAACACGGAGGAGGTAACAACTCTACCTTTACGGTACGTGTAACCAGCTCAACCCAAACCGACACTTACTCTTCAATTGCTGCAGGTATCGGTTCCCTGAAAGGCCCGTTACATGGTGGAGCCAATATTGAGGTAAAAGATATGTTCGACCACCTCAAAGAAGCTATCAAAGACTGGACAAACGTGAAAGAAATTGATGCTTATCTAAACAAAATGCTTAATAAGGAAGCATACAACCGGAGTGGTCTGATATATGGCATCGGTCATGCGGTTTATACTATTTCTGATCCACGTGCCATCCTGTTGAAGGAGCTTGCCCGTTCATTAGCAGAAGAAAAAGGAAGACAAAAGGAATTTGCGTTCATCGAACTGCTGGAAGAAAGAGCAATCAATGCCTTTATGACTTTCAAAGGTTCTGACATCAACAAACAGGTTTGTACCAATGTTGACTTCTACTCAGGATTTGTGTATGATGTGATGGGATTACCTACAGAAGTATACACACCCTTGTTTGCCATGTCGCGTGTTACCGGCTGGACTGCTCACCGCATCGAAGAGCTTAATTTTGCCAGCAAACGAATCATCCGTCCGGCATACAAAAATGTAGGAGAAAAGATGCCATTTGTGCCACTGAATAAAAGATAAATGTTAGCGAATAACGAATAGCGAATAACGACTTACTGAAATATACACCTCATTTTCGCTATTCGCTAATAGTTATTAGCTATTCGCTATATTAAATATTGATTATGCAAAAAATAAAAGTATTAAATCCCGTTGTTGAGTTGGACGGGGATGAAATGACCAGAATTATCTGGTCATTTATCAAAGAACAGCTTATACTACCCTATCTGGATATTGACATTAAATATTATGATCTGGGTATCGAAAACAGGGACGCTACAAATGATCAGGTAACTGTTGACGCAGCCAACGCTATCCTTCAGTATAATGTAGGAATTAAATGTGCGACCATTACCCCCGATGAAGCGCGTGTTGAGGAATTCGGACTGAAAAAAATGTGGAAATCCCCTAATGGTACACTGAGGAATATCATCGGCGGCACTGTTTTCCGTGAACCGATTATATGTAAGAATGTTCCCCGCTTAGTACCCGGATGGGATATGCCGATTGTAATCGGTC
The DNA here is from genome assembly GCA_024710005.1 of Paludibacter sp. Taxonomy (GTDB): domain Bacteria; phylum Bacteroidota; class Bacteroidia; order Bacteroidales; family Paludibacteraceae; genus Paludibacter. The sequence goes on along the minus strand of JANJVQ010000033.1, from coordinate 15,571 downwards.
GTCATGCTTTCGGCGATCAGTATAAAGCTACCGATGTGGTAATCAAAGGTAAAGGCAAACTGAAAATGACTTTCACCAATGAAAACGGCGAAACACAGGAGTGGGAAGTCTATGATTTCAAAGGTGATGGTGTAGCCTTGTCGATGTACAACACCGATGAATCTATTTACGGATTTGCCCGTTCTTCATTCCAGGTTGCATTAGAAAAAAAATGGCCGCTTTACATGTCGACCAAAAACACCATCCTGAAAGCTTATGACGGACGTTTCAAAGACATCTTCCAGGAAGTGTATGAAACTGAATTTAAAGCAAAATTTGCTGAAGCAGGAATAAGCTACGAACACCGACTGATTGATGACATGGTGGCATCTGCCCTGAAATGGAACGGTGGTTTTGTTTGGGCATGTAAAAACTATGATGGCGATGTGCAATCGGATACCGTTGCACAGGGATTTGGTTCACTCGGCCTGATGTCATCGGTATTGGTTACACCTGATGGGAAAACAGTGGAAGCTGAAGCTGCCCATGGTACCGTGACACGTCACTACCGCCAGCACCAGCAAGGCAAAGAAACATCGACCAACCCGATTGCTTCCATTTTCGCCTGGACACGTGGATTGGCACACAGGGGCAAGTTAGACGGAAACGAATCGTTGATTAATTTCAGTAAAAAACTCGAAGAGGTCTGCATAAAAACGGTAGAAGGTGGTGAAATGACCAAAGATTTGGCTTTATTGGTATATGGTGATGGCGTAAAGAGAGAGAATTACCTGAACACACAGGATTTTCTGGCTGCCATCAAGGCCAATCTGGACAAGGAGCTAAATTAAAGAGCCTCTCATGGGACTCGAACCCACGACCTAATCATTACGAATGATTTGCTCTACCAACTGAGCTAAAGAGGCTTGATTTTGAGCCGCAAATTTAGAAACAAAAATAATCATACGCAATAAGAAAAAGCAGGAAATTAAAAGTTTCCTGCTTTTTCATTTAAGTTGTGTGTAATAATTAAGTCTATAATCAAGTTTGGGACATATCATGTGTCGTGATTCTATCACTAAAGTTGTTCGTGAGAAATCAAGTTTAAAATTAAGTGGTTGTATGTTAGGTATAATAAATTCAATCTTATCAGGATTTAGAAACCTATCACATTTATTTAACAAAACTGCAGATCACTACACTTTTATTATGTTACAAATCATAAAAAATTAATGATGATTTTATTGTAGAATACCCGATTTTTGATTATATTGCAATCGTTTTATAAAACCTAAAAACACAATTCTATGAGTTACCTGAATTTCGATAAAACCCTGTTAATCAACCTTGAAAAATCACTCACCAAAGAGATGATCCGCACCAACAGGGCGGGTGCATACAATAGCACCACCCTGATTGACTGCAACACGAGGAAGTATCACGGTCAGCTTGTAATTCCATTACCCGAAATTGACAACTCCAATCATGTATTGTTATCATCTCTGGATGAAACAGTTATCCAACACGGTGCCGAATTTAACCTGGGTATCCATAAGTACGAAGGCAACAGTTTCAGTCCTAATGGTCATAAATATATCCGTCAGTTCGACTGTAACAGTATTTCACGTACGGTTTACAGGGTAGGTGGTGTTGTCCTTTCAAAAGAAAGAATGCTGGTTTCCTTTGAACCCAGGGTTCTCATCAAATACACCCTGCTCGAAGCCCACTCTCCTACCACACTGCGTTTCAAACCCTTTCTGGCATTCAGAAGTGTGAATGAGTTGACACACGAAAACAATGAGGCTGACACTTCTTTCGCTGAAGTCAACAATGGAATCAGCATGAGGTTATACGAAGGCTATCCATTTCTGCACATGCAATTCTCAAAAAAGAACCTCTACAGTCATCAGCCTGCCTGGTATAAAAATATTGAATATTACAAAGAACAGGAACGTGGATATGATTACAAAGAAGACCTGTTGGTTCCGGGTTCTTTCGAAATGCCGGTAAAGAAAGGAGAATCAGTCATATTTTCTGCGGGGATAACTGAAATATCTCCTGCAAAATTGAAAAAATTATGGGAAGATGAGTTAGCCAGAAGGCACGAGCGAACCGACATGTTTTCGACCCTCAAAAATTCGGCACAACAGTTTTATAAACGCATCGGAGATAAAACGTACTTACTGGCAGGATACCCCTGGTTTGGTTCACGTGCGAGAGACCAGTTTTTTTCACTTCCGGGATGTACACTTGCCATTAATCGCATGGACTATTTCGATGCGATTATCAAAACATCAATAGAAGAAATCAGGGAATTTCTGAACGGAAAAACAGAAAACATACTGTTAGAAGAAATCGACCAACCTGATGTTTTATTGTGGTTTATTGCTGCCGTTCAGCAATATGCTGCTCATACCTCCATCGAAGAAGCAGCAAAAAGATTCGAAGATATTTGCTCTGAAATTATTGCTTTTATCCGAAAACAGAACCATCCAAATTTGTTACTACATAGCAACGGATTATTGTATATCAATGGAACAGAACGGGCACTGACCTGGATGAACGCGGTGGAAGACGGAATTCCCATTACGCCGCGTACCGGTTACGTGGTTGAGATTAACGCCCTGTGGTACAATGCCCTGAAATTTGTTGCTGAGTTAAAAAGGGCTACCGGCAACGAGAATCTGGCTGATTTAACGGATTATCAGGCTGAAATATCCCGGGAAGCATTTATTGGCACTTTCTGGAACGGCACTTATCTCCATGATTATGTAACTGATAATTATAAAGATATGGAAGTTCGACCGAATATGCTCTTTGCTGTCGGGTTACCTTATTCTCCTTTAGTAAAAGCTCAACAAAAATCAATTATTGATATTTGTACCCGGGAATTACTCACTCCTAAAGGACTAAGAAGTTTAAGTCCTAAAAGTGGTTTCTACCGACCGAATTACGTAGGAGGTATGCTGGAGCGAAACAGAAATTACCATAATGGTCCCGTTTGGCCCTTGTTTTTCGGTGTATTCGCGACCGCCTATCTCCGGATATACAAACAAAGCGGCAAATCATTTATTGAACGTATGCTGATTGGTTATGAAGCGGAATTAAGTGAACTGTGTGTTGGAACCATCCCCGAATTATTCGATGGCAATCCACCTTACAAGGGTCATGGAGGTATGTCATTCGCCATGAGTGTTTCGGAGATTCTGAGAGTGTTGGATATGATGAAGAAACCTGAAAACGAGTAAACGATGAAAGTATTGATGTTCGGATGGGAATTCCCACCTCATATATTGGGCGGTCTCGGCACAGCCAGCTATGGTCTGACCAAAGGAATGGCAGAACAAAAAGATCTTGAACTGACTTTTGTGATCCCCAAACCTCACGGAGATGAGGATCAGAGTTTTTTGAAAATCATGGGAGCTTGCCACATACCGGTTGTATGGCGTGAAAACAGTTGGGAACATGTAAATTATCGCATCGGCAAGTTCATGCATCCCGATGAATATTTCTGGTTGAGAAATGGCATCAAATACGATTACACACGCATATATACAGACGAACTGGGTTGTATTAATTTCTCCGGAAAATATCCGGACAACCTGATTGAAGAGATTTCAAATTATGAAGCTGTTGCGAGTGTGCTGGCCCATCAAATGCAATTTGACATCATACATTCTCACGATTGGTTAACCTATCCTGCCGGTGTTTTTGCCAAACACATCAGTGGAAAGCCACTTGTTATACACGTGCATGCCACTGATTTCGACCGCAGTCGGGGAAAGGTAAATCCAACCGTTTACTCCATTGAGAAAAGGGGAATGGATGTTGCCGATCATATCATCACGGTAAGTGATCTGACCAGACGAACAGTAATCGAGAAATACCACCAGGATCCACGTAAAGTCACCACCGTGCATAATGCGGTAGAGCCGCTTCCCGATGCTGACTCATTTAGCAAAACAGAAAGGAAGGACAAGGTAGTTACCTTCCTTGGTCGAATTACGATGCAAAAAGGGCCAGAGTACTTCGTTGAAGCTGCTCACAGGGTACTGCAAAAAACCGATGGGGTTCGCTTTGTAATGGCCGGAAGCGGCGATATGATGCATGCCATGATTGAACTGGTAGCGAAAAGAGGTATCGCCGACCGTTTTCATTTTACAGGTTTCCTGAAAGGACGACAGGTACATGAAATGCTTGCCGAAAGTGATGTTTACATCATGCCATCGGTATCCGAACCTTTCGGAATTTCACCACTCGAAGCCATGCAGGTAGGCACCCCAAGTATCATATCAAAACAATCAGGTTGTGCTGAAATCCTGACCCATGCTATTAAAACCGATTACTGGGATATTGATGCCATGGCGGATGCCATATATGGTATCGTAAAATATCCCGCCATGTATAACAGTCTGCATAATCTGGGAAGAGAGGAAGTCAATAACATCAAATGGTATAATGCCGGTTTGAAGGTCAGGTCAATTTACGATAGCGTCTTGAAATACTGATTTCAGCATGATTTTATATATTGAATTAAATGTGAGGATGATTAAGTTAGAAAAAATTAAATACATTCAGTTATGAAAAACATTTGTTTCTATTTTCAGATACACCAACCACTGAGGTTAAAAAAATACCGTTTCTTCCAAATCGGTCAGGATCATTACTATTATGATGATTTTCAAACAGAAGAAAAGATACGCATGGTGGCTGAACAATCTTATTTGCCTGCCAACAGAACCATTGCTGATATGATCCGGAGTTCGAACGGCAAGTTTAAATGTGCTTTTTCCATTTCGGGAGTTGCGCTTGAACAATTAGAACAATACGCGCCGGAAGTAATCGACAGTTTCAGGGAACTTGCATCAACGGGCTGTATTGAATTTCTGGCTGAACCTTACGCCCATTCCCTCTCATCGGTTTTCGATGCGGATGAGTTTGAATTGCAGGTAAAAATGCATGCTGATAAAATTGAAAGTTTATTTGGCAAACGTCCGACGGCTCTACGGAATGCCGAGTTGATCTATTCGGATGAGGTTGGTGAGAAAATTGTCGATATGGGCTTCAAAACCGTTTTGATTGAAGAAGCCAAACATGTTATGGGATGGAAAAGTCCGAATTTTGTATATTCCCATGCCTATCTCAACAAATTGAAATTATTAGTAAGGAACAGCAAGTTATCCGAAGATATTTTCATGCGTTTTTCAAATCCTTCCTGGGCAGACTATCCGCTCACAGCAGAAAAATTCATTGGCTGGATTTCATCAGCACCTTCAGAAGAAAAAGTATTTAACATCTGGATGGGTTATGAATCTCTCGGAATGGTACAACGTCATGAAACCGGTATTTTTGAATTTCTGAAAGCCATTCCTTATCATGCAATGGAACACCAGATTGGTTTTGCTCTTCCATCCGATATTAGCAAGAAAAATGAACCGACAGGTAGTTTGCTGGTTCCATTTCCGATTAGCTGGTGGGGACATGAAAAAGACCTGAGTCCGTGGAACGGTAATGATTTGCAGCATGAAGCGCTGGAGAAACTGTATGGCGTAGGTGTACGCGTACGCATGTGCAACGACAAACCTTTGCTGCACGATTGGCTGATGCTGCAAACCAGCGATCACTTCCGATATATGAGTCACAAAGAAGCTTATGGCAGTCAGTATGAATCGCCTTACGATGCTTTTGTAAACTACATGAATGTGCTGGCCGATTTTATGGATCGGGTGAATGCTCAGTTCCCATCCGGTATCGACAATGAAGAATTAAATGAGTTATTGAAGACCATTACCCATCAGGAAAAAGAGTTAGCAACACTCGAAGAAGAAGTAAAAAAACTGAAAGTAAGAAAAGCGAAGGTTTCCGGGAAATAAGTAAAATGTCGTATCTTTGCGGAAAATTAAAGAAGATTTACACATTTCCCTACTGATGATACAACATTTAAACAACAAGATATTTCACCTTATCTCAGACATAGCCGACGAAAACGGAAAAGCATGCTACGTAATCGGTGGTTATGTCAGGGATATTTTTTTAAAAAGAGCTTCCAAGGATATTGATATTGTTGTAGTTGGCAGCGGAATTGAGCTGGCAGAAAAAGTTACGGCAAAACTCGGCAAGAAAGCCAATCTGACTGTATTCAAGAATTTTGGCACCGCGCAAATTAAATACAAAGATATTGAAATTGAATTTGTTGGTGCCAGAAAAGAATCGTACCGCAGTGAATCACGTAAACCGATTGTTGAAGATGGCACGCTGGAGGACGATCAAAACCGGCGTGATTTCACCATCAACGCGTTGGCGCTTAGCTTGAATAAAGCAACCTACGGAGAACTTGTTGACCCGTTTAACGGATTGGAAGACCTTAAAAACTTTGTCATCCGGACGCCCTTAAACCCCGACATCACCTTTTCCGACGATCCGCTTCGCATGATGCGAGGCATTCGTTTTTCTGCACAACTGGGATTCTTTCTTGAAACCAACACCTTCGATGCAATATTAAGGAATAAAGAACGAATCGCCATCATTTCCAAAGAACGTATCGCGGATGAATTGAATAAAATCATGCTGTCGCGCAAGCCTTCAGTAGGATTTATTTTACTGGAGAAAACAGGATTACTGGAATTGATTTTCCCTGAACTGTTGGCACTCAAAGGAGCTGAAACAAAAGAAGGTATTGGTCACAAAGACAATTTTTATCATACGCTGGCCGTGCTCGATGGCTTGTGTGAAAAGACAGATAATCTCTGGTTGCGCTGGTCGGCTTTACTCCACGACATTGGAAAACCTCGTACCAAACGTTTCGATAACAGACTCGGATGGACATTTCACAACCACAATTACGTGGGAGAGAAAATGATTCCGGGGATTTTCCGCAAGATGAAATTGCCGCAGAACGAGAAAATGAAATACGTACAGAAAATGGTTTCGCTGCACATGCGACCCATTGTACTCAGCGAAGATGAAGTGACAGATTCAGCCGTGAGACGTTTGTTGTTCGATGCAGGTGATGATATTGATGATCTGATGATGCTGTGTGAAGCCGACATCACTTCAAAGAATCCGGAGAAAGTGAAGCGCTTCAGGGCTAACTTCCAACTTGTCAGACAGAAACTGAAAGAGATAGAAGAAAAAGACCGGGTACGTAATTTTCAGCCACCCATTGATGGAAAAGAAATTATGGAGACTTTCAATCTCACTGCCTGTGCCATTGTGGGTGAAATCAAGACAAAAATCAAGGATGCTATTCTTGATGGTATTATACCTAACGAGTATGAGGCTGCTAAAAAATACATGTTTGAAATTGCCCGCGAGTTAATAAAAACTGAACAGGAAAATAATCAGGCATAGTTTGTCGGTAATCAGTTTCTCAGCTTTTCATACACTTTTGAATATACAGGCGTGGGTATGCCGTGCTTTTGACCGAGCCTGACCACAACGCCAATCAGCGTTTCAACTTCGGTGCGCCTGCCGGCTAAGTAATCACTGTTCATCGAGGAAGTGCTGCCGGCAGGAAGACTGCCACCGTATTTCAGCATGTCATCAATTATGCCGTCATAAAGCCCAACTCCTTCAGCCTCAGAAATAGCGAACAATTCCTGCATGATCTCCAGATAGAGTGGTTTTTTATCTTCATCCCAAACCAGACTCCTGAAATCGGCATTCAGGTAAGTGGTGAGCGCGGCCGTTGTTGAAATATAAAAAAACTTACGCCAAATGGCTTTTACAGGTTCGTCTTTGCGGGCAACTTCAATACCCGATTTTAAAAACAAATCTTCAATAAAAAGCAATTGTTCTGAGACTTTCTTTTCATGCCCGAAATGCATAAAATGCACATTGCCTGAATCTTCAATGATCCCGGGAGCAATCAGGCGTGTGATGATGTAAACGCAGCCGTACCAAACTTCATTATCAGGAAAGTAAGCTCTTAGTCTGGCCGTATTGTCAATGCCATTCAACAATGGCAGTATAATCGTTTCGGGCGATACCATAGGTTTGATTTGCAGCATGGTAGCATCTAAATCATAACTCTTCGTAGCCAACACGATGTAATCTGCTTTTCCAATCTCTTCGACTTTATCAGTTGCAATTGCCGGATGAGTCACAAAACGTCGGTGTTCATCGCTCACCTGCAGACCATTCTCACGAATAGCCTCAAGATTGGCTCCCCTTGCAACGAAACAGACAGCAATATCAGGATTCTTCTCAGCATAATGCGAAACTAATCCGCCATAATAACCCCCTACTCCACCGATTCCGACAAATACAATTTTTGTTTTAGCTCTTGATAATATTCCCATACCTGTGATATTCGTAACTTATACTTTGTTCCCGTAAATAATGTAATAATTCAACTCTTCCTTCAACAACCGGCTTTGCACTTGCAATGTGTATCCCTGCCGATGCAGCTGCACGATACACTGATTCCGGAAGGTCCGGACTACATGTTCTGATTCGTTCATATTGAGACAAGTTCAGCATAAAAGACTGGTCATTCTCATATTTAAACCCGATATCCGGGTGAATTGTTTTCAGTTTCTCTGAAAAGGAGAACAAAGAAGCACAACTGATTATCAAAGGTACCTCTAAAACAGCTGCCGCTGACAATACAAGCAAAATATCAACCGGTTTATCTTTAGGATAAATTCTGAAGACCATCTTTTGAACAGGCAAATATCGTAAAATATTCCTTTCCCCGTGAATATTGTGGATATCTTTTTCTAACAAAAACTCACTTTCAAAAGCATGTTCAAAACTATGCATGGCTTTACTCAGCCTCGTAGCTTCGTCATTATCAATAATTTTATCTGATATAAGGATGTTTAATTCGCGTGCTATAATGGTAGATAATTGAGCTTCTTTTTCTTTAATATTTAAAAACGACAAGGCATAATTGGGTCCACCTGCCTTGATTCCAGCCCCGAAAGCAGAGCGTTTCATTCCACCGAAAGGTTGCCGGCTTACAATAGCTCCCGTAATCCCTCTGTTTATGTATAGATTTCCCGCCTGAATCTTCTCTGTCCAGATAGCATGTTCTCTTTCATCCAGACTCTGTAGTCCGGATGTAAGCCCGTATTCTGTACTGTTTACCAACTGTATTCCATGCTCCAGGTTCTCCATACACACAACAGCCAGTAAGGGAGCAAACAACTCTGTTCTGAAAGTATAACTATCCACTTTTACTCCCCATTTGACCGCAGGCTTTAACATGTACTGCTTTTCGTCGGCAAAAACAGGCTCAACCAACCACTCTTCTCCGGGCTCCAGTTCAAATGCTTTCAACAGTTTATCATTTTTATTTGTCACCATGGGGCCTACAATATTCGCCGGCTCCCAGGCGCTGCCGGCATGCAAACTCAACACAGCATCCTTCAGCTTTTCCCTGAAAGTTTCGTCCTGATAAATATCCTTCTCCAGAATCAACAATGAACAGGCAGAGCATTTTTGACCGGCATTACTGAAAGCCGAAGTCAGTATATTCTGTATCGCATGGTCACGGTCGCATGACGAGGTTAAAATCATGGCATTTTTCCCTCCTGTTTCCGCTGAAATCGGACAACGGGGATTCATCTCCATGATTTTCAGTGCGGTGTCTGTACCCCCGGTAAAAATAATATGTTTGATTACCGGGTGACTCACCAGGTAGCTCAACGATTCACGGCTATCGGGGCAAACAAGCTGCAACGCTTCTTTTGGCACTCCGGCATCCCAAAAACATTGTGCAAACTCCCAGGCAATCGGGAAAGCAACTGTCGCCGGCTTCAAAATCACACGGTTTCCACCTGCCAGAGCAGCAGCCACACCACCAACTGGTATCGCTGTTGGAAAATTCCAGGGTGGTATCACCAACACCACTCCTTTAGGGGTAAACTCTACTGAATCAAGGCTGTAGAATGATTCCAGCGACAAAGGATAATAACGGCAAAAGTCGATTGCTTCCGAAACCTCCACATCGCCTTCATAAAAGGTCTTTCCGGTGATAGCCGACATACAACCAATCAAATCTCCACGTTTGTCCGACAACCTATCTGCTGTACGGTGCAAAACGGCCTTAATTTCCGCAAAAGATAAATTACTCCATCCAGCCTGATCATCCTCAGCAATCTGAACAATTTCTTTTAGTTGATCCAAACCGACCTGATGTACCACACATACTGTTACTTTGTCCTGTTGATTATGATCCGGATAGGTCTGCAGCACATTCGTTTTTACGAATTGCGCACCTATTTGGACCGGAATTTCATATTTTTCATCTTCTGCCTTCTTTTTCCATTTTTTTCTGATTCCGGCAGCCCAGATTTTATTGGGTATCAAATCAAAATTTGTATCCGGTTCATTTGCAAACACCCGCATTTCAGGTCGCATCTCCTGCTTATTTAGCCGGTTTTGTGTTCTTTTGGGATGAATACTCACCGTATCCTTTCTGTCATAGGCACATTCAAACTGATTTTTCAGCATGTTCCAGGCTTCACTTCCATACTGCAAATCAAAAGAATAGCTTAAAAAGTTATCTTTTCCTGTATTCTCATCCAACCGCCTGACCAAATAAGCCACAGCATTCAGGAAATTCTTATCGCTGACAACAGGCGTGTATAAGATAATTTGTTTATTAATTGACTTAAGAACCCGTGGAAGATAATTTGCCATACCTTCCAGCATTTCGAAGCTTAGAAAAGCTTCCACCTCATAACGTTTCGATAACAAATGAGCATACGCAATCGTAAACAAATTATGTGATGCCACCCCGATATGCATCACAGAAGCATTATCAGGCAGCAACGCGCGGTCAAGTAGTTTCAGGTAGTTGGCATCTACATCAGTTTTATTATCGTATACCGGATTCTCCCATCCTTTTAAAGAAGATATCACTGTCTCCATAGCTAAATTAGCTCCTTTTACCAATCTCATTTTCAGGTGGGCTCCTCCATTCATCACCCTTTTATGAGCAAAATCAAGTAGTTCTGACTGAAAACTCCAGGCATCAGGCAAATAGGTTTGCACTACAATACCTGCCGTATAATTTTTAAATTCAGAAAGACTCAATGTCTCCTTATACACATCAAGCGTAAGGCGGGTGTCTTTATATTCCTCCATGTCGAGATTGACAAACTTGGGTTTGAGAAAACCACTTTCATCTTTATACGGATTTTCAATTGCCTTTCTGAAAATAGCCGACAAACGATTGATCAGTTCTATTTTGTTGTGCTCGTAGTTCAGTGGCGTAATCTGAGCATAAATACCGGAAATTTTGATGGAAATATAATTAATCTGCGGATTTTCAAGCGCTTTAAGGTAATGATGGTAACGATCATCCGCTTCTTTGTCACCCAGCACAACTTCACCTAAGATATTGACATTCTGACCAATTTTTTCTGTTTTTCGTGCTTTAAGATGGTTGTAAAAAACCGTTGGTTTTTCATTGACAATCACTTTCGAGGTATCATTACGCAATTTCTTCCTGAAAACAGGCATGGCTATAAAATCAAACATAAAGCCGAATTTAGTAAAAAGCCACATCAACATCGAATCAAAGCGATTAAAGAAAGCCGGAATTCCATAAAGATCCAGCAAATACTTCATCCTTCGGGCGAGTTTCCTGTTATTCCTGATTTGTGAGGATTCGTCCAGCATCCTTGTGAGCAATGCCTTATCATTTTCATTTTTCACCAGTGAAGCATACTTCAGCTGCTCCATTCTTTCCTCATCCGTAATTTCCTTCCCGGTATGATTAAGTAAATCGATTACAAGATCAATTACTTCATTTTTCGCAATTTTTTCCATCAGGTTATTTTTTGCGAAAGATAAAATAAATAAATGAAAATCGGAATATTTCGCGTAAAAATATTCCGATTCAACAATAATTGCTTATAAGCTATGTTGTAATTTCATTACAGTCTGTTCAGCACCTGTCTGATTTTCTCATAGGTTTTAATGGTATTGGGAACCAAAGGCAAACGTAACTTATTATGGATGAAACCCATTACTGCCAGCATACTTTTCACTCCGGCAGGATTTCCTTCAACAAACAGGAGTTCAATCAACTCAGTGAAACGATGATGAATATTTCTGGCATTATGATAATCACCCTGCAAAGCCAGGCGTACCATACGACTGAATTCCTTCGGGAAAGCATTTCCAATCACAGAAATAACCCCGACAGCACCAAGTGTGATCAAAGGAAAGGTAATACCATCATCACCTGAAATTACCATAAAATCAGCCGGTTTATTTTTTATGATATCATCAATCTGACTAAAGTTTCCGGAAGCCTCTTTAACGGCACATATAGCAGGGAACTCGTTTGCCAGACGAAGTGTTGTTTCCGCTGTCATATTCACGCCGGTTCTTCCCGGAACATTATACAAAATTAACGGGACAGGTGAAACAGCAGCAATTGCGGCATAATGCTGATATAACCCTTCCTGTGAGGGTTTGTTGTAATATGGTGTTACCGAAAGAATCGCATCAATTCCGGTCAGGTCGGTATGTTGTACTTTCTCAACTATTTGTTTGGTATTATTACCTCCGATGCCGTAAACGATGGGAAGACGACCATTATTAATATCCACTACAAAACGTTTGATTTCTTCCTTTTCAGCTTCAGTCAGCGTCGGGGTTTCTGCGGTTGTTCCACAAACAACCAGATAATCAGTACCGTTTTTAATTTGATGCTCCATCAATCTTGCCAGTGAATCAAAATCAATCGTCTCATCTTCCTTAAACGGGGTTATCAGTGCAACACCCATTCCTTTCAATTTGCTATGTATCATTGGTAAATAGTTCTTTTCGGGTACAAAAATACGTTTTTAATCGTTAGTTTGTATGTTTTTCAGATAAAATAATATCTGTTTATATAAAAAAGAATATTCCAAATCGTCGGGCTGTATTTCATTTTCTTTTAAATGAGATTCAAGGTCAACTGCAAAGTCATATAAATTCACTTCCGTTTTTTTCATCCCTGCCTTACATTTTGCATTGGCATGCAACACAATATAATCCAAGGCAACGAATCTTTTAGTCGAAATATCTATCAACAAATCATATTCCTGACGGATTAACTCCTGAATCAGTTGTTCATGAGGTTTTTGAAATATTCCAAGATCTTTTTGGTTCAAGATTCTATATTCTGGGTAGGCTGGTGAAGTGATATTTTTCTTCTCAACATATCCCCATGCAGTTACCTTCTTTCCATCAGCAGTTAAAGACTGAATAATTCTTTTTGTTTCCGGATTCTTCTCTGAATAATTACTCTCGAATAACAACAATATTGTTTTTGCTTTATCGTAATTTACGAATTGCTTATTCCGTATTTCGTTCTTCAGGTGCTTTCTGACCCTTTTATTGAAAATATAATTAACTAACTGCCCTGCCATAATATTTGATTAAAAAAGCGTTCCCATTTGTATATTACCCCCTTCTTTTTCTTTCTGAATAAGTTTCAGAAACTCATCCTCATTCAATAATTGAATGCCGAGACTTTCTGCTTTTTTAAGCTTTTCGGGTCCCATATTTTCACCGGCCAGGATGAAAGAAGTTTTTGATGACACACTACCGGCATTCTTGCCTCCGTGTTGTTCAATCATTTTTTTATATTCATCTCTGGAGTAATAGCGGAAAGTTCCACTAATGACAACCACTTTATTTGCCAGTTTATCTGATTTCTGCAACAGTTCGTCTTCAGAAAGCGACATTTGTAGTCCGTACGACTTCAAGCGACTGATGATCTCTCTGTTATTTTCATCAGCAAAATAGCGAATTACACTTTGAGCAATTCTGTCGCCAATTTCATCAACCTGTATCAAAGCCTCATATTCAGCATGCTCCAGACTTTCGATATCCCGGAAAGCATGAGCAAGTTTCTTTGCAACTGTTTCACCGGCAAAACGAATTCCAAGTGCAAAGATAACCCTTTCAAAAGGAACTTCTTTTGATTTCTCACATGAAATTTTAATATTTTGAGCTGACTTGGGTCCCAGTCTTTCCAATCTGGCCAAATCAGGTACCTTCAGGGTATAAATATCCGCGATATTCTTCAATAGACCATTTTCATATAACAGGTTGATGGTTTCACCGCCAAGTCCATCAATATTCATGGCTTTTCTGTTGACAAAATGCTCAATTCGTCCTTTAATCTGAGGAGGACAAGCATTCTCGTTCGGACAGTAATGAGCAGCTTCTCCTTCGTAACGAATCAGTTCTGAGCCACATTCAGGACATTTTTTAATAAACTGAACTTTATCTCCAATCATGAATCGCTGATCAACAGCCACCGCTGTTATTTTAGGAATGATTTCGCCTCCCTTTTCGACATAGACCATATCACCGATGTGCAGATCAAGAGATGCAATAATATCAGCGTTATGCAAAGAAGCCCTTTTAACGGTTGTTCCGGACAACAAAACCGGATCAAGATTAGCAACCGGAGTTACAGCCCCGGTGCGACCAACCTGATAAGAAACCGAATTAAGTCTGGTTACCGCTTTTTCTGCCTGGTATTTATAAGCTATTGCCCAACGCGGTGATTTAGCGGTAAAACCGAGCATTTTCTGTTGCGAGAATTGATTCACCTTAATCACAATACCATCGGTGGCTACCGGTAGATTTTTTCTTTCTTCATCCCATACGCGTATAAAATCAAACACTTCGTCAAGCGATTTACAGACACGTATCGCATCGGAAATTTTAAAGCCCCATGAACTGGCAGCCAGCAAACTATCAAAATGTGTGGTAAAAGGTAAATTTTCACCCAACACACTATATAAGAATGAATCCAGTTTTCTGGAAGCAACAACTGCTGAGTTTTGTAATTTCAGCGTACCTGAGCCTGCATTTCTGGGATTGGCGAACAAAGGTTCTTCCTGGGCTTCCCTTTCTTTGTTTATTTCATCAAACACAGCCCAGGGCATCAGAATTTCACCTCTGATTTCGAATTTGGAAGAAAAATCACCATGTAGTTGAAGAGGAATACTGCGAATAGTCTTTACATTAGCCGTCACGTCATCACCTTTCACACCATCACCCCGTGTTACGGCTCTTTGCAACAAACCATTCTCATAAATAAGGGAAATAGAAGTACCATCATATTTGAGTTCACACACCAACTCGAAGTCTTCATTCAACGCTTTCTGAACCCGTTGATAAAAATCAGATACTTCCCCTTCAGAGTAAGTATTTGCAAGCGAAAGCATCGGATATTGATGAGCAACCTGATTGAATGAAGTTGTAATATCACTCCCTACGCGTTGTGTGGGAGACAAAGGATCATAGAATTCCGGATATCTACTTTCAAGATCCTGAAGCTGCCTCATTTTGGCATCAAATTCGAAATCAGATATGGTGGGGCTATTCAACACATAATAATTATGATTATGTTGATGAAGTTCCCGGCGCAACGAGTCAATTTCCTGACGTGTCATATAATTCCTTTGTTTTTGCAAAGATAATATATTTTCTCGCCCATACCACTGATTTGGCTTATTTAGTAGCAGAAGAAAGGTCACTTGACGACCAACTTGCTTTCCTCAACTTGCTTTTCAACTCAGACTTTCGTGCACAAAAAATCCCGACCACTACTTTTTCAGTGACCGGGATT
>JANJVQ010000029.1 GCA_024710005.1 Paludibacter sp. | reverse complement strand
AGCCGAATTGTCCGAAATTTTCAACATAGATAATGAAATGTTAATGGAAAAATTATTCTCTGAAAATGAAAAACTTACAAAATACTTAAATTTTAAAAGCCTACCGCAAGCGGGCTAATGGAGCTTGCGAAAGTTGAATTATATAATATTATCTATAGTTAATAATTTTTTTTTCACATCGCTTTTTTTGTATTTTCTTTTTCCTCCAATTTCAAGTGGAATTAAATATCCACGCTTACTCCATCTCCAAAGTGTTGTTAAACTAACATTCAACATTTCGGAAACTTCATTTGGCGACATATATACTTCACTTCTTTCATCGGCGATTAATTGTTCCAACTCTTTCCTTGTTTCACATACAGTGTAATTAATGACATCGTGTAGGTCTTTTGCAGTAATCGTAAATGAAACGTTAGTCCCTGAGTTTATTAAATCTATTAGTGACATATATATAATCAATTAACTGGTTAAACATTTATCAAAATCAATATATAATTCAAATAAGTAATCATAATAATTGTAGTTGACGATGCAAATATACGAACATAAATAATTGTAAACAAGATAATTAGAGGATTGTTAAATATTAAAAACCCGTATATATAATTCAATAAAGAATTAATAATACGGGTTCTATTTTATATTTAATTCAGTTTAATTACCTGAATAATTGTTTATGTTTTTTTTTTGAATTGAAAATAAGAGTTCTTATGTATTTTGAAGGAGTGTTTGTGTTTGTTTGAGTGTTTTTATTTTCAACAAAATCCCAAAAAACCATTATATCATGTATTAATCTACATTCCTTGTTTTTTGGTTTTAATTCTATAATATATTTTTCAAGTTCCGAATTGTTAATATTTCTAATGTCGCTCTCCCAGCGCATTAATAGCAGCAAATTATTAGCAATTTTATATATCGAAGTTAATTTTTCGGGTGCGCCTTTATTTTTTTTGATTTTTGATAAATCTTTTTGTTTTATATATTCATCAAGCATCTGATCATCAATATTTTCAAAAACGGAAGGACTCTCAGCTTTTGAAAACATAAAGTATGATTCTAAAAATTCTTTTATCACATTCAAAATTTCATAATCTTTAATTGTTATTGAATTGATAGGACTTGTTATTTTTATATCAATTTTATCATAATGTGTTTCTCTTAATAATTTTAGAATTTGAGCCTTTTTATGTTGTTTTGGATAATCTTCAATTCTATGTTTTTTTTGATTTTCAATTATTTCCTTCAATTTAAGAAGTCGATTTGGAGTATTTTCTAATTTATAGAAATACAATAGTATTAACCCCAGATATTTATCAAAATCAGATTTAATAAGTATTCGTTCAAACTCCTTCAAATCAATTTTTTTTTCGATATAAAATTCTCTTACGTAAGTTAGATTTGAATCAAAATCAAAATCTCTTACAAAGTTAATAAACTCTTGAATGTTCATTGTATTATTGGATTAGTTTAATCATGTTAATTTTCATTTCATCATCTACTTCAACATACCTGCTAAACGCTTTGCTGTTAGGTGAATGGCCTGATAAGCTTGAAACCAAACGTTGATCCTTAACCTCTTTATATAAAGTTCCAACAAAGGTCCTTCTAGCAAGGTGCGATGATGCAATTTTATTAATAGGTTTCTTTTCTTCTTTCCCATTAGTTGGATTAATAACAGTTACTATTCTAGTTATATTCGCGAGCGTAAATATATCTTTTATTGCAATATTGTATTTTTGCATGCTGATAAATGGTAGCAATCTATCTCCGTTAATTTTTGAGTATCTTTCAATAATTTCTTTTGAGATTTTTGATAGTGAGACTCTTATGGTTCTGGGGCTTTTATCTTTGGTTTTTTTTTGTATATATTCAACAAATCCATTCATTACGCTAGTCTTCTTTAAACTATATAAGTCTCCAATTCGACAACCGATTAAGCATTGAAAAATAAAAATATCACGTTGAATTGCAAGTTGTGGTCTGCTACTCAGATCAGTATTTGCTATTATGTTTCGTTCTTCTATTGATATGTAAAAAGGTGTGCCGTATATACACTCATCAATTTTAAATTTCTTAAATGGGTCATTTGTAGTCTTACCGTTTTCAATCGACCATAGAATAAAAGTACGAATTTTCGTGAAAATGCCACTTATGGTGTTTCTGCCCCTTTCCTTTGGTGCTCTTTTTTCTGAAACTGCGTTATATAGTTGTGGAAATTCTGAAAAGTATTTGTGTTCTTTTTTAAGGAAATCTTCAAACTCATAAAGCAAATCAGAAGAAAGAGTATTTAAAGTTAATTCAAAATTTGAGCTATAATTTTTTTTGAATAGTTCAAAACGTTGAAGTGCTCTTTTGACAACCAAATAATTTTTTTTTCTTACATCGGAGATTTTATGTTTAAGAAGGAACTCATCAAAGAAATCAAAAAATGTTACTTTCTTTTCAACATTAACTAACTGGTACTTTTCAGGGTGTAAATGTTTCTCTACTTCAATTCCAAATAGTTTTGAGCTAACCTTGTCTTTATCTTTTACATTGTTATATACATTAAGCAATACACTCTTCAAATAATTAATAGATTTATTAAAATCGGCACGCTCAAAGTTGCCTATTAAAACTTTTGCTTTAAATTGATCTTTTTTAGAATCCCAATAATCAGGATTAATTTCAATTTCAGATGTCCAGTATAAAATTTGCTTTCCTCTACCTCTCGATATGTAAAAACGAATTTTAGTTAGTGACTTTCCTTTTGTTGGTTTGATAAATGCTTTTACTGTTGCCATATATTATTTTAAAGTTCCAAAGGAAATCAAAACTTTTATATTTTCCAAACATTTTCCAAACATGTATGTAATTAAAAGAAATTATTTGTAAACTCCTATTTCAGCCATAGTATTTTAATAAAATGAATATCAGTTAGATAAATGCATTTGTTAGAAATATTATTTTGCAGATTATTTCTTTTAATTTCAAATATCAGACCCCGCTTCGGGTACCAAAAACCCCTCTTAATCATAAGATTGAGAGGGGTTTTTTAGCTTCATGCCCCATCCATTGCCAGTAGGAGGAATCAACAGGCCATTTTTGATTTCATAATTTCCAAAATCTACATGTTCTGATGTGCATGTTACACCTTCAATCGTGCATGTATTGCCATAACCTCCGGCAAAATGGGCTGTATAAATGGTTTTATTAAAACTTCCCCAGGCATGTGGTGAGGCCAGCATACCGAATTCTTTCATCATGGGCAAATATTTCCGCCAGCGGGTAAAACCAAAATCGTGAATATCCATTAAGTTGACATCGAGTAATTTCTTTCTTCCCAATTCAAGCACAAAATCAAAATCGGGATCATGCTCTCCATCTGCAAGGAGTGTTTTTTCTTTGCCATTCTTAATTAACCATTCCCGTAATTTTCGTAAATCCTTTTCATTTTCTAAGAATGGTTCTTCTATCCAGAAGAGATCAATGTCTTTAATTTCTTCCAGGTAACGAATGAAACCATTACAGGTATATCCATCGTTTGCGTCAACTAATATTTCGCAGTCAGGGTATTTTTCTGCAATAAAACGAGTGACTTCCACGTCGCGCTTAAAACCTTCATTTGCTTCCATCCATTTTGCGCCCCGTCCTATTTTTATTTTAAACTGCCGGTATCCTTTCTCATAGTCGTACGCTACATTTTTTGCAATTTGCTCCATCGGAGAAAGTCCCTCTTCCGGATCGAGATCATCAAAATATATCATGCCGGAATATATCTTTGTTGTGATTGGTTGCTTCTGACCAAACATTTCATAGCAGGGTATGGAAAGAATATTTCCTGCCAAATCGTGTAGAGCAAGATCAAAATAATATGCATCGTCGGAAATAATGCCCTGAGATGGATCGAATACATCCGTGATTTTTCTGCCAATCAGTTGCGATGCCTTTTCACGTACATGTTTCATGTCGCCTCTGACTTCCGCAAAACCTTCTGCTCCCTGGTTGGTGCGAATAATGGCTGCACGAAGGTTAGGGCCAAAACCATGTATGTTTAGTCTTGAGTTTTTTCCAACGCGACGAGGGTATCGCATATGCATATCGGCATATTTAATGGAAGTGATTTTGTGATATTCGAGTTGGCTGTTCCAGCTTTTAGTCTTTTGTGAAAACAGTTGTTGTGGTGCAAATGCTAAAGCTAGACCAGATAAGGTTGTTGCTTTGATGAATTTTCTTCTATCCATAATGTAGTAGATTTATTCTTGAAGGGAATTATTAATCCTTTCAAAATTGAAAAGTTAACTTTGAATACTGTATTTCTGCAAATATACAAAATTTCTTATTGTTAAATTGTTTTGGGATTACTAATTTAGAATGAGTTTTTTATTCAGGTTTGTTTATCATCTGCGAATTTATGTTACTTTTGAAAAATAATAATCATCTTATGAAACAAATCATTAATCTTGTGGGTGCATTCCTTCCACTTATTCCTTCCGTGCAGGCAAATGCTGCAACAAACCCCATACGTCCGAATGTGGTCTTAATTATGGCCGATGATTTTGGATTTGAAATTCCGGCCGTAAACGGTTCGGCTGATTATGAGACACCTTATCTCGACAAGATGGCAGCACACGGAATGAGGTTTGTCAATTGTTTTTCACAGCCATTATCTTCGCCAACAAGGGTGCAGTTGCTTACGGGGATGTACAATAACCGCAATTATACCCAATGGGCAGTGTTATCGGAAAATGATAAAACAATTGCTCACATGCTGAAAGAGTCAGGGTATGTTACGGCGCTAACTGGTAAATGGCAATTGAGTAACGAGGGACTTTTTCCGGGAGATGCAGGTTTTGATGCCAATTCCTTCTGGGCATATGGTTTCGACCTTGAAAAGATTGGATTTAAGCTCAAATATCCTAAAAGTACGTCTGATAATTATTATTACAAGAAAAGTAATCCTGATATAAAGTACAGGGTTGTAAACAAAAATACACCTTCAACAACATCAAGGTATTTTTATCCTTGTTTGATTCAGAATGATTCAGATTTTGTGATAACAACTGACTTTGACTATGGCCCTGAAATTAATACACAATTTGCGTTGAATTTTATTGAGAAAAATAAAGATAAACCCTTTTTCCTCTATATGCCTCTTATCTTGACGCATGATCCTTTCGAACCTACACCGATTACTCCGGGTGTAAACACCATGACTTTAGAAGAAAAGTTAACGGACCATCCGGATCATTTTAAATCAATGGTAAAATGGATGGATAAACAGGTGGGCAGGGTGATAGATAAACTTACAGAGCTTGGTTTGGAAGAGAATACCATCGTAATTTTTACCGGAGATAATGGGACTGCAAGGGCTATTAGTACCAACATGAAAGATGGAACTGTTTTTAAAGGTGGAAAGGGTTTGACGATGGATGCAGGCATTCATGTACCGTTGTTTGTGCAATGGAAGGGTAAAATTAAAGGGAATAGTGTGTGCGAGGACCTGATTGATTTTACGGATTTTATGCCTACTGTTGCTGAAATAACAGGTGCGAATCTTCCTTGTGGGTCACATTATGTTGCTGACGGACATAGCTTTTTACCTCAGCTTCTTGGAAAGAAAGGTTTTCGTCGCGACTGGGTTTTCTTTCATTTTGATAGAAATCCTGAAGTCGCCACAGTAAATCCAGCTTATAAAAGAGCCAGGTTTATCAGAAGTAAAACTTTTAAGCTATATGATAATGGGGAGATATATAATGTGCAAAAGGATCCTGATGAGCTTTTGGTTATTGCCCCTGAGCAGTTGTCTGCAAAAAATCGCAGAGAGCTAAAAAATCTCCAACTGGTTCTTGATACGATGCCCAATCCGTTAAATATCAGGACTCAAAATAAGGAGGTGCGAAATTAATTTAATTCAATGCCCGCCACCTTTCAGCATCACTACGATGCCTTTCCAGATTACATAAAGATCGGTCAGGAATAGTTTCCAGGAAGAATAATGCAGGCAACGGTACACGTACTCGTATTCGTAGATGGGTTTCCCGAATTCAGGTGTGCCTTTGCGTACATGGCCGTAACCCAGCAGTCCCCCACGTATAAGTTTGCGCGTTACATTGCCCTGCGCGAGATCCCGTTCGTAGTGGTGGATGGCCAATGGGCGCGGACCAACAATTGACATGTCCCCTTTCAGTACCATGTAAAATTGAGGAATCTCATCTAAATAGAATTTTTTTACGAATGCTCCCAGATTCGTTCTGGCTTCTGGCATCCATTCGTTTTTGTATGCATACCAGTCGCCTTTAGCCTGAAGTTCTTTGTCTATATAAGATGTTTTAATCAGGCGGATTTTCCATTTCTTAATGATTCTACCCTGACTTACCGCATTGTAGTAAAAAAATAACGGACCTCTGTTTTCCGGAATCAAAACTCCTTCAATAAAATTAAAAATCAACAGGATGATGATGGCTGGTGAAAACAAAATAAGCAGGACAAGAGCGACCAGTTTATCGAATACTAATTTTAAAAAACGAATTTTGATGGGTTGATTCAGTTCGAATATCTCACGGTATTTTTCTTTAATCTCCTCTGTTGGTGGTGTGTACGGAAACGCTTCAATTGGCTCGGAGTTAGCATTCATCATAGTTTGTGTATTGTGCGTTGTTAGTTCTAACTTGTTTGTTTAAACAGGTGCAAAATTAATAAAAATGTTGAAATGTGACAATAAAAAAGATTACTGTAGCTGAAAATTAACTTTTGATGATTGTGGCTGAAAGCTTATTGATGAGAGTAGAATTGTAGGGGCTATAAAAACAAGAAGGGTTGTCGTCACGACAACCCAATCTTTTTATTAACCTTAAATCTAATACCATGAAAAACACAGTGCAAATATAAAGCGTTTTTTTATGTTGTACAACATGTTTTTCAAGAAATTCGCTCTATTTAACATAGATTAACTATATTGGTTTTTGTGTATTATTGTATATTGCACATTATCAGCGCTATATGATTATTTGTTTTTTATCCAGGTTTGAGTCCTTCCAATAAAGCCTCCCCTGTCTAAGGAACCCCTGACATTCAGATTGCCCGTTTTTGTATCGTAACTGATATTGCATTTGTAGACTTTGCCGTTGTTAGGATCTAAAATTGTTCCTCCAGTGAGGGTTCCGTTCTTTTCAGTCATCTCATTTAATATCAGCATGCCCAAAACTGCTTTGTCTTTATTGGCTCCTGTGCATTCGGTGCATCTTTTATCCGGGTTTTTAAAAAGATGTTCAATCTTACCATAATATTTGCCATTGGTGGCTTTGAAAATATAGACAATTGATTTCGTGGATCCATCTTCGTCGTCGATGGTTTTCCACCTGCCCAGAATCTGGTCGATCTGACCATGTGCCAACACGTTGAAAGCGATAGCAAAAAGCAAAAATAAAATGTTTCTTTTCATGATAGTGAATGTTTAACCCCTGATTCTCGTGAAGGAGAATTTTTGAAGAGGGTGTTGATTTGATTCGGTTGATTCTAACTTTTTGTTTGATAATTTGTTAAACTATAGGGCACAAAGATATATAATTTTTCAAATTATCATACAGCAAGCATGCTTATGTCTTTCTGGAAAGCTGTTTTTTTCGTATTTTTGCGGCTCGAAATTATAAATATTCTAATTTTATTAATTAAAGATGAAGAAAATAGTACTATTCTCCCTGTGTTTGGTTGTCGGATTGGTTCTTTCTCAATTGCTTCCGGATATCCTCGGGAATAACTATGATAACTTTAAACTTGTATCCGGACTGACGCTATCTGTTGCTCTGTCGTTTATCATGATTAATGTAGGGCGTGAATTTGATCTGGATAAGAAAAAATGGCGTTCCTATTCGTTGGATTATTACGTGGCTATGATGACGGCTGCATTGCCCTGGATTTTTGTCGCGGTATATTATATGTGGCTGATGCCTGATGGCATGTTTGGGAATTGGGATGCCTGGAAAAACAACTTGTTGTTGAGCCGTTTTGCTGCACCCACATCCGCAGGGATTTTATTTACCATGTTGGCAGCAGTGGGACTCAAATCCAGTTGGATATACAAAAAGATACAAACCCTGGCTATCTTCGATGATCTGGATACAATCTTGTTAATGATTCCTTTGCAGATATTAATGGTCGGGTTGCAATGGGAATTACACATCGTTATTTTTGTTGTTTTTGCATTGTTGTTTTTGGGTTGGAAAAAACTGAATGCCTTTCAGTTGCCACAACGCTGGTATCATATCGTTTTATATGCTGTTGCCGTTGTGTTTATGTCGGAAGCTATCTACCATAGCTCCAAAATGGTCTTTACAAACGGGATTCACATTGAGGTCTTGCTTCCGGCTTTTGTGTTGGGGATGATTATCAAAAATGAACATAATGAAAGAGAGTCGGATCACAGTGCTGCGAACCTGATTTCGTATGTTTTCATGTTTTTGGTCGGTATGAGTATGCCGGTCTTCATGAATCAACTAGAAAGCGTCAATGGCGAAAGTGTAGGCAGCATGATGCAACCGGTGATGTCCTGGGGCGAAATAGGCTTGCATGTCATAATAGTGACTGTCTTATCGAATATCGGCAAATTATATCCCCTGTTGCATTATCGTGACAGGAAATTCTCTGAACGACTTGCCATTTCAATTGGAATGTTTACCCGGGGTGAAGTGGGTGCGGGTATCATTTTTATAGCCATTGGTTATAATATCGGCGGACCGTTGCTGGCAATTTCAGTGTTGACACTGGTGCTTAATCTTGTGTTGACCGGCTTTTTTATCTTGTTGGTGCGCAAGTTGGCTTTGAAGTCAGTGCAAGGATAAATAACACTTAGTTAATAATTTGAAATAATTAAAGAAATTTTTCTTTAATTGAAGATAATGTTGTATTTTTGTGTCGCTTAATTAAGAGTATAAATAAGATTAACAAGAAAAAAAGTATTTATGTCAAAAGTAACCGTAGTGGGCGCCGGAAACGTGGGCGCAACATGTGCAAATGTATTAGCAATTAATGAAGTGGCCAATCAGGTCGTATTGCTGGATGTGAAAGAAGGTTTTGCAGAAGGGAAAGCCCTTGATATCATGCAAACTGCAACATTGCTCGATTTTGATACAGTTGTAACAGGCTGTACAAACGATTATGCAAAAACAGCTGATTCAGATGTTGTTGTGATCACTTCGGGTATTCCCCGCAAGCCGGGTATGACCCGCGAAGAGTTAATCGGAGTAAATGCAGGCATCGTGAAAACAGTATCAGAAAATATTCTGAAGTATTCACCCAATGCCATCCTGGTGATTGTAAGTAATCCGATGGATACCATGACTTACCTGACACTTAAAACCGCCGGATTGCCCAAGAACAAAGTAATTGGTATGGGTGGTGCGCTCGACAGTTCCCGTTTTAAATGTTACCTGAGTAAGGCATTGAATGCGCCTGCAAACGAAATTGAAGGCATGGTGATTGGTGGTCACGGTGATACTACCATGATTCCGTTGACTCGTTTTGCTTCATATAAAGGTCGTCAGGTTGCCGGAATTCTTGATAAAGCGGTGCTTGACAAAGTGGCGGCAGATACTATGGTGGGTGGTGCTACGCTGACAGGCTTACTCGGAACTTCTGCCTGGTATGCACCGGGTGCAGCTGCGGCTTATCTGGTTGAGTCCATCCTGCGTGATCAGAAAAAAGTGATTCCTTGCTGTGTTGCCCTTGATGGTGAGTACGGACAAAAGGACATCTGCATTGGAGTGCCGGTGGTTATCGGTAAAGATGGCGTGGAGCAAATCATTGATTATAAGCTTGATGAGTCTGAAATGGCTTTGTTCGCTAAAAGCGCAGCAGCAGTAAGGGCTACCAATGATGTACTCAAAGAAATTAATGTGCTTTCCTAATTGAAGGAAAAAATTAGTATCTTTGCATCCATAAAAATTTTTCCGGAGACAAAATGAAAACTTTTGGCGATGTACACAGACATCTGATTAAATTTGAAATCAGACCTTCTGTTCAAAGAACGGCAGTGATGGGTTACCTGATGAATCACGCTACCCACCCTACCGTTGATGAAATATACGTTGCCCTGAATCCGGAAATCCCGACGCTTTCTAAAACAACTGTTTATAACACCCTGAACTTGCTTGTCGAAAAAGGTGCTGTACAAATGCTAACCATCGACGACAAGAACGCCAGGTATGATGCCGATACATCGAGACATGCCCATTTTTATTGCCGTTGTTGCGGTAAAGTATATGACATTTTTAATGTAAAAGCTGAGATGTACCGATTGCCGGCTATGCCGGAATTCAAAGTGGATACAGTTGAAATCTCGTACTACGGTACTTGTAAGTCTTGTCTGGGACATTGAAACTAAAAATAAATGTAAGAAGCACACCATATTTGGTGTGCTTTTTTTATCTTTGAACCATATAAGTCATATATGGAACATATAAGTTTTAAAATTAAACTTTAATTGAGATAATTCTAAATGGCAATATTAAAACAGAAGAACTACTTATATGTTCCTTATATGACTTATATGGTTCAGGTATATTTGATGTTTAATCTGTAAAACTAAATAATATGAAAGGCAAGTTATTATTCTTTGGTTTGTTATTGCTCTCCCTGTCGGTGCTCTCACAGGAGAAGGTAAAAACAGGTTTCGGTTTTGGAGCGTTGCCCGCAGTTTCTTTTGACTCGGATTTAGGCTTTCAGTACGGCGCCATTGTAAATCTGTTTCATTATGGCGATGGAACCAACTATCCGAAGTACGATCATTCGTTGTACCTGGAATGGTCGCGTTATACCAAAGGTACGGGTATAAACCGCATCATGTACGATACTGAAAAATTACTGCCGGGCATTCGTACAACCGTTGATGTAACCTACTACACCGATCAGATGTTGCCGTTTTATGGATTTAATGGTTATCAGACACGTTATGATGAGTCTGAACCACGTTTGTTTTACAGCCAGGAACGTAATATGTTTCGCGCCAAGGCCGATTTTCAGGGTAACTTCGGAGATTCTGACTTTGGCTGGGTAGGTGGTTTTACTTTCTATGATTTTGATATTGATTCTGTCAATATCAATAAACTTGATCTGGCTCCGGTGTCGGGTGGTTCCTTGTATCAGCGATACGTAAAATATGGTTTGATTGGTGCCGGAGAAGCCCATGGTGGTAGCATCAATTACCTGAAGGCCGGTTTTAAATACGATTCGCGCGACCAGCGGGCATTTGCTTCAAAGGGCATCTGGACAGAAGCGGTTATTCAGACAGCTCCGGGTTTTATCAATGACATGCCTCACTCCAAGTTCGCACTGATTCATCGCCAGTATTTTTCGCTGATGAAGGACATGGTGCTGGCGTATCGTCTCACTTATCAGGCCACTTTAGGGAAAAACAAGGTGCCTTATTTCGCACAACCCTTGTTGATTACCAGCTTCCTGACGGCGGCAGATAATCAGGGACTTGGCGGTAAAAGATCCATTCGTGGTGTGCTGCGCAACCGGGTTGTCGGGAATGATGTCGCTTTCGGTAATTTTGAATTCAGGTACAAGTTCCTGAAATTTGAAGCATTCAAACAAAATTTTTACCTGGGAACGAATGTTTTCTTTGATTCGGGAATTATTCTGAAACCAATTGAGATTGCCGGATATAATTCGATGTCATCAGCCGTTAAAGATGAATTGATGCTTCAGGATTATGAATCCGGTAAATTACATTCGGCGGCAGGTATCGGACTGAAAATCGGCTGGAACGAGAATTTTGTGATTTCGGTGGACTATGGTAAGGCTTTTGATCCTCAGGATGGAGATAGTGGCATGTATATCAACCTGAATTATATGTTCTGATGTTCGATTTGCCGGTGATTATTTCAGTTTTTATCCTGATTGCTTACCTGTCGCTGATTGTGGTATTTATCAGGGGTTGGGTTAAAACTCCTTTTTATGATGCAGAAATCACTCCCACGCAAGAAGAATCAGCACAGGATAAACCCTCGGTTGTTGTTTGTTGCCGGAATGAAGCGCATCATCTTCCAGCTTTAATTGAAGCACTTAAGAGTCAGTCTTGTCAGTCTTTCGAGTTGATATGGGTGAATGATCATTCTACGGATCAGACTCAGGAGGTACTGGAAAAATCCCTCATTTATTTTGCTGATGCAAAAATAATCCAGTCACCGGTACCTGGTAAAAAGCAGGCGCAGCGGGCTGGAATTCTTACTGCAAAAGGAGAATTCATCATCACGACTGATGCCGATTGTGTTCCGGCGTCAACATGGATTGAAACGATGGTTGATTTTCAGTCGCAACAGCAGGCTGATTTGATTATTGCTCCGGTTAAGTTTTACCGTGGCAAAAGCTTATTCACGAAACTTCAACAACTCGAATTTGCAACCTTGGTGGGTTCGGGGATGGGTGCGGCGGGCACCGGTATGCCGGTTTTCTGTAATGCCGCAAATATGGCCTTTAGAAAACAAGCCTGGCTGGATAGTGCCGGAGACTTACACGAAGAAGTGCTTTCGGGTGATGATGTTTTTCTGTTGCACAGTATTAAAAAGCGTAAAGGAAAGGTAGCGGTGCTGAAATCAATGCAGGCCATGGTGCTCACCGGTTATCAAAAAACAATGAAGTCATTTTGCAGGCAACGACTCAGATGGGCTTCGAAAACCCCTGAATATAAAGATGTAGATACGATTGTTATCGGAATGATTGTGGCTGCTATCAATTTATTATTGCCTGTGTTGGCTATTATTGCGGTTTATAATTTACAGATATGGTTGTTGTTTGGAGTTGTTTTCTTGTTGAAGTTGCTGATTGATAGGTTGTTTTTGATGACTATCAGGCCTTTTTTTCAACTGAAAATAACGGTGTTGCATGTTTTGTTGTTGTCGCTGTTATATCCTGTTTATGTTGCCGGAGTGGGCGTGTTTTCTGTTATTCATAAAAGAAGGAAGTGGTGAGAGGGATTGAGAATCATTTTCGGGTAATGATCAGGTACTCGCCAAAAGGTTTTGAATCTAAGTAAGTTTTGTATCTTTTTAGGGGTTCTTTAGCAGGGCTGTCATTAATAGGGTTGCCAAAGCCATTTACGATGTCGTAAACCGATCCGCAGGTGTTACAAATTGCTTGTCCTTCGCCGTTGGGTGTGACTTTTATTTTTGCATCAGCTTCGTGTGGACAAGCCAAATCGTAAGCATAATATTCATAAGGCCGGTCGCTGCCAAATCCACAAACGACCAGTATTCCTCCGTAGCCGAGGTATTCATTATCGTATCGTGGTTTTTCAAAAACAAGAAATTGATAGGGATTGTCTTTGAAGGTCGGGTAGGAGGCCGTCAGGTTCAATTTCAGACTGACCGGATAGTTGGGGATGGAAGAAATATAATTGTCCTCACATCCCGTAAGCATCCAGCAAAGGAGCAAACTTCCAGCAATTGAAAGGAATCTGGTTTTCATAACATCCTGAAAAATCAGCCTGCGATTTCTCCGATAATCCATAGTTCTTCGGAAGTAAATGCTGTGTTTTTGAGTGCATCGATGTTGTCCTGCAATTGTTTAACAGAACTAGCTCCTACGATAACTGAGTTTACTGCCGGTTGATGGAAGCACCAGGCCAATGCCATTTGTGCCAGGGTTTGTCCTCTTTTGGTCGCGATTTCATTCAGCCGGTTTAGTTTTCCGATGATCTCCGGCGTAATCTGATGTTTCTGTAGAAAGCCATGACTAAGTGCAGCCCTCGAGTTTTCAGGAATGCCATTCAGGTACTTGTCACTTAGCATACCCTGAGCGAGTGGCGAAAATCCGATAAAGCCCACGCCGTTTTTTTGAGCCAGCGGAAATGCGGTGTATTCTACTTCACGTGCCAGCATATTGTATTTCCCTTGATAAATCAAACAAGGGGTGCCATTTTCTTTCAACAATCTGTACGCTTCCCGGGCTTTGTCTTCAGGATATTTTGAGATTCCCACATACAAGGCTTTTCCTTGTTTTACGATGTCTGACAGAGCACCCATGGTTTCTTCGAGCGGCGTGTTGGGGTCGTAACGGTGCGAATAAAAAATATCCACATAGTCTAATTGCATCCTTTTCAGACTTTGATCGATACTTGCCATAAGATATTTACGGGAACCTCCGTCGCCATAAGGTCCCGGCCACATTTCATGTCCGGCTTTGGTGCTGATAATCAGTTCGTCGCGGTAAGGCGCGAAATCACTTTTCATCATGTTACCAAAGTTTCGCTCCGCGCTTCCAAAAGGTGTACCGTAGTTATTCGCCAAATCGAAATGGGTGATGCCATGATCGAAAGCATGACGAAGCATGCGTATTGCTTCCTCCCGACTGTCCACATCTCCGAAATTATGCCACAAACCCAATGAAAGCAGCGGGAGTTTCAATCCACTTTTTCCACAATGACGATAACTCATCACATCCTTGTATCGGTTATCAGATGCTGTATATTTCTTTTCAGACATGATTTGATTTGTTGAATGTTGAAACCACTAATTTTAATATTAACCACATTAGTCACATGAGTACACAATAGTTGATGTATAAACGTCGAATACGCAAGTTTTGTTGTACTCGTTAGCGGTTTTATACAAAATCTAAAGTTTTCTGATGTGACTAATGTGGTAAAATATTAAAAACTTACTTCCGGTGCCTGGTTGCTTCCGGCTTCTGCTTCGAAATAAACTTTCTTTTCAAAACCGAACATGGAAGCGATGATATTTGCCGGGAACCGACGGATGGTAGAGTTAAAACCATTACTCATCTCATTAAAACGGGTTCTCTCGGTCGAGATTCTGTTTTCTGTTCCTTCCAGCTGAACCTGAAGATCCCTGAAGTTTTGATTGGCTTTCAGATCAGGATAGTTTTCGGTAATCATCAACAGTTTTCCCAATGCAGAACTCAGTTGTCCCTGTGCAGCCTGAAATTCCTGTAATTTTTCAGGCGTAAGCTGATCCGGATTTACGGTAACCTGAGTAGCCCGTGCCCGAGCTGCAATTACACTCTCCAGCGTTTCGCTTTCATGTGCAGCATAACCTTTCACGGTTGCAACTAAGTTTGGGATCAGGTCGGCACGACGCTGGTACTGATTTTCAACATTAGCCCACTGGCTGTTCACGTTTTCTTCGAGACCCACCAGTTGATTGTATTTGCTGATTCCCGAAAACACCATAATAACAAGGATGGCTACTATGGAGATTAAAATAATCGTTGTTTTTTTCATATTTTCTTTATTTAATTGTCTACGGTTTGTCATTGCGAGGAGCATAGCGACGTGGCAATCTCCTCATTGTTTGCAATAGGTCATTCGACCCTTTTATCCCCCGGGTTAAAACCCGGGGCTATTCGTTTTTCACTCCACTAACCACTAACCATTAACCACTATTACCACCTTCCCGTTGCGCCGCCGCCACCGGAAAGTCCGCCACCAAAGCTACCACCTCCGAAGCCACCCCCACCAAAACCGCCTCTTCCGCTGAAGATGCTCCCGGCAGCAGCGCCAGCCGCAAGCGAGGTGTCTCTTGTTAAACGGGGTAAATGGGTGTTATTATTTTCTTCGTATCCGCAGAACTTGCATTTGTAGGTTGTTCGCTCTGTTCCGCCATTGATAAATGTCGGCGCAACGACAACCCGTTTGTCATGTAAAATGAAAGCTTTGGTTCCACATTTCGGACATTCGGTATAGGCGCTTGGCTTATCTAAGGTGAAAATGGCTTCGTTTCCACAATCATCGCACACAAATACGTCATAGTCAACAGCGTTCAACTCTTCTTCAAATTGTTGTGATAATTTCAGGTGTGCATCTTCTTTTCTTTCTGACAGAATATGCATGGTTCCATTACATTCATTGCATGGAATGGGTTTGCGCCTGATTTTCCGCATCATCAATTTTCCGTATAAACTGGCAGGAAGAGTTGCAATGGGGACTCCAATGAGGAAAACGAGCAATATCGGATCGGAAAACATGATGATGACGAACAAACTTATCGCGGGAATGAGGATATTCAGTACCACCAGTACACCGGCTTTTTCACTTTTTAATGCCTTGTATTTGCTCATGTTGGTTTTCAGCATTGGATTATTGCTGATTTTCTTAACAGAAGCTCCTATCCATACAAAAGAAATCAGCATGAAGGTCAGGTAGATGGCTGCAACAACGGGTAGAACCACCCCCCAGGCAATGGTCTTTTTTTCTGCTACGAAGTTCTCCTGTTTTAAGACCGATACGACATGCTGCATTCCTTTCAGAAAACCGGCATCGTAATCTCCGGATTTAAAATAGGGAAACATGCTTTGTTGCTGAATGCGGGAAGCCATCGCGTCGGGCATCAATCCTTCAATACCGTAACCGGTTTCGAAACGGATGGCTCGTTGGTTGAGTACAAACAGGACAAGCAAACCATTATCTTCCTTTGCTTTACCTATTCCCCAATTTTTAAATAAATCAGTCGCGAACATCTCGATATTTTCATCTCCGATCGATTCAACGAGTACAAGGGCTACTTCGGTACGGGTAGCTTTTTCCAGCGAATCGAGCAGGATGTTTAATTCGTGCACGGTTTCTGCCCGGATAATTCCGTCGGGATTACTAACATACGTGCGACCATCCGCAACCTTGGGATTGGGTATGTTTTCTAAGTTATAAACCGCACCTGTGGCAGTTAGTGATAGCAAAATAATCAGACCTGCGAGAATTTTTTTCATACTGATAATTTTTATGTTCCACAGGGAATTGGTTGGTTAATAGTAATTTATGACGTAATCTAAAGTCAGGTCAAATTTCAAAGTCGAATAGGGTGGAATTGCCCCCGAACCATCATCTCCATAACCCAGATTTGCCGGGATGTATAAAATAATGCGTCCACCTCGTGTAATTTTCGGTATGGCTTCTCTCCATCCGGGGATTGCCTCTGATAATAAACGTTTGTATTCTCCGCTATCAAAGGTTTTGCCTGAAATTAATGTGCCTATATATGTCGCTTCAATGTAACTTCCCCCATTGGGTCTGGTACTGCTTCCAGTATGGATAATTTGGTAGCACAACCCGCTTTCTGTAACGACAAAATCAGGATTATCTTTATTCTCTTCTTTTAAATTTTCCAACCAGGCTTCGTTGATAATTTTCCAGTCGGCATATTTATCCTCATCGCAGGATGAAAGAACCAAAACAGAGAGCAGGAGAATGAAAATATATTTGAATGGAGATTGCATGGACAATATTGTTGTTTAATTATTTTAATCTGGTTGATTATCTGAGTTGTTTTTTCTTTTTTTCAATTGTTTCATTTGGGCAGAAAAGGACTTTCCTGCAAATGCCGGCATACTTCTTTTGGGTCCCCATCCTGAAAAATTGAGCGGTAAAGTTACAAAATTTTTTATACTTCCCGGCACCATGTCCATTGTTTTGCGATTGGAACTGACCAGGCTGAATCCTTTCATCATCATTTTTTCAGCAGCCGGACGCAATCCCTGCTCAACGCTTTTCCTGCGATTTGTCAGCAGGATATCGGTCAGGGGAATTTTAACCGGACAAACCTCCACGCATTTACCACAGAGCGTAGAGGCGAAGCTGAGGTGTGAAAAGTCCTTGAACCCTTTCAGAAAAGGGGTCAGCACCGAACCAATCGGACCACTATAAGTGGTGTCGTAAGTATATCCGCCAATGGTTTTGTAAACCGGACAGGCATTCAAACACGCGCCACAGCGGATGCAGGCTAAAGATTCATACGCTTCAACATCTTCATATACAGTTGTCCGGCCATTATCGAGTAAAATCACGTACATTTTTTCCGGACCGTCTGTCTCGTTTGATTTCCGGGGTCCTGTGAAAATAGTATTGTACGCGGTCAATTGCTGACCGGTGCCATGTGCCGCCAGTAAAGGGTAAAACAGTCCAAGCTGACTCATCTTCGGGATGATTTTCTCAATGCCGGCAATAACGATGTGAACCTTAGGGAAGGCAGTAGTCATCAATCCGTTGCCCTCATTTTCAGTCACCGAAATACCGCCAATATCGGCTATGAGGAAGTTGGCGCCGGTTACACCGATATCAGCCGTGGTATATTTCTTGCGCAGTAAAACCCGCACATATTCAGTTAGTTCTTCCGGCGTACTGTTTAATGGTGTGCCGAATTTCTCATGAAACAACACCGCGATGTCCTCTTTCGATTTATGCATGGCGGGTGTTACGATGTGATAGGGTCTTTCGCCCGCAACCTGCACAATGAACTCACCCAAGTCCGTTTCAATGGATTCACATCCTACCGATTCAGCTGTGTGATTCAACTCGATTTCCTCGGTAGTCATGGATTTGCTTTTTACCAGCAAAGTCGCCTTGTTTTCCTTTAATATGCTGATGATGTGCCGGGTAGCTTCAGTGTCGTCTTTTGCCCAAAGGACTTCTGTGCCATTTGCAAGACAATTTGCTTCAAACTCGATCAGGTATTTTTCCCAGTTATTCAACACCTCTCTTTTGATTGCTGCAGCCCTGTCTTTTGCTAATTCTACGTTTTTATAACGGGTCATGCCGGCGCCAACAGCCTTATCGTACCTGCCGATGTTGAAATCAATCGTTTTGCGGTGATTAACATCGAAGGCAATTTGTTCGGATGCTGTTTTGAATTCCCGGGCTTTCATGGATTGACCGTTCAGTTGAATTATTTCTTCAGTACAAAGGTATAACTTCCTATCAAATCTCCATCGGTAAAGAAATCAACCCGGTAAGTCCCGGCGTATAGTATTTCTTCCACATGCCAGTAAATCACATCCTGCAATGCTTCACTGCCATATTCGTAATCTTTTTTGGCTGAGTAACCAATTTTCCTGTTTTCAAAAGAAAAAACATTGTTATTGTCTTTGGTAAGCAACTCTCCATCGGGACGGGTAATGCGAATATACATCACCTTTTTACCCGGATCGGCAGTGATGTTTTTAGCAATGGTATAATCAAACTGCAGATGGGCGATGCGACTGAAGATGCCGGTTTTCCTGTTTCTGTCGTTGAGCGTGGTAACATTAAATTGCACCACTTCTAATTTGGAAGCCCGGGTAACCACTTCGCTTAAGTTTTCTTTTTCTTTGGCTAACTGTTCAACCGTTTGCGAAGTTTCCTGATATTTCAATTTAATCTGGGTGTTTTCGGTGCGTAATTGCTGATTTTCCGTGTTTAAGGAGTCAATCTGAGCCACTAAATGCATCATGATTTTCCTGACAGAATCCAGTTCGTCTCTTAATTCTTTAATTTTTCGGGCATTGGTTGCACGGGTTTTTCTTAATTCTTCCAACAATTCCTGAACCCTTGCCTTCTCGCTGTCTAATTGTTTCAACAAAGAGTCGTTCCGGATGGTAGAAGTGTAGCCATCAAACTGATAGGTCAGATCTACAAATTCATCTTCAACGCGCTCTTTTTCCTGGTTCATGATTTCAGTTACCTCTTCGAGTTCCACCTCTTTTTGTTTCGCGTCGCTGTAGAAATAATAAACGATGCCGGCTAATGCCAGTACCACTAAAATCAGTACAATGATAATCAGATTTCTCGATTTGAACATAATTCTATTTAAAGCAATGAAATTATTTTCTCCAGTTGAATTCCCCTGGAGCCTTTAATTAATATTGTATAATTCTCAGGACATTGTTCATTGAGTAAAGCTGAAAGTTCTTCAACTTTCTCAAATACCCTGAAAGTGTTTTTTGTCTTTTGAAACTCTTTACCTACCAGTAAAACATGTTCAAAACCATTGTTTTCCAGCAGGCTGATGATTGACTGATGTTCTTCCGCACTTTGAGCGCCCAGCTCCAGCATGTCACCCAGTATCAGCATTTTTTTTTCAGTCTGCATGACCGCGAAATTGAGGATAGCAGCCTGCATGCTGGTTGGATTGGCATTGTAAGCATCCACGATCAGCTTATTCTTGCCGGTTTCGACAAACTGTGAGCGGTTGTTTTTCGGCTCGTAGTTTTCGATTCCCTGTTTGATCTGGTTGTTTTTCAGCCCGAAAAAATGTCCGATTGCCACAGCCGCCAGCACATTTTCAGCGTTATAAGTCCCGATAAGCCGCGTTTTTACATCAAAAACAGTGCCTGTTTGACATTCCATGGTCAGGAATGGATCGCCTGCCATCACTTTTCCGGTCACCATCGATAAGTCCGGATGACTTTTCATGCCATAAGCAACCTGTTTGTCCGGATGAACCTTTGATTTTTCAGCCATTTGTTTCAGGTATCCGTTATCAGCATGGATAAAGATCCCCAGCCCATCGGCGGCAATATAGTCGTACAGTTCAGCTTTGGTCTTCATGACTCCTTCAAACGAGCCGAATCCTTCGAGATGCGCCTTGCCTACATTGGTTATGATACCAAAGTCAGGTTGTGCTATTTCGCATAAGGCTTTAATTTCACCGGGATGATTGGCTCCCATTTCGACAATGGCCAGCTGATGTTCTGTTCGCAGCTGTAAAAGAGTCAGCGGAACGCCGATGTGGTTATTCAGATTTCCTTGTGTATAATGAATCTTGTATTTTTCTTTTAATACGGAAGCAATCAGCTCTTTGGTCGTGGTTTTTCCATTCGAACCGGTGATGCCGATGATTTTGATACCCACTTCTTTCCGGTGCCGGGTTGCCAGTTCCTGCAACGATTTCAGGACATCTTTCACGACAATATAGCGGTCATCCCGGGCAAATTCGGGTTCGTCAATCACCGCGTAGGTGCAACCTTTTTCCAATGCCGTCGCGGCAAACTCATTCGCGTTGAATTTATCTCCTTTTAGCGCGAAGAAAATGGAACCGGCCGGACAATTGCGGCTATCGGTTGTGATGACAGGATGTTCAAGGAAGATGTCGTAAAGTTCCATGACAATAAACCTTAATAGGGTGATTTATTTGAGTTGGTATCCGAAAGTAACGTACCACTGACCTTGCGTGATGCGGTCGTTTTTGGCGCGGTCTAAACTATTAAGACCCCAGTCGTAGCCGCTTTTCAGGATAAACTGACGCCATTGCACGCCACCACCTGCTCCCAGCTGGAAGTTGATGCGATACAGGTCGTTTTTGTACAGGTTGAATCTTCCGGACTGAATGCCGGTTTCTGTTGCCCAATAATCGCTCAGATAAGAAGTAACCTTCTGATCCTGGAACAAACCAATCTGTATGTTGGGTCCGGCAAACCCAAAGACCTTAAAGTCTTTGAATAAAGGCTGATTATATACGATTCGCAATGGAATTTCGAGGGCATGACTCCAGGTGTTGTAAACCACACTGTCGGATGTTACACCATATTTCTGAATTTTATTCGAGTAACCGATGTTGTAGAATAAACCGGTCTGAAATCCGAAATTATACTTCAGGTCATATTCAGCTTGTGCCCCCAACCGGATGGCATCGAAATAAGTTTCACTGGTTGCCTGTCCGGTTCTTTTAGGATTGAAATAGCCGCCTTCCAGTGTAATTTTCTGGGCATATAACTGACCTGTAAAGCATAAAAGCGTAAACAGAATAGCGCT
Organism: Paludibacter sp.; assembly: GCA_024710005.1. Classification (GTDB taxonomy): domain Bacteria; phylum Bacteroidota; class Bacteroidia; order Bacteroidales; family Paludibacteraceae; genus Paludibacter. The sequence goes on along the minus strand of JANJVQ010000029.1, from coordinate 167,577 downwards.
GAAGATTGTTTGTTTCATATAGCATGAAAAGATTATCGATGTAATTTGGAGCACAAAGATAATTTTTTTACTTGGGTTTGCGTAATTTTTTTGATGATTGTTAAGGTTTTCAGAATTAATCAGGTAAATCTGGTTTGAGATGAAAGGTATCTCGTCGGACAATTCGAATCGTTCGAACAGAAGTATTAGAATCGGGCGGTTCGAGTGAAGGCAAAACAGGCATGTACGCCTTTTACATCAGCGATGCGCAACAATTACATCGGCGATGTACGGGTCTTACATCGGGCTTGCACAATCGGTACATCAGCGATGTATAATCGGTACATCGCCGATGTAAAAACAGCACATCGTTTATTTGTGGATCAAAGTGTAGGACCTTTTTTTGAAAATAGCCCTGCATAAAACGAGAAGTAGTAGGGCATAATCTATTTTAAATTAATGTATTACATAAAAATAGCCACTCTCACAATCTTGTTTTAATAAAAACTTTTTGTCAAATAACTTCTTAATTATGTAAAGTTGCTCCATTAATGTTTCATTAACAAGAGCATGTGGATTTAACAGTCTTTCATTATTATGATTGAATAATAAAAATGCTTCTTCACCATTTTTCTTCACCATAGAATCAACTCTATGCTGGTTAATCACTTGTTGAGTATACAATTCTTGATATAAGTTTCTTGATACTTCTATAGGGTTTTTAGATTTTATGCTTTTAATAATCACTTTGTCATCTATTAATTGATTGTATTTGCTAGATAGACTAGTAATTTTAAACTTTTCCAGAACAACAGTAATTGTTTCTTTATTGTTGTATGTTACATCACAAGCTATAATACAATCATCATTAGCTTTGATTTTGCTATAAAATACATTTTCCTTACTATTACATGAAATAAGTAACAGTATGAAATTAATTATTAAGCCATAGATCGGAAATTTTCTTACCACCATATGTTGTTCTCTTTTCATCGCCAGTTTTTTCTCGTATTTTATTTTCAGTGTTAATTGCGTCAACTTCTTTCACAGGAACACCTGTTTCTGTTTTTGTTTCCATATCCATCTCCATCTCACCTTTGTCAATGTCAGATGAATGTTTTAACTCATGGGCAAGACCGACCCTAGGTGTACGTTCTTTCTCACCTTTGGTATCTCTTTTATTTGGGGCATAACCACTTTAGAGCCTTGTGCGATGTCATCTTCTGCTTTTTTCTCATCAAACTGGACATAATTATATCCATCATTCTCCTTTGGCATTTCAATTGTATGGATGTTTGAACTTTTAATCAAGTCTACTATCATTTTTTTTTACTTCAGGATTATCTTTTGTCAATTGTTTTATATCATTCTTAACTTGTGTTCGATACTCTCTTGTTCCAGCAATCAATATTTTCCTCCCATCCGGATCCAGAAACCTCACCGGATTATTCCCACACCACGCATACGGACTTATATCATAATACTTTTCAGCCAGTGGATCCATTGTCGTCGTCCGCATAATCGCCGGATAATTCCATCGTGCATCTGAGTCATATTCATCCAACCCATGCATCTCCACAAACTCTTTTCCACCGTATTTATACGGCTGCGAACCCGGGTTATCGCCGCTGTTGCTTTGCCAAGGTAAACCGCTGGGGTAGTATTGGGTGCGTTGAACGGTTGCCGCGGGATGGGTGGTGCTGCCCCATGTGTAGGAAGCACGCCATACTTCACGGTTATTACCCAGATGATCTTTGCGGTAGTAACTGTAAATAGGGCCATTAGTAGTTGTGGCATTCGTGGCAAATCCCTCCGGATTGTGAATACGGTAGATATACTTCAATTCTGCCGGTTCAAATGTTACATCCCAGTCAAAATAACGATAAATCTGATATTCTATATTCCCGATATAGTCCATGCCTTCCACCGTTACATTGTCGTTTTCGTTTACATCCAGATTCTCAATAACCTGTCCCGGGTTCAGGGGTTTATACACGCCGGTATTCACGGTAACATAATGGGAACTTAACTTCTGCCCACCAGCAGAATAGGTATGTTTGATTTGACATCCGTTTTTAAACTGAATCAACTCTGGCAAATTTAGTAAATTATATTTGATTGTATCTATATTCCGGTCTAAATCTTTGGTTTGGTTGCCATTGGCATCGTAAAAGAATTCTGTTTGCGGATTATCGGCAAAGTTGTACGATAGATAGGGTTCACTGAATTGCCTGATTTTTAATGCACTTCAATTTTTGGCAGACAAAAACACAAACTTACTTAAAACTATTTCTTTCTACTGCTTTTATATTCCCCTCTTGTATATACTCCAATCCACTTATTCATATCGGCAAATCTGTATATCAAAAATATAAATAGAAGGAAAAAACCAAAGATTATCATGCCTACAATCTGATCCCAAGTTTTTGTTTCGCGCCCTTCCAATTCTTTTATAACACTAAAACTGTTAAAAGAAGCATTATATAAAACTGTAAACTGGGATATATCTTCTAATTTTGCAGTTTCAGTTGAAACATTCTGATAATCTTTATATTTTCTTTCATCAACAAAATAATAATATATCAGTTTAGCAGGCATTGTAGTTGTATCATTTGTAATACAAAAACAATCCGATTTCTTATAATCAAAAATGTTTCCTAATCCATTATAGATAACAAATTGACTAAATGCAATTACAAAACCACCTCCAAAAAACAGAAATCCGGCATAAAAGATAAACTTAATAATTGTATTCATTTTTAATGTCCTTTCTTCTTTAGTTGTTCCTCGATTACTCTCGTTGTTGTTTCTACTGCTGTGGCAGCGGCTGCCTCTACTTTAATCATTGAGTTTACTGTATTAGAACCTGCAGTACTCATTCCTTTAGTTATACTATTTACTGCTGAATTTATAGTTCCTTGAGATGTTCCTTGCGCAGTCATTGTCGTAGCTGTGGAGGTGATATTAGTAGACATTGTTGCTTGAACAGCTTTTGTTGATGTAGCAGCAACTTTTCCGACAGCACTAACAACACCTCCTGTGATTCCACTAATACCACCTGTTGTTCCTACCACAACACCAGCTCCAACAATAATCAAAAGCACCTCCTCCCATAGCATCTATCTGTATCAACTACAATTACATAAACGGGCTTTCTATGTTATTCTTGATCCCATATTTTTCGACCTCTTTCAATCCAAGCCCAAACTTTGTTAGATAAGAAACTAGATATAGTCTTTGTTAGTAAAAAGCTATTTGAATAATTGACTATATTCCATTCACTTGCAGAATTAACATTACTCGTGTCGAAGCAAATATTCTCAGTATTGTTTATTTTCGCAAAAAGCAAAAATTTTTCATCTATTAATTCTAATTCCTTTGGAGGTAACAGCCTTAATACTCTATTATTACATAAAATATCTACAGGAATATAGTTCTCAAAATAATAATTTACAGGATCTGGAAATATTAATTTATTGCAAATAAGCAGTTTATTGTAATCGTAATTATTGGTGCTATAGATACAGTCAATTTTACCTGTCAGAACTCTTTTTGAGAGAGCCTTGTTAAATTCTGTAATATCAATCATTTTCTTTGTTTTTGATCTTCGATTTTTTTATTTTCTTTTCCGACAGCATTTACTTCTTTTCGGATATCTTTTTTGTTGTTCTCTACAACTTTTCTTTGTTTGTCTGATAATTCAGGTTGACCTTTCAATGGTTTTCCATTTGAACCTACTCCAACTTCTTTTCCTCCTCCTTTAACGTGAGCGTGGGCAGGTTTATGAACATCATTGGTTCCATAGGATTTCACCGTAACTCCATTTTCTTTTACTATAGTTTTACCAGCCTTACCTGCATCGCCAACTTTATCAGCAGCTCTTACAGCATCCACCACCTTGTCCTCTGCCCTTAAAGCTTTTATCCCCGCACCAACACCCCCTGGAATTCCTGGCAGGAGAATCGCAGCGCCATCTGCAAAAACACCAAACCCGTCAACAATTGCAGCGCCTACATTACCCTGCTCGACATTATTAACAAAACTCTTAGCACCTGTTACAAGACTATAAGCGTCCCATACGGATTCAATCCACATACCGTTGGGATCCACAAACCTCACCGGATTATTCGCACACCACGCATACGGACTGATATCATAATACTTTTCAGCCAGCGGGTCGGGTGTCGTCGTCCGCATAATCGCCGGAGAATACCACCGGGCATCGGAGTCGTATTCATCCAATCCATGCATCTCCACAAACTCTTTTCCGCCGTATTTATACGGTTGCGAGCCAGGGTAATCGCCGCTGTTGCTTTGCCATGGTAAACCACTGGGGTAGTATTGGGTGCGTTGCAAAGGCTTTGGAATACAGGATTACTAAATATCTCTTTCGGGTCTGTTATTATCAGGGTTTGTCTTATCATAAACCACTGTAATAGTATCACCCACTGACAACGTGTCGCTTGCAGGATAATGTTTCCCACTACCTTGATACTTTTTTTCTTCTACAAAAAATTCATAACTGAAATAATTCGTATATCTGACAGTATAAAAATGGTCTACGACTACCGCTTTTGAATATTCTAAATTTTCATCTAATGACTGTTTTTTAATAATACCTCCTATTACTAAATAGGCGAGGAATATTCCGCAAATAATACTAAATATCCAAAGAATAGTATCTTTTAATTTTTTCATCTTGTATATATTGGATAAATAGGTTGTTGTACACGAGTGGCGTCATCCGGTTGAACTGAGGGTGCTTTGATCGGAACCGAAACACTTATTACTGAACCTGTTGCTGTTACCTTGTTAGCCTGTCCTCCGATAACTTTTCCCACGTAATCGGCAGCGGCATTGACTAATTATTAATTGGATTCTGTTTTGTGAAACCTGAAGTTATCTAATATAAAGTCATAAATACACTTTTTGTCCTTTTGAACGGCATCATAATAAACTATTATTCCTTGATATTTATCTTCTCTCCAAAATTTTGATTCTTTGTTTCCTGTTCGAGTGATTCTATTCTGAAGTGTATCAATTTTACAAGGGATATAATAATTGTCTGTAGAGAGTAAAGGAAGTTTTTGTAAACCGCCAGAAAAAACTGTTACAATTGTTGAATCTTGATAATAGTATGTAACAAAAACACCCTCTCCATAACTAAATATATTTTTCTTATAATTTGGAAGTAAGCTTATTTCATATGCTTTATGCATTATTGTATCCTTATCAACAGAATAACACACCTGTTGAGATTCAGCAAATTGGCTAAGCAAAGCCATATAAATAAATAACCAAACCTTATTTTTTAGTTCTCTTTCCATAATTGGTGCGAGTTTGTGTTACTTCCTTTTTTATTTGTTGGTCTAATCTTGTATTCGAATCAATTCTAGTACTTACAAATTCATTCATATTTAATTCTTCATTCCAAACAACACTTCCCTGAGTAACATGTCTATGAAAAGGGTCATAACTATTATCTGTTCTGCTTCTTTCATAAAAGAGAGCATGTGCATATCCCTCATGTGCAGTATTCTCAGCTTGTTTCTCTTCACTAAGAAATGACGCAGTATATACCCATACATTGCCATCAGGTGCAGAAGGTGCACCTTCTGAATTTGGCATCATAGTAATTCCGTAATAAAAGTTACCATTACCTTTATCATAAAAATTATTACCTTCACCATCGGCTGTGGCAACTACGAAATTATATTTTACATCACTATTTGCTATAGTTTTTAAGGCGGTCATATTATCCGATTGGCTTTTGCTTTTATTGAGTTTTCTTGTATTTAATGTACCGTCCTTTTTAAATTTAACATATTTTGCTTCTTCTGTGGTTAATGTGTTAATTATATTTCTCTGAGACTTATCATCATTAGCAACTACTTTTCTCCCGTCCGGATCCACAAACCTCACCGGATTATTTGCACACCACGCATACGGGCTAATATCATAATACTTCTCAGCCAGTGGGTCCATCGTTGTTGTGCGCATAATCGCCGGATAATACCACCGTGCTTCGGAGTCATATTCATCCAACCCATGCATTTCCACAAATTCTTTCCCGCCGTATTTATACGGTTGCCAACCCGGGTTATCGCCGTTGTTGAATTTCCAGGGTAAACCGCTGGGGTAGTATTGGGTTCGTTGAACGGTAGTATTTGCTACAGCCTTCCATACTTCCCTGTTGTTTCCTATATGATCTTTCCGGTAATAAAAATAAGAAGGAGAGGTTAACGATGTCACATACCCTTCGGTATTGTTTATTCGGATTAAACTATAATAATCATCCTCTGAATCTTTAAACTGATGATACTCAAAATTACCCACATAAGCCTTTACCTCCCAAGTGTCAAGTACATCCCATCGATTATTCCAATTGTAAATACCACTAAGCGGAATCTGAATAGGGGTATATAAACTAAAATACTCTGTTCGTAATTTTCGCCCGCCGGCGTCGTATGTATGCACGATCTGGTTACCATTATAAAACTGAATGGTGTTGGGCAAATTTAGTAAATTATATTTGATTGTATTTATATTTCGGTCAAAATCTTTGGTTTGGTTGCCGTTGGGGTCGTATAAAAAATCAAGAGGCAAAGTTGCTCTCGTTTTCATTCTCCTGACAATTGTTTTGATTATTTTCTCAAATAAAATTTGTTTCTTTGTATTGACTTACTAATCACTTCTCACAACATCAGAACAAAAAAATATGGAAATCATCTTGATAATTATAGGTATTGCAGCAGGCGCCATCATTGGTTATCTATTTGCCAGATCAGTTTCATCCAATGCCATGCAGGCAGAACGGGTAAAATATGCTGAAATAGATCGCGAGTTTGCCGCCTTCAAAGCGAGGATGGAGAATGAAGTTGACAACGTGCAAAAGCAAATGGCGGAGAAGCAACAGGAAATACAAACTGTTGTGGAGAAAATAGCTGCAAAAGATCAATTGCTTGGTGAGCAAAATGTAAAAATAGCAGAGAAGGAGGCTGAGATAAGGACACTGAAAGAAAAGCTGGAGACCTTAAAAGCAGAAGTTGAGAAGATAGGTGAGAAGTACGCTGCCGAGTTCAAGAACTTAGCCAACGAAATTCTAGAAGACAAATCTCAACGGTTTACACAAAAGAACAAGGAAAACTTAGAAGCCATACTCAAGCCCTTGGATGATAACATCAGGGAGTTTAAAAAGACGGTTTCCGAAGCCTATCAAACCGAAGCAAAAGAGCGATTCTCGCTGGGAAATGAAGTCAAAAAACTGGCTGAACTGAATCAACTCATGAGCGAAGAGGCCCGCAATCTGACCAGGGCCTTGAAAGGAGAAGCGAAAACGCAGGGCGACTGGGGTGAAATGATTTTAGAGACCATCCTGGAAAAATCGGGTTTGCGAAAAAATGAAGAATACTTCATGCAGGAAGAGTTGAAGGATGAAAATGGCAATCCGATACGTTCAGAGTCAGAAAACAAAAAGATGCGCCCGGATGCCATCGTGAAATACCCGGATAACCGTTCGGTTATTATTGACTCAAAAGTGTCGCTGAACGCATTCACCCGCTATGTGGAAGCCGCTGATGCAGGTGAACAGCAAAAAGAACTGGAAGCCCATGTAAACGCGGTGAAAAATCATGTGATCGCCCTCAGTGCAAAAGGATACGATGATTATGATAAAGCCCTGGATTTCGTGATGATGTTCATCCCCAGTGAGCCGGCCTATATTGCCGCCATGCAAGGCGATAGCAACTTGTGGTCGTTCGCCTACGAGAAAAGAATTCTGCTGATGAACCCCACGAACCTGATTACCTCATTGAAACTCATCGTGGATTTATGGAAGCGCGAATATCAAAATCAAAATGCACAGGAAATTGCGAAAAGAGGAGCTTTGCTTTACGATAAATTTGCCAATTTTGTAGATAATTTAAAAGATGTAGGTAAAAAAATTGAAAGCGCTTCGGACTCTTATGAAAAGGCTTTCGGTCAGCTTGCAACCGGTCCCGGAAACCTGATGCGACAAGCAGAAGAATTGAAGAAGCTGGGTGTTAAATCAAAAAAAACGCTGGCAAAACAAATTGAGTCAGATGAAGAATTGTAGGGACGCAATATCAATGAACGGACTTGTCGAGACAAACACGATTGTACATGGGGTCGCTTCGTCGCTACGCTCCTCGCAATGACGGGGTGTATTAAGCCCCGAAGGGGCGGCATATCAATAGCCCCGGGTTTTAACCCGTTGAAATAATGGGTTTCAATCCGGGGCGAAGGGGTAAATTACCAAATGCAGACCCCAAAGGGGTGTCGTATTGAGTTGTGTCCCTCGGGAAAATAAACCGTAAATAATTTTAAAATGAAAAAACCACAAATCAAACATTTTGTCCGATCAAAAGCAATCCGGAAGAAAAAAGAAGAAATCGGGTTGTCACCCTATGCTGTTGTTTTTCGTGGTGAACAAAGATTGGATAAGACACTCATCAATGCCATGGACTTCGATTTGGAAGAGGTTCGGGAGTTTGAAATTACAACCCGTGAACAACTCAAATCGGTACATGAGAGAAAAACCTTGAGCTGGATTTTTGTAAACGGGATTCACGATATTCCACGGCTTGAGGAAATAGCTACCGTATTTGAGATTCCGAACAATATCTTGTCAGATATCCTGAACCCTTCGCTGCGTCCCAAGATTGAGGTGTTTGACAAAGGTATTTTTATCACCCTTAAACTGATGCAATATCAGGATAAAACCGAGCAGGTGGGTGTGGAGAATCTCAGTCTGATTGTAAGCGAAAATACCCTGATTTCATTCAGGGAAGAAACCGGTCCTGTTTTCGAACCAGTGAGAGAACGCATCCGGAAATACAACAATAAAATCAGGACATCGGGATCGGATTACCTGGCTTTCGCGTTACTCGACGTGGTGGTCGACAACTACATCTACATCATGGGAATTTTGGGAGATAAGATTGAGAGTCTGGATGAAAAAATGACCATTGACCCGCGCAAAGAATTACTCGAAGAAATAAACATATATAAAAGGGAAGTCAACTTCCTTCGAAAAAGCATACTGCCGGCCAAGGAAATGATTCTGGCGCTGGCTAAGTCTGATTCTGATTTCCTTTCCGATAAAAACAGATTGCATTTCAGGGAACTACAATATAATATTAATGAAGCAGTTGAGTTGTCGGATAGTTACAGGGAAATTCTCTTCGACCAGATTTCAATTTACCATACCATTGTCAGCAGCCGGTTAAACGACATCATGCGCACACTTACCGTTTTTTCAGTGATATTCATTCCGTTGACTTTCATAGTGGGTGTATATGGAACAAACTTTGATTATTTGCCGGAGTTGCACTGGAAATACGGCTATTTTATCATGTGGGGAGTAATGGTACTGGTTGCCATCGGGATGCTGATTTATTTCTGGAGGAAGAGGTGGTTTTGAAATGAAACTAACTGATAAATCTTGTTAATTCGGAATTGTTGGAATCGTTTAAATGCTTAACTTTGCTCTCCATTAAACGATAAAAGTAAACAACATCATGGACCCAAAAAATCAAAACCAACTTAACATTGAATTAACCCCCGAAGTTGCCGAAGGCATTTACTCTAATCTTGCCATCATTTCCCATTCAACTTCCGAGTTTGTAATCGACTTTGTGCGCATTATGCCTGGTACTCCGAAAGCCAACGTGAAATCCCGTATCATCTTGACACCGGAACACGCCAAAAGACTCTTATTTGCTTTGCAGGAAAATATTGGCAAATTTGAAAGTCAGCATGGCAAAATTAATATTCCGGATAATCAAATGTTGCCGCCCATACCCATGGGATTTGGCGGAGGTGAAGCCTGATCTGTCTTAAGTGTAAACCTCCAGGGAATATTCTTCCAGAAGTCTCCCGCGTAATCAATTCCGATGCGCGGAGCAGAACAATAGGATGTAACATCAGGAGCATCTTCCAGCCATATGCGGTTTGAAGCTGTCAGGCATTCACCGTAGAAACTTTTATCAAGTTGCAATGCCCTGCCTACACGCCCCGGACCGTTTGTGCCGGACAAAGCCCTGATCAGTACCGCTTCCGGCATGTTTTTATCGCCGGAAACGATATTGAGCATCCAATACATACCATATATTATATATACGTATAATACGCCCCCTTCTGCATACATGATTTCTGTTCGGGGTGTACGGCCTTTGCTGGCGTGACAGGCCAAATCTGCTTCGCCCAGATATGCTTCTGTCTCTGTTATGATGAATCTGCTTTGAGTCCCATCCGGCCAGGCGCGCACCAGCGTTTTCCCCAATAGCTTTTGGGCGAGGGTAACGGCATCCTGCCGGAAGAACGGTTTTTCCAAACGCTTCATAGATGTCTTTTTAAACCTGTCAGGTTTTTAAAACCTGACAGGTTTGATAAAAATGCAAATATAGTACAAAATAATCGTTCGAATTATCAGTTTCTTCTGCTGTCAGGGCTATTTCAAACAAACTTTTTAAAATATTCCGAAACTTCATTTGTTCATTAAAAAACTTTTTGTAACTTTGCAGCCCCTTTGGGTAAAAACCAAAATTTTAAAAATAAAGTAGTTATAGTTTAAACAAAATTTAAAATGCCTACAATTCAACAATTAGTTAGAAAAGGAAGAGCAGAATTAACCGACAAAAGCAAATCTCCGGCGTTGGATTCATGTCCGCAACGTCGTGGTGTTTGTGTTCGTGTGTACACAACTACTCCTAAGAAACCAAACTCAGCGATGCGTAAAGTGGCTCGTGTGCGTTTGACAAATCAAAAGGAGGTGAACGCGTATATTCCGGGAGAAGGTCACAACTTACAGGAACACTCCATCGTGATGGTTCGTGGCGGTCGTGTGAAAGACCTTCCGGGTGTTCGTTATCACATAGTTCGCGGTACATTGGATACAGCTGGTGTTAACGGTCGTACGCAACGTCGTTCAAAATACGGCGCAAAACGTCCGAAGCCAGGTCAGGCAGCAGCTGCAGCAGCAAAAGGTAAAAAGAAATAATTCTTAACCTCTGTCGGTCTGTGAGAAGCAGACGAACTTCTTTTTCGAAAGAGAGATTTAAAAATCAAGTTAAAAACTTGTTTTAAAGGTGGCAGATGAAGGTTGAGTAAACGGCTCGGAGGAGTTGTTGAAGTAAGACTAAAAAGCAACCAAAAAACAAAAGAAATTTTATTCAAAATGAGAAAGTCGAAACCAAAAAAACGGATCATTTTACCCGATCCCGTTTTCAATGAATCGATGGTTACAAAATTTGTAAACCACTTAATGTACGATGGCAAGAAGTCAACTGCTTTCGACATTTTCTATTCATCGTTGGATGTTGTTAAAAATAAACTTCCGAACGAAGAAAAAGCTCCCCTCGATATCTGGAAAAAAGCCCTCGAAAATATTACTCCGTTAGTAGAGGTGAAATCACGTCGCGTCGGCGGTGCTACATTCCAGGTTCCCACAGAAATCCGTCCTGACAGGAAGGAATCAGTTTCAATGAAAAATCTTATATTATACGCACGGAAACGTGGCGGACGTTCGATGGCCGATAAGTTGGCTGCCGAGATTGTTGATGCCTATAACAACCAGGGCGGCGCATTCAAACGTAAGGAAGATATGCACCGTATGGCTGAAGCGAACCGTGCTTTTGCTCACTTCAGATTTTAATTGATTTGTGAAAATCGTAAACAAATAGGAAATAAGTTTATTAAATGGCAAAAGGAGATTTAAGTTATAATAGAAATATCGGTATCATGGCGCATATCGATGCCGGCAAGACAACTACGTCGGAACGTATCTTGTTTTACACCGGTCTTACTCACAAAATCGGTGAGGTGCACGATGGTGCTGCCACGATGGACTGGATGGAGCAGGAGCAGGAAAGAGGTATTACCATTACTTCCGCTGCAACGACTACTTCCTGGGAATATCTGGGCGACAAATATAAAATTAATTTGATTGACACTCCGGGACACGTTGACTTTACCGTAGAGGTAGAGCGTTCTTTACGTATCCTGGATGGTGCTGTTGCTGCATTTTGTGCCGTGGGTGGTGTTGAGCCGCAATCGGAAACCGTGTGGCGTCAGGCCGACAAATATAAAGTTCCACGTATTGGTTACGTGAACAAAATGGACCGTTCCGGAGCTGACTTCTATGAAGTGGTTCGCCAGGTAAAAGATGTGCTCGGAGCAAAGCCATGTCCGATTCAAATTCCTATCGGCGCTGAAGAAAAATTCAAAGGCGTGGTGGATTTGATTAAAATGAAAGCAATCCTGTGGCACGATGAAACCATGGGTGCACAGTATTCAGTGGAAGAAATTCCTGCTGATCTGCTTGCAGAAGCTCAGGAATGGAGAGATAAAATGCTTGAAATCGTGGCCGAATATGACGACGCCGTGATGGAAAAGTATTTCGATGATCCATCAACAATTACTGAAGAAGAAGTAAAAAGAGCCATTCGTAAGGCTACCTTGTCGATGGAGATCAACCCGATGATTTGTGGTTCTTCTTTCAAAAACAAAGGAGTTCAAACCATGCTTGATGCTGTTTGTGCTTTCCTGCCGAGTCCGCTCGATACACCAGAAATTATTGGAACAGATCCACGCGATACTGAAAAACAGATTATTCGTCACCCGGATGCTAAAGAACCGCTTACCGCGTTGGCGTTTAAGATTGCAACAGACCCGTATGTTGGTCGTCTTTGTTTCTTCCGTGTGTATTCAGGTGTTTTGAATGCTGGTTCATATATTTACAACTCTCGCTCTGACAAGAAAGAACGTATTTCACGTATCTTCCAGATGCACTCAAATAAACAAAATCCTGTTGATTTGATTTCAGCCGGAGATATTGGTGCCGGAGTTGGTTTTAAAGATATCCGTACCGGTGATACCCTCTGCGACGAGGCGCATCCGATTACCCTGGAGTCAATGGACTTCCCGGAACCAGTTATCGGGATTACTGTTGAACCAAAAACTCAGAAAGACCTTGATAAGCTGGGTATGGGACTTTCCAAACTTGCTGAGGAGGATCCGACCTTTACTGTTCATACACAGGAACAAACTGGTCAGACCATCATTTCAGGTATGGGTGAACTTCACTTAGAAATCATCATCGACCGTTTGAAACGTGAGTTTAAGGTAGAATGTAACCAGGGTCGTCCGCAGGTGTCTTACAAAGAAGCGATTTCACAAGCCGTTGAGATTCGCGAAGTTTACAAGAAACAGTCGGGTGGTCGCGGTAAGTTTGCCGATATCATCGTACGTGTAGAGCCGGCTGATGCTGACTTCGACGGGTCATTACAGTTTGTTGATGTGGTGAAAGGTGGTAACATTCCTAAAGAATTTATTCCTTCAGTGCAGAAAGGATTCCAGAATGCCCTTAAAAACGGGGTGCTGGCAGGTTTCCCGATGGATAAACTGAAAGTAACTTTAATTGATGGTTCGTTCCATGCGGTTGACTCGGATCAGCTTTCGTTTGAAATTTGTGCGCAGATGGCATTCAAAACGGCCTGTGCCAAAGCAAAACCAATCCTGCTGGAACCTATCATGAAAATGGAAGTGGTAACACCGGAAGAAAATATGGGTGATGTAATCGGTGACCTTAACAAGCGTCGCGGACAGGTGGAAGGTATGGAATCAAGCCGTACCGGTGCCCGTATTGTGAAAGCCAAAGTGCCTTTGGCAGAGACATTCGGTTATGTAACCGCTTTGCGTACCATCAGTTCAGGTCGTGCAACTTCATCGATGGAGTTCTCACACTATGCTGAAGTATCAAACTCTCTTGCTAAAGTAGTAGTTGCTGAAGCAAAAGGAAAAGTAGAACTATTATAAAAATATAACATCCGGTTAGCGAATGACTCTTAACCGGATGTTTACATGTAAATAATATAAATTAATAAAACGAAGATGAGTCAAAAAATCAGAATCAAATTGAAATCTTACGATCACAGCTTAGTTGATAAATCAGCAGAAAAGATCGTGAAAACCGTAAAAGCAACGGGTGCGCATGTAAGTGGTCCTATTCCATTGCCTACTCACAAAAGAATCTTCACCGTGAACCGTTCCACTTTTGTGAACAAAAAATCACGTGAACAGTTCGAGCTGTCATCTTACAAACGACTGATTGACATTCATAATTCATCAGCCAAAACAGTAGATGCCCTGATGAAACTTGAATTACCAAGCGGTGTTGAAGTAGAAATCAAAGTGTAAATAAATGTTGAACCGTTGAAGTGTTAATATATAAATCTGTTAAACATTTAAACGATTAAACAATTAAACAATAAATAATTAATTGAAATGCCAGGATTATTAGGAAAAAAAATCGGAATGACATCCGTTTTCAGTGCCGACGGTAAGAATGTACCGTGCACTGTTATCGAAGCAGGTCCTTGTGTTGTTACTCAGGTTAAAACCGCTGAAAAAGACGGTTATGAAGCTGTTCAGGTGGGTTTCCAGGAGAAGAAGGAAAAACACACCAACAAGCCCGAAGCAGGCCATTTTAAGGCTGCTGGAGTAGCACCGCTGAGACACTTGGTTGAGTTCAAGGATTTCGATGAGAAATTCAATCTGGGTGACAAAATCACCGTAGAGATGTTTGAAGCAGATACATTTGTGGATGTTATCGGAACTTCAAAAGGTAAAGGACACCAGGGCGTTGTAAAACGTCACGGATTTGGTGGGGTAGGTCAGTCGACTCACGGTCAGCACAACAGGTTGCGTGCACCGGGTTCTTTGGGAGCCTCTTCTTATCCTTCACGTGTATTCAAAGGTATGCGTATGGCCGGTCGCACAGGTGGTGACAAAGTGACTGTACAAAACTTACAGGTGTTAAAAGTAATTCCGGAGCACAACCTTATTTTAATTAAAGGTTCAGTGCCGGGAGCAAAAGGTTCAATCGTTATCATCAATAAATAATCATGGAAGTAAGTGTATTTAACATAAAGGGAGAAGACACCGGAAGAAAAGTTTCTTTGAATGATACTGTCTTCGGAATTGAGCCAAATGACCATGCTATTTATTTAGATGTGAAACAATATTTGGCGAATCAACGTCAGGGAACACACAAAGCCAAAGGACGGAGCGAAGTTGCCGGTTCAACCCGCAAATTAGGTCGTCAGAAAGGTGGAGGCGGTGCCCGTCCGGGTGATATCAAATCTCCGGTACGTGTAGGTGGTGGACGTGTATTTGGTCCGGTTCCACGTGACTACAGTTTTAAATTAAACAAGAAAGTAAAGCAATTAGCCCGTAAATCGGCACTGAGTTACAAAGCACAAAACAACCTGATTACTGTTGTGGATCAGATTGATTTTGCAGCTCCTAAAACTAAGGATATGATTGCTTTGACACAAAATTTACAGCTTACAGATAAAAAACCGTTAATAATTTTAGCAAACGGAAATAAAAACGTATATTTGTCGGCTCGAAATTTACCTAAAGTAAATGTTGTAACAGTTTCGGAATTAAACACTTACGCGGTGCTTAATGCTAAGACTCTTGTGCTGACTGAAGAAGCAGTTGCAGCAGTTGAACAAATTTTAAAAGCATAGGAGGTACAAAAATGGGAATTATCATTAAACCGATTGTTACAGAAAAGATGACGAAGTTGGGCGAAAAACTCAACCGCTATGGTTTTAAAGTTGAGAAAGACGCCAACAAAATCGAGATCAAGCAAGCTGTAGAAGCGTTGTATAATGTAACAGTTACAGAGGTAAACACGATGATTGCCGCTCCCAAGAAAAAAAGCCGTTTTACAAAAAGCGGTGTGATCAAGGGACAGGCATCAGCTTACAAAAAAGCCATTGTTACATTGAAAGAAGGAGAAGTAATTGATTTTTATAGTAATATCTGATAATCAGTTACAATTTAACCATTTACAATGTACAATTTTGTAAGGCAACGTAAATAGTAAATAATAAAATAGTAAATAAAATAAATGGCTGTACGTAAATTAAAGCCCACTACACCGGGGCAGAGACACAAGATTATTGGTACATTCGACACAATTACTGCGAGTGCACCAGAAAAATCTCTTGTTGTTGGCGGAAATAAATCCGGAGGTCGTAACCATGCCGGTAAAATGACCATGCGCTACATTGGTGGCGGACACAAGAGAAAATACAGAGTAATTGACTTTAAACGCAACAAAGACGGTGTTCCCGCTACAGTAAAAAGCATCGAATACGATCCGAACCGTTCGGCCCGTATCGCGCTTTTATATTATGCTGACGGGGAAAAAAGATACATTCTTGCACCAAACGGTTTGCAGGTTGGTCAAACAGTAATATCAGGCGCAGAAGCTGCTCCTGAAGTTGGCAACGCAATACCTTTGCAAAACATTCCGCTCGGAACAATCGTTCACAACATTGAACTGAGACCGGGACAGGGTGCCGCGATGGTACGTTCTGCAGGAACATTTGCACAGCTGAACTCACGCGAAGATAAATATGCAATTATCAAATTGCCTTCAGGTGAGTTGCGTAAAGTATTGGCTACATGTAAAGCTACTATTGGATCAGTAGGTAATTCTGACCATGCCCTGGAAGTTTCGGGTAAGGCAGGACGCTCTCGTTGGCTCGGACGCAGACCACGTGTTCGTGGTGTTGTGATGAACCCGGTAGATCACCCGATGGGTGGTGGCGAAGGCCGCGCTTCCGGTGGACATCCACGTTCACGCAAAGGCTTGTTGGCTAAAGGGTACAAAACACGTGCTCCTAAGAAACAATCAAGCCAGTATATTATTGAAAGAAAGAAAAAATAACAGCAAAAAGTAAGTAAATAATATGAGCCGTTCATTAAAAAAAGGTCCCTATATTAATCTGAAGCTCGAGAAGAAAGTAACAGCCATGAATGACAGCGGTAAAAAAACCGTTGTAAAAACATGGTCTCGCGCTACAATGATATCACCTGATTTTGTAGGTCACACGATTGCAGTTCACAATGGAAATAAATTTATCCCGGTTTATGTTACCGAAAACATGGTAGGTCACAAGTTAGGCGAATTTTCTCCTACTCGTAACTTCCGCGGTCACGGGGGTAAAAAGAAATAATCCATTGAAATTATCTAACAATAGCATTAAAAATTTCGAAAAATGGGTGCAAGAAAAAAAATATCAGCCGATAAAAGAAAAGAAGCTAACAAGTCGCAGTACTTCGCGAAGCTTAACGACGTTCCTACTTCTCCCCGCAAAATGCGCCTGATGGCGGATTTGATCCGTGGTATGGAAGTGAACAAAGCGTTAAGCGTGTTGAAGTTCTCTCCGAAAGAAGCTTCAGGAAGATTAGAGAAGTTGCTCAAATCGGCCATTTCTAACTGGGAACAGAAAACAGAACAGAAAGCCGATAGCGCAAACTTATACGTGAGTAAAATTTATGTGGACTCAGCAACGATGCTGAAACGTCTCCGCACAGCTCCTCAGGGACGCGGTTACCGTATCCGCAAACGTTCAAACCACGTAACCATATTTGTAGATACCAAGATTACTAACGAAAACGAAAATTAATACTCGATGGGACAAAAGACTAATCCGATAAGCAACCGCTTGGGAATCATCCGTGGATGGGATTCGAACTGGTACGGTGGAAAAAATTATGGAGACACCATCCTGGAAGACAGCAACATCAGAAAATACCTGAATGCCCGTCTGTCCAAAGCCAGTGTATCGCGTATTGTAATTGAACGTACGTTGAAATTGGTAACTATAACTGTATGTACTGCCCGTCCGGGTATCATCATTGGTAAAGGCGGACAGGAAGTGGATAAACTGAAGGAAGAATTGAAAAAAATCACCGACAAGGAGATTCAGATCAATATCTTCGAAATTAAACGTCCGGAACTCGATGCCGTGATTGTTGCAAATAACGTAGCTCGTCAGATTGAAGGTAAAATTGCTTACCGTCGTGCTACTAAAATGGCTATTGCATCAACCATGCGTCTGGGTGCTGAAGGAATCAAGATCCTGGTTTCAGGTCGTTTAAATGGCGCCGAGATGGCTCGTTCAGAGATGTATAAAGAAGGAAGAACGCCGTTGCACACATTCCGTGCTGACATTGATTATGCACATGCTGAGGCATTGACCAAAGTAGGTATCATCGGTGTGAAAGTTTGGATTTGCCGTGGCGAAATCTATGGTAAAAAAGACCTGGCTCCTTCCTTTAGTGCAGCTAAAGAAAACTCTCGCGGTGGCGATCGTTTCAACAACGACCGTGGTGATCGTGGCGGTAAAGGATTCAGAAAGAGAAAAAAGTAAACTGTTATTAATGAATTTGAAGTAAGGAAATTATGTTACAACCTAAAAAAACAAAGTTCAGGAGACAGCAGAAAGGGCGCATGAAAGGAAATGCCCAAAGAGGTAATCAATTGGCGTTCGGTTCTTTCGGTATCAAATCGTTGCAATCGAAATGGTTAACCGGTCGTCAGATAGAAGCTGCCCGTATTGCTGTAACCCGCTATATGCAACGTCAGGGTCAGATTTGGATCCGTATTTTCCCCGATAAACCAATCACCAAAAAACCTGCAGAGGTTCGTATGGGTAAAGGTAAAGGTGCTCCCGAAGGTTTCGTGGCCCCCGTAACTCCGGGAAGAATGATAATTGAGGTAGAAGGTGTACCTTTTGATGTTGCCAAAGAAGCATTGCGTCTGGCTGCTCAGAAATTACCGGTAACTACCCGCTTCGTGGTAAGACGTGATTATGACACAACTCAAAATGCGTAAGGACAATGAAAACAAGAGAAATTAGAGAACTAAATAACCAGGAGATTCTGGAACGTATGGATGCTGAAAAAGAGCAGTTGGTACGTCTGAAGTTGAATCACGCCATTTCTCCGCTTGATAATCCGTTGCAAATTAAAGAAGTACGTCGTACTATCGCCCGTCTTGCGACTGAATTACGTCAGCGTGAAAACAATTAATTAAAAATTAACACTGATGGAAAGAAATTTAAGAAAAGAAAGAACGGGTGTCGTTTTCAGCAACAAGATGGATAAAACCATTACCGTAGCTGTAAAGTGGAAAGAAAAACACCCTATTTACGGTAAATTCGTAAATAAGACAAAAAAATATCATGCTCATGACGAGAAGAACGAATGTAATATCGGAGATACCGTTCGTATCATGGAAACCCGTCCGCTGAGTAAATTAAAAAGATGGAGATTAATTGAAATTATCGAAAGGGTTAAGTAATTATGATACAACAAGAATCAAGACTCACTGTTGCGGATAATTCCGGCGCGAAAGAAGCGCTTTGTATCCGTGTATTAGGAGGAACAGGAAAGCGTTATGCTTCTTTGGGTGATATCATCGTGGTTGCTGTGAAGAGCGTTGTACCTTCATCAGACATCAAGAAAGGTATCGTTTCAAAAGCAGTAATCGTACGTACAAAGAAAGAAGTTCGCAGGGCTGATGGCTCGTACATTCGTTTCGACGACAACGCGTGTGTGTTGTTGAACAACGCGGGTGAAATTCGCGGAAGCCGTATCTTCGGTCCCGTTGCACGTGAACTTCGTGCTACAAACATGAAAATCATATCACTTGCACCTGAAGTGCTTTAATCTTCGTAAAATCAATTCGTGATGAGTAAATTACATATCAAAAAAGGTGACACCGTCTATGTAAACGCAGGCATCGATAAGGGCAAAACAGGTCGCGTACTTGAAGTCCTCGTTGAAAAACAGCGTGCTATCGTAGAAGGTATTAATATGGTATCGAAGCATACCAAACCGAGTGCGAAAAGTCCTCAAGGTGGTATTGTTAAACAGGAAGCCCCTATCCATATTTCTAATCTGAATCCGGTAGAAAACGGGACTCCCGTTCGTATCGGCAGAAAAAGAAATGCTGATGGTAAATTGGTGCGTATTTCCAAAAAAACAGGGGAGGAAATTTAAGAAATGAATACAGCAAGTTTAAAACAGGATTATCAGGAACGTATTGTTCCTGTATTGATGAAAGAGTTTGGATATAAATCAGTGATGCAGGCTCCCAGGTTGGAGAAAATTGTACTCAACCAGGGACTGGGTATCGCTGTGGCCGATAAGAAAATCATCGAGGTAGCAATCAATGAAATGACTGCCATCACCGGACAGAAAGCTGTGCAGACAGTATCTAAGAAAGATATTTCTAACTTCAAACTTCGTAAGAAAATGCCGATTGGTGTGCGTGTAACACTTCGCGGCGACCGGATGTATGAGTTTCTGGAACGTCTGATCCGTGTTGCATTGCCACGTGTACGTGACTTCAAAGGTATCGAAAATAAACTGGACGGTCGCGGGAACTACACACTCGGAATCGAGGAGCAGATTATCTTCCCTGAAATCAACATTGACAACATCAGTCGTTTGTTGGGAATGAACATTACCTTCGTAACAACAGCTAAAACCGATGAAGAAGGTTTTGCTCTGTTGAAAGAGTTCGGATTACCATTTAAGAAAAACTAATTAAGAGATACAATGGCAAAAGAATCAATGAAAGCCCGCGAGGTGAAAAGAGCAAAACTGATCGCGAAATATGCTGCTAAAAGGGAACAATTCCTGACTGAAGGAAATTATGACGCCCTGCAGACGCTACCAAGAAACTCTTCGCCTATACGCTACCACAACCGTTGTAAAATCACCGGTCGTCCGAAAGGGTATATGCGTCAGTTCGGTATTTCCCGTATCCAGTTCCGCGAAATGGCCTCAAAAGGGTTGATACCCGGCGTGAAAAAGGCAAGCTGGTAAAATAAGCGATTAGCGAATATCAGGTAGAGACGTTGCATGCAACGTCTGTACGTAAATATAAAAATAAATAAATATTGTCCCGGTAGTCGGGATCAATTTAACAATCAATTTTATGACAGATCCAATAGCAGATTTTTTAACGAGATTGCGGAATGCTATCAAGGCTAACCACCGTGTGGTGGAAATCCCCGCTTCAAATCTCAAAAAGGAAATGACCCGCATCTTGCATGAACAGGGCTATATCCTTAACTACAAATTTATTGAGGACGGTCCGCAGGGCACAATCAAAATCGCCCTGAAGTACGACCCGGTAAACAAAGTGAATTCCATCAAAAAACTGATCAGGGTTTCAAGCCCGGGTCTTCGTCAGTACACCGGCTTTAAAGATATGCCACGTGTGTTGAACGGGTTGGGAATTGCCATCATTTCAACTTCTAAAGGTGTTATGACAAACAAACAGGCACGTGAAGAAAAAGTAGGTGGTGAAGTATTATGTTATGTTTATTAATTAAAGGAGGAAAGTAGTATGTCAAGAATTGGAAAATTACCCATTACTGTTCCTGCAGGAGTAAGCATAACGCAAGATGGCCAGATTGTGACTGTAAAAGGTCCTAAAGGTACATTAAATCAGGAAATTAATCCGAATATTACGATATCGGTAGAAGGAAATCAGTGCATCGTAAATCGTGCTGATGATGAAAAACAGAATCGCGCCATGCATGGTTTGTATCGTTCTTTGATTCAAAACATGGTTATTGGTGTTTCTGAAGGTTACAAGAAAACACTTGAATTGGTCGGTGTTGGTTATCGTGTCTCAAATCAGGGTCAGGTGCTCGAACTTGCACTCGGTTACACACACAATATCTTCCTCGCGTTACCTGCAGAAATCAAGGTAGAGACTAAGATGGAACGTAACCAGAATCCGTTTATCATACTTGAAAGTGCCGATAAACAGCTGATTGGTCAGGTATGTGCCAAAATCCGCTCATTCCGTAAACCGGAACCTTATAAAGGTAAAGGTATTAAGTTTGCGGGCGAAGTTATCCGCCGTAAAGCCGGTAAATCAGCAGGTAAAGGTAAATAATTCACGTAAACTTGTATAAGAAAATGGCAAATACAGATAGAAGAATAAGAATTAAAGCGCACATCCGTCACAAAGTGTCAGGAACCGCTCAAAAACCCCGTTTGACTGTTTTTCGTAGCAATACGCAAATATATGCTCAGTTAGTTGATGATGTACAGGGAAAAACACTGGCTTCTGCATCTTCATTGGGAATCAAGGATAAAATGACAAAAACCGAACAGGCTGCCAAAGTAGGTGCGCTGGTTGCGAAAGCTGCTCAGGAAGCAGGTATCACGGAAGTGATATTCGACCGTAACGGTTATTTGTATCATGGACGAGTTAAACAATTGGCTGATGCTGCCCGCGAAGCCGGACTTAAATTTTAATCAGGTAAGACAACAGATATGAATAAAGTTAAAACAACCAATGATTTGGAATTGAAAGACAGATTAGTTGCTGTTAACCGTGTTACCAAAGTAACCAAAGGAGGTCGTACCTTCAGCTTCTCTGCGATCGTTGTAGTTGGTAATGAAGATGGTATCGTAGGTTGGGGATTGGGTAAAGCCGGTGAGGTTACTGCTGCAATTGCTAAAGGTACCGAAGCTGCCAAGAAAAACCTGATCAAAGTTCCGGTATTGAATGGAACAATTCCTCACGAGCAATATGCAAAATTCGGCGGTGCTCAGGTATTCCTGAAACCTGCATCTCATGGTACCGGGGTTAAGGCCGGGGGTGCGATGCGCGCTGTGCTTGAAAGTGTCGGAATTACCGACGTGTTGGCGAAATCAAAAGGTTCATCAAACCCGCACAACTTAGTGAAAGCGACTATTGAAGCGCTTGGGGAATTGCGTGATGCCTATACCGTGGCTCAGAACCGTGGTGTTTCGCTTGATAAAGTGTTTAACGGATAATAAATGATCAAGATGGCAACAATTAAAATACAACAGGTTAGAAGTAAAATTAAATGTCCGAAAACCCAGAAATTAACACTGGAAGCTTTGGGCTTGAGAAAAATGAATGCCGTAGTTGAACATGAAGCTACTCCCCAGATTCTGGGTATGGTAGCAAAAGTGAAACACCTGGTAAAAGTAATTGAATAAATAATCTTTGAATCTTTTTAAATAATAAGATATGAATTTAAGTAATTTAACCCCGGCACCAGGTTCAGTTAAAACCAGAAAAAGAGTAGGTCGTGGAACCGGCTCTGGTCTTGGAGGCACCTCTACCCGCGGACATAAAGGCGCGAAATCGCGTTCAGGTTATTCTAAAAAAGTAGGATTTGAAGGCGGTCAGATGCCAATTCAACGTCGCTTGCCGAAGTTTGGGTTTAAAAGTCTGGATAAAGTTGTTTTCAAACCAATCAATCTTGAAACACTTGAGTCATTGGCTCAGTCGGCCAGCCTGACCAAAGTGGGTCTGGATGATTTGCGTAAACATGGTTTTATCGGAAAAACCGACAAAGTGAAGATTTTGGGTAAAGGCGCGCTGACTACCAAATTAGATGTAGAAGCTAACGCGTTCTCAAAATCAGCTGAAGAAGCAATCACGGCATTAGGAGGTACAGTTGTAAAATTATAAGCACGGGATGATTTCCACGTGTTAGATAAATAAAATATACACATGAAAAAGCTCATAGAGACAATCAAAAATATCTGGAAGATCGAAGATCTCCGCAGCAGGCTCTTAACAACCTTCTTGTTTGTTATGATCTATCGTTTCGGTTCGTTTGTCGTTCTTCCCGGTATCGACCCAGCAGCGTTGACCGCTTTAAAAGCCCAAACCAGTGGTGGCTTGATGGCTTTGTTGGATATGTTCTCGGGTGGTGCATTTGCTAATGCCTCGATATTTGCGTTGGGTATCATGCCTTACATTTCGGCATCTATCGCGGTACAGTTGCTGACAATCATGGTGCCGTATTTCCAGAAAATGCAACGTGAAGGGGAAAGTGGTCGTCGCAAGATGAACCAGATTACCCGTTATCTTACCGTTGCAATTTTGATTTTACAGGGTCCTTCATACCTGATTAACTTAGGTGTGCAGCTTCAACAGGCAGGTTCGTCTTTACCGGGTGGCATTTGGTTTACCATTACGTCTACCGTTATTCTGACTGCTGGTTCCATGTTTGTGATGTGGTTGGGTGAGCGTATTACGGATAAAGGCGTTGGAAATGGAATTTCATTCATCATCCTTATCGGTATTATTGCCCGTTTCCCGAGTGCTGTAATCAAAGAATTTGCTTCCCGTTTCGTCGATTCAGGAGGTGGTTTGGTTATGTTCCTGCTCGAAATTATTTTCCTGCTGGTTGTAATTGCTGCTTCTATCATGTTGGTACAGGGAACCAGAAAGATTACCGTACAATATGCGAAAAGAGTTGTTGGAAATAAACAATACGGCGGTGTACGTCAGTATATTCCTTTGAAAATCAATGCTGCCGGTGTAATGCCGATCATCTTCGCCCAGGCGATTATGTTCATTCCACTTACCCTGGCTGGTTTTGCTCAGTCGGAAGCAGTGAGCGGTTTTGTTGGTGCTTTTATGAATAATACGGGATTCTGGTATAATCTGGTATTTGCTACCCTGATTATCCTGTTTACCTATTTTTATACAGCAATCACCATCAATCCGACGCAAATGGCGGAAGACCTGAAAAGGAATAACGGTTTTATCCCGGGCTGTAAACCTGGTAAGCATACAGCTGAATTTCTGGACGAAGTAATGTCACGCATTACACTTCCCGGATCTATTTTCCTGGCAATTGTAGCTATCCTTCCTGCTTTTGCTTCCCTGATGGGAATCAATATGGAGTTTGCGCAGTTCTTCGGAGGTACATCCCTGCTGATTTTGGTTGGTGTGGTACTGGATACGTTGCAACAAATTGAAAGCCACCTGTTGATGCGTCACTACGATGGTCTGTTGAAATCAGGCCGTATCAAAGGGCGTACCGGTAATGTGTCGGCATATTAATTTTATTGTCTGTTTAGTTCCTTGAAAACAGGAAATTGTAAATTTATAAATACTAAATAAAACAGATGATCTTTTTAAAGACTGACGAAGAGATTGAACTGCTTCGCATCAGTAACCAGATAGTCGCCAAAGCGTTGGCAGAAGTCGCTAAACTGATTGCTCCGGGTGTTAGCACGGCACAGTTAGATAAAGTGGCTGAAGAATTCATCAGAGATAACGGTGCCGTTCCGGGTTTTCTCGGTTACGGAGGTTTTCCGAAATCAATCTGTACATCAGTAAATGACCAGGTTGTACACGGGATACCATCGGAAAAGGTGATTCTGAAAGAAGGTGACATCATCTCTGTGGATTGCGGTGCGTATATCAATGGTTTTCATGGTGACAGCGCTTATACTTTTCCGGTGGGAGAGGTAAAATCAGAAATCATGGATTTGTTGAGAACAACCAAAGAATCCCTTTTTCTGGGCATCGAACAGGCTGTTGAAGGGAAACGCATGGGAGATATCGGATTCGCCATTCAGTCACATTGTGAGGCTAAAGGTTATTCAGTGGTAAGGGAAATGATTGGTCACGGAGTTGGCCGCAACCTGCACGAATCGCCCGAGGTGCCGAACTACGGACGAAAAGGGAATGGTACCATGCTGAAAACCGGAATGACCATCGCCATTGAGCCGATGATCAACCTGGGTAAACGGCAGTTGGTGTTTGAAAACGACGGCTGGACAACCAGAACAATCGACAGGTTACCCTCGGCGCATTTCGAACATTCGGTAGCAGTAAGGAAAGGTAAAGCAGACATATTGTCAACATTTGAATATATAGAACAGGTTTTAGGGAATAAAGCAATTTAAACAGATATGGCCAAACAAACAGCAATAGAACAGGATGGTGTAATCATCGAAGCGTTGTCGAACGCGATGTTCCGTGTAGAACTGGAAAACGGTCACGTGATAACCGCCCATATCTCCGGCAAGATGCGTATGCACTATATCAAAATCCTGCCCGGTGATAAGGTGAAGGTTGAAATGTCTCCTTATGATTTGTCGAAAGGAAGGATTTCGTTCCGGTACAAATAAAGCGAATAACGAATAGCTAATAGTGAATAGCAGTATTTTGTTTGAGCTAAATAGTACGGAAAGTAATATGAAATTGGATAAAAACTTATATGTAGCTTATATGGCTTATATGGTTAAAAAAAACATCATAAATATCTTAAAAAGATGAAAGTAAGAGCTTCAGTAAAAAAGCGCAGCGAAGATTGCAAAATCGTTCGCAGAAAAGGACGCTTGTATGTTATTAACAAAAAAAACCCCAAGTTTAAACAACGTCAGGGTTAAGTAATTTTATTTTACAAAATAAATAGTTTATGGCTATAAGAATTGTCGGAGTAGATTTACCCCAGAATAAAAGAGGGGAAGTTGGATTGACTTATGTCTACGGAATAGGTCGCAGTAGTGCAAAAAAGATTTTAGAAGAAGCTGGTGTTGATATCAACATCAAGGTTAAAGACTGGACTGACGACCAAGCAGCTAAAATCCGCGAAATTATTGGCGCCGGGTATAAAGTGGAAGGTGATCTTCGTTCGGAAGTACAATTGAACATCAAACGTTTGATGGACATCGGTTGTTACCGTGGAATCCGCCACCGTATTGGCCTCCCATTGAGAGGACAGAGTACGAAAAACAATGCCCGTACGCGTAAAGGTAAAAAGAAAACAGTTGCTAACAAGAAAAAAGCAACGAAATAAGGTTTAACTGTAGCGAATTTTAGACAAGCTAAAAAATTTATATTATATGGCAAAGAAAACAGTTGCAGCCAAGAAAAGAGTCGTAAAAGTAGATGGTGTAGGTCAATTACACGTTCACTCTTCTTTCAACAACGTAATCGTGACTCTTACCAATGGCGATGGTCAGGTTATCTCATGGTCTTCGGCCGGTAAAATGGGATTCCGCGGATCAAAGAAAAATACACCGTATGCAGCTCAGATGGCTGCTCAGGATTGTGCGAAAGTAGCTTTCGATTTAGGTCTTCGTAAAGTGAAAGCGTATGTTAAGGGACCGGGTAACGGACGTGAGTCTGCCATTCGTACCGTGCATGGTGCGGGAATTGAAGTAACCGAAATCGTTGACGTTACGCCACTTCCACACAATGGATGTCGTCCTCCGAAACGACGCAGAGTGTAAAAAATAAAGGTTAGTCCACGGCGCATATCGGTCAAGAATGTTTTGGGTTGTGTTATTAAACCTCTCTACAACCGCGGCTGTAACGATTTTAACTGGTTCTTCTCCGGTGGACGAATAAAAACAAAGTAAAAAATAATTTTTAAATAAGATGGCAAGATATATAGGACCAAAATCAAAAATTGCCCGTAAATTCGGTGAAGCAATATTCGGACCGGACAAAGTATTGTCGAAAAAGAATTATCCTCCCGGACAGCACGGTAATAACCGTCGTAAAAAAACTTCTGAGTACGGTATTCAGTTGCGGGAGAAACAAAAAGCCAAATATACCTATGGTGTATTGGAAAAACAATTCCGTAATATGTACGAAAAAGCCCAGAGTAAACCGGGTGTAACCGGGGTTATCCTGTTGCAGTTCCTCGAATCACGTCTGGATAATATTGTATATCGTCTTGGATTCGCTCCGACCCGTGCCGGTGCACGTCAGTTGGTGAGCCACAAACACATCACTGTTGATGGTAAAGTGGTAAACATTCCTTCTTATCAGGTTCGTCCTGGTCAGGTGGTGGCTGTACGCGAAAAAGACAAATCGATGCAGGTTATCGCCGAATCGCTGAATGGTTTTAATCATTCCAAATATCCATGGATTGAATGGAATGAGTCTGCACTGGCAGGAACATACATCCACGTTCCCGAACGTGAAGATATTCCTGAAAATATCAAAGAACAATTAATCGTTGAGTTGTACTCTAAATAATAAGTGAAATCATGGCTATATTAGCATTTCAAAAACCCGATAAGGTAATCATGTTGGAAGCTGACAATTTTCATGGAAAATTTGAATTTCGTCCGCTCGAACCAGGTTACGGTATTACCATTGGTAATGCATTGCGCCGCATTCTTTTATCTTCATTGGAAGGCTTCGCAATTACAGCAATCAAAATTGAAGGTATAGATCATGAGTATTCAACCATTCCCGGTGTAATCGATGATGTTACCAATATCATCCTGAATCTTAAACAAGTTCGTTTCAAACAGGTTGTTGAAGATATTGATAATGAAAAGGTAACCGTCAATGTTTCGGGAAGTACTGTGCTCAAAGCAGGCGACATCGGAAAATACTTCACCGGTTTCGAAGTGTTGAATCCTAACCTGGTAATCTGTGACATGGATGAAACAGCCAGTTTCCAGATTGACATCACTGTGAATAAAGGCAGGGGTTATCTTCCGGCTGAAGAAAATAAAGGTGCAAACGGAGAATTAGGTGTGATACCTATCGATGCTATCTTTACTCCTATCAAAAATGTAAAATACACGATTGAAAACTTCCGTGTTGAGCAGGTAACAGATTATGAAAAACTGGTAATTGAAATCGATACTGACGGCTCTATCCACCCGAAAGATGCCCTGAAGGAAGCAGCTAAAATCCTGATTCATCACTTCATGCTCTTCTCTGATGAGAAGATATCGCTGGAAGTTGTGGAAACTGAAACCAATGATGATTTCGATGAGGAATTCCTGCACATGCGCCAGTTACTCAAAACCAAGCTGACCGACCTCGAGTTGTCTGTTCGTGCTTTGAATTGCCTGAAAGCTGCTGATGTAGAAACATTGGGACAGCTGGCAAGTTATCATCGCCATGATTTATTGAAATTCCGTAACTTCGGTAAAAAATCGCTTACAGAGTTGGACGAAAAACTGGAAAGCTTGAATTTATCCTTCGGAATGGATATCTCCAAGTATAAAATTGATAAAGACTAAAGGAAATGAGACATAATAAGAAATTCAATCATTTAGGCCGTAAAACGGCTCACCGGAAATCCATGCTGGCTAACATGGCTATTTCACTTATTCAACATAAGAGAATTACAACCACACTGGCGAAAGCCAAAGCCCTGCGTGTATATGTAGAACCGCTGTTGACAAAATCAAAAGAGGATACAACCAATTCACGCCGTACGGTTTTCAGCTATCTGCAGAACAAAGAAGCTGTTACCGAGCTTTTCCAGAACATCTCTCAAAAGATTGCTGACCGTCCGGGTGGTTATACCCGCATCCTGAAGACAGGTCTTCGTTTGGGTGACAATGCTGAGATGTGTATCATCGAGCTTGTTGACTACAACGAAAACATGCTGAAGGAAAAAGCAACCAAGAAAGCTGCCCGTACCCGTCGTTCTTCAGCTGCCAAGAAAGCTGCTGATGTTGCTCCCGAAGCTGCTGCTCCTGCTAAAAAAGCAGCTGCCGCAAAAGAGGAAGTAAAAGAAGAAGCACCGATTGTGGAAGAAGCAGTTGCAGAGGAAGCTCCTGTAGTTGCAGAGGCTCCTGTAGCAGAGGAAACTCCGGCTGAAGAAGAAAAAGCAGAATAGTATATTTGCTATAATTTAGATTATTTGACAAGAGCGTCGGCTTATGCTGATGCTCTTGTTTTTTTGTTGAAAATCAAAGGAGTGAAGGGAAAGGTGTTTCTTGCTTTTTTGAGAACAAATTCGTAGCTTTGTCGGGCTCTTGGTAGGTGCTGATAAATAGACTTTATAAAAAAAAGTGAGTTGGTTACAAATTGTAGTCAACTGAAAATGCAATCGGCAGATGGCAAGTTTTACAAAACCGATGTAGTTTCCACCGAGCAACTTTTATTAATATGCTATCAATGCAATTGATCATTGGGTATATTTATTCTCAAACCTGCAATTATATTTCTCACCAAGTCTTTTAAATGCCAGCTTTGCTGATTCGCCAAAAGAGATAGTTGTAATTTCATTTCCATTTCTATCTATAGGTAAAGGGGATTCTACAAATTCAACATTATCAGAGTGTCGGCGTAGTTCCTTTTCCAGCCTTTTTCCGGTAGGAGTTTCGATGTTTATTTTCACGGTAATGGTCATGGTATTTGTTTTTGATATGAATTGCAAATTTAATTTTTTTTACTGAAATGATGAATCTGGTTGTGAAATTAATTCTATTTTTGTATCCAAATTCAAACCAATCCATTTCTTATGAAAACCCCCTCTTCCTCCCTCGTCATCGAGTTATACGACCTGAAAGTTTCCCCAAAATCAAAGAAACAATTCGGTCGGGTAGTCACCACCCAAACACTTAGTGAGGACGACATCATCCGGCGAATTGCTGAACGGGGCTGCGAACTGCATCCGTCAACCATCAAAGCCGCGCTGGAACTGTACCGGGAAATGGCCGAAGAGCAATTGCTCAACGGGGCTTCTGTGACGATGGGGCCGGCGATATTCAAACTGGGCATGTATGGCACCTTCAATAAAGATGAAAGAAAATGGGATCCTGAAGTTCATAAAATTGAGTTGCAGGTAACGCCCTTGGCTTCTTTCAGCCGGAGACTGGAGGATGTCCCTGTTGTCATCAGAGGCGGCGCACAAGTCGGACCGTGTATCAATACTTTCCACGATCAAATCACAGGTAGAATCAACGGGTGTATCACCCCGGGCGGTGCGGTGACGTTGGAAGGGAAACGTATGAAAATTGCCGGCAATCACGAATCGAATGGCATCGAACTGGTACATATAGAAACCGGTACTGCCTGGAGAGTTGCAACGAACACGCTTCCGGCTAACTATCCGCAGAAAGTTATTTTTTTAGCCCCGGCTGATCTCCTCCCCGGAGAATACCTGCTTAAACTTACGACCCAGTATTCCAATAGCAGTACCCTCGTTACCGGGCCACGGACAGCTATGCCATTAGTCAACCCGATTGTATCCTGAAATACGAGTCGTTCGATGTTCCCGTAATCAGTTGCTTACACTTCTCTGTGTGCATATCGAACGATGTACATCGTTCAACCTTGACGATGTACATCGTTGACCCTGAACGATGCCCATCGTTCAATGTTCGAACAGGGAAGCTCATGTTGTTATCATGGGTGAGTGAACAGGGTTCGCATAGATAATATACAGTCATTCACAACGCTAAATTTAATATTTCAATTTGTAGTTATCAACAATTTCAAAAACGCATATTTGATTTTCAACACATTAGCCTGTTGATAACTTGTGTTTAAAAGTTGTTGATATATACAGCTAAAAAAGTTTGGAGCGTATGGATATGCTGTATATATTTGCATCATGAGTTTCGGCTCAAGACATAAATAAATATGTTGAACGTTCTTTGAATTACTGAAACATCTAAAAGGTCAAATGTTAAAACTGAACCCGGATGCAATATTGAATGCATGGATTGTGCAGGAAGCCGAAGGCCTGTGATTTACTGCTCATCTTCAAAACCGTAAGCGCAAGCGAGCGGAGGAATGAATAGCAAAACATGGTTGAGACTTTTTGCCGGAACATACTTCTTTCTTGTGTCAGACTCACAATCAATTGGGCGTTTGAAAAAACGCTGCCTGCCTATAGCAGACAGGAAAGCCGGGTAGTCGGGAATGGAATACGATAGAAAGCGATTCGTCAATTTCATCATTTCCCATTGCGAACCGGAAACTAACAAGTTTCCATGTTCAGGGCAATAGTTCCGGACGATGCAGCACAAAAAAATTAAAAGTCACGGCGTTTGGTATTCAGGAAAATTCAGTCACAAGGGTAACACCGCGGGGCTACACCAAAGCAAGCAATTGCAGCGGAAAGATTTACCTGATTTGCCGGTATCACTTCCATAACAGGAAGCAGATCAGGCTAAACGACCGACCGGAGTTGAAAATGGATCATGCAGGTTTAGTTGCCATGCCTGATAAGGGTAAACATCCGACTGACCCCTAACAAGGACAGGGAGTTGAACCGTAAGGAAACAAGCAGCGCAGTCAGCAAGATGTCAAACTGCAAAAAGGAAGGAGCAAAGTAGTCGTCAGGCACCAGATTTCGAATTATGCTGCAAAGTGTAAGGAAAAGTCGCTTGATTGACAGTCTTCAACCAACCTAATCAGGAAGTAAGCAAGCAATCAGCAGGCAACAGTTTTCAAATTAATCTGCAAAGAAAAAGGAGAAATCGCTTGGATGACAGTTAGCAGAAACCTGAAAAAGGAAGTCAATAATCAGTCGCAAGATAGTTTACTGATGACCCGGGAAGAAGAAGACCGACTGAAAAGCCGGAGGTATTCAACCCGAATGCTTTTGAAAATCGCTGTCAGGCAGATTTAACAATCAGCTTAAAGACCGGTACGAAACGTGGAACTCAACCAGATGTTACAACACAGTAATCAAAGCAAACAACATAGGCATTTATGCCAGAGAGGGTACCTGCAAAGGCACCCTCTCGTTTTTTTATGCGAATCAGTAGTAGATAATTATTTCAGCTCCTTATTCAACCCCATCCCGAAAAGGGCATAATCGTATTTTGCCGGGTCATTCGCATCAAACTGTCTCAGATTGGAAGTGATTTCTTCCACTGCTTTCCAATCGTCCTGCTTGCGTTGCAACAGTCCGAGCGACCGCCCGACATTGCCTACATGCACATCCAGCGGGATCATCAATGAAGAAGCCGGTATGTCCTGCCACAAACCGAAATCAATACCTTGTTGATCATGGCGCACCATCCAGCGCAGGAACATATTCAGTCGTTTGGCTGCTGAATTATCGGCAACCGAAGAAAGATGTTTCTCGCTGCGTTTCTCGTGTGCCGCTTCCAGAAAAACGCTCCGAAAGTGTTTTAGTGCCGAAAATATGCTTTCCCCGTTTCTGTATCCGGCAGTGAAAACCTGTTCCAGTCCTCCGTGATTCAGATAGATATTTTGCAGCGACTGAACAAAAAACAGGCAGTCGGCTCCGTTGAATGTCCGGTGCACGAAATCCTGCAAAACCTCTAAATCAGACGATTCAGCATGAAGCACAAAATCATAAGGTTTGTCATCCATGCGTTTTATCAGTTCCCTGGCATTGCGTATGATGGTTTTACGCTGTCCCCACGCGATGGAAGCCGACAGAAATGCTGCAATCTCAACATCCTCCTTTTGAGAAAAGAGATGCGGAATTTGTATCGGATCCTCATCGATGTATGCGGGAACATTGTAACGCCGATAACGATCTTCGAGAAGCTCGAAAAGAACGGTTTGTTCGGGCGACATGCTAATTAAATCTATAAATTGATTAATTGAAAGCTATAACGAATCTGGTTATAAATTGTTTTGCCACTTTACGGTTTAAGTAGTTGAATTATTTTAAAATAAAAAGCTATGAAACCTTTATTCCTTTGTAAAATCTGTACTGATTAATCCGCATTCTTCAATTTTCTTATGTGATTTATATGGTTTTAGATAAATTGTTGTTTGAAAATATAAATTGTAATATGTTGATAGATAGTTGTTAATGGGTGGCTTGTTTGACAATTGCAATCTCCACATTGCAATTTATTGAACCAAATAGCTTTTTGTTTGTTAGATATTACAAACATCAAAGTTATTTTAAAATGAGTCCAAATAAATTAATCCCAAAAGAGATTGAAGAATTAGAGAATGAGGAGTGGTTTTACTCGCTCGATTATGTTTTGCAGCAATGGGGACCGGAGCGTGTCGTGGAGTTGTTGCGTCAGTTACAGGTACGCGCGCACAAGGCGGGAGTAGAACTGCCATTCACCGCAAATACGCCTTACATAAACACCATCGCGAGAAGCAAGCAGCCTCCTTATCCCGGTAATCGTGAAATTGAACGGCTCATCAAGAGCGTGATTCGCTGGAATGCCATGGCTATGGTAGTGAAAGCAAACAAAAATGAAAGTGGTATTGGTGGTCACATTTCGACTTATGCTTCGGTGGCGACTTTACTCGAAGTGGCTTTTAATCATTTCTTTAAAGGAAAAGGAGATGGCCATGAGGGCGATTTAATTTATTTTCAGGGGCATGCGGCGCCGGGTATTTATGCCCGTGCTTTCCTCGAGGGCCGTCTGACTGCAGAACAATTGCAGAACTATCGCCGGGAATTAAATCCCAAAGGTGGTTTGTCTTCTTATCCGCATCCCTGGTTGATGCCGAATTTCTGGGAGTTCTCCACGGTTTCTATGGGGCTTGGTCCTATTATGGCCATTTATCAGGCACGTTTCAATCGCTACTTGGAAGACAGGGGAATTAAGACTACCGCCAAACAGAAAGTATGGGCTTTCCTCGGAGATGGGGAAACCGACGAGCCGGAAACGCTGGGCGCTATTACCCTGGCTGCCCGCGAGAAATTAGATAACCTGATTTTCGTGGTGAACTGTAACCTGCAACGTCTTGACGGACCGGTGCGTGGTAACGGAAAAATCGTGCAGGAACTGGAAGCTGTTTTCAGAGGCGCCGGTTGGAATGTAATCAAGGTGCTCTGGGGTGGCGAATGGGATGATTTAATAGAGAGAGACAATAAAGGAAAATTAGTGAAACGCATGGGCGAGGTAGTCGATGGTCAGTCGCAGAAATTCTCTATTGCTTCGGGTGATTATGTGCGTAAAGAGTTCTTTGGTGTTGATCCTGAACTGGAAGAAATGGTAAGTCACCTGACCGACGAACAAATCCGCAAAATGAAACGTGGTGGACATGACCCTGAAAAAGTATTCGCGGCCTACAATGCAGCAGTTAATCATAAAGGTCAGCCAACCGTAATCCTTGCCAATACAATCAAAGGTTACGGCCTCGGCGAAAGCGGTGAAGGAAAAAATATTACCCACCAGCAGAAAAAGCTGAATGAAGATGAACTGAAAGATTTCCGTACCCGTTTTGGAATTCCAATCTCCGATGATGAGGTTTCCAAAGCGCCGTTCTATAAACTACCGGAAGATTCTCCGGAAATGCAATACCTGCGTAAACGCCGCGAAGATTTAGGTGGTTATGTGCCGGAGAGACGCGTAGATCTCCGCCCGATTAAAACACCGCCTGAAGATGTTTTTGCGGAATTCTATGCTGGTTCTGATGGCCGTGAACTTTCTACAACCATGGCTTTTGTACGTATCTTATCAAAATTATTGAAAGATAAAGAGATTGGAAAACTGATTGTGCCGATTGTCCCCGACGAAGCCCGTACTTTCGGTATGGAAGCGATGTTCCGTCAACTTGGAATTTACTCACACGTGGGTCAGTTATACGAACCGGTCGATAAAGAATTACTTTTATATTATAAAGAAGCGAAGGATGGTCAGATTCTCGAAGAAGGTATTACCGAAGCGGGAGCCATGTCATCATTCATCAGTGCGGGTACGGCTTATGCTACGCACGGACTGAACATGATGCCTTTCTTTGTCTATTATTCGATGTTTGGGTTGCAACGTGTGGGTGACCTGGTGTGGGCTGCTGCCGATATGTGTGCCAAAGGTTTCCTGGTGGGAGGAACTGCCGGGCGTACTACACTGGCGGGTGAAGGACTGCAACATCAGGATGGTAACAGTCATTTACTGGCTTATCCGGTGCCTAACTTAGTGACTTACGACCCTGCATTTGCCTACGAACTGGCGGTGATTATCCGCGATGGTATCCGCAGGATGTACGAAGAACAGGAGAATGTTTTCTACTATATCACCATCATGAATGAAAACTATCCGATGCCTCCGATGCCGGGTGACGTGAAAGCAGGTATTCTGAAAGGAATGTACCTGTATCAGCAGGCAAAAGAAAATAAGTCGGGTCTGACAGCGAATCTGCTGGGAAGTGGCTCCATCATGAATGAAGTGCTGAAAGCTGCTGAGATTCTCGAAGATAAATACGGTGTTTCTTCGAACGTGTACAGCGTGACCAGCTACAAAGAACTACGCAGGGAAGCGATGGATGTGGAAAGACACAACCTTTTGCATCCTGATAAAGAAAAAGTACCTTATGTATCAACTTTGATTGATAATGATGGTGTGATCGTGGCTGCTTCGGATTATGTGAAAACATTGCCGGATTCAATCTCTAAATGGTTACCGAAACGTTTGCATGCACTGGGAACCGATGGTTTCGGTCGCAGCGAAGGTAGAAATGAATTGCGCGATTTCTTCGAAGTGGATGCTAAACACGTGGCGTTTACAACCCTGTATGCTTTGTATAAAGACGGTAAATATAAATTAGCCGATTTGAAAAAGGCGATGAAAGAGTTGGGTATTAATCCGGATAAATTGAATCCGATGCACGTGTAATAAGCGGAAAACGGAAATATGTAGAGACGCGCTATTAGCTCGTCTACCCACAGAAATGCATCAATAATTATTAAATTTAGAGGTAAGTAAAAAAATATCATAATGAAACAATTTGTTATACCTGAATTGGGTGAAAACATCCAGTCAGCAACAATAGTTAAAGTGCTGATTAAACCGGGCGATATTGTACAGCAGGATCAATCGGTACTTGAACTGGAAACCGACAAGGCGACCATCGAAGTGCCTTCCGATGTTAGCGGAAAGGTAGTGGAGGTGAAAGTGAATGAGGGTGACCAGGTAGAAATCGGTCAGCTTGTTTTCACCGTGGATGCCGATGGTGCCGCTGCTACAGCTCCTGAAGAAAAAAAGGAAGCTCAGCCTGCTCCGGTGGTTGAAGCTGCTGCTCCGGCAGAAACTCCTGTCCCTGCTACTTCAGAAGCTCCTGCCCCTGCTCCGGTTATTGAAGAGCAGGTTGCCGCACCCGCTCCGGTAGTAAATACTCCGGTAGCAGGTCCGAAAGTAATAGCGGTTGAAAATCAGCCGCCTATTCTCCAGAATGCCGCTCCGGCTGCTCCATCGGTTCGCCGTTTGGCTCGTGAGATTGGCGTGGATGTGAACCAGGTAAAAGGAACAGGTCCGGGCGGCAGAATCCTGCTCGATGATGTGAAGTTGCACAGCAAGTTAATGCATCAGCAACGAAACGAGGCTCAACATATACGTGCAGAACAGCATCAGCAACCATTGCCTGATTTCTCTAAATATGGAGATGTAGAAACCATAGCGATGTCGAATATCCGTCAGAAAACTGCGGAACACCTGAGTCATGCCTGGCATACGATTCCGCACGTGACGCAGTTTGATAAAGCCGACATCACTCAGCTGGAAGAATTCCGCAAGAGTTACGCGAAAACAGCTGAGAAATTTGGCGTGAAGCTGACTGTTACGGCCATTTTAGTGAAGATTATCAGCTCTGCCATGAAGACTTTCCCGCAGTTTAACGCGAGTGTGGACATGCAGAATAAAACCATCGTCTATAAGAAGTATTTCAATATCGGCATCGCCGTGGATACTGAATTTGGTTTGATTGTGCCGGTGATTAAAAATGCCGATCGCATGAATATCATCGAGATATCGAAAGAAATCAATGCCTTGGCTGAAAAGGCAAGGAATAAAAAGGTGGGTGTTGCCGATTTACAGGGTGGATGTTTTACCATCACGAACCTGGGTGGTATCGGTGGAACTTCGTTTACGCCCATTGTTAATTCTCCGGAAGTCGCTATCTTAGGGGTCTCAAAAGGCAGTATCGAGCCGGTGTACATCAATGGTAAATTCGAACCCAGACTGATGTTGCCCTTGTCCTTGTCATACGATCACCGCATCATTGATGGAGCCGATGGAATTCGTTTCCTGAGGTGGGTGATAGAGGCGCTCGAAAATCCAATGAAATTGATCATTGAAGGATGATGAAAGCGAAAAACGGAAAACGGAAAACGGAATTGTAAAACGTAGAGACAGGGCATGCCCTGTCTCTACATGCCCGAACAAAATGATTATATGAATTGATTATTATATATGAATCATGTTGTTTCATAAAAACAATAATTCTTTTGTGTTCTCTTTCATTTTCTTTTGTGCCTTTTGTGGTAAAAAAATTAAATCATCAAATTGTAAATACACAATATGAGTAAAAATATAGTAGTAATCGGGGGTGGCCCCGGTGGTTATGCAGCAGCATTTTATGCTTCCGATTTGGGCATGAACGTGACACTCGTGGATATGGAGAAAAATCCCGGCGGCGTTTGTTTGTACCGTGGATGTATTCCATCGAAAGCCTTGTTGCATGTCGCGAAACTAATCAACGAAAGCAAGGAAGCTAAAAGCTGGGGTATTGATTTCGGGGAACCGAAAATCGACCTGGACAAGCTTCGTTCGTACAAGGACAAAGTAGTTCGGAAACTAACAGGAGGACTTGGCTTGCTTTCGAAACAAAGAAATATCAATTATGTGCAGGGTCGCGCTTCTTTTGTTTCTTCGAATGCCATTGAAGTGAAGAAAGAAGACGGCAGTACGGAGCAAATTTCCTTTGACAAGGCCATTATTGCCACCGGTTCGGTTATCGCGACCATTCCTTCTTTGCAGATTGAAAGTAAACGCTTGCTGAATTCGACTTCAGCGCTTAATTTGCCGGCTATTCCAAAATCCTTGTTGGTTGTGGGTGGCGGTTACATCGGATTGGAACTGGGTTCTGTGTATGCAGCACTGGGTTCACAGGTTTCGGTAGTTGAGTTCATGGATCGCTTGTTGCCGGGTGCCGACCAGGATTTGGTTTCTCACTTGCAGAAAAGACTTTCCAAAGCTTTTGACAAAATCATGCTGCAATCAAAAGTAGTCGAAATCAAAGAAGAAGGCGAGGAGCTGGTCGTGAAAATCGAGAACAAAGACAAGCAAATCGAGGAACATCGTTATGACTATGTGCTGATGTCGATTGGTCGCAAGCCGCAAACCGCGGGTCTCGGACTTGAAAACACCAAGGTGAAAGTCAACGAACGGGGTTGGATTGTGGCTGATAAGTCATTGAAAACTGATGATGACAGCATTTATGCCATTGGCGATATCGTGGGTGAACCGATGTTGGCGCACAAAGCTTCGCATGAGGCGCGTGTGGCGGTCGATGCCATTTCCGGCAAAAAGGCAGCTTTTGAACCCCTTGCCATTCCGGCTGTGGTGTTTACCGATCCGGAAATAGCCTGGGCGGGGATTACCGAAAATCAGGCCACGGAGAGAGGAATCAAATTCGAAACGGCTAAGTTCCCGTGGGCAGCCAGCGGTCGTGCTACCACCCTTGATAGGAGCGATGGCGTAACGAAAATTATTGTCGACCCCGATACTGAACGGGTGTTGGGCATTGGCATCAGCGGTCCGGGTGCAGGCGAACTCATTGCCGAAGCAACTTTGGCTATCGAAATGGGTGCGACGATCAAGGATTTAGCGCTGACCATCCATCCGCATCCGACTTTATCGGAAACGGTGATGGAAGCGGCAGAGTTGTTCTACGGACATTCATCACATCTTTATAAACCGAATAAGAATTAATTTTCAACAGGCATAACTTCCGTCTCTTCCGGGGCGGAAGTTATTGTTTGTGTTGTGTCCACCCTTGTTGTATCTACAGGTACATACGTGTGGCATTTGTATTTTCGGGTGATGGTCTCTTTGGGTTTCTCCGGAAATTTACCCCGGTAATGTTTGAAGTGTTCATCTTTCAGTACTTTCTCCATGAACAAGCCGAAGATGGGCAGGGCGGTGCGACTTCCTTCTCCCAGTTGGCCGGTTCTGAAATGTACACTTCTTTGCTCGCCGCCAACCCAGGCGCCGCCAATCAGGTTTTTTGTTACCCCTACAAACCACGCGTCGGAATGGTTGGAAGACGTGCCTGTTTTTCCTCCGAAATTGGTGTCATAATTGAATAAATCCCATTCCCACAAAGCCTGCGTAGTCCCTCCGGGTTCGGTCATGCCTCCTTTCAGCATTTCTGTCATAAGCCAGGCCGTTTCGTAGGGTATCACTCTTTTTGATTGATTGTCTGCTTTGTAGATTACATGTCCGTCGGCATCCTCGATGCGGGTGACGAGTACAGGCTCTTTATGAATTCCTTCATTGACGACTGTTCCAAAGGAATTGACCAATTCCAGCAGGGAAACATCCGATGCTCCAAGGCTGGTTGAAGGTTTATCTTCCAACTTGGTTTTGATTCCCAGTAAGTGGGCTGCCTGTATAACTGCTTCTATCCCGACCTCTTTGGCGAGTTGAACGGCTATTGTGTTGATGGATCTGGCGAAAGCATATTTGAGTGTTACATTGCCCCGGTATGTATAATCCACATTGTTGGGTTGCCAGCTTTTCGGTTCTCCGTTTTCCATGTAATCCCATTTTACCGGTTGGTCGGTCCGGTAGTCGCAGGGTGACAAACCATGCATCATGGCAGCGGTATAAACAAAGAGTTTGAAAGTAGAGCCCGGTTGTCGTTTCGACTGTGCCACTTTATCATATTGCCAGAAATTAAAATTGATGTCCCCGACCCAGGCTTTTACTTCACCGGTATTGGGCTCCATGGCAACAAAGCCGGTGTGCATGAAGTGGTTCATGTACCGGATTGAATCCATGACACTTAAGGTGGTGTCTTTAGCTCCGGTTTTATAGTCAAACACCCTGGTTTTTCGGGGGATATTCAGGTAATGAAAAATAGAATCTTCATTTTCTCCGAATTTTTTCTGCAAAGCATTGTATGATTTCGTCTTTCTGGCGATATTCTCAACGAAATCCTGAATCTCTACTTTATTTTCATCGCGCCAGGGATTTTGTCCGCGCCAGTGATCAAAGAATCGTCTTTGAACGGCTTTCATCTGCTTTTCCACGGCTTCTTCCGCATAATGTTGCAACCTCGAATCAAGTGCAACGTGAATTCTCAAACCGTCGGCATAAATATCATAACCGCTTTGTTTTTCCCAATCTTCAAGGTATTTGGCTAAATATGCCCTGAAATGCAACGCGATACCGTCGTAGGTTTCTTCCCTGCCATAGTTGAGCTGAATGGGAATGCTTTTCAGGGAGTCACAAACCTCCTGTGAGAAAACTCCATGTTCAACCAGATTTTGCAAAACCACATTGCGCCTTTTCTTTGATTGTTCAGGGTTTTGTATGGGACTGTAATAGGTTGTAGCTTTTAGTAGCCCAATCAGGGTGGCGCTTTGTTCGTAATTCAATTCCGAAGGTTTTGTTCTGAAATAGGTTTTAGCAGCCGTGTAAATTCCGAATGAATTACTGCCGAAGTCAACCGTGTTCAGGTATTTGGTAAGAATCTCTTCCTTAGAATAAAACAGCTCGATTTTCACCGCGGTAATCCATTCTTTCATCTTCATGATGATTAACCGAAGTCCCGGAATTTGCCCCAGCAACCCCCTGGAATACTGA
This sequence comes from Paludibacter sp., assembly GCA_024710005.1. GTDB lineage: Bacteria > Bacteroidota > Bacteroidia > Bacteroidales > Paludibacteraceae > Paludibacter. The sequence continues at coordinate 126,657 of JANJVQ010000029.1, read as the reverse complement.
TTCCGGGTTTTGTACATGTTCTTAACCAATTGCTGGGTAATGGTACTGGCTCCTCTCGGGTCACCTTTCAGCACATCTTTCATGGCTGCAAATACACCATGAAAATCTATCCCGAAATGCTTATAGAATCGTTGATCTTCGGTGTAAACAAGCGTTTCAATTAACTTGGGAGAGATTTCCTCAAATTCAACCGGGATTCTGTTTTCAGTATAATACTTGCCAATAACCTGGTTGTCGGCGCTGATAATCAGGGATGCTTCGTTCTGATTGGGATTGCCAATGCTCCTCAATCCCGGAGATTTACCAAACAACCACAGGAAGTTGATGTCGACGAGGAACAAAAAAATCAGAAACAATATTGTTCCGGTAACGACTATGTTGACCAGCCTGAAATACCACGGCAAGGTTTTAAAACGAGCCAACCGTTTTTTTCTCCATTCAATGAATTGAAACCACCATTTTCTGATGAGTTCCCAAATTACAGGCGTTTTTTTCTGCAAAAAAGCAGCAAGATTCCTGAGCAGCGATACCAGTTTATCCCACATATAGTTGGAAAGAATTTGGCTGCAAAGTTAATTGAAAAGATTTGAATAATTGCAGGAGGGACTATTTTCCTGATTTTTTATTTTTTGTTATCCGTTGTACTTCTTTTAGCAGGAGAGGAAACGCCGGTTCTGTCATGCCATGCCCATATCCGTCAAGTTCATATAACCTTGTATCTTTGTGCCCTGCCACCATCATCATCCGCATCAGATAAGCATTTTCTTCGTATCTCCCCAGTAATTCAAGTTCCCTGTCGCCCGTAATCAATAAAAGAGGAGGAGCGTCGGGACGAACATGATAAAGAGGAGCGTATTGATCCACAACAGGTTGCTTCTCGGGAATGCCAAGCTCCTTACGGCGCGTAAAATGAGTTATCGTTTGAGCACTGAAAGGTATCAATCCGGCGATATCATCTGCATGCTTGCCATATTTCCCGAGCCACGACTTGTCGAGACCTATCATAGCCGTCAGATAGCCTCCGGCAGAATGACCCGAAACAAAAATCAAAGAAGAGTCTCCACCGAACGCGGTGATGTTTTCGAAAACCCAACTCACAGCGGCGGCAGCATCTTCAATGCATTGCTGAACATTGGCTTTGGGTGAAAGCCGGTAGTTGACACCAATAATCCCGATGCCTTTTCCCTTTAACGCCTCCGGAATTTCTTTCTGCCCGCCAGTCAGTCCTCCACCATGAAACCATACCACTGTCGGATAATCCTTCTTATTCTCCGGGTAATAGATGTCCAATACGCATCGTTCCCGGATATAGGCATCTTTCCGGGATATTTCTTCGGAATAATAAGGAATGTCCTTTTTGGTTGTGTAGCTTGTTTCTTGTGCGGCAAGTGCCAGACCGACGATACTGAATAGATAATAAAACAGGATTTTCTTCATGATATTACTTGTCTGTTATTCTATTTTTAATTACAGGAATTTACTTATTTTATTTACTAATATCTTTTCTTTGCTGATATACCGGTCGTACACAAACAAAACAGCAATTGCAATTATCAGCGTAATAAACCCGGCAACTCCGGGCATACCCACTGTCAGATCATTCCCGCCTTCTATCAGCATAATGGATATGCCAGCGGTTGCATTCATGGTGCCGTGCATGATGGCTGCGGCAATAACCGATTTCGATTTTATAGTGATGTATAAGAGGATGACTGATAATAAGATACACAGAATTGTCATCATGAATACCCCTGCTACCGGATGATCGGGATAGTTATGTCCCATTAAAATCATGGGAGCATGCCAGATACCCCAGATAAAACCGATGAGGATGGATGCTTTCATGAAGTTCATGTCTTTGAATTGCTTCAACAGGAATCCTCTCCATCCCAGCTCTTCTCCAAAACCGGCGATGGCGTTGACAGTGATGCCGGCAATCAGGCCCTGCATCAGGGTTATCCAAACAGGATGTAGTGGGAGTGATTCTACGGAAGCTCTCATCTGTTCTGCCTGCTCTGGAGTCATCATGGATTCGAAACGACTGAACATACCCGACATATCGGGACTGTAAATCACATCCGGAAATAATAAACTGATGCCGAAGGTCAGAAAAGCCAGAACAGGTATGATCAACCAGGCGACAAAAAACCACTTGTTGATTTTAAATGAAATCATTAATTCGGAAGCAATCTTCTCCCGGTGAATCAGTTTTTTTACAATCAGCACAGCAATTGTCGGAATAAACATATAGATTATACCTAAAATCATAAATCCGGTGCGGTCCTGACTTCCTCCACCAGTAAGTTTATATATTCCTGCCAGTAAAAAGCTGATGGTAAATGTCAGGATTAAAAACAGCGTTGTTTGATTAATCTTTTTCATATTCTTATGTGTTAGTTTGTTTTCTCCTTGCCTCCAATCCACCTTTTGAATTCGGCCATTTTGTCGATGCTGACGAATACGCCGTTTTCGATCTTGGGATTCACATCCACTTTCAGCCGACTGCCCGAATGGATATGGATTTCCTGTATGGCGTTGATGTTTAACAACATCTGTCGATTGATGCGAAAGAATGAATCAGGGTCAATTTCCAATGCCAGTTTATTCAGGCTGACATCGAGCGGATAAACCGATTTATTCCACAGGTAAGCGCTTGTGAATCCTTCTTCGCTGATGAAGTAAGCAACATCGTTAATCGTGAACGTTTTGATTTTGTTCCCTATCGAAACAGAAAAACGCTCCCGGAATTTCTTTTCTTTATTCACCAGCAATCCGTAAAGCGATTCCAGATCAAAGCTTTTCTGTTGTTTGCCGGTCATGTCTTCGTATTTCTTCAGCGCGGCAGCCAGTTCCTCCTGCACAATGGGTTTCAGCAGGTAATCGATGCTCTTCAGTTTGAATGCTTTGATGGCGTATTCATCGAAGGCGGTGGTGAAAATAACCGGACTGTCAATGTCAACCTGTTCGAAGATGGCGAAACTCAGGTCGTCTTCCAAATGGATGTCTAAGAAAATCAGGTCGGGTTCGGGGTTGTTACGAAACCACTTCACCGATTCTTCTACCGATTCCAGTTCTGCAACTATATTGATATCCGGATTATATTCAAGGATCATCTTTTTTAATCTCATGGCGGCAAATGCCTCATCTTCTATGATAACTACTCTCATATGCTTCAAATTTATGTAAGTTTCAATTTTTGTTTAACTGATGATATGTTTATCGGCTTTCAGCAAAGGGAGCCGGGCAATAAAATGCGTTTCTGTTTTGGCGAAAACAGGCGTATGATCGGTAATCAGGGCGTATCTGCGGGTTATGTTTTCCAATCCCACACCTGTGGATGCCATGATGGTTTCTCGGGCTTTCAGGTTGTTGCAAACAATCAGGTTGCCGTTTTCATCTGTGTAGATGTTGATTAAAAGTGGGTTTGTTTTTGAATAGATGTTGTGCTTGATGGCATTTTCAATGAGCATCTGAACAGCTATAGGGAGCACCCGGTATTCAGCATATTTGCTGTCGATGTCAATCTCCACGATAATTTTTCCTGAGAAGCGAATGTTAATCAGGAAAAGATAGGCGTTGAGAAAATCCATTTCTGTACTGAGTGAAACCAAATCCTTCTCTTTGTTCTCGAGTACATAGCGATAAACTTTCGATAGCTTCTCGGTAAACGTTTCTGCTAAATCAGGGTCTGCTTTAATCAGGGAGGTCAGCACATTCAGGCTGTTGAATAAAAAATGCGGATTTACCTGCTGTTTCAGGACTTCAAACTGCGATTGTAAATTCTCTTTCTGAAGTTTAAGTACCTGGGTATTGGCACGTGTCAACTCTTCAGCCTGCTTTTCTACCTCCTGTTCCAGCTTGGCTGTCATTAGCTTCTCCTTCTCAATCAGTTTCTGTGCATACTTGTTTTTTTGTTCTTCAATCTTTACCCGGGCGTGTAATTTAATTTTTGCTGATGCTTCAGCAACCTGTTTCTCGATGAATTTTTCGAGAGAAAGCTGTAAGTAAATACATAAGAAACCAATAAAAAGAATGTAGGCGCTCTTGAATATATGAGAAAGTGGAGAGGTGGAAAGTGTCTGTAAATAATAAAGCTCATTTTGGCTGTATGCATAAAAATAGTTGGAATTAAAAAGCAGCATAGTAAGAGCTACCATGAAAATCAGCAATGGTCTGTTGAGCCTGAAGGTATAGAGTACAAAAATAATAGGGTAGAGCAGGATGGTTGCCGCCGCTGTAACGGCAATATAATCGTATTGCGTGGTCAGGTAGTACAGATGAAAGGTAATGATGCCCAGGTCGATGATGGCGCTGATATAACCCAGAAAAGGCGGATCGTATTTCTTGTTCACCGCGATTGCAAGCCCGATATTGCAGCACAAATAGATGCCTATAAGCACAAAAGCATGCGTGGACTCTGCTTTATAGCCCGAAATAACCTGAAGTGATGTTGTCATCAACAGGAGAATGATGAATACCCATCTGAAGTTAACACTCATACGGGATCCTTTGAGGCGTTCATCCTGTAGTATTGCGTCAGGAATTTTGATTGTTGAATCTGTCATAATTTTCAAAACTGATTACACAAAAATAACCAATTTATTTTTACATACAGCTGTTTTTTTGATGAATGAGCTGAATTGGTCAATGAAAGGCCGCGGTTTATTTGTGAATGACGTTTCCCTGAATTTAAACAGACAGTTGCGGTTTGTATGATATGGTGTTTTTCAACGCCGAAAATAAGGCAATGATGACCTCAAACCGGTTATCTGTCAATTTTTATTTGAAGGAGTTCCTGACCAGTTCTAAATTTGTCGTTGAAATTTAAAAAATAAAAATATGACAGTAGCAAAAATCATTTTAGCAGCAACACTGATCTTCACGCTGATCTTTTTTGTATTTGTGGTGTACTATGGAGGTCTGAAAACAATCAAAGTTGAAGTCAGAGAAGAAGGGGGTGAAACAGTTGTTTATGAATCCATCCTTGGCGATTACCGCAAGACCGGTCTGACCATGGATCAGGTGTACAATTATCTTTTAAAAGAAAAGAAAATTGAAACCTTCAGGGGGTTTGGTATTTATTATGATAATCCGAAGCAAACTCCTAAAAATCAGTTGCGTTCTGAGGCAGGCTGTATTGTTGAGAAACCGGATACCGGGTTCCTCGCCGGACTGCCCTGTGACATGAAAGTGAAAACTTTGCCCGTCAGAAAATACATGGTGACTGAATTTCCTTATCTGGGTAAGTTGTCGGTTATTTTCAGCCTGATGAAAGTATATCCCGCCCTGGAAAAATATGCTTATAAGCATGATTTTGCACAGGATGGAGCAGTAACAGAGATCTATGATATCCCGGCCAGAAAAATTTATTTCAGAAAAGAGTTGCTGAAATAAGGCATTACAATCAACCGGTGTCGCGATGTGTTTGTCTGATGTAAGATTATGATTTGTTTTTCGTCGATAGAAATATAAATCCAATTTGCAGGTTTATTACGTCTAATACAAAAATACATAATCATGAAAAAGCCAAACATCACTAACAGGACATTAACCGGGATTGTCAGCATGATGATATTTATGCTATGTTCCGCAAATATCCATGCAGCAAAAGATATCATCGTGGATCACGATCAGAAAACCATAACCTTAACGGCAAATTTTGTGACTTTCGCGCCCATGAAATTAACACTCTATGATGCCGCGGATTTATGGAACGCGCAAAGTGGTAAGTATTTATACCAGATTCAGTCGGGTGACTCGACTTGTTTCTATACCGTCAATTTTTCAATATTGGTGAATGAAGATCCGGAGAATGACGTGGCGCTCAATTTTGTTACCATCATCCCTGATGATAATAAATTTTGTAAAGCCAGAAAAAGAAATGGACGGAGAGCAGACCCTGATGTTTATGACGAACCCGCGGGGATTGCCGATGGTAAAGTTATCGCGATAAATGAACGCTACAAAAATAATAAATATGTGCTGGCACATGAAATGGGGCACAACCTGGGACTAACACACAGTGAAGGTTTGATGCATACCCATACCGGAAGTAACAGCATAACAATCTTTAACATCAGCGAATCACTTGCACAATTGCAGGAGTGCTTTGTGGAGAAAACAAATACTTTAAGAAAAAAAATAGAATTGGGTATTGTGCCGGATAGAATCAGTTATGTTGGCGTTGTGGCAAATCACGAAGAACCAATTATTTCTTAAAATTTATTGACAGGGTGTTTTAACAAATATTTTTTCTGAATTAAATCCAAACCGGCAATTTGTTACGTCTAAAATATAAACATCGATGTAATATTATTCTTTTTGAATCGTCATTAAAACAACAATTAAAATTTCAAATCATGAAAACGAGTCTATATTTATGTAAAGTATCGGTTTTTACTGTGCTATTGCTTTTTGCCCATATACATGTATTCGGTACCGGCAAAATTGCTGCTCAGTTGAAGGATAATCAGACTTTGGTTGTGGATTTCTTTCATACCGATACCGTGTTGATTATTGTGCCTGAGGCATGTGAATTGAGCGCTGTAGATAAAGCAGACATTGAGAATGCAATTTTTTGGGAAAATGATCAGTCTCGTCCTGCTTATGTCTATAAATCGGAATCTGAGATAACAAAAAAGGATTTCAATAAGCACATGCTTTTTTATGGTTGCCTGCAACAATTTCAGCGTAAACAGTTTTTCTATATCCCGTTAAAGAAAGGAAAGAAAGGGTTTCGCTTCGAAAACAAAGAGTTTGACCAACGATCTGATGCCTTCTTTTATGTGAATCAGAAGGCCGACAGGATGTACTTGTGTAAAAATGACAACAATGCCCGTCATCAGTTCTTCAGCATGGGTGGTACTCCTTATCCGATGCATATTTTCAGTGATGATAAAATTGTGGTAACAGGGGTAATCTAACCAAACTAAATCTTATTTTCTATCAAACTAAATTATTACATGAAAACAATTATTCCTATCCGGGTTCTAATCGCATTCGCAGTGGTTTTACTGATAACCATCTTTCCTGCACAAGGCGAGATTGAAATGGCCGTAATCAAAGGTAAAGTAGTAAACGAAAAAAATCAACCTGTTGAATACGCGACCGCCGTGCTGCTTAGTCCCAAAACGGGTGAAGTTATCAAAGGTGAAGTGTGTAATGAGAAAGGTGAGTTCAATATCAGCAAGGTTGATAAAGGTGAATATGTGTTGTCGGTAAGTATGGTTGGCTACAAAAAGCATGACTCGGAAAAACTGGTTGTGGATGGTAAAAGAACCGTGATTGAAAGGAATATTGTGTTGAACGAGCAAAGTGAAATGCTGAAAGCCGTTGAGGTGGTGGCAAAAAAGGAATTCATCGAGCAGGCTGTTGATAAAACGGTCATACATCCCGAAGCATCTATCACATCTGCTTCAGAAAATGTATATGAAATTTTGCGGAAGTTGCCGGGGGTAAGTATCGATAATAACGACAATATCACCTTGAAGGGTATGCAGGGTGTGAGGGTTATGATTGACGACAAACCAACCTATCTTTCTGCCACACAGTTGGCTTCCTGGTTGAAAAGTATGCAGGGGAAAGATGTGGAACGCATTGAGATTATTGAAAACCCTTCAGCAAAATATGATGCTGAAGGAAATTCGGGAATCATCAACATCAAGACAAAACACACCCGGGCTCCCGGTTTTAACGGAACTGTGAATGGTGGACTGAATATCGCCAGTAAAGTTGGTTGGAATGGAGGCATAAATCTCAATATGAATTATGGGAAACTGAATCTGTATGGTAACTATTCTAATTATCACTGGGAGGGATGGAACTCGATGGATGCTGTCCGCCGCTTTACCGGAACGGAATTGCAGGGTGCTTCTCAGGTGATTAAAAATACTGAAACTTATGATGGTAGTTCACATAATTACAAAGCAGGCGCTGACTATTTTATTGCTAAAAATCATGTTGTCAGCGTGATGACCCGTGGAAATTTCGGGTTCAATTACGGTGCAATGAATAACAGAACGTCGTTTACGGACAAATTTGATCAGGTTGATTCGATTTTGATTACCACCTCAACCGGAAACAACAATTGGAAAAGCGCTACATATAATCTCAATTATAAATGGGATATCGATACCACGGGTCAGTCGTTGTTGTTTGATGTGGATTATGCCCGTTTCGGATTTACAAGTTCGAACAACCAGGATGGGAAATATTATGATGCCAATGAAGTGGAGCTGAATCATGGTTTGATTGTGATCACTACCCAGGGGAATGATATCAGCATTTTATCATCAAAACTGGACTACGTGCTACCGGTGAATAAAATGCTGAATCTCGAATCGGGACTGAAGTTTAGCGCTGTTACAACCGATAGTTATATTGATATGGACGGATTCTTAACCCAACATGATAATTTTATTTATGAGGAAAATATCCTGGCTGCTTATCTCAATGCCCGTGCACAGCTCAATAAAACAACACTACAACTGGGGTTGCGGCTCGAAAATACATACTCCAGCGGTAATTCGGTGGTGACTAATCAGGTAAACGATACTACTTACCTGAAGTTATTTCCTTCTTTCTTCGTGCAACAGCAACTGAACAAGGATAATAACCTGAATTTCCGATATAGTTACCGCATCGGCCGACCCAGTTATCATCATTTGAATCCTTTCAGGTGGATGGTCGACCCTTATACTTTCAACAAAGGAAATCCAAACCTCAAACCCCAGTTTACGCATACTGCCGGCTTAAGTCATAGTTATAAAAACAAGTTGATTTCGAGTTTGGGCGCCAATTATACGATGGGACTTTTTACCCAGATAATCAGGCAGGATGATGTGTCACGGACGGTATATCAAACCATGGAGAATCTGCATAACTCGTTAGACTTAACGCTTTCGGAAACCCTCCAGTTTCAGCCTTTTAAATGGTGGAGGTTCAATGGAACCGTTACGGGCATGTATAAAACCATTCAAATGGATGAACAGAATTTAATCCCCTTGAGCAGATTTAGTTTCATGGCCAATATGAGTAATAATTTTACCCTCCCGTGGAAACTGGATTTGGAGATGAGTGGCAGGTATAACTCAGAACAACTGATCAGTAATATTATCCTGCGCCCGCATTATTCCATTGATTTGGGAATCCAACGGAAGGTGTTTAAGGATCAGGGTACCATTAAGGTGTCGGTGAGCGATATTTTTAATACGGCAAATGGTGGCGCTTATGCGAAATACGATAACGTGGATATTGATGTAATGAATAAATGGGAGTCGCGCAGGTTAAATATATCGTTTAATTACCGTTTCGGTAAAGATGATTTTAAAACCCGGGCCAATCGTTCAACTTCTTCGAGTGAAGAAGAAAACCGGAGTTCGAAATAATTTACCATCTCTATATATAGAAGAATGATCCGGAAGATTTTGGTTTAAAGGATGTTCTTCAACTCCATCAGCCTGCTGATCTTATAGGTCGCGGGCTGATTTTCTTTGTGGTGACCATTCAGCGGGAAGTAAACCTGATCGATACCAGCATTTTGTGCGCCACGGATATCTGCCTCGTAGGAATCACCAATCATGATGGCTTCATGGGCTGATGCACCATTGAGTTTTAAAGCATGTTCGAAGATTCTGGGATCCGGTTTTAAGGCATTGGCTTCGTCCGACAAAATAATATGGGCAAAATAATGATGAATTCCGCTGCTGTTAATCTTTTTGTGTTGAACCCCTTTAAAACCATTTGATATGAGCGTTATGGGATATTTTTGCTTGAGATAATCAAGTACCTCTATCGCATCGGGCATCAGAGCTGATTTTGTCGGAAGAATTTCCAGATAATGCTCGCTGATTTTCTCTGCTAACTGGTGATTGTCAACGCCCATTTGTGAGAGTGTGTATCTGAAGCGCTCAGTCATCAAAAACTCTTTTGTAATCTCTCCCTTGCCGTAGGCATCCCATAGTTCCAGGTTCTTTTTCGCGTAGATATGAAAGAAAGTCGGAAAGTTTCCGAAATAGTCATATAACCTGCCTTCATCAAATACTTGCTGCAAGGTTTCCCTCGCGTTCGTATGAAAATCCCAGATAGTATCGTCTAAATCGAAAAATACGTATTTGTACATGCAATAAATTAATCTACTTCAATCACCAGATACTTACTCACACTCCAGAATTCTCTGGTGTCGGTAATCAACAGGGTGAAGGTGTCATTTTCTTTTTCCAGTGTATAAGATGATCTGGGGTGTGTACTCAGAATTTTAGCCCTGGATGAATATAAGGGAATAGATTTGGTTTTGCGGGCATCGATGCGTACGAAATAACTTTTGTTGAAATCGCTTTCGAGCACCCGTCCCGGTCTGAACCAACCCTCTGAGGTGATTATGTTTTGTTCTTTTAATTCTTTTCTTGTTCCGAACACATACCAGGCCGTGTGTATGGTTTCATCCTGTTCTTTGATTTTGGTAATATGCTCTTCTTTTTCCGTCTCCAGCGCTTCGATGTTGTCACTTAAACCATCAATATCTTCATTCAGTTGTGTAATCAGCGAATCTTTTTTTACCAGTTCATCTTCCAGCGCTTTCACTTTGAGCGCTTCCTCTTCCAGCGCTTTGGTGAGACGGGTAATCGTGCGTTCTAATTCGGCAAACTTAAAATTACTTTTGCCGAGTTTGCTTTTCAGTGAATTGATTTCTTCCCGGTTGGCCTTCAACATCTCATTGATGAAAGTCAGGTCGTCATTAATTTTATTGCGGTTGTCAACATCACTCTCTTCCCCGAGTGGTTGCAGGGAGATTAATTTCTCGGCATTTTTTATTTTTTCTATATTTTGCTCTATCATGTTGATGGTGGCAAAATAGCTCTCCATCTCGGTTTTCATGGCTTCTTTCTCACGCGCAAGCGAGTCACGTTCGGCCTGAAGTGACTGATAATCACCCGATCGGTTGTTGCAGGCAAGCATTACGAGGGTGAGTACTGAGAGAAAGAAAAGTTTAGTTTTCATATTTTTTGTCCGCAGACATGTTTATAATTAATAATTACACCTTAAAAAAACACCTTGAAAATATTGTTTTATTTCCGATGCAAAATTAGCGTTAATATTCTAATCCTGCAACAATTAACACAATTTCTCCTTTGGGTGGATGCTGGGTATAATATTCGGCAAGTCCGGCAAGTGTTCCGCGTTTTGTTTCTTCATGAAATTTGGATATTTCCCGTGAGACGGAAGCTTTTCTTTCCGGACCGAAAACCTCCCCTAATTGGGTCAGCGTTTTCACCAACCTGAAGGGTGATTCATAGAAAACCATCGTCCGGGTTTCGCTTGCAAGTGACTGTATGCGTGTTTGCCGACCTTTTTTCTGTGGTAAAAATCCTTCGAAGCAAAAACGATCGTTTGGCAGTCCCGAGGCCACCAACGCGGGGACAAAAGCAGTCGCTCCGGGCAAACATTCCACTTCAATGTCGTTTTCCACGCAAGCCCTTACAACTAAAAAGCCCGGGTCTGATATGGCAGGAGTACCGGCATCAGAAATCAACGCGATGATTTGCCCGGCTTTCAATCGTTGCACAATGCCCTCCACTGTTTTGTGTTCGTTGAACTTATGATGTGAAACCATAGGCGTTTTAATTTCGAAATGTTTTAGCAGGAAACCACTGGTACGCGTGTCTTCAGCCAGGATGAGATCAGCTTCCTTCAATACCCGGATAGCCCGCAGGGTCATGTCCTCTAAGTTCCCGATGGGAGTTGGTACAACGAATAGTTTCATATTCAGAATTTACGTTTGATGATTTGGTAAAAATCCTCTGCCGCAGCGCTGCCTTCTTCCCAGCCGTATTTCGATTGCAGGAAACTGATTACCTCCTCGTAAGTGGCCAGCTTGTTGATGTAGCTGAGCGTTTTATTCATTTCCTCCCCGTTGTTTTTAAACAATTCGCGCTGGAACCTAAAACGGTCGCCGAGACTGATGGCCTGCCGGATGTCATCGACTTTCTTACTCCCGATGGCAGCGTTGAGGCCTCCGTTTTCAGCTCTTGACATCATGTCGTTGCGGGAGATTCCGTTGCCTGAAATCTTCTCGGCAAGGGTTATTTTCTTTTCAACTGTTTCTGTCGTGGTGATAATCTTCTCTGTGTCAGTTGTTGCTGTCTCTTCTTTTTCAATGGTTTCCGTATATTCAACAGTAATTACATCTTCGGTAATTTCAGTATCGTTTTTATTGTCATCGAGAATTTCAACCTTTTCTGCCCGTTCAGTTTCTTCCTCTTTTTCAGTTGCCTCTTCTTCAGTATCCTCTTCATTTTCAAAAATTATATCATCTTCATCTTCATCCTCATCCTCAACTTCTTCTTCTTCTTCTTCTTCTTCTGAAAATTCATCTTCATCAAAAGCATTTTTATCTTCATCGTCCATAACATCGCTTTCAACAGGATGCATATCTTCCTCTTCTGTAGTTTCTACATTACTTAGAGGCTCAGCAGTTTCGGGCGTTTCTGCTTTTTCGGTGTTAGCAGTCATGTCCGGTGCGACAGGCATTTTCTCAGCAATCTGCTGTATTTCTTCCGGCTTCAGGTTGCCTAACTGGTTGATATACGACCAGATATCGTCGGTTTTGTTTTTTGCCAGGTTGATAATGGCTGCCGGATAGGTATTCATTTCCATGAAACCTTCTGTCAGCATAATGAGCTCGTCGATATTTTTCCGGATTAACGTAACAAGAAGTTCTCTGTTCATATCTTTTTAAAAAAAGAGGTAATACAACGGTTGTTTTTTTATATTTTTGCGAATGTAAAGCTGTTATGAGTGCAAAAACGCTGTAAAGTTAATGATTTCAACAGAATAAATAATCAAAAAAATCGCTAAAAATCAACAATTACCATGATCTATTCAGAGCAGAACCGGTTGTCGGCACAAAAGAGGGGGAGTATTGAAGTCATCTGTGGGTCCATGTTCTCCGGAAAAACCGAAGAACTCATCCGCAGGTTGAAAAGAGCGCAGTTTGCCAAACAATCCGTCGAAATTTTCAAACCTAAAATTGACACCCGCTACTCTGATGATGAGGTGGTTTCGCACGATAAGAACTCCATCCGCTCCACGCCGGTTGAGTCTTCGGGCAGTATCCTGCTGATGTCGAACGATGTGGATGTAATCGGGATTGACGAAGCCCAGTTTTTTGATGAAGGTCTGGTCGAAGTTTGTAATACGCTCGCCGACCAGGGCATCCGGGTCATCGTTGCCGGATTGGATATGGATTACCGCGGGGTGCCTTTCGGTCCCATGCCCGGACTTTGCGCCATTGCCGAAGATGTGTATAAAGTCCACGCGATATGTGTGCGTTGTGGTTCCTTAGCGTATGTCTCGCACCGTTTGGTGGATAGCGACAAGAGGGTGTTACTGGGCGAAACGCTCGAATACGAACCTATTTGCCGGGATTGCTTCAGGGAAGCGGGGGTGAGATAGACTTCAGCAAACCCTCACAGGCATCTTCGAGTAAGTCAATTACATATTCGAATCCAGCAGCGCCACCGTAATAAGGGTCGGGAACCTCGGTAGCCTGCATATTCACACAAAAATCCGTCATCCGGCGGATTTTTGCTTTTTGTTCCGGTGTTTGTGCCAGGTTGTTCAATCCCCGGATGTTTTGGTCATCCATCCCGATAATCAGGTCGAACTTATCGAAATCAGCCTTCGTTACTTGACGCGATCGGTGCGTAAGGTTGTATTCACGACGGGAGGCATGCGCCCGCATGCGACTGTCGGCTAACTCACCCTGGTGATAACCGATTAGCCCGGCAGAATCAACCTGAAACTGCTGGTGTATTCCTTCTCTGAAAAGGATTTTCTTAAAAACCCCTTCAGCCATGGGGGAACGGCAGATGTTGCCTAAGCAAACGAATAATATGGAAGATGGGTGCATGATGTTTTAGCGAATAGTGAATAACTAATAGCGAATAACAAATATAGTGGATAAAAGTTAGATAACAAAACTCCACTGTAGAAGATTCTGTTGAAGTCGTGACGTAACTCCTCGTCATGCTATAACGTAACTCCTCGTCATGCCGTGACGTAACTTTACGTCATGCTATAACGTAAGGTTGCGTCAAGGCTGTTTGCATACCGGATAGGGCATAGCAGCTTGAAGAATACGCTGTATAGGAGAAAATCTGTATGCAAGTGTCCCTGGTTCGGCGTAGCCTCCAGTTCAGCAAGGCAGGCTTCAAGACTAACGAATAGCAAGTATTCAGGAAAAGCTCAAAGACGTTGATGGTGGGGTGCAGTATCATATTAATCCGAATTGATTAGACATAAACTTTCTAAAATTCTTTTGTTCCTACTATTCATTAAATCAATAGTATGCTCTTTATGTTGCTTATACTCGTCAATAGTCTGAGGTAATGGTGGCCTGTTGAAATTGTCAAATGGTAAAGAAAATTCAACTTGATCTCGTTGGTCAATAAAGTCTTGTAAATGAAAGAATTCTACATATCCTTTGAAGTCAACAAATAAGTCAAAAAAGTCTTTGAAATTTGTTAAAGTCTTTGAAAGTGGGCTTTCTTCACTTCTGTAAAAACGTCTAATACATTCCAATGTCAAATCAAACCTGTCGCAAATTATTCTGCTAACACCTCTTGCTTGATTAATTGTGAAGCCATTCTTTTTATGGGCAGGAAAGATTATATGTCCACCGATTGTCCGTACTTTAAGTTAGAGTTCTTCTTTTTCCAAGTCAGAAAGCCAACCGTCAAACTTATTACTATATTTTCCGTCAAAATGCGGACACATCTATTTGCAAACTTATAAATTAATAATCAATAAACCTTATTTCCAACCTTATTTTCTGACTAAACCACCTTAGTAGCAAATGTACATCATATTATAGCAAACCTTATTACCTTATTTTGATTGATAAATATTAGAAATAAGGTAAGAGGAGGTGCTTGTAAATAAATATCTGCTACTAAGGTGGTTTAGTCAGAAAATAAGGTAGAGAAATAAGGTTTTGTAGGTTTGGATAAATGACCAATCAAGCGCAAAATAAATCAGTTAGCACCGAACGACGATTAATGTCCGCCGTAATTAAATTTTTTCTCGCCCTGTTTGGTGTTGCATCTCGCCCTATTTTCAAAAAAGTAGCTAACACTTTGGTCCACAAATAAACGATGTACAACTTTCACATCTACGATGTACTGATTGTACATCGTAGATGCACCGATTGCACATGCCCGATGCAAGACCCGTACATCACCGATGTAATTGTTGTGCATCGCCGATGTAAATCTCCTACATGCCTGATGTGCCGAACAAAGGAAGTCATCCGCTCTCCGTTTTTAGTTTTCAGTTTTCCGCTATTAGCTATTCGTTATTCGCTTTCCGCTTGCGCTTGCGCCCCCGCTTCTCCGCTCCCCAACACCCATCTTTTGTAATAGGAAATAATCAGGGTGGTTAACGGCAGCGCGATGATCATGCCGATGATGCCCATCAGGGAACCCCAAACGGACAATGACAGGAGGATGACAGCCGGTTTCAGTCCGGTTACCTTGCCCATGATTTTCGGAACCAGCACCAGGTCCTGGAACGACTGGACAATCAGGAATACGATCAGCACGCTGAGTAAAACGCCTCCCAAGGAATGGCCGGGCTCGGAAGCTTTCAGAATGAAGAGGAACATACCCGGCACGATGGCGACGGTTTGCAGGTAAGGCACCAGGTTGAGGATGCCGACAAATATACCGAATACGATGGCCATCGGGAGCCCGATAATCAGAAATCCAATCGTGAATAGAATGCCCACGATCAGGGCAATCAGTGCCTGTCCCCTGAAATAACGGTTCATCCCTGCTTCGATGTCATCGAAAATGCCGGTGACAAGTCCGCGGTAGTTCTTAGGAATAATTTGTGGAATTGAGTCCGTTATCTTCTCATAATCTTTCAGGATGAAAATAAGATAAAGCAGGATGATGACAATAACCATCAAACCGAGCACAAAGCTGAGCGACCCGTTGAGTAAACTCCAAAGTTGCGGGGCTACTTTCCGGACAACTTCCATGATGTTCGGATTGTTAATCAGCGCCACCACATCAATGCTGGAAAAGTATTCCACGATGGCATTCTGCCAGGCAATCGGCAATACGCTGTCGACATTGAAATTCTGGGTGAAGTTTTGAATCAGCACGGATACCTTCGATACTTCTTTTGAAATCTGGGGAATGAGTAACATAATGACCCCCGTGATGCTACCGAAAAACAGGAGCAGGGTCGTGATGATGGAGAGAATGCGACTTTTGAACTTCAGTTTATATTGAAAGAATTTTACAATCGGATGCAGCAGATAAGCAATCAGCCATCCGATGAAGAAAGGAGTGAGTACGGCGCTCAGTCTTTTGAACAAAAGGAAAATCAATACGATGATGGTAAGCCCGATGAGTAGTCTGACTACTTTGTCGAATGTGTAAGGCGTTTTAAATTCAATCATATCGTTGTGTTTTTGATGTTCACTCATTCCATATTTGCCAGGCAGCGATGGCTTGTCCGTGCAGCATTTCGAGACCATTGACCGTTACAGCGCCGTTTTCTTTCCCTTTTTTCATGAAGAGCGTTTCTTCCGGATGATAGATGACGTCGTAAAGCAAGTGTTTCGATGTCAGCAGATGATAGGGTATATCTGGACAAGCTTCTGTTTTGGGATGCATACCTAAGGGCGTTGTGTTGACGATTAATAGATTTTCTGCTATTATCTCCTCATTCAAATCAGCATAACTTAAGATGCCCTCTGAAGCATTCCGGGATACGTACCTTGTTTGCAACCCCAGTTTATTCAGGGTGTACCAAACCGCTTTCGAGGCGCCGCCGGTACCCAAAATCAGGGCTTTGCTGTGATGGGATTGGATAAATGGTTTGATGGCGTTTTCAAATCCGATGGCATCCGAGTTATACCCTTTCAGCTTGGTTTTATCCTTTTCCCGTATAAATTTTATCACATTCACAGCCCCGATTTCCGAAGCCGTGGCATCCAGCTCATCTAAAAAAGGAATCACTTGTTGTTTGTAGGGAATCGTTACGTTGAGGCCTGTGAGTTCTACCCGGTTTATCAAGTCCGGAAAAGCATCGATATTTTCCAGCGGGTATAAGTCGTATTGCGCCGCAATGCCTTCTTCTTTGAAATAGGCCGAGAAATAGCGCTGCGAAAACGAGTGTCCCAACGGATAACCGATTAAACCGAAATACCTCATTTTTTATGCTTTTTACGGATGAATTTGTAGATGTAAAATGCTCCGACGATTAGTACAATACCCATAATTCCATATCCGATTTCATGGGAATACAAATCGATTAAGTCCGACTGTCCCTGAGCAATATAACCCAGAAAAGCCAGGATGGCATTCCAGATGCCGGCTCCCAAAAAGGTAAACAAGCTGAATGTCAGTAGATTCATTTTTGCTAAACCGGCAGGAAGCGAAATGAGTTGCCGGATGCCGGGGATCAACCTGCCAACGAAAGTGGCCGTTTTTCCATGGGTTTGAAAATAATCTTCCGCTTTCTGCACCTTTTCAGAACTCAGCAGCAACAAGTGTCCGATTTTGCTGTCGGCAAATTTATGTAACAGCGGTCGCCCGAGGAAGTAAGCCAGCGCATAGTTGATGTATGCACCCAACAAGGCTCCCAGGGTACCGAAAAGCACGACGAGAAATATATTCAGGTGACTGCCTTCTTTACTCGCGATATAAGCTGCAGGCGGAATAACCACTTCGGAAGGAAAAGGGATAAATGAGCTTTCGACCGTCATCAACAGGGTGATGGTGAAGTAATTCATGTTCTGCTCGTACCAATGCTCAACCTGCTTGATGATAGATAAATTCTCAGGTTCTGCCGGCTCGGCGGCAAATAAACCCAAACTAAAAATGCTCAAAAAAAGAATTGCAAATATTTTTTTCATTATTTATTGATGTTGTTGTTTGTTGTTGTAGAGACGCACGATCGTGCGTCTCTACTTTCTATTCAGGACACAAATCCAAAAACAATTTCAACGCGTCTAAGTTTTCGTTTGTTGCTTTTTTTAACGATTCCTGCGATGCGAGGTAGTCTCCGGTATGATGATAGGCAACTGCCATGAACAGGTGTATGTTCTCCAGTTCGTGGTGTTCATCACACTGCAGCGCCTCCTTGTAATATTTCAACGCCAGCTCGAACTCGGACTGTTCCATGAAGATGTTACCAATAGCCATCAGCGTGTCCGGTTGGTTGGCGTCGAGATTGATGGAATTCAAATAAGCAATCAGTGCCCCGGCCGTGTCGTCGATGCCGGTCAGTGCTTCCGCCAGATAAACCCAGGCGTCAGGTGCCGTGTCGTTCAACTTGATAGCCCGTTCGAGTAAAGGAATACTTTCCGCGAACAATTCCTGCTCAAGCATGCAAATGGCTATGCCCGTCAACGCTTCGAAATTTTCTTCGTTTTCGGCTAATGACTTTTGGTAATACACGATGGCTTCCGTATATTGCTCCATCCTTTCATAACACTCTCCGATGAAAAGATAGGTTTGCCAGTTTTCAGCCGCCATGGCCTCGTAAGTTTGATATTCTTCCAACGCCTCCTGATATTGTTGCAGCTGAAAATGTGTATGCGCCTTTTGCAGGCAGGACAAGGAATCCTCGGGACGAATCACCCGTGCGTAATCGTAGGCTTCCAGCGCTTGCTGGAAATCCTGTCTGGTAAAGTGGATCTGCCCCAAATTAAACCAGGCCTCGGCAGCATAAGGGTCTTTCCGGATTATCTTATTGTAGGTGGCAATTGCCTTCTCAATTTCGTCGATTTGCTCGTAACAAAAAGCCAGCTCGAAGAGCAGTTCTTCGTTTAAGGGGTTGAATATCTCGCCAATGCGGAGGTATTTGTAGGCCGAAACGGTATCAAACTGTGCCAGAAAAATATAGGCTATATCAAGGCATACATTGTCAACGTCACTTTTCTCCGATTCAATCAGCTTTTCACACAAGGCATGGGCTTCTTTACTTCTTTCGAGTCTGATTAGCGCGTCAATTTTAAGGAGCATGACTTCGTAATCTCCCTGTTCGCTCAACGACTCGAGTATGTTGAATGCTTTTTTCGTGTCGCCGGTAGCGAGGTATATTTTGGCTCTCTTCGACATCAGCGCAGTGCTGTTAGGGTGCAGTCTGAAGCCAAATTCCAGTGCTTTGGAACTTTCCCGGGTGCGGCCTTTTCGCAGGTAATAATCAACGATGCTTTCCATTTCTTCCACATCAAAATAGCCTGAAACGCCTCTGTTGGAAAGGAAAGCCTCGTATCGTTTTACAATTTCGCCGGAGTCATCTTCCGGACTATAAGGTAGTTTGCGACTCATGTTCCACGTTTTTTGCAAAAATACGCTATTAATTGTAATAAAATAAACACTTTAAGTGAAAAGTTATTAACAATTAGCGGAGAACGGAAAGCGGAAAGCGGAAAACGTAGGGGCGCAATGCTTGCGCCCTAATAATCCCATCAATAGCCCCGGGTTTTAACCCGGGGGATTAGATAGGTTTTAACCCGGGGATAATAGAGAGGGGATTAGATAGGTTTTACCCGGGGGATTAGATTGGTTTCACCCGGGGATTCGAATTATTAATCGGTTATAGGACAAAAATGAATAAATTCATGTAAATTTGCGGGAAAGATTATGATTTATGAAATTTGACCGTTTGTTCCGATTCTGTCCGGTATGTGGATCTGATGATTTTGTGCAGCACAACGTGAAGTCGAAACGTTGTAACCGTTGCGGTTTCATCATGTATGTCAACCCCTCAGCAGCAGTCGGAGCCTTTATTCTTAATCCGAAGGGCGAACTGTTGGTTTGTGTGCGGGGTAATGAACCTTCAAAAGGGAAATGGGACCTGCCGGGCGGGTTTGTCGATGACTATGAAACGGCCGAACAGGCAGTTGTCCGGGAAATTCAGGAAGAGTTAGGCATGAAAGTTGATGCAGGAACTTGTCTTTTTACTGAACCGAATGAATATACCTACAGCGGTTGGACCTTGCCCACGCTCGATATATTCTTTCTTTTTGAAGTGGGGGAGGTAAATCCGGTGCCGGCCGATGATGTGGCCGACTGTTTTTTTGTGCCACTTCATGAGGTCGATGTCAGTAACTTCGGGTTTTTATCCATGCAGCGGGCTGTGACAAGATTAAAGGCTGAATATAAAAGAATATGATACAATGACAAGATAAAAGATACGCGTATGAAGAATTTTTTATTATCCATGCTCCTTGTTTGCGGATTTTCTGTTGGCTATGCCCAACAGACTTTGGTTTTTACAAATTCCGATTTACTGTTTAAACAAGGCCGGGAATTGTACGACCAGCGAAAATATGTAGCTTCTTACCGGAGTTTTGAGTCTTTTCTCAATTCGGCTGAAAATATACAGGCGGGTCAGCGACATGAGGCTGAATATTATATGGTAGCCAATGCTTACGAACTCAGGCAGGAAAACGCGTTCATGCTGATTCAGAATTTCCTGAAGAAACATCCGTATACGACTTTCCTCGATAAGGTGAATAGCATGCTCGGTACGCTGTTATACGAAGAAAAGAATTATGTGGCGGCACTGGATTATTTTAATCAGGTGAACCCGAATCGTTTCGGACAGCGGGAACTAATCGTTTTTTTGTTTTGTAAAGGATATGCGCTCCTCGAAACCGGCGCTTTTCATCAGGCGCTCGATATTTTCAAAGACTTAAAACAAAAGGACTCGGATTACAAGGAGGCAGCGACCTATTATTATGCCTACGCCGAATATACCCTGCATAATTACAACGCGGCTTTGCCCGATTTCCTGGGACTGGAAAATAGTGAACGATACAAAGAAAAAGTAGCTTACTATCTGTTTCAGATTTACTATCATTTAGGTGATCTGAATGAAATGAATAAAAGGGGTGATTTTATCATGACCAATTATCCCAACCATCCCGACAATGCCGAAATTTATCGTATCAAAGGGGAAGTGGCTTATGTCGCCAATAATTTTGAAGATGCAATTGCTTACCTGAAAAGGTATGAAAGTCTTTCGCAACAGGTGTTACGAAAAGATCTGTATATCCTTGGTATTGCACATATCCGTACCAACAGGTTCAACTCCGCGATTCCGTATTTGCAGCGCGTTACCACCGAAGTGGATGAAATGACGGAAAACGCTTATCTCCACATGGGTAATGCTTTTGTGAAAATCAAGGATAAAGTCAATGCCCGCTTAGCGTTCGAGGCTGCCTTGCGTACGAATTTCAACAAACAGGTGCGCGAAGAAGCCTTGCTGAACTACGCGTTGACAACTTACGAAACAACAGCTGCTTTCGGGGAATCAATCAGCGCTTTCGAACAGTTCCTGAATGAATTCCCGAATTCCAGGGAAGCTAATAAGGTGAAAAGTTACCTGGCGCTCGAATATATGTCGACCAACAATTACGAAGTGGCTTATCAGTCGATTCAGCGTATCGCGCAACCCAACGATAAAATCCTGGAAGCGAAACAGTATATCTTGTATCAATTGGGTACCGAAGCTTTCGCGCAGCAGAATTTCAACAAGGCTGTGGATTATTTCACGCTTTCGATTCAGACGCTGCCTGTAGGAAGTTATGTGGCTGAAAGTTATTACTGGCGCTCCGAGAGTTATTACCGCTTAGGTATGCACGATAACAGCATCAACGACTTAAAGACCTATTTCAATACTTCCAACGTGAGAAATAGTAAAAATTACGTGGCGGCACATTACAGCATGGGTTATGCCTATTTCTCACAACAACGTTTTTCGTTGGCCAAAGACTTCTTCACGCAATACACCAACCTGGAGCGGAATAAAACTTCTGACATTTTTGCGGATGCCCTGAACCGCATCGGTGATTGCTATTATTATGAAAGGGATTTTCGCAATGCCGAGATATTCTATGCCCGGTCGACCAACCTGAGTCCGAATACCGGAGATTACGCGTTGTTCCAAAGTGGATATGTGGCCGGATTGCAAAAGAAATATACAACTAAAATTTCCCGGCTGAATGATTTGGTCGATACCTACCCGAATTCAGAATATGTGGATGACGCGCTGTATGAAATCGGACGGGCTTACATCATGCTTGGGAATGAAAATGAAGCCCTGAGTACCTATCGTCGCCTGTTGGTGCTGTTGCCCAATACACAGGTTGCCCGTGTTGCCGCCCTCGAAATCGGTATGATTTACCAGAATCAGGAAAAATCCACTGAAGCGATATCTGCCTATAAATCGGTTATCTCAAATTATCCGGGTTCGGTTGAGGCTTTCACCGCGTTGCAAAGTCTGGAGGGCATCTACATCGAACTGAATGACGTCCCGACTTACCTGGCTTATGCCCGTACCCTCGACATGAAAGTGTCGGGCATCAGTGTAAGCCACGAAGACTCCATCAGTTATATCGCCGCTGAAAAGCAATATATGAATGGCTCTTATCCGCAGGCAATCAATGGTTTCAATATGTATCTGAAAAACTATTGCAGTGGTGGTAGGTATTGTACCAGCGCTCAGTACTATCTTGCCGACAGTTATTACCGTTCAAAAGACTTTGCATCGGCGCTGACTGAGTATCAGCAATTGCTAAAGATTCAAGGAAATCAGTATATCGAAGAAGCGCTGATGCGTTCAGCAGAAATCACTTATGATCAAAAGAATTATGAGGCATCACTCGGCTTTTTCGAACGATTCGAGAAGATTGCACAGTCTTCTGAGAAAAAGAATATCGCGCGATTGGGAATTTTACGTTGTAGTTATCAGCTAAATAATTACCAGCGTACCATAAATATAGTAAACGAAATCGTCGCGGATCCCAAATCGAACACGGATATCCTGAATGAAGCAAAATACAACCGGGCCAAGGCATATATCGAGACCAACCAGTCGAATCTGGCTTTGGAAGATTTGAAAATGCTATCGAAAGATACCCGTACAGCCGTTGGGGCAGAGTCGAAATATCTGTTGGCATTTGTTTATTATCAGCAGGGAAGTCTGGCTACGGCGGAAAAAGAAGTGCTTGATTTCGCCCAGAAGAATACACCCTTTCAGTATTGGCTGGCTCGCGGGTTTGTGTTGTTGTCCGATATATACATTGCTCAAAAAAATGACTTTCAGGCCAAACAATACCTGTTGAGTTTGCAGCGGAACTACAAGACCAACGACGATATTCAGGAAATGATTAGTACGCGCCTGAGCGCCATATCTAAACGAGAGAAATCAAAAGTTATCAATTAATCCGACAGTCCTTTTTCGGTTCAACTAAAAGCCAAACGAAATATGACAACCATTCAAAAATATCTGACCATCCTGTTTGCTGTTTTAGTGCTAAACACCCTTGTTGCACAGGAACAAACCGACAGAAACGTAACCATAGAAAGAGAATTTCAGCCTGTTATACAGGATGCCGGTAAGATTACCACGCTTCCTGAAGTCTTTCAGGTGAATACAACCAAGGAACGGGTTGACTATTCTGAAATCTATCAGCCGCTTCCTTTTGAAAAGAATATTGTTACGCTTTCTGCTGAAGAAGTGTTGCATCAGCGCAGAAAGGAATCGAATGAAGCCTTCATCCGCCTCGGTGCCGGTAATTATTGGAACACCCTGGGTGACATCGCTCTGCCGGTTATCAAAAATGATAAAAACAGGCTCGACCTGTTGCTGAAACATACGGGTACTTTTGGAGAAAAGAAACATGCTTTCAGTCAGGCTAAACTGGGTTACAATCACTATTTCAACAGTTATGATTTGTATGCCGGACTGGGATTTTCGCATCAGTATTTCAATTATTACGGGAATAACTTTTATGGATTAAATGGTGATACCCTGAATTTGAAAACTTTTTCTTCTACATTCCCCGTATCACAGCCTGATTACAAAGAGCAGAACTTAGAACGGATTACGCGTTCAGCACAAACAGTAAAACTAGACGAACTGGCAAACAGTCCGCTTTTCGATATGCTTTGGCGCTACAACGCGCATGTGGGTATCCGTTCGCTGCCTAATGCCACCGGTAAAAAATACAATGCTGAAATGGCTTTTGATGTGTTTCGGTCGGACAATGGTTTACAGGAGAGCATCCTGAAAATGAAATATGGTTTCAGTAATCCCCTTGGAGAAAACAGGTTCGGGATGGACTTCGAATTATCAAATTTGTTTTATCAGGAAGCTGATACCGCAAAGATAAACTTCTGGGATTATTACGCGGTGTTTTCCATGAATCCTTATTTCCTGATGGAACGGGATAACTGGTTTCTGCGTGCCGGCGTGAAAACTGCCTTTTCTTTTATCCATGGCAGACCCTTTAATCCGACCCCCGATATAACTGCCGAATGGCGGGTATTGCCGAAAGTGCTGTCGGTTTACGGTGGTATCACCGGCGATTTCAGTCTTTCTACACTCAGTAGTATTTATGAGGAAAATCCTTATGTATTCTCAGATCTGCGTGTAAAAGATACCTATACGCCAATTAATACCTATTTCGGTTTTAAACTGAAACCGTTGCACAACCTGTTGCTGGATGCCTTTATGGATTACAGGTATATTGTTGATCAGTATTTTTATGAAAACAAGGGCTATTTAAAAATAGGTGTTTTTAGTGACCAGACCTATTTGTTTACTAATCGTTTCAATGCCGTATATAGTGATGCCGGGTTGTTTAGAATAGGAGTAAGGGCAAATTACAACTTTAAAAACACTGTTAACATCCAGTTGAAGGGTGTTTATAATTCCTGGGATGTAAAAACGCAATTGCATGCATGGATGAAACCTAAACTCGAAGCTGATGTTAGTGCAGATGTCAGGATCAATAAAAACCTGACCGCATCTGCCCAGTTGTTCTACGAAGGCGAAAGATATGCTAAACTGGGCAACAAACCCTTCAAGATGGATCCAAAAGTAGATGTGAACCTGGGTGCAACCTATACGTTCAACCGGACTTTATCGGCATTCGCGAAACTTAACAACCTGCTGAATAGCAAATATCAGCAGTTCTATGGTTACGAAGTGCAGGGCATCAACTTCATGTTAGGAGGAGCGGTGTCCTTTTAAAAGCGGAGAGCGGAGAGCGGAAAGCGGAAAGCAGAAAATGGATAGTGAATAACTATTAATGCCTGAATAACAATTAGCTTTCCGTTTTCCGTTTTCCGCTTTTAGCTATTGAACTGTTATCTCACGCAGCAACCTGTCCGCTTCCCCGACTTTATCCATGATGAAAAGCATGTAGCGCACATCCACGTTGATGGTGCGTTGCAGTTCCGGTTCGAAAACGATGTCGCCACTCATGGCTTCCCAGTTACCGTCGAAAGCCAACCCCAAGAGTTCACCATTGGCGTTGAAAATCGGACTGCCCGAGTTTCCTCCGGTAATGTCGTTGTTGCTCAGGAAGTTTACGATTAACTCGCCGGTTTCATCATCAGCATAAATACCGAAGTCGCGGTTATTGATTGCCTCTTTGAGCTTAGCCGGCACATCGAATTCCATGTCTCCCGGAATTTCTTTCTCCAGAATACCTTTGGTGGTCGTGTAATAATTGAATGTTACCGCATCTGCCGGTTTGTATCCGTCAATCGAGCCGTAAGTCATGCGCATGGTGAAATTAGCATCCGGATAACGTTTCGTTCCCTTAGCTAAGTTGATTTCCTTCAATCCAGCTTCCAGTAAGCGGGTGGCATAATCGATGGAATCACGGCTCTTCGTGTAGTTGTCGTCGTCCAGTTTATTCAGCATATCTTCAACCGCATGGAGATAAATCAGTGCCGGATCGTTTTTCAGATTGATTTTCTTTGTTTTGAGTTTTTTGCTGAATTTCTCCCAATCAGAGAAACTTGATTTCTGAAAAACTGATTGCGCATAGCGTGTATAATCCCCTTTGAATTTCGTGTCAATCTCGCGATAGATAGCGGGAAGATAGGCTTTGCTCACGTACTTTCTGTAGGTTTCCAGCATGACTGCAAAAGTAGCCACATCCACTTCAGCATAATAGTCTTCGTATTTCTCTTTCGCACTTTTCAGAATAGAGTCCGTTGTAATATTTTGCGACAGCAGTTTCTCCAGGTCGCCTGCAATGCGTGGCATCTCAACGCCGGTCAAAAGCGCTTCCCGCAGGTAGCTCATCGCGTGCCGTGTCGGAAAACTTGCTTTATAGTTTCTTTCCAGCACTGGCAGCACCTGACCGTATGTTGTTTTTCTTTCAGGAGATTCATTCACCCATTTTGCAAAATCAAGTTCAGCAGCCTTTTTACGCTCCATGATGCCCAGCTTTTGGATGGCTTTGTTCATGCCGATACTGTTTTTCCAGTAGTTCGAACTGCGTGCGTATTTACCGGCATAAGCGATATTGATGGCTTCATTTTCTTTCATAAACGAGCGCCAAACCGTTTGTTTCTCACCGCGGACATCAATGCGTGCCCGGTTGGTGGCTTCGGTACGATTGTAGAGTCCGTATGAAGTGATGTAACGCGAGGTGCTTCCCGGGTTGCCCAGAATCATCGCGAAATCGCCGGATTTGTATCCTTTTGTCGAAACCGGAATGACCTTTTTCGGCATATAAGGAATGTTATTTTCGGCATATTCAGCCGGTTTACCTGTTGAGTCGGCATAAACACGAAAGACAGAGAAATCTCCCGTGTGTCTCGGCCACATCCAGTTGTCGGTATCTCCGCCAAATTTCCCAATAGAGGAAGGTGGTGTGAAAGCCAGCCGGATATCCTTAAACTCTTCCATCACGAAAACGTAAAATTCGTTGTCGCTGTAGAAAGATTCCACGTCAACTAAGTAGTCATTGTCTTTGCTGAATTCTTCTTTGACAACTCTAATGACTGAGTCCTGCTTTTGTTTGATAATTGTATAGTCATTTACACCTTTTAAAACCGACATGATACGGTCGGTTACATCCGTGATGCTGATCAGAAACTTGACCGTTAATCCCGGAGCCGGTATTTCGTCCGATAATTCCTTCGCGGTAAAACCATTTTTAAGATAATTGTGCTCTACAGAACTCAGTTCCTGTATGGCGCCATATCCACAATGGTGGTTGGTAAAGATGAGTCCCTGATTGGAAACAACCACACCCGTACATCCGCCTCCAAAAACAATTACTGCATCTTTCAGACTGATGCTTTCTTCGCTGTAAATCTCCTCAGCTGTCAGCGCACAACCCATGTTATGCATCTTTTGTATGTTCAGCTTTTCAATCAATGGCAACATCCACATGCCTTCATCCGCTTTGATGCCCGTGTAGATGGTCAGCGACAGCATCAGGAAAATTATTTTCTTCATATTGAAATGGGTGTTTGTATGAAATTGGTATAATTAAACACAAAGATAGGGTTTTTTAGCGGAAAACGGAAAGCGGAAAACGGAAAGCAGAGAAAAGTAACTCTAAATGTAAAAATATCATAATAATACTTACTTGGTTTTTCGAAAATTTTAATAAATTTGTACGCATTAAACATAATATTATGGGAAACAGGATTTTACTGTTGTTTGTTTTGATAAGTACGTGGGTTTCCACTGCCCAGACTGTTGATCAGATCAAGATGGACCAACATACCTATATTTGGGGAGAAGGAACAGGAAACACGCTAAGGGAAGCCGATCAACAGGCATTAGTTGATATCATTAGTCAGATTTCTACTCAGGTTCAAAGTAATTTTGAGCGGATAATAACCGAAACCGGTCAGAAGTTTACCGAAACGGTGAATGATGTGCTGAAAACATATTCCAACGCCACCCTCCACAATACAAATCGATTTATTATTCAGCACGAACCCGACGCAAAGGTATTCAGGTACATCAAAAGAAATGAGATTGCCAAGGTTTTTGAATCCAGAAAGCAAAAAATCATTGAATTTGCTAAAAATGGCGAACAGGCAGCCAGAAACTGTCAGATTGCTGATGCGCTGCGATATTTTTACTGGTCGCAGACTTTGTTGCGGAGTCACCCTGAAGCAGGAGAAGTTAAAATGACTGCATCAGATGGTGCTGAAGTGTTATTACTTACGTGGTTGCCTGTGCAAATCAACGATATTTTTGCCAATATATCAGTCAACATCGAAAAAACAGAAAACAGAAATACCTACCACGAATACCTGCTGAATATCCATTATAAAAATCATCCGGTGAGAAATATGGATTATTCCTATTGGTCAGGTCAGGATTGGACGAACATCTATAGTGCTAAAGATGGACTCGGTGTGGCTGAATTACCCAACGTAAGTGCCGGTGGCGATTTAAAGTTGAAAATTGAATATGCTTTCGAAGGCGAATCGGCAATCGATATGGAGTTGCGTGATGTGATGCAGAAATTGCCATTAGTACCTTATCGAAATGCATATCTAACTGCATTGAAAAATAATGGTAAAGCGACTGTTATAAACAATGAAAGTATATCTCGTGAGTCTCCTTCAGTGCATTCAGAAACACAACATGCAGAAAGGAATCCAGGTAAACTAACATTATTGTCCAATGTGGAGGATAAAGAAGTTGTGTTGAAAAACGTTTTACAAGCCATAACTTCTAAAAATTATGGTGCCGTTCAATCACTTTTCACAACCGAAGGATATGACATCTTTCAAAAACTGATGCAATATGGTAATGCTAAGATACTCAGAACCGGTACTGTGAAGTATTTTCAGCACGGTGATTTCGTATTGTGCCGGTCGGTTCCGATGTCCTTCTCTTTTCAGAACAACAACCGTACTTTCGTCGAAGATGTCGTTTTTACCCTCAACAAGAAGAATAAAATCACCAATATCACCTTTGGGTTATCTAAACAATCGGTAGATGATATTTCATCCAATACCTTTTGGAGCGAGAAAACACGCGTTGAGTTAATCAATTTCATGGAGAACTACAAAACAGCGTATGCACTCAAACGATTAGATTATATCGAAAATATCTTTTCGGATAATGCCCTTATCATCACGGGAAGTGTAGTGAAAGTAAAACCAAGCGCGGAGTTTCAGTACAGCAACAACCAGATTGTCAGGTACAACAGAATGTCGAAAGAGCAGTATTTGCGTAACCTGCAGCATTGTTTCAAAAGCAATGAATTCATCAATATCCGTTTTGCCGATAATACCGTTCGTCAATCCGGTAAAGGAAGTGAGATATTTGGCATCCAGATTAAGCAGGATTATTTCTCAACCAATTATGGCGACACCGGATACCTGTTTCTACTGATTGATATGACCGATTCCATTGCCCCGGTGATTCATGTCCGCACCTGGCAACCGGAAAAGAATCCGGATGGAAGTATTTATGGGTTGTCGGATTTTTAACTATAACACATCATTATGAAGAATTTCTTTTCCTTGTTGTTTTTGCTGATAATCGGTTTAGGCTCACTTTCCGGTGAGATTGCTGTCAAATCCTTTCGCAAACTCGAAAGCGACATGACTGCCCGCATTGATGCCCCTAAAAAGGATCAAAATGGCGATGTGTGTGCCATCATCAAAGTGGTAACAACGCAAACCGGCTTTATCTGGGAACCGGATGGTTTGGGGATAGTTTCAGCCGAAAACAAAGGTGCTGAATACTGGTTGTATGTGCCATTCGGAGCCAAGCGCATCACCATCAAACATCCGCAGTTGGGTGTTCTGCGGGATTATCTGTATCCAATGGGTATCGAAAAAGCTACCGTGTATGAAATGGTGCTGGTAACCGGCAAAGTCACTACCATTGTAGAAGAAACCATTGAAAGTCAGTGGTTAATGATTACCCCCGAACCTGCCAATGCTCTGGTTTATATCAACGATGAATTTGTGAAAACCGGAGAATACATGGCAAAACTTAAACCGGGCGCTTACAACTACCGGGTAGAACTGCCGCTGTATCATACCGAAGCGGGAAGCGTTGAAGTGGGCAACACGAAGAAAACCCTTTCCGTGAAACTAAAACCGGCTTTTGGATACATTAAAATTAGTTCGCAACCCGAAAGTGGAGCACAGGTTTTTGTAAACGGGAAGTTAACAACAGGAACTACTCCGCTGACCACCGAACCCATTGCCAGTGGAGAACATACGGTGCAGGTGGTTAAGGAGATGTATCAACCCATCACCCGGAAAGTGCAGGTAATGGATGGGCAAACCATTCCCTTGGATGTAATTCTGCAACCGAATTTTGCGGAACTAACCATCAATGCCCCATCGGGAGCAAGCATCGTGCTCAACAACCAGCAGAAAGGGACAGGAAGTTGGAGCGGACGACTGAGTGCCGGGATTTATTCCATCGAAGCTAGGTTGGATAAACACCGGGCTGCCAAACAGGACATCGAATTGACTACGGGAGACAAGCGAACGATAGAACTGCAACCTACCCCGATATACGGTTCATTGGATGTAGTGAGCTCTCCATCAGGCGCAGCGATTAAAATTAATGGAAAAGATTATGGTACCACACCCTACACGATAAATAAGTTATTGATTGGAGAATATATAGTGCAGTTAAAGAAAAAGGGATTTGTGTCTACTCAAAAAAGTATTTTGATTAAAGAAAGTCAAGTTGTTGTTATAAATGAAACGCTGCCGAATGAAGTAAAAATAAAGATAAATTCGAATCCGGAAAATGCTCAAGTTTTAATTGATGGGAAAATATTAGGCAATACACCAATAATATATAATAAGGTAAAGGATATAGAAAAAATTACTTTAGTAAAAAAAGGTTATAAAAGATATTCTGAAACAATATCTTTTAGTCAACAGGATTTTTTCGCAAATTTAACTCCTAAAGAAAAATTTAGCCTTTTTAATTATTTTGATTTTGGGTTCTTCACAGGTATCGGAAGATATGCAGATACTTCAACCCCATATTTGAATGTTCCCATTGGATTGTTTTTGAGTTTAAGGTATTATAAGTGGTTGTCATATAGGGTTGAATTTGAGCAAAATATTTATCATAAAAATGAAGATAGTGATTATCGAAGAATTTTAGATTTGAACAATCATTTAATAGTAATAGGCTATCCTTTTACAAAGAAACCACGCTATCACCTTGAATTTGGTTTTAGTAACACATACAGGAATAGACTTAAAATTGGGGAAACCAATGATGGTTACATTAATTCTTATGAAGATCCTTTTAAAAGCTATTTGTTAGGATTGAGTTGGGGATTAAATCAGGCAAATATTGGAGTAAGATATTCTTTTGGTCAAGGAGATTTAAGCTACTCGGGTTTAGATTTGATTGTTAGATTTGCTTTATTATCAAAATCATTTGACTAATATACAAGGGGTTGTTTTATTTACCCCTGCAATGATACAAATATTGTAGGTTTAGTGCTGATAATGAAAATAATAACCATTTAGGAGTTTCGATTAATCGATCTCCCGTTTTATTTGATTGCTGCTTCGCCTCATTTACTCAAACAGATGTAGTAATGAACAAGATAAAAGTTAGCTCTATTGAAATGGAATCATAAAGATAATCATATTTGATAACCTAAAGCCTTACTTTTGTTTTTCATGATATGCTAAAGTTGTACTTTCGATTCTCATGAAAAAACATATCTTTGTTGTGTTTTTGAAAGCTTTTGAATCGGTTTAACTTTTTTATTAACCCTAATATTCTCGTACTTGTCACTATGAATAAAACATGTTTTATCAGATTTCTATTCCTGTTTATGCTGATTGGGAGTTCTGCACAGGCTCAACTTTCTGTTAAATCCTTCCGCATGCTCGAGAATGATTTGGATGCAAGGGTTAATTTTCCGGTGAAAGATCAGAATGGCGATATTGCGGCCCTCATAAAAGTCGTAACCACTCAAAAAGGCTTTACGTTTGATGGTGGCATGACTGGCATTGTAAAAACCATCGAAAAACCCTCAGAAATATGGGTGTATGTGCCCTGGGGAATCAAACGAATCTCCATTTTTCATCCGCAGTTGGGGCAACTCAGGGATTATATGATCCCCATGAGCATTCAAAAAGCTACCGTGTATGAAATGGTGCTGATAACCGGCAAGGTCACTACCATTGTAGAAGAAACCATCGAGAGTCAGTGGTTAGTAATAACGCCCGAACCTGCCAATGCCCTGATCTATATCAACGATGAATTTGTGAAAACAGGAGAATACATGGCGAAACTCAAACCGGGCGCTTATAACTACCGTGTGGAAATGCCGCTGTATCATACCGAAGCGGGAAAGATAGTGATGGGAAATGAAAAGAAAACGGTTGCCGTGAAATTGAAACCAGCGTTTGGATACATTAAAATTAGTTCGCAACCCGAAAGCGGCGCACAGGTGTTTGTAAACGGGAACTTGATTGCAGCCACCACTCCATTGACTACCAATCCCATAGCCAGCGGGGAACACACCGTGCAGGTAGTAAAAGAGATGTATCAGCCAACTGTGCAAAAAGTGAGGGTAACCGACGGACAAACCACTCCGCTGAATGTCACCCTGCAACCGAATTTTGCGGAACTCACCATCAATGCACCATCGGGAGCAAGCATCGTGCTTAACAATCAGCAAAAAGGCACAGGGAATTGGAACGGCCGAGTGAGTGCAGGTATTTATTCTATCGAAGCGAGGTTGGATAAACACCGCACCGCTAAACAGGACATAGAACTCGCAACGGGTGACAAGCGAACGATAGAACTGCAACCTATGCCGATATACGGTTCATTGGATGTGGTGAGTTCTCCATCTGGCGCAGCTATTAAAATTAATGGAGAAGATTACGGCACCACGCCGAATACGATAAATAAACTGTTGATAGGCGATTACAAGGTGGAACTATCCCGGCAGGGTTATACTCCGTTAACCAAATCAATCAGTATTACCGAGGGCACAAGTGCCATGATAAGTGAAACCTTGGTGAATGGCAGAGAGGTAGCCATCAATTCCACTCCAACAGGAGCTAATTTGTTTATTGATGGTAATGCACTGGGCAAAACTCCATACAAAGGTATCCTGACTTATGGCAGCCATGTGCTGAAAATTGAACTTGAAGGGAAAACAGCTGAAAGAAAGGTGGAGATTCCACAAAGCGGAGGTGAAACCAACTATATACTGGCATTTGGCCCGGCATCTTTTACCGAAACGGTTAAAGGAGTAAGTTTTGAAATGATTGGGATAAAGGGTGGTACCTTTCAGATGGGGAGTAATGATGGAGATCGTGATGAAAAACCGGTACATCAGGTAACGGTGAGTGACTTTTTGATGAGTAAGACAGAAGTCACACAGGCTTTGTGGCAGGCGGTGATGGGCAATAATCCAAGTAATTTTAAGGGTAACAATCTGCCTGTTGAACAAGTCAGTTGGGGCGATTGTCAGGAGTTTATAAAAAAACTGAATCAACTCAGCGGTAAGAACTACCGCTTACCAACTGAATCTGAATGGGAATATGCTGCCGGAGGAGGAGAAAGAAACCGCACAATATGGGCTGGTACCAACAACGAAAGTAATTTGAGTGAATATGCTTGGTACATTTCTAACAGTACAAGCAAAACACAAGAAGTAGGCACGAAGGAACCTAATTCGTTGGGACTTTACGACATGAGCGGTAATGTATGGGAATGGTGTAGCGATTGGTTTGGCAATTACAGTATTACTACGCAGACTAATCCTACTGGTACTTCATCTGGTTCGCATCGCGTGATTCGTGGTGGCGGCTGGGGTAGCAAAGTTAGCTACTGCCGTTCGGCGGATCGCAACTACTTTTACCCCGACACTCGCTACAATTATTTGGGTTTCCGCCTCGTCGTCGTCCCATAGTTCAACAGTTTTGATTTTGAGCTAAAAAAATAACGAGTTGTTGGAAATGCGAGGGAGGGATGACCGAAGTAAGTCAACAACGAAGGGAATCTTAAGTCGCCTATGCAGGAATGTTGCGAAAGTTTATATGTAAGCTGAACATACCAATAATTCAGATATACAGCTCACATAACAGCAAGTAGAAGTTTTAGCAATAAAGCATTTTTCAATGCTAAAACTTTAATATGTGCTTGTAAGTACGGAAATAAACCTATCTTTGTGTAAAATATAAAGCATATTATATGAAATATTTGGAAGAACTTCACAAATTAAGGATATTTCAGCTGAAAGACGTGGAGAAATTAGTTGGCAATCTGAACACAGCAAAAGATTTGCTTCAGAATTACAAAAAGCAACAACTCATCAGTCAGGTTCGCCGGGATTTGTATGTTGTAACGAATTTAGCTACAAAAACAAGTTTGGCAACTAAATTTGAGATTGCAGGAAAAATAACTCCAACATCTTACCTATCTTACCAATCGGCTTTGGAGTTTCACGGGTTAGCACATCAGGTGTTTTTCGATGTCTGGGTTTCGAGTGACAGTCGTTTCAATACGTTCAAATTCGAAGGAATAGAATTTCAGTATTGCGACTCGAAAAGTATGGCTGGTGTGATAAGTGCAAATGCAAATTCATTTATCAGGGTTACTAATCTGGAGCGTACCGTGATTGATTGTGTAGATAAAATTGAACGATGTGGAGGAATAGAAGAATTGATACAATGCTTTTCTCTCATTACTTATTTAGATGAAGAATTGTTGTTAGATTATTTAGAAGAATATGGAAAACAATTTTTATATCAGAAAGCGGGTTTTATTTTAGAATACTTCAGGCAGGAAGTTAAACTTAGTGACCATTTTTTTGAAACATGTAAACGGGAAATGGGTAAAAGTACACGCTATCTGACAGATCCATCAGAATCAACCTATTATTTCAAGAAGTGGAAACTGTGCGCTCCTGCAAATGTACTTTCAATTTTAGAACAAGGAGGTGAGAGTTATGTTTAGGTACACCAAAAACGAGTTAGATGCTTTAGCGGCTAATACTGGTTTTCTCCGCGATAATTTAGAGAAAGTTCTCCGGTTGTGTGATGTGTTGGAGTATCTCAATGCTAATCCCCTGTTATCGTCCCATTTAGCATTGAAAGGTGGCACGGCAATTAATATGGTGGTTTTTAACCTGCCACGACTATCTGTCGATATTGATTTGGATTTCACAAAACAATCTACACGGGATGAGATGTTTGAGTTGCGTGAACAAATAAATGGCGACATCATAAAATACATGACATCGCAGCAATATTCACTTAATCCATCTTCAAAAAATCCACACTCTTTGGATTCATGGGTGTTTTTCTATCAAAATGTTGCAGGAAACAAAGATAACATCAAAATTGAGGTGAATTATTCGATGCGAAATCATGTTTTTAATCCAACAATTATGGAAGTGAACATACCTCTATTGTCAATAAAATTGCAGGTTATATCACTGAACAAACTGGAGTTGTTTGGCAGCAAAATAAAGGCGCTGATTGAAAGGACAGCAGCCAGAGACTTGTACGATGTCTATAATATGCTAAAACAGGGTGTTATTTCAGAATCAGATCAAGCATTGCTTCGAAAAATGGTCATTTTCTATTTGGCAATAGGGGGAAGTAAACCTCCACAAAGTATGTATGACTTTCACTCTATTGACAATCTGAATTACAACCAAATAAAGCGTAAATTAATTCCTGTGCTAAAGAAAACTGACAAATTTGATTTTGAAGTTGCAAAATCGGAGGTGAAGAAGTATTTACAAATATTGATGACATTTACTGAAACAGAAATGCTTTTTATTGACAAGTTCAACCAAAAACAATATCTTCCAGAACTCCTCTTTGATGAGGCTGAAATTGTCGATAGAATTAAGAATCATCCTATGGCATTATGGAAATGTAGTTTACACAAGTAAATAAAACAACATGTATTAAGCATAATTCAATATCAGATAAATAACCAACGATAAGAAACAATTGCTGTATAATTTTTTCTAACATATTTTACAAAACTCCATTAAATTTTACAAATTTTACTTATCTTTGGCTCAAGTTTATACACATCAATCTTCCATTATTATTTATCTCAAAAAATAATCTTATGAAAAAACAAATTTTATCAGTTATGAATGTTTTCCTGTTAGTGGGAATCATCAGTTTAGGCATGGTTTCATGCAAAACAAAAGCATTGACTTCTCAGGATTTTGGAGAAGTGGAAGTTAAAACACATTGTGCTGGTCCGGAATTTCAAAGTAATAGCAAAGCGTTCAGATATTCAGCTATCGGCGAAAGTATGGATCAAATGACCGCGAAAAGAAAAGCCATGAGCGAAGCACGTGCAGGTCTTGCTGCTGCCATTAATACTAAGGTTAAAAGTGTTACCGATAATTATGTGAAGTCAGGCAACTACAACAACAAAGAAGAGTTGATGAAAAACTACGAAGGATTAACCCGTGAAGTGGTTGATCAAACGTTGGCTGGTACAACCGTGATTTGCGAAAAAACAACCATGACAAAATCCGGTAATTATAAATACTATGTTTGTGTTGAATTGGGTAGCAGCGAACTGCTTGAATCACTCAATAACCGCATGAGCAATAGTGAAATGCTGAAAGTCGATTATAACTACGAGAAGTTTAAAAAGACTTTCGAAAATGAAATGAATAATATGGGAAGATAATATCCTCATGCTAACCTCCCCGAATACAGCATCATGCTGTTCGGGGAGTATTTTTTTGCCTTATGCGTACCTGTGTAATTTTAATATGGCTGTCTTCAGTTTCATTTTTCTGTTTTTCACAGGATTATCTGAAAAGCCTGATTGATGAGATGTCATCATCCAATCAGCAGGAATTGAACACGCCAATACCAGTTAAAAGTACCATTCCGCCGGTTTTTAATCTTGCTTCCGCCCCTGTTTTTGTTGGCATTTCTGATCCCGCGATGAAGGATACTTTACTCGCCATGAATCAGGCTTACGCTCGTGCTGTTTTTATGTATGCATTGAAAAATGCGAAAGGCAGGGGAGTAACCGACTTCTTTCACGATGAAGATTCCGGAGGGTTGATGTCCAATTACGAGGAATTGTGTTTGTTGCAGATGAATTGTTCTATCCCGTTGAGTCAGTGCAGTTTTAATCATCATCAATTATCGAGTGGAGAAATAATTGTTTTGTTGACAGTCAATCCTGGTATTCCACCCAAAAATGTTATCGTTAATTTTGCAGGGGAAATGGAAATTTATGCCAAGGAAATTTCCCTCGATGATGTTTCGAGAACAATTAACAGGATATCGGTGAATAATAATATTGTTTTTTATCCGTCCATGATGGCGCTGAATTCGGATTATCGTTTTCATGCAGATAGTCGCGGGAAAATTAGCATTAACAGCAAATTCAACGAATATAACCCGGTTTTTGAGCAATATCGGTACTTTTATGAGCCTGAAGATGAAACTGAACTGCCGGAAAAAAAGTTTTCAGGTGCTCCGGTATATCATGGATTATGGTATGCGCTGATATCAGATGTTGTTAAACAAATATCACGGCAGTTTATGAACGAACAGGTGCGGGTCAAACAGGTCGGTGATCAATATCAGTCTAAACTGATTTCATTGAACAGGGAAGCAGGGACCTTTGATTGTGAAGTGCAGGTTCAAAATATTGTGCTAAAGAACAATTCTTTACATGTTATGCTGTCTCATTAAATGGCAATGTGTGGTGAATTAAATTTTAATTGTATTATTATGAAAAGAGGACTTATTTTGATTTTGTTATCGGTCATTTATTTTGCCGCGAATTCGCAAATTGATAAGATGCGTGATTTGCTCGAAGATGTGCAGACTGAAATGCACGAGGATAAGTTTACCCTGCGTTTCTTTGACGCTCTTACAGGTGATGTGGTTTCGGATGGTGTAATCAATATCAGGGATGTTGGTGAGTTTACAACCGACCCAGGAGGTAAAATTCTTTTTGAGAAACAAGCGGATGGTATTTATTACTTTTCATTTTCTAAGAACGGATATATTACCGCGAATTATCGCTTTGAAGTTATTGCCAATACAATTTTTTATAATCGATTTACGGTATCTCCCAGAACTGAATTAGGGGCTGTGCGCATTGTGCTGGATTGGGATAGCAGTCCGTCGGATCTCGATTTACATCTGGTGAAAGAAGGTGCCTATCACATTTCTTATCACAAGATGCATAGTTCAGGAGATGGAGCAGCACGGCTCGACCGGGACGATACGAATGGGTACGGACCGGAAACAATTACCATTTACCGTGCTGATAAAAACGCGGTTTATACCTGTTACGTTCATGATTATACGAACACTAACAGGGCTTTATCCAACGCGCTTTCTAAATCAAAAGCTGTTGTAAGGGTTTATAACAACAACGAATTAACCAACACCTTTTATGTGCCTGTAGGAAAAACAGGAAATGGTTGGAATGTGTTCAAAATTAATAGGGGTGAGATTGAAGGTGGGTTTACCATCAGTAGTTTGAATTAATGATTTTTTGTTGCGAATGATCAGACTTAATAATAACGTTTTTAATTGGTTTTTCATAGCTTTATTCCTGTTGATTTTGGCCGGTTGCGCCTCAAAAAGATATGTACGTCAGGCCATAAAATATGAACAGGCTGAGATGTACTCTCAGGCTGTAGACAATTATGTTTTTTCGCTTCGGAAGAAGTTTGAAAAAAATGATGATGCCCGGATTGGACTGATGCGTGCAGCAAAAAGATATGGTGATGAACTGGAGTCGAAAATTAACGATGCTTATACGGCATTGAAGGATAATCAGGTTGTGGCTTATTTCCTTGAATTACAAAACCTGCAGCAAAAGACGGCGGAATTTAAGGTTGATTTTGATGTCAGTCATAAAGCCCGGGGACAATTTGACGAGGCGAAAATCCGCCATTTACGGGTAACCTATACAAAAGCACAGGAAGCGCTCGACAAAGAGCAGTTCAGTGAGGCAGAAAGGCTGTTTCAGGAGGTAATGAGCATTGACCGGAATTATGAACGTGCCATCGAGTTGCATGCTTTTGCCGTTTGTGAACCGATATACAGAGAGGGACGCAAGTATTTTGATGGCAGGTTGTATCGTTCCGCTTATTTTGCTTTTGGACGTTTGTTGAAAGTCAATCCGACATACAAAGATGCCGCGTCCCTGCAAAAAGAATCCCTGCAATATGCTGTGCTTACCATTGCCATTCAGCCATTTAAGCAGGCTTATGCTTACCCTTTTCTGGCCTCGGAAATTGAACAAATGACTAAACAGGAGTTTGCTAAACAAAACGATCCTTTGCTGAAGATAGTATCAACCGATTACACACGTCGTATGTTGGAGGAGCAACGACTTGCCCTGCAACATAATTTGCCATTCGATGCCAGTCTGGTGATTCCCATCAGGGTATTTTTGTCGGGTGATATCAAAAAATCGGTTTACTCCGTTTCGAAAATCAACAAAACGGAACGAAAGGCATTTCTGCGTTATACAGACAAAGACAGGCAGCAAAAATTCAGAAAGGTGTATTATCTCGAATGTTCACAAACAGCTCATGCAACGATTCAGTTCGGTTATGAGTTTATCCGGGTCGAAAATACCATTGTAGTTGCAGCGGATATAATTGAGAAAACATATTCAGACAAGGTTGTTTACGCGAGCAGTGAATATGACCAACGTGACTTGTTTCCCGGCGATTGGGGGGAGGGAAGGAGAGATACAATGTATACAGACCAGGCACGTTTGAATTCAATGAGGCAATTGTTTGATGCCCGGACGGTGTTGACCGAAAAAGCATCATTTGAGCAAAACTTTGCATCGGTTGCTGCCATGGATATGTTTAAAAAAATCAGAGCTTATGATCCCGAGAAATAAATTTTCGATCAAGATCTCAGTTTATTGTTTCGTTTTGGTGCTGTTGATGCAAGGTGTCAATGTGCATGCATGCTTCAGGAAAAAAATAGTTCCTGATTGGGTGAATACCCAGCTTTCTGACCCGGAGTATTTTATTGGTATTGGTTCTGCACCCATCTATAAAAAACAAAACACCCATGTCGAAAGAGCCCGTAAGGATGCGCTTAACGAACTGGCATCCGAGATATCGGTACAACTTTTTTCTTCCAATGTGTTGGTGACACTGGTCAGAAATGATAAAATAACAGATGAATTTAACTCGCTGATTCGTTCGCGGGTTTCTACCGAGCTGGATGGATATGAGTTGGTGGCAACCTATGCCGATAAGAAAAACTACTGGGTGTACTACCGCTTATCGAAACGAAAATATTACGAACAGCAACAACTGAAGCGACAGGCGGCAGTGCAGAATGCGGCATCTTATTTTAAACTTGCAACAGATGCTGAAAAAAATAGAGATTTGAAACAGGCGTTGGTAAATTATGCCAAAACGGTTGATGCTGTTAAACTCTATCTGAATGAGACTATTGTCGTGTCAATCGACAACAAGGAACAAAATCTGATTGTCCAGTCCTTTTCGCGGCTGAATGCTATATTATCTTCGCTGAAGATTGAACCATCGCATCCTGAAATTCAGGTGATCTCATCCGGAGAAATTAACCGTGATAAGCTCACTTTTCGCCTGATGGATGAAAAAGGCAAGCCTGTTTCAGGATTTCCATTGTTGGCGCACTATTCTGAAAGAGCTATTCAACCTGCAATCGTGATTACGGATGAAAAGGGGCAGGCTCAGTTTTCAATAGGTAAAACCCGTTCTTTGAATAAAGAGGAGACTTTTAGGGTGGTGCCGGATGTAAATACAATGCTGGTTGAGTCATCCGCCGATTTCGTGGTTCGCAGGGCTATTCTGGATATGTCTCTCAATACACTTACCATACCTGTTTACATTTCTAAGCCGACAATCAGGTTTGAAATAAAGGAAAGCAATGCAGGTGTTGAAATATCAGATGGGATGGTTAGAAAAACGTTTGTCAATCTGAGTAAATCAAAAGGATATGCATCCGAGAATAACAGTGAGGATTTTGTTTGCGTTGTTGAAACAGAAACTAAACAGCAAAGTTTCGCTAACGGTATTTATACCAGCATACTAACGGGTACCATTGTTGTGACTGATACCAACAACAAAATTAAATATATTACAGAAATATCGCCGGTGAAAGGAATGCAACTGACTCCCGGGAAAGCGGGCATTGAAGCTTATAACGAATTTGTTAAACAGATCAACACCCGCTATTTCAGAGAGATAGAAGAGGCTATTTTAAAATAATTTACCAGGAGGTAATATAATCCCGTTGGTAAATTCTGATTCGTTGTGTTTGGTTACCTGATGTATAGGTTATTGAACCATTCACCTTATTTTCGGGGAACAACATGGTTGACACTGCTGCCATCGGGATAGAAGGTATGATGTACTCTACAACATGAACTCCTTTTCCTTTAATCGTTTGATTGACCGGAATGTCGATGACTATTCCGTTTTGCTTCCATTCCAGGGTAATGTTGGTGATGGTTGTCGGACTATCAAACTTGGATGAAAGTTCTATTTTGCAACTTGCATTTCTTACAACCTCATTGTCGATATCTCCACCGTTTATCCTGATCGTGCCAATCAGATTTAACTCAGCTTTATTTTCGTTGATGTCGAAGTAAAAGGTGTTTTCGGCTTTTTTCCCTTCAGGAATGTTGTAACTAATGAAAATTTTGTTATCAACATCTCCATAGCACTCATCATAGCGGTATTTCATTTCGCAAATTTCTGTGCCGGTTTTCCGGTCTTCAATAATTGCACAGGGTGCCTTGACAGTTGGACGGGAAGAATAGGTCACGATGCGATTGTCGATGTACAAAGCATAACGCAAAATGCCCAATGAGCTGTTTTCATTCCTGATTATGACAGAGCCAAGAAGTTGTAAAGCACGCTCGATTCCGATTTGTGCTTTTGTTTTGCGTTGATCTATAAAGTATTGTTGTAATCCGGTCAGTATAGATTTACATTCTCTTAATTCCTCGATTGATTTAAAGGTGTTAAGACGTTCCAGTGTTTTTTCTAATGTTTCTGTCAATTCCCTGTCTTTCATTTTGAAATCAGCTACCAATTTTTCCAGGTCCCACTGACTGAAAGGATACTTGATGAAATACTGATAATATACTGCTTTGGTATTTTTATCCTGCAGTTTTTCCCAATAAAAGTCACTCACATTAACTTTCGAAATGCCGTGCAGGAAATCCTGAGTAGCCGATTGGGAAGTGATGACGCCTGAAAAACTCTGAAATTGTTTTGAGATATTCTCAGCCGTAACTTCAATAGTTCTCAATTCCGAACTTGAAACAATGTTATCTGCAACAGAGCTTACAATCTGGGCTTTAACCTGTAGCATGGCATTGTCCTGAGCCAGTTGAATATCACCTGCTTTTCCAATTCCAATAATGAAGCCCCGTTCCATCTCCATAATCCATCCCGGTTTCTTTCCGCTTTTCTCCAGTACCGATACTTGTGCAACTGCCGCTATCGATAGCAGGATGAAGCTTAAAAATATGATTCTTCTCATAGCGAGTTGTTTTTTAGTTTCAAAGCACAATATTTTTAAACCTGAAAAGATTGTCATTTATCATAAACCGAAGCATTTTTATTTCTTTAACCTTCGGAAATTCGCATACCAGCTCGGTATTTACTTCCGGAATGAGCGTGGCTTTTATGTAGTAATTGCTTTCCTTTTTTCCGACTTTCATTTGTTTTATCCGCAGTTCTTCTCCTTTTTCGTTGATGATGAATGTCTCGTAGATTCTGTAAAAATGTTGGTCGAAATCATCTTCGTTTCTACTTATCAGCTCAAAATAGACTGTTGTAATATCACCAATTAACCTGGCACTTTTATAGCGAATAAATACATTGTTGCCCAATTCTACCATGTCTTGGGTTTCAACTTCTTTCGCTTTTGCCTGTGCATCGTCAACGGGATGTTCTGTAGGGATGATAACCGGCATGTTACGTGCAATTTCTTCAGCAGCCAGGTTAGCTTTATCGAAGCATTCGCGGGATACGGGAGGAACCGAATTCAATAAATCGAGTGCATCGCTCCATCTTCGTTGTGCAGCAAGGCTTTTAGCGCGTGAAATAGCCAGGTCGCAGTGGGTGTTGTAATATCCAATGATTTCTGTTTTGGCTTTTTCCATCATTACCTTGTATTTGCCGGCTCTGTCGGGTATCTGCTGAAAAGCAGCATTATAGGCTACCTGTTCTGTTCTGCCCACACCTGCCACTTCGTGAGCAGCACTGGCATAAACATTCCCGGTGTAGAAATCGGCTACATTAAAAATCACTTCCAGTCGCAATGCATACATAGCAGGACTTGTTGCTGTAACTTCACTTTTAATCACCGAAATTTGCGGGTAAATAATGAAGATGTTGCTGCCTTCCAGGGCACTCATGCCATTCAGACTTATGATATTCTTCATCTTATTTTTCAGAATATTCAATGAGGCCTGAGGGTAATTGTTCAATTCAGGAGACAAGGTGGGAGCAATGGCGATGCGTTTGAAGTCATCGCTTTGTGCAGCACTGTTCTGCCCAAACGAGTAGGGTATACTAACTGCAATTATGAGCAGCAATATCAATCGTTTGATGAGATTTTTCATGTTTATCGATTTTAATTATTTTTCTCCGATGATTAACCAACATTCACCCAATCCGCGTTGATATATTTTAGTTTCAATATTGAAAGGGGCGTTGGCGAGATACCTGCTTAAATTTGATACAAAACGACGTGTATCCATCGCCATTTCCCTGCCACTGGAGCTTTTATACATCATAGGAATACGAACCTGTTCCATCTTCAGCACATTTTCAGTAGCATCGCTGGTTGAAAATCTTCCTGATACCGTATTTTCCGCCATCCAGTTTTCAATGTGTATTGAAAGCATATCAGTAGTTCCATTTACATCGAAATCTTCTTCCAGATCCACTGGAGCTCCTGCCCAGACACGCACAACTACCGTTACTTCACGACCGTTGGTAAACATGTCTTCAAAATGTTTACTTAACTGACCGTTGAAAGCATCCATGTGACTTAATACAGCTTCTTCCAGCAGTAAATCAGCTGTTGCAAATGAAGATGGAGCTCCCACACCGGCAGCAGCAGCAACTTGTTTGTTTGAGTAAGCATCTAATCCCCTTAGATTGAATGTGATAATCTGACTTGGTCCCTGCCGTTTGATTGTGTAATCCAAATCCATGATGATATCTGCCTTTGCGGTTCTTCTCAGGATGTCTATCGGCGATTCACTGATGGCGGCGCCGGAAGATTTAGAAGCCATCATAGCCAACTCGGCACTTTCAGTTTCAATGCTTTTGAGTGTTTGTTCCAAATCTTTAAGCGGAAATCCACGGTCCGACAT
Organism: Paludibacter sp.; assembly: GCA_024710005.1. Lineage (GTDB taxonomy): Bacteria > Bacteroidota > Bacteroidia > Bacteroidales > Paludibacteraceae > Paludibacter. Next base: position 82,470 of record JANJVQ010000029.1, on the reverse strand, counting down.
GATGCTTCCCATTTTGGTAATCACTAAGCGTATCTGACTGTCTTCCTGCATGGCTTTCTTGAAATCAGGAATTTTTTGTTCGCTTCCGTTCAGATTGACGGTTGTAAAATATCCCTTGCTGATACAAAACGCATCGCTGGGAACAACCATGATGGTTGGTTTCTTTGCCTGTCCCGAAACAGAAGCACAAATAATGGTAATCACAAATAAAATAAGTGTTTTTTTCATGGTGTATCGCTTTATAAGTTATTATTTACAAGTGTTTAAAAACCAGCATCAAGTCGTCTGGCTATTCCTTGTTCTTCCAGGTATTTTCTTAGTGCGTCAAAATTCACAGAAGCATATATGGCTACTTTGAATCCTTTATCAGTCTTTATTCTGTCAGCTCCACTGGGAACTCCATCGGCTGTCAGGTTAATAAATCCGAGATACATTCCCCCGGCTTTGAAAAATTCATCAAAAAAGGTCTGATTCTTTTCGTAGCCATCGATGCCTAAAATCGGAGGAGTTGGAGCAGCGCCATTGCCTCCCGGAACACCTTTAAAAATTACAGCTGCAACGGCATCTCTTTTGGCATTGTGTGCTGCTATTTCAGCTGTTTTGCCATAACTCCATACCTTGATGGCTTTAGTGCCGTCCTGACCCACGCCAAGACACATCACTTCGTAGCTGTACTGACTGTGGTAAATAGCCTTTAAATCCTTGCGGGATTGCCCGTTAATTGAAGTTAATACAACAATGGAAAGTACAATTAATATAATGTTTTTAGTGTTCATATAGAAGATTTAAATGTTTAGAATTCATATCTTAATCCAAATTCCAAATTGGCGCCTGTTCGCCCATCAAAATAATAGTCATAAGAATAAGGATAGGTTCCTGTTATTTCACCGTCATATTTTTCATAAGCAGTACCTAATAATCCATAAATATTCAAGGTTGCCACTAATTGAAGATTGTATAAGATATTGGCTGTCAAGTATGTGCCAATATTTAAAAAGTCAGCATTAATGGTATATCCCTCAGGATATGACATGGGAGTTGCGCTTTCAGAACCGTACGCTATAAATGGTGCTATGGAAAAATTTCTCATAAAATAAAAACCTTTTGAAATACCTAATTGGAACCTGGTGAATGTGGTTTCATCGAATGTAGTATAATCCCCAGCGTCAAATGCTACAGATCCAAATACTTTCAATTGAGTTACTTTTATTAAATTTTCGATTCCCGGTAACATGCGAGAAATTGTTGCCAGGTTTCCCTCGGCTTTCATGTAAAATCCACCCAAAGCACCTCCACCAGCACCCATCGAAAGCCCAACACCATAGTCATTGCGTTGTTGCATTGTCATGCCAGGTTCTAATCTTTTTCCAGCCGTCTGATAAAATTTCGACATCGGAATATTTGAGGCAGTCGCAACAACAGAATTGTTTTCAACTTTCTTTACGAGTATAACTCCTTGTCTTTTTGATTTGATTTCTCCTTTTGAATTCATGATGTTCTCGAGTACGAAGAAACGCTGATCAACTCCAATACCTTCTTTTGTTCCGATTTTTGCTTGTAAGGGCTTTCTGGTCTGAAGGGCTGTTTTTACCCGGAAAGGTTCGTATTTTGTTTCAAATTCATATAATGAGGCTTTAATACCACTATTAACTAACCTGGCAAAGAGTTGTTCCCTTGTTAATTGCACAGGTAATCCTGTGTTTGGATTCGGATTGTCCTGTGTTCCCTCGGCTTCGTTTGCAACTTCCATAACAAAACTGAAACTGAAGTTTGCATTGTCGAACAATTCCTTTTTTTGTGTTCTGACTGCCGGGTCGTCATCAGCATAAATCCACATGTCATTGAATAGCAAATCCACATAGGCAGGGTCAATCTTGAATAAATAGGAAACCGAACTTCCTTTCCATCCGTTTTTGGTACGTTCAACAGGTTTGTATTGCGTATTATTGGCCTTTGCATAATTGTAATTTGCAGCATCCTGTCTGTCGTAATACTCCTTCATGGTAATTACATCTTTAAACTCAATTACCTGTATGTAACTGTTGTTTACCAATGCCTGTCCCGCATCTTTTATTTTGTTCATTCCAATTTTGGAAGCAGAAGCTTTAATCATGTCGTCGGCAGTTGCATTATACATACCTCTTTCAGCAATCAGCGACATGTTGAAATCGCCCTCTGCAGAACGTGAAAACCAGGTTGAAAGAATTTGATTGCCCAATTTAGATTGATTAATCGTTGATAAAATTTCATCTTTACCAGATGCCGATTTAATACATTTGGTTAATACCGTATTGTCATCAAATTTCTCAGGGATGATAATATTATCGGTAGCTTGTTTAATGTCGGAAATATAGGTACAATTGTTATCAAGAATCACAATCGTAAGTGCGTTCCGGTTGTAAGTAGAGGGAATTAATCCCCTTTCAAGTGACTTAGGAACATCATTCTGGGCATTCAGACTACATGCAAGGATCGTTGCAGAGAGGAGCAGGAGGTGTTTTTTCATAACCGTAAAATATTTAAGGTGTTTAAATTCAGAATCAGAGATACAAACAAACTGAAGGTAATCAAACAGTGATAAAAGAAAAATGAAAATATAACTGTAAAATCAGTTGGTAATTTATTCACTTATTATTAACACAACAAAAATATAATAATAATTAAAAATACAAAATAGATATTGAAAAATATTCATGAATTATCTCCATATTTGTACAAATAATATATATATTTGTACGCTTGATTTGGTTGTTAGAACTGTTTCTTAATAAAATGTATATTCTTTTCATTCAGCAAAATACAGACTGGTGACGCAATTTGTTCCAGTCGCGATGGTTTTCAATCCAGATATACAAGAGTTTTAATTTATTAAGTTAATATTATGAAAACAAGTATTGTTTATTTATCAGCACTTTTGATGCTGTTTAGTGGTGCTTTATTTGCCCAGACTTTTGAAGAGTATAAAAGACAACAGCAAGCTGAAATGCAAAAGTTTGCCGAAAAACAACTTGAAGGGATGGCAAAGTTACAGAAAGAATATGCTGATTATGTTGCTATGCGTGATCAGGAATGGACAGATTACCTGAAAAAAGAATGGGAGAATTACCAGGCTTTTGCAGGCAACAAAGTACCTGAGCGACCAAAACCCAAAGAATCTCCAATATATTCTCAAACATCTGCTGAAACATCTGCAATAGCATTAAAAACCATTGCCCCGGAAAGAAATACCATGTTAAGTCTTCCACCGCAAGTGGAGCCAATTCGTAAACCTGTGGGTGATGAAAGAAATATGCGGATAGCTTCTTTTCCGTTTTATGGAAGACAGGTTATCGTACCATACGACCAAAAACTATCGCAATGTGTTTTTCCATCGGTAAATCAACAATCAATCGCTGCTTTCTGGGAGAATGCCAGCAACACAGAATACACCCCAACTATTGACAACTTGTTGCAAACGAAGGTAGATATGAATATCAATGATTTTGGATATTTAATGATAACCAATGAATTTGCTAAGAATTTATATCCTGGTAATGAAAATCTTTCCAGGTTGCTGACTTGGTTTATCTTGGTTCGTTCTGGTTATGGAGTTCGTGTTGCATACCAGGATCGTGATGTAGCATTATTACTGCCCTCATTGCAGGAAATATATCAGTTAAGTTACCTCAATTTAGGCGGATTAAATTATTATGTGTATCCAAAACTGGGTTCCGGTAGTTATTATACTTATGATAAGGATTATTTAAAAACAGGTCGGCAAATCGATTTCAATATTATGTCACCTGTAACTTTTGCAGGTAGGAAAGTTGATAAAAAGATTTCATTCAAATTTGAAGATCGGGATTATAATATTGGCGTGAGTTATGACCCGGATTTAGTTGAGTTCTATAAAAATTACCCTTTGGTTGATTTAGGTGTTTATTTTAATGCTGCAGCATCTGTGCAGGCAAAAGAATCCCTTGCTAATGCCATTTTGCCTATTGTATCTCAAATGGATGAGAAAAGGGCTGTTGCGTTTATCCTGCAATTTGTACAGACCGCTTTCCCGTATAAAACAGACCCGGAACAGTTTGGTCGGGAGAAATTTTTCTTTGCAGATGAAATGTTATATTATCCATATTCTGACTGTGAAGATCGTTCGGTGTTATTTACATATCTCGTGCGTGAAACATTGGGATTGAAGGTTGTTGGTTTGGAATATCCCGACCATGTCGCAGCGGCAGTGGCCTTTACAGTTCCTGTCTCCGGAGATTATTTTGAATTTGGGAATGCAAAATATTTTGTAACTGATCCGACCTATATCAATGCACCGGTTGGCTTGAGTATGCCGCAATATAAAACTGTATCGCCGGTGATTTGTAAGGTCGAAAACAGAAATGCAGATGATCTGGCAATTGATAAACAATGGGAAATTGCTCAGAAATCAGGCTTATACAAGGGCAGTATTCGAAAGAATGGTAAATTGCTGGGTGACGGTAGTAGTTTACTGACGGGCTATTTTGCTGAGTCTGCTGCACTTGGAGGAATCAATCTGATGGGGGCATCACAGGCTCATAGTTGTTTTGTGGCAAAAATGAACCGTGTTGGGCAACCTGTTTGGGCAAAATCAATCATGTCGAATGGTGGTAATGCAGTTGGTATGTCAGTTGAGACAACCCCATCTGGTAATATTGTTGTGGCAGGTGTATTTACAGGCAGCATTCGTCTTGAAGGTAAAAGTATTTCATCAGCTCAGGATAAAGCCGATTTGTTTGTGGCTGCCTATTCACCTTCCGGATCGCTGCTTTGGTTAAACAAAGGTGGACTGGAAGTTTTACCTGATTCATTTTCTACTGCTTTCTCAATTGTTTTCAATAATAATGGTGTGAGAGAAAGTCTTAAACATGCAGCAAATCAATTGGCTGAAATGGATCAGGGATTGTATGTCGACGAGAGAGGTGTCATATATTATAATGGTATGACTAACAATGCACTGGCACTTGCCGGGAATGAGAAGTCGGTTGCTTTTGCTTCTGCAGCTTCATTGGATGTAGTCGAATTGCTTGAACAGGAAACCAGGAAGTTTATCGAAAAACAGACTGAGAAGTCGATGGCCGGACTCATGGCAGGCATCAGGTTAGTAAGGTTTATGGGGGTTAGTCTTACCGGTGAAAAAATCAGAGAAGCCATCAATCGCAGTAATCCGAATTTTAAGAATTCTTGTCCGAATATTTATAAAAATCTGGGTAAAATTAATTTTGTGAAAAACTCAAAAGGGGTTATTTCCATTCAGACTGATGGTGGTAGTGACATCTCGTTCGATAAAGTGAAAATTACCAATAACAGTACAATCTCCATTTCAGAATTGCAAAACGGCGATTATAAAATTGATGTTTTGTCAGGCATTAAAGTGGGTAAATTGGTAGTTTGGTATGGATTGAACTACATTAGAATGTTTGCAAAAAAAGGAGATTTGTTATTTGATTATTCTCCTGACAATTCTCAGGTGACAGTGAATGTCCAAAAAGATATTCTAAATTGAGAACAAAAAGTCTCGAAAATATCAGAAATTTTACTTTCTATTTATGTTTTTTTTCAAAACTTTTTTGAGAATTCAAAATTAATAGTATCTTTGCACCGCTTTAGAAGTAAAGATCTTGATGTAAAATATCGGGCGTTTAGCTCAGCTGGTTCAGAGCATCTGCCTTACAAGCAGAGGGTCGGCGGTTCGAATCCGTCAACGCCCACATCAAATCGATATTATTATAAAACACACAACTTTTTCGGGCGTTTAGCTCAGCTGGTTCAGAGCATCTGCCTTACAAGCAGAGGGTCGGCGGTTCGAATCCGTCAACGCCCACTTGAAAAAACCGACATATAGTCGGTTTTTGTTGTTTATAAACCTTCCTTAAAGAGCAACATAGTTCATCGCCATAGAGCAACGTTGCTCTTTGAAAGTGAACAATGTAGCTCAACAACATCGAATGCAGTTGCTCTATCATCCTGAGCGATGTTGCTTTTCCTCCCCGAATGTAATTGCACAATAGCTCAATAAGCTCTTTGTAACATCAAAATGCGCTACTTGTTGCACCAATTTTCAAGGCTTGTAGCATCAAAATGCAAGGCTTATTTTCGCTGCAAAACTTCCAATTACAAAGTTTTAGTTTCTGGTGTAAGCGAAGTTTATTGATCTGTAAGCTTTCTTATTTGATTGTGATGACATCACTCTTTATGGAGCTGCCGTAAGTAGCGTCAATATATGTTTCTCATTAATACAGGTAAATGATTTGCCATGAGTTTCTTTTTTCTTATTTTTGCACATTATTTACTAAAAATCAATGAAGAAAGTAAGAGTAAGATTTGCCCCGAGTCCGACCGGACCGCTCCACATCGGGGGTGTGAGAACCGCGTTATATAATTACCTGTTTGCTAAAAAGCATGGTGGCGATATGTTGCTGCGTATCGAGGATACCGATTCTGCCCGTTTTGTGCCGGGTGCAGAGGATTATATTGTAGAAGCGTTGAACTGGCTGGGTATTCATATTGATGAAGGGGTAGGGGCTGAAAAACCGGGGACTCATGCTCCTTATCGCCAGAGTGAAAGGAAATCTATTTACAGACAATATGTTGATCAGTTGCTGGATGCGGGACTGGCGTATATCGCTTTCGACACACCGACTGAATTGGAAACAAAAAGAGCGGAAATTCCCAATTTTCAGTATGATGCAACTACACGCGGGTTGATGAAGAACTCGCTTACGTTACCGGCTGATGAGGTTAATAGTCGCATTGCTTCAGGTGAACAGTATGTGGTGCGTATCAAAATTGAACCGAATCAGGAAATTCTGGTGCAGGATTTAATCCGGGGTGAAGTGCTTATCAATTCTTCGGTTATCGATGATAAGGTATTGTTTAAATCATCCGATGGGTTGCCGACTTATCACATGGCCAATGTGGTGGACGATTACCTGATGGAAATCTCGCATGTGATTCGTGGTGAAGAATGGTTGCCATCGGCTCCGCTGCATGTGCTTTTGTATCAATATTTGGGTTGGGAAGCGAATATGCCTCAGTTTGCGCACCTGCCTTTGTTGCTGAAACCCGACGGAAATGGCAAACTCAGCAAAAGAGATGGCGACCGGCTGGGCTTTCCGGTTTTCCCGCTGGAATGGAACGATCCCAAATCGGGGACAGTATCTTCCGGTTATAGGGAGTCGGGTTACTTCCCCGAAGCCGTGGTGAATTTTCTGGCTTTGCTGGGTTGGAATGCCGGAACGGAACAGGAGATTTTCTCCATGGATGAATTGATTGAGTTGTTTTCGCTGGACCGCGTAAGCAAGAGCGGAGCAAAATTCGATTATGAAAAAGGAAAATGGTTCAATCATCAGTATTTGCAGATGAAACCACTGGAAGAAATAACGGATTTATTCCAGCACTTGCTGATTGAAAAAGATATTATTGAGGATTCAGAAAAGGTAAAACGAATTGTGGGATTGGTACGGGAAAGAGCCAATTTCGTGCAGGAAATCTGGGAGCAGTCGTCCTTCTTTTTTCAGGCTCCTGAAGAATATTGTGAAACGGCCATTAAGAAACGCTGGAAAGCTGAGTCCCCAAATCACATACTGGGTTTGATGGATTTGCTCGAAAAAACAGAGGACTTTTCAGCAGCCAATACCGAATATGTGGTTAAAAACTGGATGGAAGAGAAGGGTTATGGTATGGGAGCTGTGATGAATGCTTTCCGGCTTTGCATCGTAGGAGAGTCGAAAGGTCCGCACATGTTTGATATCATCGACATCATCGGAAAAGAAGAAACACTGACCAGGTTAAGAAAAGCCCTGGACGTTATCGGAAAATAAGTTACGTTATCTGATCGCCGTTTCATGAAGAAAGCGCTGATTATTACATATTACTGGATTCCCAGTGGCGGCTCAGGCGTGCAACGGTGGGTGAAGTTTGTCAAGTATCTGCGTGGTTTTGGTTGGGAGCCTGTAATCTGCGCTCCTGAAAATGCAGATTATCCGGTAGTTGATGCAAGTTTTGAAAAGGACTTGCCAGCGGATATTACGGTTATTCGCCGCCCGATTTGGGAGCCTTACGCGCTGTACCGTAAATTTACAGGTAAAAAAGACAAATCCATACAAGCAGGATTTGTAACGGATGCAAAGCAGGAAAACTGGAAAGATAAGTTATCGATTTGGCTGCGTGGTAATTTATTTATACCCGACCCCCGGGTGTGTTGGGTAAGTCCCTCTGTTCGCTTTCTGAAAAAATACCTGAGCACCAATCCTGTTGATGTTATCATCACGACTGGCCCGCCGCATTCGGTTCATTTAATCGGTCGCCGGTTGAAAAAGCAATTCCCGGCACTGCCCTGGATAGCGGATTTCAGGGATCCATGGACCGGCATCTTTTATTATAAAGATTTGAAGTTAAGTCTTCCGGCAGATTTTCGTCATCGTCAGTTAGAGAAAAAAACAATAGCGGAAGCCGATTTAACTTTAGTTGTCTCAGAGCACATGCAGCAGGAATTCTCGCGATATCGGCATCAGCAACTTGCTGTTGTTGCCAACGGATATGATGAGGAAGATTTTGTACAGGATGCAGTTAAGCCGGATGAACAGTTTGTGATTACCCATACCGGACTGCTGACTGAAAAGCAAAATCCACAGGTGCTCTGGAAAGTATTACAGGAAATTGCGGTTGAAAATGCATATTTCAAAAATGATTTACGAATACGGTTGACCGGAAGCGTGGATGGCTCAGTGCTTAATGATATCAAAGCAAGCGATTTGGAAGCTAATCTGGAATTATCAGCTTATGTGCCACATCACGAAGCGATAAGATTGCAACGCGGTTCACAGTTGTTGTTACTTTGTCTGGTACAGAATCCGGATACTAAATCCATTGTTACCGGCAAATTGTTTGAGTATTTGCAGTCCGGTCGGCCAGTTGTCGGTATCGGTTATACAGATGGCGATGCAGCAGCAATTTTAAAACAAACCAATGCCGGTGTAATGTTTGATTTCTCAGACGCTGTGTTGTTAAAAGAAAAAATACAGGCTTATTATCAGCAATATAAATCCGGAACTTTGTCTGTTGATGCAGATAGAGAAGTCATCAGTCAATTCAGCAGAAGAAAACTGACCGGAAAACTGACCGGGCTATTGGATCAGCTTTATCAGAAATCACAACCTGTTAATCCTGTCTAACCAAATTATACGCAGATGAAGAGAATCATAACCATCGTAGGCGCTCGTCCGCAATTCGTAAAAGCAGCGACATTAAGTCGCCAGTTTACGCTTTGCGGTATTGAAGAGCAGATTATACATACGGGGCAACATTTCGATGCCAATATGTCGGACGTGTTTTTTGAAGAAATGGAAATTCCCAGACCTGCTTATCAGTTAGACATTCACGGTGTTTCTCATGGGGCTATGACCGGCAGGATGCTGGAAGGAATTGAGCAGATTCTGTTGAAAGAAAAACCGGAGGGCGTGTTGGTGTATGGTGATACGAATTCGACCTTAGCCGGAGCAGTGGCAGCGGTTAAACTACATATTCCCGTGATACATGTCGAAGCCGGTTTACGTTCGTTTAACATGACGATGCCGGAAGAAATCAACCGCATCCTTACCGACCGGATTTCCAGCCTGTTGTTATGTCCAACCGACACCGCGGTTCAGAACCTGAAACGAGAAGGTTTCGATAACTATACCGCGCAAATCGTAAAAAATGGCGATGTGATGCAGGATGCCGCTATGTATTACGCACAAAAGGCTCAGGAGAAATCACAGATTATCGGTCAGCTTGGCTTAACTGATTTTGTGCTGGCGACGATTCACCGGCAGGAAAATACCGACAATCCGGTTAAGTTACACGACATTATCACTGGTCTGAATCTCATAAACAAAGAGGTTCAGATGGTAGTTCCCTTGCATCCCCGTACCCGTAACATCCTGCAACAACTAAATCTGAAACCGGCATTTACCATCATCGACCCCGTAGGTTATTTTGATATGATCATGCTGCTCAAGCATTGTAAGTTGGTTGTGACCGATAGCGGCGGTGTTCAGAAAGAAGCCTTTTTCTTCGGGAGGCATTGCATCACCTTACGCGAGCAAACCGAGTGGGTGGAATTAGTAGAACATGGATTTAACCGGATTGTCGGGACTAATACCGATTTATTGCTGGAAGCTTTTCAGTATTTCAGCAGTAAAAAATCAGATTTTACGGTTGATTTGTATGGAAGTGGGAGAGCTGCGGAAAGGGCGGTTGGAGAGGTGTTGGAAATGTAATATGTAAATATAATCAAGAAAGTATGGAAAGAAATATATATCTTTTTACAAATACATTTCCTTATGGAAATGGTGAAACTTTTTTGATGAATGAAATTAAGTACTTAGCCGATAATTTTCAGTCAGTCTTCATAATTCCACTACAGGCAGATAAAAATATTAGAGAAGTACCTCCAAGTGTAATAATACTAAAACCGTTACTTTCAGTAGACACAAAAAAAGATAGATTAAAGTTTATCTTATCCGGATTATGTAACCTTTCGCCCATTATGTTTGCACTTACCGAGTGGAAAATTAGTAAGCCATATAAAGACTCTAAAAAAACATGGGAATTTTTCACGTTCCTTTTTCGTTTCAGATGTATTTATAAGAGGCAGCATATCAATCCTAAAAAAAATGATATTCTATATTTCTATTGGGGTGATAAATCGGTCATGTTGGCTCCTGTATTGAAACAAAAATATTCTTCAACGATTGTTGTTCGTTTTCACGGAAGTGATCTATATGAAGAGGTTAAAGCCAGTTATATACCTTTTCGTCGTTACGTTTTTCCCTCAATTGATAAGTTTATTACCATCTCAGATTACGGTCGTCGTTACTTATTGGGTAAATACCCGCAATTGGTGAATGAAAATAAAATATTTGTTTCAAGACTTGGAGTTCTGGATCAAGGTGTAAATCTGATAAATCGTACAGATGTAGACTGTTTTCACTTGGTTAGTTGTTCTAATTTAGTAGAGATTAAGCGAATACAATTAATAATTAAGGCTTTACATTTGATTGAATTCAAAATAAAATGGACTCACATCGGTGATGGACCGCTGCGTTCTGTATTACAAGCAATGAGTTATGAATTGCCTGACAATATTGAAGTGAACTGGTTAGGACTAAAAACAAACGAAGAAGTGATTAAGTTCTATCAGGAGAATTATATTGATTTGTTTATCAACGTGAGTAGTACTGAGGGTATTCCGGTCTCAATAATGGAAGCCATGTCTTTTGGTATTCCGGCAATGGCGACGGATGTTGGAGGTGTATCTGAATTAGTAAACAACAGTAATGGAATTCTCTTACCATCAAGAATTGATGAGGCATTTCTTGCTGATATGATCCAAGAGTTTGTTCAGAAGAATAACGTTACTTTACGTGAAAATGCTCGCGAACATTGGGAACAAAATTTCAATGCTGAACAAAACTATCACGCTTTTATACAGCTCTTAAAGGATTTTTAAAATCAATACACGTAAATCAGAATTTTGCAACTATTACTAAAGTTGAATAATAAGAAGCATTGAGGTACAGAGGTCTTTTTAGTATCTTATAAATTTGTTTTCGTACTTCTGTTATTAATGGTAGCTTTACATGTTCAACAAAACACAAATCACAGTCACTAAAACCACTTTCCATTACAACCTTTGTTAATGTGTAAGGTGAAAACCAATACCGGTGATCTGTATTGATAACTTCCATGTTTTTGCGTATTTTTTTTGCGTTAAAAATATTGTAAACGTTTGGAGCGGTAATGATGATTCTGTCTGTTTTGCCTTTGAATTTCTCGTGTAGATGCTGTAAAAATGCTACCGGATTATTCATGTGTTCAATAATTTCCCCCAAGAGGAGAAAATCCCATTTTGTATCTCCTAAAATCCCTTCAATATCATTATCGTCTTCAATATTTTTACAATATATATTGGGGATATTGTGTTTTTCTTTCAGGTAATTGATTGCTTCACTGTTGATGTCGATGCCGATGCATTGATTTGTGGTTTCAATCAGTAGCCCATGTAACCACTTCCCGCGTTTCATTTTGTATTCTATCAGGTCCAAATGATCAGCGCAGCCCAAATGAATAATATTCTTATCTTTTACTATTCCTGATATTTTTTTTATTCTTGATTGCAATAAAAATTTATTTGGAGAGAAGTTTACATAAAGTGCATTTGAAAATAGCTTTCCTTTAAGATATTGATTTATTTCTTCACTAAAATTCATGCTGGTTTTTATTTATTGAGGTTAGTGCTTTTATTTCTTTGAAATTTTCCGGATAAAACAGTTTAATCGCGCAAAGATATAGTATAATATATGAAATCCCTTGTACAAGCAATTTAACGAAATATCCAAGTGAAATATAGTTGTAGAACCCAACTAATACTCCTAAGATAATTGCTATTATCAGTTTCTGAATCACATCCCCTATCTGATGCCTGTAGTAATGTTTCAACACCTTCTTAATCGATACCATCGAAATCACGTAAGCCAGTACATTTGCTGCTACAAATCCAGCAAGCATGGCTTCGATCCCGAAACTAAAACATGCTAAAATTGAAACCATAATCAGGGATTTTTTGATTATTTCAAGTTTCAGTGTGGTGCCGGATGCTCCTGTTGCATTCAGGATGTTGATATTGATGGTATATTGCGGGTTGAAGATATTGGCAAGTAATAACAACTGTAATAACACAACCGAGGGCAACCATTTTTCAGAGATGAGCGTTACAACAATGGGTTCGGCTGCTACAATCAAAAAAACTACCAACGGAAAAGTTATCATCGAAACGGAAGAAATGAGTCTTTTGTAAACACGTAGCAAGCGCTCTTTATCGTCCTGGATTTTCGTAAAAGAGGGGAAGGTCCCCATCGAAAGAATGTTCTGCGTGGCGGCATTGACTGTTTCACTGTATTTGTTTGCCTGGGTAAAATAACCCACCTGCCCGATGGGGTAGAACCGCCCGATGATCACGATGTAAATCTGGTTAAAAATGACGTTTAGCAACGATTGTCCGAGCAGGGGTAAGGTAAATCGCCACAATTCCCGAATGGTTGCAGATTTGAATGTCAAAGCAGGTTTCCAACGGTTTTGCAGCGTGAAAAAAACAAACCTGAAAAAGTGAAACAGCAGTTGCTGATAGACCAGTGACCATACGCCGTAGTCGTTAACCGCCATGACAACGGCAATTGCACCGCTCAACCCCACGCTGCCAATATTCACTGATGCCAGCTTCTTGTAGTTTAGTTTCCTGAGTAATTGTATTTGCTGGGTTTGGTACAAAGGAAATATAAGCACAGCAAGAAAAGCAACCCTGGCCAGTGAAATTAAATCCGGCTGAGAGAAAAATGCGGCTATCAGAGGAGCAGAAAAAAACAATATAATGTACAACAGGATCGACAGAAAGATGTTTAAAAAGAAAACGGTGCTGAAATCCTCTTTGTTGGCATCTGGTTTTTTTATCAGTCCTTGTCCAAATCCACCATCGATGAGTACAGTTGATAACCCGAAAAAGACAAACAGAATACCCACTAACCCGAAATCCTCGGGCATCAGGACCCTGGCCAGGATAATGCCAATAATCAATTGAACCGATTGCACGCCAAAGATATTCACCGAACTCCAGGTGAGGGCACCAATCATGTTTTTTTTGAAATTATCACTCATTATTGTTGATTATTTTCTCCAGAGCTTTGGTAAATCCTGTCCTTATTTCGATTTGATTACATCGAATCCCTCTCCATACACCCCGATTACTGAAGATTGAGATACAAACGCGTTGGGGTCAATTTCCTTTACGATTCTGAAAATAGCTACCGACTGATTCTTTCTTGCCAGCACGGTAATAACCTTGACCGGTTCTTTTGAATACCAACCTGTGCCATCTAAAATGGTTACCCCTCTGTGCAGTTCCGAGTTAATCCTGTTGGCAATTTCATCGTATTTCTTCGAAAAAATAAAGAACTGTACCGATTGCCTAACCCCGTTTACAACCATGTCGACAGCCACAGTTGAAACAGCTAAGGTGGTAAGTCCGTAAACGATTTTCTCTAAGCTGCCGAATTCCAGAAAATAAGAAGACGAAATGATTAATACATCGGTGTACAACAACGCTCTGCCAAGGGTTATGTTGCGGTGTGTGTTAATGACCTTGGCAATGATGTCAGTACCTCCCGAACTGCCATTGTTGATGAAAATAAGTCCGATTCCACTTCCCATGATTAAGCCACCCAGCACACAAGCCATGAAACTTTCACTTTCCTGTACAAAAGTTCCCCGGGGAAATTCAGGTATAACGCTTAAAAAGAATGTCAGAATCCCCACGCCTATCACGGTTCGAACGCTGAACTGTTTGCCGACGGTTTTATAAGCTACGATAAGTAATATTAGGTTGATAGTCAGGTAAGTAGCTGAAATGGGGATGCCAGTCGCGTAAAAAAGCAAAGCCCCGACACCGGTAACCCCTCCACCCGTTATCTGGTGTGGAATCAGCAAACCCTTCCATGCAATTGCATAAAGGAATAAACCGAAGGTAATCAGGACATACTGACGTATGCTGATCCAGGTTTGTTTGGTGCTTGATTGTAATGTCATAATATTGTCAAAAGTCTACAGTCTACGGTCTACGGTTGCCAGTCTGTCATTGCGAGGAGTTCACAAAGTGAACGACGTGGCAACCTTCTCTTAATTTGCACTTGGTCATTCAACCCTCCACTATTCGCTATTCGTTTTTAGCTCTCCGCTTTCCGCTAAATAACTATATTCACAATCTTCCCGGGTACCACAATCACCTTTTTAATGGTTGCTCCGTTCAGTTGTTTAATCGTATTTTCGTTTTCCAGCGCTTCTTTTTCCACATCCGCCTTGTTCATGTCGGCCGGAAGTTCCAGTGTAAACCTTACTTTCCCGTTAAATGAAATCGGATATTTCACGGTCGATTCAACTAAGAATGCTTCATTGCAAACCGGAAATGCGGCATCACAAACAGTGCCGGTATGTCCAAGCGCATGATACAGTTCCTCCGCGATATGCGGTGCAAATGGAGCCAGTAAAATCACTAAAGGTTCCAAAATTGCTTTTTTGCTGCATTTAAGCGCCGACAATTCATTCACGCAAATCATAAAAGCAGAAACAGATGTGTTGAATGAAAAGTTCTCGATGTCGAAAGTAATCTTTTTTATTGTCTTGTGCAAAATTTTGAGTTCTTCTGCTGAAGGTTGATCCTCGTTGAGTAACGATTCACCCTCTTTATAGAACAGCGCCCAGAGGCGTTTCAGGAAGCGGTGCACTCCATCAATGCCGTTGGTATCCCATGGTTTCGATTGTTCGAGCGGACCCAGAAACATCTCATACAAGCGCAGGGTGTCGGCTCCGTATTTTTCCACGATATCATCCGGATTCACCACGTTAAACATGGACTTAGACATCTTTTCAACGGCCCATCCGCAAATGTATTTTCCATCTTCAAGGATGAATTCAGCATCTGCAAATTCTGGACGCCAGGAACGGAACTTTTCAATATCCAGTATATCATTTGAAACGATATTAACATCGACGTGGATTGGAGTAGTGTCGTATTGGTCTTTTAAGCCGAGAGAAACAAAGCACCCCGACCCCCTCCCGACCTCCCCCGAAGGGGGAGGAGTGAGCGCACTTTCAGGGCTTTGCGTACTTGAGGAGTGCGCATCTCCTCCCCCTTTGGGGGAGGTCGGAAGGGGGTGCTTCACCCTGTACACAAAATTACTCCGTCCCTGAATCATTCCCTGATTAATCAGTTTCTTAAACGGTTCATCTTCACAAACCAACCCAAGATCAAACAGGAATTTATTCCAGAAGCGACTGTAAACCAAGTGACCGGTAGCATGTTCTGTCCCACCGATATATAAATCGACATTGCGCCAGTATTCGTTCGCTTCCTTGCTAACCAATGCCTTGTCGTTTTTGGGATCCATGTAGCGCAGGTAGTATGCAGACGAACCGGCAAATCCGGGCATGGTACATAATTCCAATGGAAAACCATCTGCTGTATGCCAGTTTTTTGCCCTGCCTAATGGTGGTTCCCCTTTTTCAGTCGGCAGGAATTTATCCACCTCAGGAAGTATCAATGGTAATTTGCTCTCATCGAGCATGTAGGGCATATCGTCTTTGTAGTAAACCGGGAAGGGCTCTCCCCAGTAACGCTGGCGACTGAAAATGGCATCACGTAGGCGGAAATTTACCTTGATTCTGCCAATTCCTTTTTCTCCTACATAAGTTTTTGCTTTTTCAATGGCTTCTTTAACCGTTAAGCCGTTCAGAAAACCTGAATTCATCATGATGCCTTCTTTTGCATCAAAACTTTCTTCAGACACATCGCAACCTTCAATTAATGGGATAATCGGCAGGTT
The DNA here is from genome assembly GCA_024710005.1 of Paludibacter sp. Taxonomy (GTDB): domain Bacteria; phylum Bacteroidota; class Bacteroidia; order Bacteroidales; family Paludibacteraceae; genus Paludibacter. The sequence continues at coordinate 66,040 of JANJVQ010000029.1, read as the reverse complement.
GAAGTGTTTGGCAAAAGCATAATCGCGACTGTCGTGTGCAGGTACCGCCATGATAGCACCGGTTCCATATCCGGCCAGCACATAATCCGAAATCCAGATCGGAATTTCTGTTCCACTGACCGGATTGATAGCGTAAGAGCCTGAAAAAACCCCGGTAACGCGACGGTCAGCGATTCTTTCCCGTTCGGTTCGTTTTTTTGTTGTATTGATATAGGCTTGTACATCAGCAGTTTGTTCAGGAGTGGTGCATGTTTCGACCAACTCGCTTTCAGGAGCGAGCACTATGAATGTAACACCGTATATGGTATCCGCACGGGTAGTAAAGACAATCACCTCCCCCTGGCCCCCTCCGAGGGAGGGGGGAGTTGCAGAATGATTCTGGCCTTCCGAATCATTTGAGTTCTCTTTTGTCAGCTCACTTTTGATTTTCTCAATTACGAAATGCGGTGTCGATTTTACTTCATCATTAGTGAAACGAAGCATTTTATATCCGGATAATTCCAGTATGTGTGTTCTCGCTTTATCAAGTTCAATCTGTTCTTCGGTAAAATGATAATCGCCATCAACTTCAACAATCAATTTCTTTTCAATGCAAACAAAATCGGGTATAAATTTATCGACAGGATGTTGCCGGCGGAATTTAAATCCGGTTTTATTGGCTCGTAACATTTCCCATAGAATGCTTTCAGACTCAGTAGGCTCGCTACGCATCGCTTTGGCATGATCAATAAGTAAGCTCCAATCAAGTTTATCGGCAGTATAATATAAAGGGATATCTTTTTCTTGGAAATTTATTATTTGAGAATGAACGGGTTTTCCCTCAATTCCCCCTCCTTGGGTATTTGTTGTTAAAGGTGAAGTTGAATTTTCCTCAATTCCCCCTCCTTTGGAGGGGGCCAGGGGGAGGTGTATTTCTGCACCCTCACTTCTTCCAATCCAGTTCTTCTGTGTTTCTTTCAGCGAGTCGGTCCAGTCGATTTTCGATAATCCGTCCAGCAGTCTTTGAGCGTAGGCCGAAACCCGCAAACTCCACTGACGCATAACTTTTTGTTCCACCGGATGTCCTCCGCGAATAGATACCCCTTCGCTCACCTCATCATTTGCGAGTACGGTTCCGAGAGCCGGGCACCAGTTTACTTTCAGGTCGGCCAGGTAAGCGATGCGGTAGTTGAGCAGTATTTCCTGTTGTTCTTTCTCTGATTTAGAATTCCACTCAGATGCCGTAAAACAAAGTTCTTCGGTCCCATGCGCATTAATATCCTGTGTGCCACTTTTTTCAAAATGCTTAACCAACAGCTCAACCGGCATCGCTTTTTGCAACTTTGTATCGAAATAATGATTGAACATTTGAATAAAAGCCCACTGAGTCCAGTGATAATAATCCGGTTCACAAGTGCGGATTTCGCGATCCCAGTCGTAGCAAAAACCGATTTTATCCAATTGCTCTCTGTAACGGGCGATATTTTTTGCTGTAGTTACAGCAGGGTGTTGACCGGTTTGGATGGCGTATTGTTCAGCAGGTAATCCATAAGCATCATATCCCATCGGATGTAAAACATTATAACCCTGAAGTCTTTTGTAGCGGCTGTAGATATCAGATGCGATATATCCCAGTGGATGTCCCACGTGTAAACCGGCTCCGGAAGGATAGGGGAACATGTCTAATACATAATATTTGGGTTTTTGTAAATCAACATCTGTTTTGTAAGTCTGGTTATTTTTCCAGTATGCCTGCCACTTTGCTTCTATCTCGCTGAAATTGTACTCCATAATATTTCTTTAAAAAAATAAACGTGCAAAATTAATTAAAATATTTGATTATTTTTGCAGGTCAAATCTATTTTAGGACTTAAATGCCTCATTTAAAAAGCGCAATAGAATTTCATGTGCCGGAGCCGACCCTGAGAAGGTTGCCCTGGTATCTTGCATATGCCAAATTAGTGCTGAAACAAGGAGAGTCGTATCTTTCTTCAACACAGATAGCCAGGAATATTTCGGTTGATGCTTCGATGGTTGCCAAAGATTTATCGTACGTGAAAATATCCGGTAAAACCCGCGTTGGTTATGATGTGAGAGAATTAGTTGCTGTATTAGATAGGTTTCTTGGGTTTACCAATTCTCATCAGGCCTATCTTTTTGGTGTTGGAAGTCTGGGAGGCGCTTTGATGCATGATAACGGACTGGAGCAATTCGGACTGGAAATCATGGCCGGATTTGATGTGAAATATGAATTGTCGGGGACTTCGATCAATCACATCCCCATTCATCATATCGAACGGTTTGCTGAGCTTCAGAAACAGACAGGGGTAAATATCGGAATATTGACTGTTCCGGTAGATAAAGCACAGGAAGTTTCGGAAGTAATGGTGGCAGGCGGTATCAAGGCAATCTGGAATTTTACCCCTTACAGAATTGTTGTTCCGGAAAATATCGTGGTGCAAAATACATCCATATATGCACATCTGGCTGTTATGTTCAATCGTCTGAATGCCCTGAAAGAATTACACATTTAATTGTTTACTGCATGAAAATTCTGGCAATCGGACAAAATTACGTCGAGCATAACAAAGAGCTAAACAGCAAAAATCCTTCAGAACCTGTTGTTTTTATGAAACCGGATACGGCATTGTTAAAGAATAATAAGCCGTTTTTTATTCCGGATTTTACGGATGAGTTGCATTATGAAACAGAGTTGATTGTTAAAATCAACAGGTTAGGAAAGAATATCGCGAAAAAATATGCTCACCGGTATTATGCTGAAATTGGTCTTGGTGTTGATTTTACGGCACGTGATATTCAGCGAAAACTGAAATCGAACGGTCATCCGTGGGAAATTAGCAAAGCCTTCGACAACTCAGCCGTTATTGGAAACTTTATACCCGTTTCTGAAATTAGTGATGTTCAGAATATTGAATTTCATTTAGATATCAATGGAAAAACAGTTCAGCAAGGCAATTCGAAGGACATGATTTTTCCTGTGGATGAATTAATTGCTTACACAAGTAAATTCTTTACCCTGAAAATTGGTGATATTTTATTTACCGGAACTCCGGTTGGAGTAGGAAAAGTACAGGTTGGTGACCGGCTGGAAGGTTACATATTTGATCAAAAGATGTTTGATTTTAAAATTAAATAATGTTATCATTCTATAAACACTACAACAAACAATTATAGTTTACGTTTAACAGAAAACCGGTGAAATTACATCAAATCATGTTTTATCAATGAGAAACTTTCGCAATAAAATAATTATATTTTTTATAAGCCTGCTGGCATTAGTCAGTTATTCAGAGGCTTATGGGAGTTTACATGCATATAAAACCGCATCAGTACTTGCTCAGGGTAAATTTGTTAAGATTCGTATCAAAGAGTCTGGAGTGTATAAATTAACCTATGAGGATTTGTCTGCAATGGGAGTTGATCCCCAGAAGGTAAAGATTTATGGATATGGTGGTGCATTGTTAAATCAGAGTTTTCTCCAGCCTAAAAATGATGATTTACCGGAGCTTGCCATTCATATGGAAACTGGTTCCGATGGCGTTTTTAACGCAGGTGATTATATCCTGTTTTATGCACAGGGGGTTAATTCATGGACTTACGATATAAACAGAGGAATGTATATCCATCTGTTGAATCATTATTCAAATTATGGATACTATTTTGTAAGTTCAGCAGTGACAGAGGTGAGAAAAATTGGAGAGACTGAAGTCGTTTTACCGAACGGAGCGTCATACAATGAGGTAAATGAATTTACCGATTATGCAGTACATGAAAAAGAATTGAATAGTATAGCCAGTTCAGGTAAAGATTTTTATGGTGAAACTTTTGGTGATATGCTGTCGTTAAATCTGAATTTCAATTTTCAGAATCTCGTGAAAAATGCCAATACCGTGAAGGTACGTCTTGATGTTGCCGCGACATCGTCCGAAATATCAACTTTTCAGTTAAAATTAAATGATCAGCAGACCAAATCACTTTCGGTAGCCAAGAAAACAGAAAATGACAATTACGAAAAAGCCCGTGCTGCAAATGGAATTTTCACATTTACTCCCGAACAGGATCTGCTGAATTTTAATCTGACGTATATAAAGCCGGTATCCTCATCCAAAGGGTATCTGAATTATGTTGAAGTTAATGCACGCCGGTCGCTTACCATGTCAGGAGCTGCCATGCGCTTTCAATATCCCGATTTTATCGGGAATGATACATACAGTAAGTTCAATCTTGCAAATGCAGGCACTAATGTGCAAATATGGGATATTACCGATCATGTAAATATAACCCGTATTACAGCTCAGGCTAATAACGGAATGCTGAGTTTCTATGGAAACAACAAAACACCTAAAACATATCTGGCGATTGATCCAAAGGCCGGATCCTCCTTCCCGAAGCCGGAAATTTTGGGTAATGTTGCTAATCAGAATTTACATGGCATGTTGCCGACAGACATGGTAATTATTGCCCATCCTAATTTTTTGCAGCAAGCACAGAGACTGGCAAAAGCTCACAACGATATGGGTGAAATCACTGTTGAAGCAGTAACTACAGAACAGGTTTACAATGAATTCTCTTCCGGGACTCCGGATGCAACAGCCTATCGCTGGATGATGAAGATGTTGTATGACAGAGCAACACAATCGGGAGATCTGACAAAACGTCCTAAATATTTGTTGTTGTTTGGCAGAGGGTCATTCGATAATCGCAAGGTCTTGTCGTCTTCGAGTGAGAGCTATGTGTTGACTTATCAAACTGAAAATTCATTGGTTGAAACACTTTCATACCTGACTGACGATTATTTTACGTTCCTTGAAGATTCAGAGGGTACACAGATTCCATCACATACCATGGATATCGGAGTTGGAAGATTCCCTGTGTCAACTGTTCAGGAGGCTACTGATGTAGTTACCAAAACAATCAATTACATGAAGAATGAGAATCGGGGTATCTGGAAAAATCAGATTTGTTATCTGGCCGATGATGGTGACGGATTTTTACACATGGAACAGGCCGACAGTGTTGCCTCTATGATTGGCAGGGCACATCCATCCATGCAAATAACTAAAATTTATCTGGATGCTTATCAACAGGAAATAAATGCAAGTGGTGAGTCGTATCCTGTTGCCCGTGCTCAGTTCCATAATTTATTGAGAAACGGAATGTTTATGCTGAACTTTGTGGGGCATGCCGGTGCGACAGGCTGGACCAATGAACAGATTTTGTCGACAGCCGATGTGAAAAACCTGTCGAACAAAAGTTTACCATTATGGGTCGCTGCTACCTGTAACTTCCTTCAGTTTGACCTGCCAACTGTTTCGGCGGGAGAACATGTATTGCTTAATCCTGTCGGCGGCGGCATTGGAATTATTTCTGCAGCGAGACCAGTTTACGCGTCTCAGAACAGATATATTAATCAATGGATAAATCATTTCCTGTTTTATAAGGAAAATGGAAAAAACCTCAGGGTTGGAGATGTGATTGCTCGCGCCAAAAACAACCTGGGTAATGAGATAAATAAATTGTCGTATGTGTATATGGGAGACCCTGCAGTCAGACTGACTTATCCAAATGAATACAAGGTCGTTGTTCAGAAAATAAATGATAATGACGTACAGGGTAACGATACGCTTAGGGCACTTTCAGTTGCAAAGTTTGCAGGGTATATCGCAGACAATGAGGGGAATAAAGTAGATGACTTTAACGGATTTCTGAATGCATCTGTTTTTGATAAAGTTCAACGAATTTCCAGTTTGAGAAATCATGGAGAATCAAAAACATTTAATTTTAATGATCGACAGAATAAGTTGTTTTCCGGAGTAGCTGAGGTAGTAAATGGAAATTTTGAACTTACCTTTATGTTGCCTAAGGATATAAAATATAATTATGGGAGCGGAAGAGTCAATTTTTATGCTTCTTGTGATGATAATGGTTATGAAGCCCAGGGGTTTTATGAGAATTTTATCATTGGAGGTTCAAACCCCGATGTGTTCTACGAAACGGAAGGTCCTGAAATTAACATGTATCTGAATACCGCTGGCTTTAAATCTGGGGATAAAGTAAATGAAACGCCCTTGTTTATAGCCCACGTAAGTGATGTTAATGGCATTAACCAGGTAGGAAGTGGTATCGGACATGATATATTGCTGGTGATTGATGAGGATCCGGGTAAATCCTATGTGCTGAATGATTATTATAAGTCGGCAATGAATGACTATTCTCAGGGGAAAGTCAGATTTAAATTGCCTGAGTTACGTTCCGGAAAACATACGCTTACATTCAGGGTCTGGGACTTGTTGAATAATTCATCCGTTCAGACAATTGAATTTGAAGTGGTAAAAGGGTTGGAACCCGAAATATTCAGTGTCAAAAATTATCCGAATCCGGTTAAGTCCTATACAAAGTTTGTTGTGGAACACGATCGTCCTGAATCTGTGATGAACACGCAGGTTGATATTTACGATCTTTCCGGTCGTCAGATATGGAGTTTTAAACAATCTACCCTCGATGAAATCAACTGGGATGTAAGTGACATGACAGGTAGAAGACTTTCAACAGGAGTCTATCTGTATCGTATATCTATTCAAACAAATTCGAAAGTAGTTCGTTCCAGAATGAATAAACTTATAGTTGTAGAATAAGATTGGAGGCAATACAATAAAACCATTATTTTTCGTTTAAAGATATTAATCATACAAGTCTGCGTTAAGACATAAAAAATTAAGAAAGATTATAGCAATGAGAAAAAATTTATTTTTAATCATCCTTTTGTTTGCAATATCGTTTAGCGCGTATTCACAGGAAGAAGTTCAGATTAATCCGGTAGGTTATACAGTTCCCTCACTTACTATTTCTCCTGATGCAAGGGGAGCGGGTATGGGAGATTTAGGTGCCGCAACTTCTGCTGATGTAAATTCTCAATTCTGGAATCCGGCCAAATATGTATTTGCCGAGAGTGATGCCGGGTTATCATTTTCATTTACTCCCTGGTTACGACAATTAGTAGATGATATTAATCTCACTTATCTCACCGGTTATTGGAAGTTTGATCAACGAAGAGCATTAAGTGCTTCTTTGCGGTATTTTTCTTTAGGTGAAATTGTAATGACAGATTACGAGGGCAGAGAATATGCAACCGCATTTCCCAATGAGTTTGCATTGGATGTAGCTTATTCCCAAAAGTTATTCGATAATTTCTCGGCAGCTGCCGCTTTGCGTTTAATCTATTCTGACCTGAATAATGGTAAGAACCTGACTAACAGTGGATCTGAAATCTATCCGGGTGTGGCTGTTGCTGCTGATGTTGCCATGTATTACCGGACGCCGGTGCAAATGTATACAGGTGATGGAACTTTTGCTCTTGGCTTGAATGTTTCTAATATTGGGTCGAAAATTTCTTATGACGAGTTTGCGTCCAGTTATTTTATTCCGACAAATTTGCGTTTGGGTACTTCCTTCGATTATCCGATTGATGAATATCAGCGGTTGTCTTTCAGTGCTGATGCTTATAAAATGTTAGTGCCAACCATCGATTATACAAAAACAGCTGAGAATGTAAATTATTACAATGACATGACTTCATTGCAGGGTATTTTTTCATCTTTCAGTGATGCCCCCGGTGGAGTGAAAGAAGAATTACAGGAGATTGCCTGGTCGATAGGCGCTGAATATGTGTATAACAACCAGTTCTCTGTCAGAGCAGGATATTTTAATGAGCATCAGAATAAAGGTAACCGTAAGTTCTTTACTGCGGGAGCCGGATTTAAACTGAATATGTTCCAACTGGATGCTTCTTATGTTATTTCAGTAGCGCAGACAAACCCACTTGATCAGACATTGCGTTTCTCATTGTCCTTCGACTTGTTCGGATTGCAGAATCTGATGAGATAAAATTGTTGTTTCATTTTTAGATATAACCGATGAATATTCGTGTAGGTTTTGGTTACGATGTGCATCAATTTGCTCATTCGAGGGATTTATGGCTTGGGGGTGTTAAAATTGAGCATGCTGTCGGCCTTCTCGGTCATTCTGATGCTGATGTATTGATTCATGCCCTTTGTGATGCCTTGTTGGGTGCAGCAAATCTGCGTGATATCGGATTCCACTTCCCGGATACAGCGGCAGAATATAAAAATGTAGATAGTAAAATCCTCCTGAAACAAACCATGCAACTGTTGCGTTCAAAAGGTTATGAGTTTGGGAATGCCGATTGCACCATCTGTGCTGAAAAACCAAAAATTAATCCACACATTCCTGCAATGCAGATCTGTCTGGCAGAAGTGATGGATACATCTACAGATAAGATTTCCATTAAAGCGACAACTTCCGAGAAAATGGGCTTTGTTGGTCGCGCAGAAGGCATGGCTGCCTATGCGACAGTCTTAATTTTTCAGTCTAATGTCTAAAGTCAGCTATTCACTATTAGCTATTAGCTCTTCGCTTTCCGCTTTCCGTTCTCCGCTATCCAAAATGTCTATATTACTATAAAAACATTCGATAGCTTTTTATGTCATTTTTTTGATGAAACAATCTAACTTTGCATTCGTAAGAAATAGTTAAATTTTTAATCAAAATAAAGTAATATGTCAGTATTAGTAGGTAAAAAAGCTCCTGTATTTAACACCAAGGCAGTGGTTAACGGAGGTGAGATTGTAGAAAATTTTTCCCTTAAACAATATGAGGGTGAAAAGTATGTAGTGTTTTTCTTTTATCCGGCAGACTTTACATTTGTTTGCCCGACTGAATTAATTGCTTTTCAGGATAAGATAGCTGAATTTGAATCGCGTAATGTTGTCGTTGTCGGAGCATCTACCGATTCGGAATTCTCACATTGGAAATGGCTTCAGACGCCAACAAATGAAGGAGGAATCCAGGGCGTAAATTATCCGATTATTGTGGATCAGACCCTTGCCATTTCAAAAGCCTATGATGTGTTGGCTGGTGAGGAAACCTATGATGAAGAAGGTAATGAAGTTTTTGTTGGAGAAGCCAAGGCTTACCGCGGTTTATTCCTGATTGATAAAAATGGCGTGGTTCGTCACCAGGTTGTGAATGATATGCCGCTTGGACGTAGTGTGGATGAGGTGATTCGTTTGATTGATGCACTTCAGTTTACGGAAGAATATGGCGAAGTTTGTCCTGCTAACTGGAAGAAAGGTGATAAAGCATTGAAACCAACGCAGGACGGTATTTCAAGTTACCTGTCAGGTCATTAATCCCGTATTAAACTTAATTTTAAAAAGGTTGCAATTGATATATTGCAACCTTTTTCTTTTTCCACCTGTTTACAAATGCATGATGAAATAAATTATTTATACATTTTGCGTTGTTTTTTTAAAGTTTGGATTGTGTAAATCTCTCAGATTAATTGTATTTTTGCACCCGTTACTGTTTGTTATACAAAAACCGAATAACTATGTTGGTAAAAACATTTGGTGCTGCAGTGCAGGGTATATCTGCCACAATTGTGACGATAGAGGTGAATGTAAGTCAGGGGATACGTTTCTTAATTGTTGGTTTGCCTGATAATGCAGTCAGGGAAAGTCATGAAAGAATAGCCTCAGCCCTTTCGTTTTCAGGCAAAAGACTGCCCAGGATGCAGGTGGTTATTAATATGGCTCCGGCAGATATCAGGAAAGAAGGTTCTGCTTATGATTTGCCCCTGGCTGTAGGGATTATGGCCGCATCAAACCAGATAAAGACAGATTTACTTGAAAAGTTTGTCCTGATGGGGGAATTGTCGCTTGATGGTGGAATGAAACCAATTAAAGGAGCATTACCCATCGCCGTTAAAGCAAGGGAAGCCGGTTTTAAAGGATTACTTGTGCCTTATCAAAATGCGAAAGAGGCTGCTGTAGTGACTGGATTAGATGTGTATGGTGTGAAGGATATTACGGAGGTGATAGCTTTTTTGAATGACGACTCTGTTATGCAGCCAATTAAATTAAACGCAGAAGAGATGTTTAATGTGGCGCGTGATCAGGTTGAAATAGATTTTTCAGACGTAAAAGGACAGGAAAATGTAAAGCGGGCACTGGAAGTTGCTGCCGCAGGTTCGCATAATATTATTTTAGTTGGACCGCCCGGAGCAGGAAAGTCGATGATGGCAAAACGGTTGCCTACAGTTATGCCGCCGATGACACTGGAAGAGGCGCTCGAAACGACAAAAATACACTCAGTTGCCGGAAATACAGATAATAATTCTGCACTGGTTTCGCAACGTCCGTTTCGTAGTCCGCATCATACAATTTCAGATGTGGCATTGGTAGGAGGGGGCGCTTTCCCGCAACCAGGAGAGATTTCGCTGGCACATAACGGTGTCTTATTTTTGGATGAACTGCCTGAATTTAAGCGATCAGTGCTTGAAGTGATGCGGCAGCCGCTGGAGGATAGGAAGATCTCGATTTCCCGGGCAAAATTTTCGGTCGACTATCCCGCAAGTTTTATGTTGGTAGCGTCTATGAATCCTTGCCCCTGTGGTTATTACAATCATCCGGAAAAGGCTTGTGTCTGCGGTTCAGGTGTAGTTCAAAAGTATCTGAGCAGGATATCCGGACCATTGTTGGACAGGATTGATATACATATTGAAATAGTTCCGGTTCCCTTTGAGAAACTATCAGAACAAAGAGAAGCGGAAAAAAGTGAAGAAATCAGGAATCGGGTTGTCAAAGCCAGGCAGATTCAGGAAATGCGGTTCAGGGATATTGAAGGGGTTTATTGTAACGCGCAAATGTCTTCAAAATTGCAACGAAAATTTGCTGTGCCGGATAAATCTGGTGCAGAATTGCTCAGAAATGCAATGAAAAGATTAAATTTGTCGGCTCGTGCGTATGACCGGATATTGAAAGTCTCCAGAACCATTGCAGACCTGGACGGTTCTGAACAAATTTGTTCACATCATATAGCGGAAGCAATTAATTACAGAAATCTCGACCGGGAAGGTTGGGCGGGATAATATATTTATATTTGTACATGAAGTATTTTTTTATAGCAGGAGAGGCATCCGGAGATTTACACGGATCTTCTCTGATAGAAGAGTTGAAGAAGCTGGATTCTACTTGCGAAATACGTTTCTTTGGTGGAGACCTGATGCGTGCAGCCAGTGGTGTAAAACCAATTAAGCATATTCGCGAAATGGCATTTATGGGATTTTGGGCTGTGTTGAAGAATCTTTCAACCATCCTCAAGAATATGCGGGTATGTAAAAAAGCCATTCTTGATTTTCAGCCTGATGTGGTAGTCATGATTGATTATCCCGGTTTTAATTTACGTATGGCCAAATTTGTACGTCAAAAGACGGGAATTCCGGTTTACTATTATATATCGCCTTCCGTTTGGGCCTGGAAATCACATCGGGTTAAACAGATTAAACGCGATGTAACACAGATGCTCGCGATTATTCCGTTTGAGAAGGAGTTTTATGCTTCTCATCAGTACGATGTTAAATATGTTGGTAATCCATCGGTTGACTCTGTAAATGAGCATCTTGACAAAACGGAAGAGACAAGTTACTTTAAGAAAAAATATTTTTTGTCCGATAAACCCATCATTGCATTGCTTCCGGGTAGTCGTAAACAAGAGATTGCTGCTTGTCTCCCTAAAATGATTGCTGCTGCCAGGAAATTCCCCGAATATCAGATTGTTATTTCAGGTGTTAACTCGGTGCACACAGCATTCTATCATGAGTTTATGGACGGAAACAGTTATCCGGTTATTAAACATCATCCGTATCAGTTAATCTTTCATGCCGATCTGGCTGTCGTAAATTCGGGTACAGCAACCTTGGAAACAGCCCTGATTGGAACTCCACAGGTGGTGGTGTACCATGTCATGCTTGGCAGATTAGCTTATTGGGCTAAAGAGGTTGTTATCAAGACAAAATTCATATCATTGGTTAATATCCTGGCTGAGAAGCAGGTAGTGAAGGAGTTGTTTGCTCATTTGTTTACCACGGACAACCTGATTGATGAAATGACAAGGATTCTAAGGGATGATCAATACAGAAATGAGATGATCGCTTCCTATAAAGTGCTGAGGGATAAACTGGGTGAACCCGGTACGGCCAGAAGGGCTGCAACATGCATTTATCAACATAAAAAAGTATAATCGATATCGTGTATATAATGATGAAATCAAACCACAAATCACATCTTACAAGTCTTATTCTGCTTGCTGTTTTATTTAGTATCTTCAGTTTGTCTGCTCAGGATGAAAGGGCTCAAATTCCGCCATTATTACAACGGTCTTATTTCGAAGTAAATCTTGGATATATAAATTATCCGTTTGGACAAGCCCAGATGGAGCCGGGATATACACTTGAAAGCGTTAATGTGCCTAACATGGCGGTGCGTCTTGTGTTATGGGGTTACGATTTTAATGATTATCTGGCTGCACAAATTACTTATATGAGACCGGTTGGCTGGGTGAAATATCGATATAAAGTTGATGGGAGTGATGTTTTTGATACGAAGTCGGTCTGGACGAATGTTGGTGGTTTCACCTTGAAAGGCAAATTACCCATTGGTGATAAGTTCTCGGTCTATGGTGAAGGTGGTTTGGGGATAATCACCAGGGCTGGTTTTGAAGATGCATCGGGAAGTCCGGTGGTAAAAGATGCAAATTTTGCCACTTTCCTGTTTGGAGCCGGGCTAAAATACCACATCAATAAAAAATGGGCTTTACAACTTGTCAGCAATTATTCTCCGGCTTCAGCTAAGAGGAATCAACCGCCAACATCTTTTATCGGTACGGGTTTTTCCTATAATTTCATTCCTTATACAGAAAAACAGATTCAGAAAACAGCGGATGGAGGTATGATTCATCCGAAACAGTGGTTTCAAGTCGGATATACCACTAACTTGATGGGTTATGGAGTGAATGACTTTGTGTCTAATAAGTATTTCCCCATTTTCTGGGGAGGTATGGCGCATGTTAAACAAGGTCTGTCGCTCAATTATCAGCGGAATGTTTTTCACAGCGCGAAGTTTTTCGCACTCGATTGGGGAATTAACGCATCTGTATGGCAAACCACCGGCATGCATGGAAATACAACCGGACCTGAAGAGCAGTTCTTTACATTCTCGCTGTTTCCGGTTTTCAGACTGAATTTCCTGCAGACAAAACTTTTCGATGCCTATTTTTATTACACGGTTGCTGCTCCGACATTTATATCAAAGAAAATAATCGACGGTTACGATACCGGAGAGAAGTTTACTTTTATGGATAATATGGGTGCCGGGATCTTCTTTGGAGAAGACAGGAAATATAATGCTGAGCTGAAAATCGGACATTATTCAAACGGAAATATCTTCCCCAACAATGATGCTGTAAAAGTACCTTTATCTCTGAATCTGGGATATGTTTTTTAGCCGGAAATCATCCGGTAATGAAGCCTCCACCCAATACTTTGCCGTCCCGATAGAAGACAGCTGTTTGTCCGGGGGCAATTGACTCAAGCGGTTCAGCCAGTTCAACCCGTAGCAACTGGTTGCTGATGATGCTTATTTTACTCAGCGTGTTCTGTTTGCGGTATCGGATACGGGTGATGGTGTCGAACTGTTCAGAAAACAGATTCGGGTCAATTAATCTGTAATGCTCTACCAGAAAATTTGTTTTGAATAAACTCTTGAGCGGAGCCAATACAATTTTATTGTCTTCAGGAAGGATTTCTTTTACAAAAACCGCCCTGTTCAGGTGTATTCCAAGTCCGCGTCGCTGGCCTACCGTATAAAGGGGAAACCCTGCATGTTTGCCGAGAACTTTTCCTGATTCGTCGATAAAGTCACCCGGGAATATATGTTTTTCGGGAGTGATTAACTGTGATTTCAGAAAGGGGCGGTAATCTCCGGCACAAAAACAGGCCCCTAAACTGTCTTTCTTTTCAGATATTTTCTGAAAGCCATACTCAGCTGCCAGTTTTCTTACCGCAGTTTTATGCAAATTGCCCAGGGGGAAGAGGATGTTGGCTAATTGTTCCTGTTGAAGTCCCCACAGAAAAAATGACTGATCTTTGTCCTTGTCCGGCGCCTCACCGATGAAGTATTTTCCGTTTTCAAGAAGAATGCGTGCATAATGCCCCATGGCTACTTTATCGCATCCCAACCTCTCCGCTTCTTCAAAAATAAGTTTCCATTTCAGTTCATTGTTGCATTTAGCACAGGGAAATGGAGTTCTTCCGGCTAAATACTCCTGAACGAAATAATCGATAATTTTCTCTTTGAAAACAACACGCGCATCATAAACATGATGTGGAATGCCGGTTTTATGGCATACTGATTCAGCATCTTTAATATGTTCTGTAGTGCTTTTATCACCTTCATAAAAACGAAAAGTTATTCCATGTACGTCATATCCCTGTCGTAATAAAAGCATGGCGGCCACCGATGAATCAGTGCCGCCACTCATGCCTAACAATACTTTTTGTCTTTTATTCAATAGCTGTGTACTGTCAAAACGAATTAAAAAGGCAGACCTGATCCTTCGTCAGCCGGTGAAGCGTCAAATACCGGGGGAACCGGAGGGGGAGGAGCTCCAAACGAATTGGCAACTGAATCGACTGTTTCGCCGCTAACAGCAGCTTTTTCAACTTTCCAGGCACGGATTGAGGTAAACCAACGTCCGTTCCACTCACGGCTTTCTATGTCAAAACTCACGTTCACCTGATCGTCGATGGCAATCGGAAACTGATCAATTTTATTTCCGAATAGGTTAAAGCATACTTTTTTGGGGTATTGTTCCTGTGTTTCTAACACATAATCCTGTGAGCGCCAGGGACCGTTTTTACCTTCACCTGTTTGTAACGGTAATACTGCAATAATTTTTCCTGAAATTTCCATTATTTAAAATTTTTGAATGCAAATATACATGAATTTTCCCGAACACCACAGACGTGAACTAAATAGATTTTTCGTATTTCCAGGATAAAATAAATATGAAATAATAAACTTTCTCAAATGTCAGGAAATTAGTTTCTTACAATTTGTCAACTATGGATTGCAAAATGAAAATAATCAACATTTATTTTTGTCAACCCGATAGAAATTAGTAAATTTGCAGCCGAATTTGTAAACTCAATTTTAAATACATAATAAAAATGATTAAAGTAGGTATCAATGGTTTTGGCCGCATCGGACGTTTGGTTTTCCGTGCAGCTCAGGAAAGAAACGATATTCAGATCGTTGCAGTAAATGATCCGTTCCTGGATCTTGATTATTTAATTTATATGTTGCAGTACGACACTGTACATGGTCGATTCAACGGAACTGCTGAAAACAAAGATGGTAAATTGATTGTGAACGGTAAAGAAGTTGCTTTCTTTGCTGAAATGGATCCTGCTAACATCAAATGGGGTGCTGTAGGTGCTGATTATGTTGTAGAATCAACAGGTGTTTTCACAACTATCGACAAAGCAAAAGCGCACATTGCAGGTGGTGCAAAAAAAGTAGTTATTTCTGCTCCTTCTAACGACGCTCCTATGTTCGTTTGCGGTGTTAACTTAGATGCTTACAAAGCTGATATGGACATCGTTTCAAATGCATCTTGTACAACAAACTGTTTAGCTCCAATTGCCAAAGTTATCAACGACAAATTCGGTATTGTTGAAGGTTTGATGACAACTGTACACGCTGCTACAAATACACAGAAAACTGTGGATGCTCCTTCTAAGAAAGACTGGAGAGGTGGTCGCTCTATCCTGGGTAACATCATTCCTTCTTCTACAGGTGCTGCTAAAGCGGTAGGAAAAGTTATTCCTTCACTGAACGGTAAACTGACCGGTATGGCTTTCCGCGTACCAACAGCTGATGTTTCTGTAGTTGACCTGACAGTTCGTCTGGAAAAATCTGCTACATACGATGAAATCAAAGCTGCGATGAAATCAGCTTCTGAAAATGAAATGAAAGGTATCCTCGGTTATACTGAAGATGCAGTTGTTTCAACTGATTTCACAACTGATGCTCGTACCTCTATCTTCGATGCAGGTGCAGGTATCGCCCTGAACGGCAACTTCGTAAAATTAGTAAGCTGGTATGACAACGAATGGGGTTATTCAAACAAATGCCTTGATTTGATTGCGTACATGGATACAGTGAAATAATTTTATCACTGATATAAGAAATCCCCGACAGCATTCGTTGCCGGGGATTTTTTCATCATTACAGGGGGTGTCTTTTGTGCAGAATACCTAAAAAAGGGGATTGTTAGTCTCCCCGAAAATGTTTTTCTTTGTTAGTTCAATTCAGGCGGTGAAAAAAGTTCAGGCCTGTATTTTATCAGGTAGTGAGATTTCCGGTTAAAAACCATGTGTTCATGAATACCAAACAATTTTTTCTTTCCGATTTAAAAAGTGGCGACGAGGCAATTATAACCAAGGTGCTCGGTCGTGGGGCTTTTCGCAAACGCATTAATGAAATGGGCTTTGTGAAAGGAAAGAAAGTTACGGTCATCAAAAGTGCCCCCCTGCTCGACCCAATCGAGTATGAGATCATGGGTTACAAGATTTCATTACGCAGAAGTGAAGCCGAGTTAGTTGAAGTTGTTTCTGCAGAACATGCGGAAGAGGTTTTATTGGATGATTTTGGCGGAACTATTGATGAAGAAACCCTGAAAAAAACGGCCATTGAAAAAGGAAAGGTAATCAATGTTGCTCTTGTTGGAAATCCCAACTGTGGTAAAACGACTTTGTTTAATTATGCTTCCGGGTCTCATGAGCGGGTAGGAAACTACAGTGGTGTTACGGTCGATGCCAAGGAGGCTAAGTTTAAACAGGAAGGGTATACTTTCAATATTGTTGATTTACCTGGAACTTATTCTATTACCGAATACTCACCGGAAGAGTTGTATGTGCGCACCCATATTCTGGAGAAAATGCCGGACATTGTCATTAATGTAGTTGATGCCTCCAACTTAGAAAGGAACCTGTTCCTGACAACCCAGCTTATCGATATGAATATCAAAGTGGTAATCGCGCTGAATATTTACGATGAACTGAAAAAGAAAGGAGTTGATTTTGATTACAAATCCCTTGGTAAAATGTTGGGGATACCCATCATCCCAACTGTAGCTTCAAAAGGTAAAGGTATTTCAAAACTCTTTTCCAAATTGATTGAGGTTTATGAGGATAAGGACCCGATAGTGCGTCACGTTCACATCAATTATGGAAAGCTGATTGAAAGAAGTATCAAGGAAATTCAGGATGTGGTTTGGAAAAATCCGTCTGTAACAGATAAAATCTCATCGCGTTTTATTGCTATTAAGCTACTGGAGCAGGATAAGCCTATCAAAAAGATGCTCAAATCCCTGCCGAATGCAGACGAAATCAAAGCGACAACAAAGACAAATATTCATTTTCTGGAGTCCGAATATGGTGAAAGCTCTGAAACCATCCTGACGGATGCAAAATACGGTTTTATCGCCGGAGCACTTCGTGAAACCTACAAAGAGTCGAAGAAAGAAAAGCGTGTAATTCGTGAAATTGACGATTTGCTTACCCATCGGTTCTGGGGGTTTCCAATTTTCTTTTTCTTTTTATGGCTGATGTTTCAGGCTACTTTTACATTGGGTAGCTATCCCATGGAATGGATCGATGCTGGTGTCGGGTTGCTTGGAAATTGGGTTTCAGGTGTCATGCCGGAAGGTCCGCTGAAAGCTTTGCTGGTCGATGGCGTGATTGGAGGTGTGGGGGGTGTAATCATCTTCCTGCCCAATATCCTGATTTTATTTTTCTTTATTTCGCTGATGGAAGATACGGGTTATATGTCCAGGGCTTCTTTCATCATGGATAAACTGATGCATAAAATCGGTCTGCATGGTAAATCATTCATTCCACTCATCATGGGGTTCGGTTGCAATGTGCCTGCCATTATGGCTACCCGTACCCTTGAAAACCGCAAAGACCGCATTCTGACGATGATTATTACCCCGTTTATGTCGTGTAGTGCGCGACTCCCGGTTTATGTATTGCTGATTTCAGCCGTTTTTCCTAAAAATCAGGGAATCGTGTTGTTTTCAATTTATTTTACCGGTATTTTGCTGGCAATCGTTACTGCCCTGATCATGAAAAGAGTAGCCTTTGCCAAAAAAGACGTGCCTTTTGTAATGGAGCTACCCCCCTATCGCATCCCTACCATGCGTAATACCCTCATGCACATGTGGCACAAGGGGCGTGAATACCTCAAGAAAATGGGAAATGTTATTTTAATTGCTTCCATTATTATTTGGGCATTAGGTTACTATCCACGCGATGTGGAGTACTCAGTTGACTACGACACCCGGATTCAGCAGATTGAACAACAAAAAACAATAGCTGGTAGCGAAAAAGAATTGCAGATACAACAACTCGAAATAGCCCGGGAGTCAGAAAGACAAGAGAAATCATATATAGGAAGGATGGGGCATGCCGTTGAACCCGTCATCAGTCCATTGGGATTTGACTGGAAAATGGGTGTGAGTATTTTAACGGGACTGGCAGCAAAGGAAATTGTTGTCAGCACCATGGCTGTATTGTATCAATCGGGAGTAGATGCGGGCGATGAAGCGCAGGAGACACTCAAATATAAGTTGGTGGAGCAAAAACACAACACGGGTGTGTTGAAAGGCCAACAGGTGTTTACACCTTTAGTCAGTATTGCTTTTATGCTCTTTATCCTGATATACTTCCCCTGTGTAGCCGTTATTGCGGCTATCCGTAAGGAAGCCAACTGGGGATGGGCTATATTTACCATGGTGTATACGACCGGACTTGCCTGGCTGGTAGCATTTCTGGTTTATCAGGTTGGTAGTCTTTTTTAGGAAAAAAATGATTAATTTTGCGGTTGAATTTTCAGGAATATTCCTGGCATAATTTTAAACTGTTAATCATGATATCTTTTACCTTTGCTGTGTTGCTTTTAATAGCAGGTTATTTTATCTACGGAGCATTCACAGAACGTGTCTTTGGTGTTGAAAAAGATCGTCCTACACCTTCAGTTGCCAATCCCGATGGCATTGATTACGTGCCGCTTCCCTGGTGGAAGGCATTTCTAATTCAGTTTTTAAATATCGCCGGTCTCGGACCTATCTTTGGTGCCATCATGGGCATTATGTACGGTCCCGCAGCTTTTCTGTGGATTGTATTGGGTACCATTTTCGGAGGAGCTGTTCATGATTATATGTCGGGTATGATGTCGGTCAGAAGCAATGGTGCTGGTCAGCCGGAACTTGTTGGAAGAGAACTGGGTGGCGGTGTGAAGATTTTCATGCGTTTTTTCTCAATTGGTTTGATGGTCCTGGTGGGGGCCGTATTTGTTTCAGGTCCTGCAGAACTCTTGAACAATATGACTTCAGGTTATATTGGAGTTATCTGGTGGGCGGTAATCATTTTTACATATTACATTTTAGCAACGTTATTGCCAATTGATAAGATAATTGGAAAGATATATCCTTTTTTTGGTGTTGCCTTGCTGATTATGGCTGTCGGTATCATGGCGGCAATGTACATCAACAATGCACCTGTTCCTGAGTTTACCGAAGGTTTTGCCAATCAACATCCAAAGAATCTACCCATTTTCCCGATGATGTTCATTTCTATTGCCTGTGGAGCCATTTCAGGATTTCATGCAACTCAGTCACCGCTGATGGCACGTTGCATTCAGAACGAGAAGTTCGGACGACGGGTTTTTTATGGCTCCATGGTGGCCGAAGGAGTGGTCGCATTGATTTGGGCCGCCGCCGCATCCAGTTTCTTTGGTTCTGTTGAGGGATTGCAGGAATTTGTAGCAGAATTGGCTCCTACTGCCAATAAACCGGCTGTTGTTGTGGATGCCATTGCCAAATCGTGGCTCGGTCCGGTCGGAGGATTCCTTGCTCTGTTGGGTGTGGTAGCCGCTCCCCTTTCTACAGGCGATACTGCGCTGAGATCAGCCAGATTAATGACTGCTGATTTCATCAAACTAAATCAACATTCGTTTAAAAACAGATTGATACTGGCATTGCCAATTTTCATGATTACATTTGTTTTGTTGCAGGTGAATTTTGATATCATCTGGAGGTATTTTGCCTGGTGGAATCAGACTTTGTCGGTGTTTACCCTATGGGCCATTACGGTTTACCTGGCAAAACGTAAAAAGTTCTATGGAATATCTTTATTTCCAGCAATTTTCATGACAGCCGTTACGGTTACGTATATTCTCTTGGCTCCGGAAGGATTCAGCTTGTCGCCGGTTATTTCCTATAGCGTTGGGATTGGTACCGCAATTGCCATGCTGATACTTTTTTATATCAGAAAACCAAATTTAAAACTTGATTAAGTTATTTGAAATCAGAGATTTGTTTTTGTTGTGTGTCATTATTAAAGTGTAAATTGCTGTATTTATAAATAAATACTTTAATTTTACGCTGAAATTGATTCTAATACGAACCCTAATTTAATGTAAGATGTCGGTTGTCATAAAAGAAGTCAGAACAAAAAGTGAGTTGAAAAAGTTTATCTGGTTTGGTATCAATATGTACAAGGATTGTCCCTATGCTGCTCCTCCTTTGATGATGGACGATCTGATGAACTTGTCGAAAGGGAAGAACCCTGCACTGGATTTTTGTGATACAGCTTATTTTCTGGCTTATCGGGGGAGAGAAATTGTGGGTCGCATCGCCGGCATTATTCATCCTGTTGCCAATGAAACATGGAATCACAAGAATGCGCGTTTCGGATGGATTGATTTTATTGATGATACGGAGGTGTCTGATGCCCTGTTTGATGCAGTGGAGAATTGGGCCAGATCGAAAGGTATGGATCACCTGCATGGTCCGCTCGGGTTTACCGACCTAGATAATGAAGGCGCTCTGATTGAAGGATATGATAAAGCAAGTACGCTGGCGACTATTTACAATTATCCCTATTATATTCAACACTATGAAAGAAGGGGGTTTGTTAAGGAGATCGACTGGAATGAATACCTGATTACAGTACCGGAAGTTTTTCCGGAAAGATTCTTCAGAATTGCTGAGGTTGTAAAGCAAAAATACAAACTCAAACCGGTGAAACTGAAGTCGAAGAAAGAAGTCGTAAAAAGGTATGCAAAAAAGATATTTGACTTGTTGAACGATAGTTATAAGGATTTATTCGGTTATACAAAATTAAACGATGACCAGATATATTTTTATATCAAATTATATTTTAGTTTTTTCCGTTTGGACACGGTGGTGTTGGTGGTTGATGAACAGGATAATCTGGTTGCCCTTGGAATAGGGATGCCAAGTTTTACAAAAGCGTTGCAAAAAGCAAAAGGACACTTGTTTCCCTTTGGCTGGTGGTATATGTTGCAGGCACTGAAAAAAAACGACCTGATTGACTTGTATTTGATGTCGGTGCATCCCGATTATCAGAATAAAGGTGTGAATGCCATCGTTTTTGCAGAAATGATGCCTAATGCCGCAAAGAACGGTTACAAGTTTGCTGAAACCAATCCCGAACTCGAGTCCAACACCAAAATGGCTTCCCAATGGGATAGTTTTGAGTACGTAAATCATAAAAAACGCAGGGCATATATTAAAAAGCTCTGAAAAAGATAAAGTTTTGACACGGAAATTTGATTTTTTGGTTATTGGCAGTGGTATCGCCGGTATTAGTTTTGCATTGAAAGCTTCCCGGTATGGTACGGTTGCGCTGCTCAGTAAATCGTCGCTGGATGATTCGAATACGGCGTATGCCCAGGGTGGTATCGCGGCTGTGACATACAGTCCCGATAGTTTTGAAAAGCATATTGAAGATACATTGAATGCCGGTGACGGTCATTGTGATTTGGCTGCTGTTGAGAAAGTTATCCGGGAAGCTCCAGCTCAAATAGAGGAGTTGCTAAGCTGGGGAATTGACTTCGATCGTGATGAGGATGGTAAGTTCGATTTGCACAAAGAAGGTGGCCATTCTGAATTCCGGATTCTGCATCATAAAGACAATACCGGATTTGAGATTCAACAGGCATTGATCCGAAAACTTCGTTCCGAAAAGAATATTGAGGTCTTTGAAAATTATTTTGCCATTGAGATAATTACGCAGCACCATTTGGGAGAAGTGGTTACCATGCACACCCCGAATATTGAGTGTTATGGTGCTTATGTGCTGGATAACAAAACGAACCAGATTCATACCTTCCTGTCGAAGGTAACCCTGCTTGCAACAGGGGGTATCGGAAGCGTGTATGCAACAACGACTAATCCGGATGTGGCTACGGGAGATGGAATTGCTATGGTTCACCGGGCACGGGGCGTTATCAGGGATATGGAATTTGTACAGTTTCACCCAACGGCATTATACCATCCCGGAGAGCGGCCAACCTTCCTGATTACGGAGGCTATCAGAGGCTATGGAGCTGTATTACGGACGCAGGACGGACGTGAGTTCATGCATAAATATGATGAAAGGGGTTCGCTGGCGCCCCGTGATATCGTAGCGAGAGCGATTGATAATGAGATGAAAACACGGGGACATGATTATGTGTATCTGGATGTGACGCATAAGGAGGCGGAAGAAACAAAAAATCATTTTCCCAATATTTATAAGAAATGTTTGGAGTTGGGAATTGATATTACCAAAGATTTTATACCGGTTTCACCCACACAGCATTATCTTTGTGGTGGTATTGCAGTCGATTTGAATGCCCGTTCTTCAATTAACCGTTTGTATGCCGCCGGCGAATGCTCTTGCACAGGTTTGCATGGTGCAAATCGTTTGGCATCAAATTCGCTGATAGAAGCCATCGTGTATGCCGATGCGGCGGTAAAAGATGCTGTTGAGCGTATTGGAGAATACAAGTGGAATGAATTGATTCCCGACTGGGACGATGAAGGAACCAAACTCCCGGAAGAAATGGTGTTGATTACCCAGAGTTTCAGGGAAGTGGAGCAAATTATGAGTACTTATGTAGGCATTGTTCGTTCTAACCTCCGGTTGAAAAGGGCCATGAGCCGCCTGGAAATATTATTTAAAGAAACAGAGGATTTGTTCGATAGATCGGTGGTTTCAAGAGAAATCTGTGAACTCAGAAACGTAATCAGTGTGGCATATCTGATCATTAAACATGCCTTGAGAAGAAAAGAAAGCAGGGGTTTGCATTACACAGTTGATTATCCCAAAAGAATGAATCCTGTATAAACACGTTATGCGTTATTAATATTGAAAATTATTTTATCTATTCAACATGTGTAAAAGACTTTACATATTATTTTTAATCGTTGTGATGTTCTCATTTCTTGCTGAATTACCTGCCCAGCAAGATCAGAACAGACCGTCAGTCATCAGGATTGAAGGTGCAGGCGAATTTTCCAGAACTGATTCTGAACGATCGTCTGCAACGAGTCAACAAATTATTTCTGCTGAAGGTTTTAGTTACTATACTACCTCTGCCGGTATTTACATGTATTTTCCGAGGCCGAATAACAATGTCAGGTTATTCGCATTAACCGGACAGTTACTTTGGAGTGGTGAACTGGTTTCTGGTCGATTCTTTATTCCTACAGGAGAGGGTATTTATTTTTTAAGGGTGAATAACAAGAGTTATAAGGTGAGCTGTAAGTAGTGAACAGCGGAAAACGGAAAAACAGATATTAGTTAACAATTAAATAGTTAATTCAATGATTAAGCATATTGTGTTTTTTTGTATTGTTGATGAAGCAGAAGGTAAAAATAAAGCTGAGATCATGCAATACATAAAAAAGGAGTTGGAAAATCTCATCAATTTAGTTCCTCAGTTGCGTAAAATAGAGGTGGGAATTAATCACCCGGAAGCTCCTGTAGGTAACTTTGATTTATCCTTGTATACTGAATTTGATTCTATGGCTGACCTGGATGCTTATCAGGTACATCCGGAGCATAAAAGAGTGGCAGCCTATATCGGAAAAGTAAAAATATCCCGCGCTTGCGTGGATTATGAAGTGTAAACTTTGATTTTCTCTAAGCGTTTGTTTTAACCAGTTTATTGTTTGTTTATCATGTGGAAAGATCTTTTCTTCTTCTCCGGCTCTCAACGTGCCGGAATTATTTTGCTTGTTTTTTTGATAGTGATTTCTTCCATCACCAATTATTATCTTCCCCGTTGCTCAGACGATTTTTCGTTTGTTGCAGATTCTGCCGATATCACAGAGTTTGAAGATTTTAAAAAATCTCTTGTGTCATTAGATAGCTTGAGAGAAAAACAGCGTTTCGAATCACTTGAGAGAAAATATAATTCTTTCTACAAAGAAAAAAATAAAGAAGAACCCTGCATGTTATTCCCCTTTGATCCGAATGTGTTGGATTCAGCCGGTTTTACTGATCTTGGGTTAAAGCCTTATGTTGCAGCCAATATAATAAAGTACAGGGGAAAAGGAGGACGGTTTAGGGACAAAGAATCGTTTTCACGGGTTTATGGTGTTTCGGAGGAAAAATACCGGGAACTCGAACCCTATATCTCCCTGTCATCCGGAAATCTCGGGACTGCTGATGTTAACGCTGCGCATGATGACAAAGATAAAGTAGTTACCATCGTGGAGTTGAATTCAGCCGACACAGCCGGATTGATGCAAGTTAAAGGAATTGGTAAGGGTTATGCCCGTTCCATCATTCGTTTCCGGCAACAGACAGGTGGTTTTACCTGTGTGGAACAACTCCGTGAAGTTTATGGTATGACACCTGAAAACTTTGCGAAAATCAAGCCTTTTTGTACCGTCAATCCAACGTTGGTAAATCAAATCAATGTCAATACAGCTTCGGTTGACAAACTCAGAGCACATCCTTACCTGAATTTCTACCAGGCCAGACAAATTTACGAATTGCGCAGAAAAAAAGGTAAATTAACAGGTTTAGCTGATTTTAAAGGTCTTTCGGAGTTGAATGATTCGGTGTTAATTAAAATTAAACCTTATTTTAAGTTTGAATGAGCACGTTTACGTTAAACCACAAAAGGACAAAAGAGCGAATAACGAATAACTAATAGCTTAAATGTAACTTATATGGCTTATATGGTTTTAAAGATTTAAAAGTTTAAACTAATGTTTCAAATGTGGTTTAAAATTTCCTTTTGTGTTTCCTGAGTCTTTCTTTTGTGCCTTTTGTGGTTTCTAAAGTATTATATTCTGCAAAATAAATGCTAAATTTGCATGGATTTTTTATTCCTCTGATTTGGGTCTGAAAACGGAAAATATTTGCTATATGTTATATTTATTGGGCTTTGAATTTTCACTCACTGAATTAATCATTTTCGGTGTGTTGTTGCTGACTTTTATATATCAGGTGTATTATTACCTCACTCATATCCGGATTGTTATTCGAAACAATAAAAAAGCCAAAGAAGGTAAGCTGGATTTTCAACGGGAACAGTTGCCGGTATCGGTAATTATCTGTGCCAAAGACGAACTGGAAAACCTGAAAAAGTTTTTGCCTGAAGTGTTGTCGCAAAATTACCCGGATTATGAGGTGATTGTGGTTAACGATGGTGAAGATGAAATGACTGAGATCTTGTTACGTGACCTTAAGAAGATTTATCCGCATCTACGTTCGACTTTTGTTCCCGATGGAGCTAAAAACCTGAGTACCAAAAAACTTGCTCTCACCCTGGGAATCAAAGCAGCTAAAAACGATTGGTTGTTGTTCACCGATGCCGACTGCCTGCCTGAAAGTAAGAACTGGATTGCTTCGATGGCCCGGAATTTTACTCCTAAAACTGAATTTGTGCTTGGTTACGGAGCTTATTTACAGGAGAAAGGGTTTATCAACAGACTGATTACTTACGATACCTTATTCAATGCGCTCCAGTATCTGGGATTTGCAAAAGCGGGTAATCCCTATATGGGGGTGGGACGTAACCTGGCGTATAAAAAAGATGTCTTCTTTCGTCAGAATGGTTTTGCTTCGACACTTCACCTGCGTTCAGGCGATGATGATCTGATGGTGAATCATGCTGCAACAAAGGAAAATACCCGTATTGAAACGTCGGTAGAGAGTATTACCTGGTCGAACCCGAAAAAGAATTTTCGTAACTGGTATTTTCAGAAAGAAAGACATTTGTCGGTTTCAACCTATTACCGGGAAAAAAGTAAAATTTCGCTGGTAGTTGAGCCACTCGTTCGGGGACTGTTTTATTTATCGTTTATAGCACTGATTGTATTGTCAGCATGGTCGGTAAACTGGTTGTTGTTGGGTGCAACTGCTTTGTTGTTTATTGTCCGGTTTGTTTTACAGTTGTTTATCATCAATAAAACATCCCTGTATTTCGGAGGTAGAAAATATGTGCTGACATTGTTGTTGTTCGATATTATATTGCCTGTTATCAATGCCCATATCATGACATTCGGAAGAATGGGTAGTAAGGCCAAATACATCAGTTGGAAGTAATGAATGCTCAAATTTCAGATAAGATGCGTATTGTTTTTATGGGAACACCCGATTTTGCGGTTGAGAGCCTCAAGATACTGGTGGAAAATAACTATCAGGTGGTGGGTGTGGTGACAATGCCAGATAAACCGGCTGGTCGTGGACATAAAATTCAGTTCTCGGCGGTGAAACAATATGCCCTTGAGCAAAACTTACCCTTATTGCAGCCGGAAAAACTGAAAGATGAGTTGTTCTTGCAGGAACTTCGTGCTTTAAAAGCTGACCTGCAGATTGTCGTGGCTTTCCGTATGTTGCCGGAAGTGGTTTGGAATATGCCCCGATTCGGAACATTTAATCTGCATGCGTCTCTGTTACCTCAATATCGGGGTGCTGCTCCCATCAACTGGGCAATTATCAATGGGGAAAAAGAAACCGGCGCAACCACTTTTTTCCTGACCCACGAAATTGATACCGGTAAAATCATCCTGCAGGAGAAAATCAGCATTGCCGATGAAGATAATGCGGGGGTAGTACATGATAAACTGATGGTGTTGGGTGCGCAAATGGTAAAAAAGACGGTTGATTTGATTGCTGAAGGTAAGGCAGATGCCATAGACCAATCGGTTTTCGTAACGGGTGATGTCGCGTTAAAATCAGCTCCAAAGCTCTTTAAAGACAATTGCCGGATTGATTTATCTAAATCTGTCGAAGAGGTATATAATCTGGTGCGGGGCTTGTCGCCATATCCGGCTGCGTGGACGGAAATCCAGCTTCCTGGTTTCTCTGAACCAATGGTATGCAAAGTTTTTAAGACTGAAAAGGAATATGCCAATCACAAGTTTGAACCCGGTTCTGTTCATACCGATGGAAAGAAATTCCTGAGAATTGCCCTGAAAGATGGCTTCATCAACCTGACAGAAATCCAGGCGCCCGGGAAAAAGCGGATGGATGCAGGATCATTCCTGAGAGGGCTGAGGTAAAGATCTTCTTTTGCATAAAAATACCTAAAAATAGGGATGCTTTTCATTTGTTGGAATTAAATTCCCACCGTATCTTTGTGTTGTTTTTCTGGCGGTATAAAAATACAACCACATCAATCAATTATCCATTTATTTTTTTTGCGAAATGCAAAACAATAAAAGACAAATTTCGGGTTATCTGCTGACAATATTATTTGTCTTTTATTTTGCGTCCACTAATTTTTTCAAACACGTCCATGTTGATGATAATAATCGCCTGATTGTTCACTCTCATCCATTTTCTTCAGAGTCTAATCACCAGCATAATACAGCGTCTTTTCAGTTAATCGATAAATTATCTGGTTTTATTGTTGGATTGATTGTTCTGGGTCTTTCACTTTTGGCTGTATTTGAATTGAGCGCGATCTTTACAGCTACCCGTAATCAACATGTCAGAACAGTCGCTTTTCTTACTTCCTGTTTTTCCCGTCCACCTCCCCAAGTCTGAATTTACATTCGTTTGAAGATACAGTTTTGTGTCTTGTTTAACCGGAATATCCTTTTCGGTCAGCTATTATAGTGTATTTATTCAGAAAATCTTTATATAAATGAAGCTTAAAGTATTTATTGCCCTGTTGTTTTGTTCTGTTGTATTATATGCACAGACACAGTATATTGCAGAAGAATCGATTGAGAATGTTACCGCCCGTGTCAGAAAGACCGATGCCAATGTTTTTGGGCATGCAGTCGATAAAAACACCTCTGAGCACATTAGTTTTATTACCATCAGAGTAAAAGGCAGCACCCTAGGTACAGCAACAGATGCTACCGGACATTTTAATCTGCGTAATCTGCCGGCTGATGAGCTGACGGTTGTTGCATCGGGAGTTGGTTATAAAACGAAAGAAGCCAGGGTTAAATTAGAAAGCGGAAAATCCATCGAGTTGAATTTCGAAATGGAAGAAGATGCCGTGATGCTCGATAATATCGTTGTATCGGCAAACCGAAACGAGACCAGAAGAAGAGAAGCCCCCAGCATCGTGAACGTGGTAACAGCTAAATTGTTAGAGAACACCAACTCGGTTTGTCTGGCTCAGGGATTGAATTTTCAGCCCGGACTTCGTGTTGAAAATAACTGTCAGAACTGTGGTTTTCAACAAGTCAGAATCAACGGACTCGAAGGTCCGTATTCTCAAATTCTGATTGATAGTCGTCCTATTTTCAGTGCTTTGGCCGGCGTGTACGGCATCGAGCAGATTCCGGCCAATATGATCGACCGTGTGGAAGTGGTTCGTGGCGGTGGTTCAGCCTTGTTTGGTTCCAATGCCATCGCGGGAACTATCAATATCATCACCAAAGAACCCTTGAGTAGCAGTCTGACCGTGAGCAATTCAACCATGTTCATCGGTGGAACTTCTGCGGATATCAACACTTCGGTGAATGCCGCGCTGGTTGCTGATGATTATCGTACCGGGGTAAGTATTTACGGTTCTTCCCGTCAGCGGGAAGGATGGGATGCCAACGGAGATGGTTTTACGGAAATAGGATTGATAACTGCCAGAAACATCGGTTTCCGTTCCTACTTTAAAACCGGAGATCAAAGTAAACTAACCGCTGAATATCATAACCTGAGCGAATTTCGTCGGGGTGGTAACAAATTACATTTGCCTGCTCATCAGGCGGATATTACCGAACAAACTGATCACAACATCAATACCGGAGGGGTAAAATGGGATTTTTTTACACCTGATTACAAACACCGGTTGAACCTGTTTTCCTCTGCGCAAAAAATAAAAAGAGACAGTTATTATGGCGCCGGTCAGGA
Organism: Paludibacter sp.; assembly: GCA_024710005.1. Taxonomy (GTDB): domain Bacteria; phylum Bacteroidota; class Bacteroidia; order Bacteroidales; family Paludibacteraceae; genus Paludibacter. The sequence goes on along the minus strand of JANJVQ010000029.1, from coordinate 36,945 downwards.
TCCGAATGCGTACGGTTTGACCAACGATCTTTCCTGGGTGGCCGGTGCGCAGTATGCGTATTCGTTTGACAAACTGTTGTTTATGCCTTCTGATTTTACTGTTGGCACAGAGTATAACTACAATAAACTGACAGATGAACAATTGGCTTATGAACGTCAGATCAATCAGGAAATGAATATTAAAAGCATTTTCCTTCAGAACGAATGGAAGAACAAAGCGTTAAGTTTGCTGATGGGGTTGCGTTATGACAAACACAACCTAATTGAGAAGCCTATTTTTAGTCCGAGGGTGAACCTCCGTTACAATCCCAAAGAGTGGGTGAATTTTCGTGCCAGTTATGCCGAAGGTTTTCGTGCGCCTCAGGCTTTCGATGAAGACCTGCACCTGACGGCTGTGGGAGGTGTTGTGCAGATTATTGTGCTTGACCCTGAATTGAAGCCGGAACATTCAAGGAGTTACAGTGTTTCGGCTGATTTCTATAGGAATTTTGGAAAAGTACAGACTAACCTGCTTGTTGAAGGCTTTTACACAGAAATAGATGATGTGTTTTACCTCGAAGAAGCGGGAGTGGATGCCACCGGTCAGACTCAGTTGATGCGTAAAAACGGTTCAGGAGCTGTAGTGAAAGGAATTAATATTGAGGGGAAGGTTATTCCATCTGTCAAAACAAATATACAGGCCGGCTTTACCATTCAGCAAAGTTTATACAAAGAGGCGGAAAGCTGGAGCGAAAACCCAAATCTGGCACCCCGTCGGGAGATGTTCCGTTCCCCCAACCTGTACGGATATCTGACGACCTCCTATAACCCGTTGAAACAAATGACAGTTGCTTTGTCGGGGACTTACACAGGGAGCATGCTTGTTCAGCATTATGGTGTTGAAGTTGATGATGATACAGAAGTCTGGACGCCAGATTTCTTTGATTTGGGATTAAAGCTATCCTACGATTTCAAATTAAGTAAAGGTGCAAAGTTACAGCTGAATGGTGGTATTCAGAATATCTTCAATAGTTTTCAGCAGGATTTTGATACCGGAGAAACCCGTGATGCAGGATATATGTATGGTCCGTCTTTACCTCGTTCGTTCTATGCAGGATTGAGACTGAACTTGTAAGAAACTGGTTTTTTACAGAAAAGTCACAGGTTAAATTTTAAGAGACGCGCTGTTTGAGCCTTGAAAAGGCGAGTTTGCGGATTTTAAAATTTAACCTGTGACTTTTCTGTAAAACCAACATGCTTATATGTAACTTCTATGACTTATATGGTTGAAAAAAGAATTTAAAACCCTTTCAGATTCTTAATCAGTACCTCATTTTCTTCCCTTGTTCCAACTGTAATCCGGATGCAACCTAAGCATAAAGATACCGTGTTGCGGTTTCGTACGATGATGCTTTTATTGACCAGATATTGATATACCGCATTGGCATCATCGACTTTCACCAGCACAAAATTGGCATCAGTAGGGTAGATGTGTTTGATGATATCCAGTTTCTGAAGTTCATCTGTCAGCCAGGCTCTTTCCGAAATCAGTGCTTGTACCCAATTGCTGACCTGTTCTTTTTCCTGCAGGGCTTTCAAAGCTTGTTTCTGTGTCAGGATATTGATGTTATACGGATATTTGATTTTATTCAGTACCTGTACAATTTCCACGGAAGCGAAAGCCATGCCGAGACGAATTGCTGCACTGCCCCAGGCTTTTGAGAATGTTTGCAGGATGACTAAATTTGGAAATTCATGAAGCTTTGTAGCAAAACCGGGTTGGGATGAAAAATCGATATAGGCTTCGTCAACAACAACAATACCCATAAAGTTTTTGAGTAGCTTCGCGATTTCATCCTGATTCAGACTGTTGCCGGTTGGGTTATTGGGTGAACACAGCCACATGAGTTTCGTTTTCTCATCAGCAGTCTGCAACATCTCGTCCGCAGAAAAGTCAAAAGAGTTGTTTAACAAAACCTTGCGGTATTCAATGTCGTTGATGTTGGCACAAACCTTATACATACCGTAGGTCGGCTCAATGGCCACTACATTGTCGATGCGGGGTTCGCAAAACGCACGGTAGAGTAAATCTATCGGTTCGTCGCTGCCGTTGCCTAAAAAGATATTGGTCGCCGGAACATGCTTAATTTCAGATATAGCTTCCTTGACTTTCCATTGCAAAGGATCGGGGTAGCGGTTATACGGAGCATTGTATGGATTTTCGTTTGCATCTAAATACACCGATGCCTCTCCCTTGAACTCATCCCTTGCACAGGAATAAGGTTGCAATTCCGCGATATTTTTTCTTAGTAAATTCTTGATGTCCATGTTTTAATGTCTTCAGTCACCAGTCTTCAGTCGCCGGTCAATACTCCGGTTTTACAATTTTACGTTATACACTATTCACTATTCACTTTTCCGCTCTCCGTTTTCCGCTATTCAAACAGCCTGATTTTTACCGCATTACTGTGCGCCTGCAATTCCTCGTTTTCGGCCATCAGGATTATGGCGTTGCTGAGGTTAGTCAGGCCTTCTTTCGTAATTTCCTGGAAGGTAACTTTGCGCAGGAAGCTATCCAGATTCACACCACTATATGCCTTAGCATAACCATTAGTTGGCAGCGTGTGATTGGTACCCGATGCATAATCGCCGGCACTCTCGGGTGTATAATTACCCAAAAATACGGAACCGGCATTTACAATATTCTCTGCAACTCCCTTGTAATATCTAGTGGCAATAATCAAATGTTCCGGAGCGTACTCATTGGTCATTTCAACAGCCTCTTCCAGGGTTTTAACCAATATGATTTTACTATGCTCCAATGCTTTTTTAGCAAACTCCTTGCGTGGAAGTTCTGCTAACTGGATGTTAATTTCTTCCAGTACTTTTTCAATCAATTCCTCGCTTGTTGTTATCAGAATGGATTGACTGTCGACACCATGCTCTGCCTGTGAAAGCAAATCCGAAGCCACAAAAGCCGGGTTGGCAGTTTCATCAGCAAGGACTTCTACTTCCGACGGACCGGCAGGCATGTCAATAGCCACATCTTTCAGTGATACAAGTTGCTTGGCAGCAGTTACATACTGGTTGCCCGGACCGAAAATTTTATACACTTTAGGAACTGTTTCGGTACCATAAGCCATTGCTGCAATGGCCTGAGTGCCACCGATTTTGAAGATGCGATGCACGCCGGCAACCTTTGCCGCGTATAAAACTGCCGGATGAATATTGCCTGATTTGTCAGGTGGAGAGCATAAAATGATTTCCTTGCATTCGGCAATTTGTGCCGGAATAGCCAGCATCAGCACTGTCGAAAATAATGGTGCTGTGCCACCGGGAATATATAAACCCACTTTTTCGATGGCAATTGCTTTCTGCCAGCAATAAACACCGGGCGAAGTCTGAATTTCCTTTAGTTCTGGTTGCTGTTCTGAATGAAACTTCCAGATATTTCGTTTGGCCATTTCGATTGCCTGTTTCAATAATGGCGCAACCGACTTTTCTGCTGACTCAATTTCGGTTTTGGTGACCTCAATAGCATCCATATCAACGCCATCGAATTGTTGGGTGTATTTTTTTACAGCCTTGTCTCCATTCGCACGCACATCCTCCAGAACCTGACTAACAGATGCAAAAAGGTTGGAACTGTCGAATACCGGTCGGGTAAGCAAGCTGTTCCATGTCTCACGGGCGGGATATTTAATTATTTGCATAAGTGTTTATTTTATAGCCTGGCATGCTTGATAAAAGTCATTCCATCGCTCGTATAATTCTTTCATTCCCCCGGTTAGAACCAGGTTTGCTCCGCTGGAAGCAAGTACTTCCGTATCAATAGGTCCGGTGTTGATAGCTATTGTAAACAGACCTGCGGCAACTGACGACTCAACTCCAAGTGGTGCATTTTCTATTACCACAATTTCCCAGGGGTTGAGTCCTGATTTCTCTAATGCCTTAAGATAAGGTTCCGGCGAGGGTTTACCTTGTTTTACATCATAAGCCGTTATCATTCTTTCTTTTACGAAAACATCCGGGAAATAATCATCCAAACTATTTAGCAAGGAAGGCTGACCTGAACCGGTTACCAGAAAAATAGTCAGATTCTGTTGTTTTACTTTTTCAATCAATTCAGTTGCATACGGCATGGTCAGAATTTCACCGAGTGCCTCAAGATGCAGCGTTTTTGTTTCGTAAATTTGTTCTTGTTCCTCCAGCGTCGCTGTTCTTCCAAATGTCCTCATGTAGGCGCTGTTGATGGTATCATGACCAACACGCCCTTCATTGAGGTATGCCTCCTCGATTGTGAACGGAATATCCAGTCCGTTCATCGTTTTTACCCATGCCTGTGAATGATTCTCCATTGAATCAAGCAGAACACCATCCATGTCGAAAAAGACCGCTTTGAGTTGAAATTCAGGATAATTATTTTGTTGAATGAATTTTTTTATTTCTGTGACAAACATCTGTTAAAAATATTTTTTGCAAAGATACTTATTTTCAGTTTAAATTCTAACAAAAATACAGTGCGTCTTGTTTCATTATTAAAAAAAACTTTGTACTTTTGCGACTCCAAATTAAGATCGGGGTGTGGCGCAGTTGGTAGCGCGCTACGTTCGGGACGTAGAGGTCGCAGGTTCGAGTCTTGTCACCCCGACTTTTTTCAAAACTCTTCTAAATTTCTTAAACACAATGTCCTTTGTGTTTAATTTAAAATAACTAATATGAAAAAAGTACTTTTCCCTTTGTTGTTCGTGGTCTCTCTTTTTGTTGTTTCCTGTGACTTTTCGGGGGAATCGAATTATACCCCGGGTATCTTTCTCATGCAACACCCGAGAACAAACAACAATGATTCACTTAGTGTTGAAGTCACCGGAGAGCAGGGGCTGTTGTTGATGGATACAATTCAGGTTGGTGACACAGTACGGTTTGCTGTGCGATTTGAGGGCTATGCGAACCGTTTGACTGCATTGAGCCTGAAACATACACCGGCTAATGCTGCAAAAATATTGCTGCCTCCGGTTGAGAGACTGGATTCGACTTTCAATTCAAACTCAGACTATGACAAGGGGGAATTTTATCTTGATCCACTGTATAGTACCTTATTTGTGGTTTTTAGTTATGTTGCGTTAGAACCGACAACGGATGCGCGACTTGAAATGACGGTTATGTCGGATGCTAAGTTTGAAGGTGGTGGATATGGTTCCAATTATGCTGTCGTAAAACTCAAAACTCCTATTAAACCCTGAAAGTTTAAGCACCCGGATTTTTTCCGAAAAAACTAAAGTTGACATTGCCGTATTTCCGATGGAATAGAAAATCCGGATGGGTGTCAAATTGATGCTTTGCCCCATGTTCCAGGATAAAGAGACCGTCTTCTTCCAGTAAATCGTGACTGAATATCAAATCGGGAAGTGTTGTTAGTTTCTCAAGATCATAAGGTGGGTCTGCAAAAATCAAATCGAATTTACTGTGACAAGCTGGTATGAACCTGAATACATCAGCTTTATGAAGGAAATAGTTGTCAATTTTCAGTTCACTGCAAACTTTGCGGATAAAAGCCCCGTGCTTCTCATTTAGCTCAACGGCAACAACTTCCCTGCATGCTCTTGAGATGCATTCAATACCGATGCTTCCTGTACCCGCAAACAAGTCGAGCATCCGGATTCCTTCAAAATCAATCCTGTTGTTTAATAAATTAAACAATCCTTCTTTGGCAAAATCAGTTGTGGGTCTCGCTGAGATTTTCGAACTTGCCTGTATGCGTCTTCCCTTGAACTTTCCACTAATGATTCTCATATGTCTTTGGGAATGTTTTTAAGATTGACCGAAGGGAAATAATTTCTCATGATATTTTCGGGCTGTATGCTAATATCGGTTTCCCTGTAAATTGTAATTTGTATCGTTTCGTGCTTGAAATGCAAATGATGCAGCATGTTCAATACATGGTAAACAATGTCTTCTTCAGTCTGAAAGGGGTAACTGTTGAGTAGTTGTATACTGTTACCGCGCGAGGCCAGACAGTCAACTTTCCCTGGTCTGAGCCAGAGTGACAGCTGTTCTCCGGTTGCATCCTGATTTGCTTCAATCAGTTGGTGCAGGTGATGTTTTATGTTTATTTGTGGAAAAACAGATTGTACTGCTTTGATAGCTTGTTTGTCGAAAGCATAAATGAGCATGGAACCGGCATGCTGATAATAGGTGTGAAGAACTTGTGATGTTTCTGTCAGAGCAGGATGTTGTAACTGTAAAAAATCTTTTGCCCTATCCGCATCAAAAAGTATGGCAGGAATCAATGTGTACGTGTCTGTTATAACGACCAGACTGACAGATTCAAACCCGGGTAATGATGCGCATACTGAACCCAAACATTGTGTCAAATCAGCATTATGTATACTGTGACGTTCTGAGGATAACAAATCATTATCTTCTGAGTATACAGATAAAGAAAATCCATCCGGAGACATCCGGATGGATAAACTATATGACTTATCGGTGAGGTTTATATGCATCTCTCCCCGTTTAATGGATTATTCCCAGTTACCGGCAAAGTTGTTAGGCTCGTTGACTGCTCCTACTTTTAAACCGGCATATTTTTCCAACTTTTCCTGTAAGTCAATCAGGTTTAATGTTTCCTGACGGTTCACGTCGAAGAGGAAAGTTCTGTATGGCGCACGGATTTCGCATAATGGAATCGAAATGCCGTTTGAACTTACATAACTGTTGTTTAATTCCATCTCAAAAACAACTTGTTCCGAGAAAGGAATGTATTTCAGATTCTCAATTTGTTGAGGTGTGAATTTGTTGTCATACAATGCCTGTGAAAGTGAAACCGTGGTTGTGTCACGACGGAATCCTGTAAGTCCGTTTTCCGTAATTTCACGCTGATTTCCCCTGCGCACGATTGCAGCAGCTTTGGCTTCGGTTAATCCGGCCAGCAATTGTGCGTCGGACAAAACGCCTTCTTTGAGAACGACTTTTTTCTTACCTGTTTTAATAAACGTAACCAGAGAATCCAGACTTCCGGTGTAATAACCCTTTTGATCTCTGTGCTCAATCTGAGCTGTTCTCAAATTGATAAGTGTTTCGATTACCACCTTCTCTCTTTGTGCTCTTTCACGTTCAAACTTAATGGGAGTAAGAATACTCATGATACATAAATATGTAAGCATTCCGATAGCAGCGAACAGTAGAACTTTGATTGTTGTTTTCATATGAAATGTTAAATTTTTTCCTGTCTTATAAAACGTTCATTAAAATATTACTTTACTTTTGATGCACGTTTCATCTCTTTGAATTAATTGTATTTAGCTGAACGGATCAACTTTGTCTCAAAAAGTTTTTGAGCATGCAAATTTAAAAAGAAAATCCAATCTTGCCAATAATATGAAAGGTTTTTTTGATTTATTTTATCTTGTCGGTAGTATTTAGGTGAATTTCTCTAAAAATCAGACTTACCGCTATCTTACTTTGTAAATCTGTCGTATATTTGCATTGTACTGATTCCGCACCAAATAAATTCTTAACATGCATGTGATGTCAAAGCAATCGCCAGTAGTTCAGTCTTATACAGGTTTTCTCAGGTCTCACGGGAAATTGTTTTCTCATGCAGAAAGGTTGGAATTAAAACGCCTGTATAAGCAGTATTATCTGCATCCGGCCTCAAAGTCAGTCTATCCGGGAAATCCGGTGTTGTATAAACTGAATGTCACAGAAATTATCCTCGAAGAAGTCGGGCTGGGCAAAACGGCAGTACTTGCCTTTTTGCTGCACGAAATGGTAAGGGATAACCTGATTCGCATTGAAGATATCGAGCATCGGTTCAGAACTCCGGTCGGACCGGTGATTTCCGGCTTATTGCGTGTCCGGGAACTGTATGCAAGAAGTGCTTCTCTTGAATCGGAAAATTTCAGAAAACTATTGTTGACTTTTGCTGAAGATGTCAGGGTGATTCTGATTATCATAGCGGAACAGATGCAGGTAATGAGAAATTTGCATGAATACCCGGATGATGCCAGGTTGAATATCGCCCGGGAGTGTTCGTTTTTATATGCTCCGCTGGCCCACAGAATGGGCCTGTATGCCATTAAAACGGAGCTTGAGGATTTATCGCTGAAGTTTACCAACCGGGAAATTTATTCGGAAATAGCTCATAAACTGAATGAAACGAAAAGGTCCAGAGAAAAATACATTCGTGAATTTATCGAACCTTTAAAAGAGAAGTTATCTACAATGGGTTATGAATTCTCGATTAAAGGACGTACCAAATCGATTCATTCCATTTACAACAAGATTAAGAAGCAAAATACCTCGTTTGAGAATATTTACGACCTTTTCGCGATCAGAATTATTTTTGATGTACCGCAGGAAAAGGAGAAGGCTGCCTGCTGGCAGGCTTATTCTGTGGTGGCCGATATGTATCAGCCGAACCCGAAACGATTGCGTGACTGGCTTTCCATTCCCAAATCAAACGGTTATGAGAGTCTGCATACCACGGTACTCGGACCGCAAAACAAGTGGGTTGAGGTGCAAATCAGGACCAGGAGAATGGATGAGGTTGCTGAAAAGGGACTGGCGGCACACTGGAAATACAAAGGTGTTCAGGGTGATTCTGATATGGATGAATGGTTGAAGAGTATCCGTGAAATCCTGGAAAACCCGGAGTTGAATGCCATTGACTTCATGGATGAGTTCAAGTTGAATCTCTATGACGAGGAGGTGTTTGTATTTACACCTAACGGCGATTTACATAAACTGCCAAAAGGAGCTACTGCCCTTGATTTCGCGTTTTCAATTCACTCTGGTCTCGGATCGAAATGTGTTGGAGCTAAAGTTAACGGCAAGAATATGCCGATAAAATATGTCCTTAATAACGGCGATCAGGTGGAGGTGCTTACATCGCCTACTCAAAAACCAAATCAGTCGTGGCTCAAGATTGTAACAACCTCTAAGGCCCGGAATAAAATCAGACAGGCTCTGAAGGAAATTGAGTTTAAAGATGCCGAACTGGGTCGTGAGATTTTATCCCGTCGGTTTAAGAACTGGAAAATTGAACTGGAAGAAGGCCGGATTTCAAAATTGGCCAGAAAGAAAGGCTATAAAACGGTCAGCGACTTTTACCAGGAACTGGCTTCAGAAAAACTGGATATTCTGGAGGTAAGAGAGGCATATCTGGAACTTGAGAAAAAGGAGTCTTTTGAAATCCCGGTTGAAACACGAAGTGCTGAGAGTTTTACCAAGGATGCTCCTGCTCCGGATACCACGGGAAAAGAAGATGTGCTGATTATTGGGCAGGACCTGAAAAATGTGGATTTCAAACTGGCAAAATGTTGTAACCCAATTTATGGTGATGAGGTGTTTGGTTTTGTGTCGGTAAGTGGTGGGATAAAAATTCACCGGACAGATTGTCCGAATGCACCCCAAATGATAGCCCGGTTCGGTTACCGGATTGTGAAAGCGCGCTGGTCGGGCAAGTCGGTTGGCTCCCAATACCCGATTACGCTTCGTATAGTGGGTCACGACGATATCGGCATTGTTGCCAATATAACATCTCTGATTTCCAAAGAAAAACAGGTGACCCTGCGTTCTATTTCAATCGACTCCAATGCCGGACTTTTTCAGGGAAACCTGACTATCATGGTTAGCGACAATAAGGAGTTGGATATGATTGTCAAGAAAATCAGTCAGGTGAAAGGCGTTAAGCATGTTTTGAGGAGCTGAGCATACCACAGGCTGCGAAAATATCTTCACCACGCGATTTTCGAATAGTAGTCATAACTCCGTTATTTGTGAGATAATCCCTGAATGCTGTCATTCTTTTTTCGTCTGAAGTTTTCAGATCAATTCCGGGTATGGCGTGGTAACGAATCAAATTTACCCGGCAATCAATACCTTTGAGTAATTTTGCCATTTCACGCGCGTGGAGCGGGGTGTCGTTTAGCCCGTTGAACATGATGTATTCGAACGAAACCCGGCGCTGTTTGCTGAAATCGTAATTTTTTAATTCTTCCAGGACTTTCAGAATTGAATAAGCTTTTTGTACCGGCATTAACTTCAGCCTCTCTTCTTCGAAAGGAGAATGCATGCTTACAGCTAAGTGACAGTTTGAGCTTTCCAGAAACTTCTTCATCCCGGGAATCAATCCGATGGTGGAAACTGTGATTCTTTTCGGACTCCAGCCCAGTGCATAGTCAGCCGTTAATATTTCGAGTGTTTTTAATACATTGTCTAAGTTGTCGAGCGGTTCGCCCATGCCCATGAAAACGATGTTGGTCAGTTGCTCCGATTCCTGAATTGAATAATACTGATTCAAAATCTCCTGAGCAGTAAGCTGAGCGCCAAAACCCTGTTTTCCGGTCATGCAAAACAGGCAATTCATCTTGCAGCCAACCTGTGAAGATACACACAGGGTTGCTCTGTCTTCCTCCGGTATAAATACACTTTCAATAAACTGATTTTTGGCTGTTTTGAAAAGATACTTCACGGTGCCGTCGACAGAAACCTGACTTTCAACCGGCAATGTTCTGCCCACTTCATATTGTTCGTTCAGTAGTGCCCTGTTTTTTATCGAGATATTACTCATCCCGTCAATAGAGCTTACCCTTTTTTGATAAATCCATTCCACGAGTTGCTTTCCGGTGAATGAGGGCATACCCAGCCCGGTTGCGATGGCTTTCAGTTCATCTAAAGTTTTGCCTAAAAGAGGAGTTTTTGTCATGTTGAAATTTTTGCCAAAAATACACAATCTGATTAAATGAAAAAAATGACGGAATGAAATGTCTTCATCCCGTCATTCACAAGAATATCGGTACCGTATTAATAGAAGTTCAATCTGTTATCGGTAATTTCAGCTTTATCACGCATGTCCATCAGGATGATGTTAGGCAATGAATATCTGTAACGTGACGCCAGACTTTGTTTCTCTGCTGTCAGGTTAAAGGTGGCATCGCTCTGACGAACATTGATATTTTGCAGCACAAATACACCGGCATTGCCTTTTACAGGAGCCGAGACTTTATTTGGCTCAAGGGATACGGCTTTACCAATCACAGCAGGCTCAAAACCTTCCATGCCAAATTGATAAGAACCAAAGTTGACATTTTCGGCTGGTTTAACTTCCAGACCCAGGCTGTTTGCCAATGCATCTAATGTTGTACCGTTAGTTGCTTTTTCATTCAATTCGGCGATGAATTTTTCTGCTTTCTTGTCCCGGATGATTTCACTGCGGATTTGACTTGCAACTTTATCGATACTTCTGTACTTCGATTTGTTAACATCGGTAATAACCGCGACAATCAGTTCCTTGTCGCATTCAAATACGTCAGAAACAGTCCCTTTCGAGTTGTCGAATACCCAGCGTACAATCTGACGGGATTGCGGGATGCTCAACACATTCTCATTTGTTTGGTAAATTTCGTTAGCCTGACGGACAATATAATTGTGTTTGCGGGCAATGCTGTCAAACTCGGCAGCTTTCAGTTCGGCGGCAAAACGCTTGGCTTCGTTGAAGATGATGCTTTGTGTTTTAGAACTTGCGATTACCCCACGTTCCAGAATGGCCAGTTTAACTTTTTTCCTGGGTGCTGTTTTTTCCATGATCTGGATAATCTGGGTTCCCTGCGCATTTTTAAATGTAAATATCTCGTTTACATTTTTAGCAAAGGCATCCCGGAGGATTTCCTTGTCTAATGCCTGATCTCCGTCCATGATCCAGCCTATTTCACCATTGTTTTGTGCTGTTTGTTTAACAGCAGAATACTGCATGGCTAACTGTCCGAAATTAGCGCCACCGCGTATGGCTTTGATGATGCTGTCGGCTTTTGTTTCATCTGCACTAAGCAGGAAGATGTGTCGGAGTTTTACTGAGTCAGCAAGCATAATACCAGTTTCTACAATGCGTGCCATGGTGTAAGCATTGTTAACGAACAAAGGTCCCACAACATCTCCTCTCTTGCCGCTGAATGCAAAATCTTTGTAATGAGCAGGTACTGTTCTTTCTGTGTAATTGCGTCCTGTGTAGGGTATGTCGGAGTTCATGTTGACAACTTCAACCACTTCTTCTGTTGTGGCGAACTCGTCTTTCAGGTTGTTAATGAACTTTTCTGCTTCCTGAAAATCGTATTCCTGCGGTTGAATACTAAAGCTTACATAATTGATGGATACATTAGGTTCCTGACGGTAACGGTTGATTTGGCTGTTGTAACGCTCTTTGATTTCTTTGTCGGTTACTGTAAATTCAGCGTCTGGTACGGTAAAATAAGGTTTGATAATGTAATTTACATCATAGGATTTGGCATTGGCGTCAAAATTGGATTTAGCCTGCAGGCTATTCACCACGATTGCATTTGAGACCAATACATTGTATTTTTCCTGTAAGATAGAGAATTTCACTGTTTTTTCAAGGAAAATCCACAGTTTCTTATAGTCATTCAATACCTCCTGCATTTGGAAGTCTGTCGGTTCATCATCTTTGAAGTTTAAAAACTGTAACAACATGGCCCTGCTGAAACGGCCTGATTCGTCAGCGAAGAAACGACGCTGTTGAATCATCGGATGAATGTTGTTTCCGATAAGCTGATCGGACAGTTCCTCCTTACTTACCGTAAGACCCATTTTTTCGGCTTCTTCAAGCAGTAATTTTTCACGTACCAACTGATCCCATACAAATGCCCTGATTTGCTGCATCGTTTGTTCGTCGATATCCTGCTGACCGGTTTCGTATTTTTGGAATACCGTGATTTGATCCAGTAAATCCTGATAATCAGCTATGTTTATTTTTTCTCCGTTGATTTCTGCAACTGTTTCCCTGGCTTTACTGAAGAAAGTGGACCCCTGAGTCAGGAAGTCACCAATAATGAAAGACAGGAGTGCGACCCCGATTACAACGATAAGTAAAACACCTTTACTTCTGATTTTTTCTAATGTTGCCATTTTTTAAACTTGAAATGTATTTTTTAAGTCAATTTTTACCTGTTTTTTTGAGGGCACGAATATACGAAATTAATTTTATCCACCCAAAAATAATCTGATTAATTCAATTCTGTTGTTGGTGACTTTGATGCACCTGATATTGATGTCGCCGATGCGGATGATTTCATTCAGTTTTGGGAAATGCTGGTGGTGATGCAGGATGAAACCTGCAATGGTTTCATATTCATCTGATTCCGGGATGTTGATTCCGAATTTTTCGTTGGCCAGCTGTACCTCCATGCGTCCCGACAGAAGGTATTCTTTTTCGCTTAGTTGTTTGGCGATGTATTCCCGGTTGTCATGCTCATCTTCTATTTCGCCGAATATTTCTTCAATGATATCTTCGAGTGTAACGATGCCGTTTGTGCCTCCGTGCTCATCAACTACCACAGCCATGCTTTTCTTTTGTTGCATGAACAGCTTCATAAGCTTATGGGCAGTCATATTTTCCGGAACGATTGGAATTTGCTTGATGTATTGTTTCCATTCGTTCGGGTGTTCAAACATCTCCGAGGCGTGGATGTAGCCGATGATGTTGTCAATGCTTTCCTTGTAAATGGGAATTTTGGAAAAACCTGTTTCAATGAAGGTTTGCTTCAAAGTTTCCAGGCTTGTCCCGTATTCTAAGGCGATGATTTCTGTTCTGGGTACAGAACAATCACGCAGTTTGATTTTGGAGAAATCAAGCGCGTTTTGAAAAAACTTCACTTCACTGTCTATTTCTTCCTGTTGGTTGCCTTTGTCAAAACTTTCCTGAATCAGGTAGTTGAGGTCGATACGGGAAAATAAAGCGCCGTTGCTATCCTCCTTTTTCCCGGGATTGAAAAGCGCTAAGATAACTTTGGATAACCAGGTGGTACAAAAAGCAACGGGATATAGCAGGATATAAAACAGGAAAAGAGGTAACGTAAATACACGTACCCACAGGTTGGGGTTTGTTCTGAAAAATGTTTTGGGCAAGAATTCACCTGTTATCAGCACGATGACTGTCGCGATAATGGTTTGCAAAAGCGTAATGAGAATCTGATTCTGAGTGAAAAAAAACAGTGGACTTAAAAAGTCAGCCATGATCAGACCATATACAACAAGAACAATATTGTTTCCAACCAGCATGGCGGAAATGAATTGCTGCGGATGACTGTAGAATATGCTGAGGATAGCGGAAGTCAGGTTGCGTTGTTTTTTTTCCAACTCAAACCGCAGTTTGTTCGACGACACAAACGCGATTTCCATCCCTGAAAAAAATGCAGAGAGGATGAGGGTGATGATGATGTACGAGAATGTGTCCAAGTGTTTTAATTGGAGTTTAACAGTGCAAAGATAGAGAAAATAACAGATTGAATGACATAAAAAATGGAAATTTATTTTGTCAATTTAAAAAAATACAATACCTTTGCGCTCGCTTTTGAAAAATCGATTCAGTAGCTCAGCAGGTAGAGCACATCCCTTTTAAGGATGGGGTCCTGGGTTCGAGCCCCAGCTGAATCACTTTGATTTTCAGGCGAATACATTTTGTTGATTCAGTAGCTCAGCAGGTAGAGCACATCCCTTTTAAGGATGGGGTCCTGGGTTCGAGCCCCAGCTGAATCACTGTTAAAAATCCCGCCAAGAGCGGGATTTTTTTATTTAAGTCTGGGAATCAGCTTATAGTTTTAGACCTACTGTCAGATTTAGTACTCCTCCGTTTGTCTTAAAATCTTCAATTTGTTCTCCCAATGTTCTGCCTTTTCTCAGCGTGTACCGGATGTCAGTCGTGATAAAATCAAATACATCAACCCCGGCTCCAATCTGATATTCAAGTTTGTTGACATCAAAGGAGAATGTGTCTGTGGTTTTGTGGGTGTACATGGCGCCTCCTGAAATATGCAAACTCAACAAGCCTATATCAAAGAATTTTAATCCGACATGTACCGGAATCTTGTAAAATTCGTCCGTAACAACATCGTCGTTTTCACCCTGTCTTTTTTGAACTGCGTAATGGAATTCAGGTTGCAGGTACAGTTTTCTGCCCATCTGCAAGAATCCGCCAAGTTGATAATTTCCCTGCGCAGCCAATTGATCCATATTGGGCATGTTGTTGAGATCTGCATTCAGATTTAGTCCGAATTTGGGCCCAAACTTCAAATAAAATTTATCCGAATCTGAACTGTCATAGTCCTGTGAAAAAGCAATTAAGCTGCAAGCAGCAAAAAATAATAAGATTGGAAGTTTAGTTTTCATGATTATAAAATTTAGTTTTTTTTATACTGAAAGGAGTTTATTATAAACAAAAAATTATGCAAAGATGTTAAAACATTTTTAAACTTCAAAAACTAAGGCCAAAAGTATACGTTTTTTCTTAATATAAAATTCTTTTTCCCTTTTTTTTTATCGGAAATATTTTATTCTGAGAAATTAAACAGTTACTTTTGTAACTCCAAAAATAAAAACTAAGTTATGAATACAAAATTGCAGGATTTAACCGACAAAATCTATCTGGAAGGTGTTGAAAAGGGAAAGGCGGAAGCTGCTGAAATTGTTTCAAAGGCTGAAACAGAGGCGGCTGAGATTATTGCTAAAGCCAGGGCAGAAGCAGATAAACTTTATCAGTCGGCGGAAGAAAAAGCGAATGAGTTGATGAAAAATACCCGTGCAGAATTGAAGTTGTTTGCTCAACAGGCGGTAAATGCCCTTAAAACGGAGGTAACCAATATCGTATGTGGTGAAATTGTAACTGCATCGGTCAAAGCAGCAACAGCCGATAAAGAATTCATGCAGAAAATGATTTTGGTACTGGTTGAAGACCTGGCAAAAAATCAGACTGTCAATATCGAAACGAAACAGGCTGAAGCCCTCACTGCTTATTTCAAATCAAATGCAAAGGATTTGTTAAACAAGGGGGTGAAAATTACAGAAGTCAACAACATCAAAGCAGATTTTACCCTTATTCCTGCAGATGGCGGATACAAAATTAACTTCGGGGACGACGAGTTTGTCGCTTACTTTAAAGAGTTTCTCAGACCGAAATTAGTTGAAATGTTGTTTTAATGCAAAAGATTTTCAATCAACAAATGAATTATTATTGCCTCGTAGCAGGACTGCCAGACATTCAAAAGGATGATACAAAAGGTTTTTTATCACCCGCGGAATTACTGGATGAAATAAGTCCGCAACTTTCGGAGGAAGACGCCGCACTGCTTCGTTTGCTTTATGCCCGGTACGACAATACGAACTTTTTGACTTTCCTCCGGGAAAAGGAAGTAAAATCCGGAACCTTCGGCGTACTGAATACGCAGGATTGGGATGAGCTGATCAGGTTAATGCAAGAGGAGGATCACCCTAAAGATAAACGATTACTACCTTATTATATAAGTTACTTCAGATTTGCTCAGGAAGATGAGGATTTCCTGAAAGGTATGTCGCCGGATGATTTCCTGGCAGGTTTGTATTACGATTATGCCATGCAATCGTCCAACAGTTTTGTAGCGTCCTGGTTCGAATTCAACCTCAATTTAAATAACTTGCTGACAGCTGTTTTTTGTCGGAAGCATAAAATTAATCCGGAGAAGCTGATTGTGGGTCAGCATGAAGCAGCCAGGATTCTCAGAACCAGTCATGCCCGCGATTATGGTGTCGGGGGACTTTTTGAATATACCGAGGAGGTAATTAAACTGGCAGAAGAGACCGATTTATTGGAGCGTGAAAAGAAAATTGATGCCCTGAAATGGAACTGGCTGGAAGAACATACCTTTTTTCATTATTTTACCATAGAAAGGGTATTGGCTTATGTGTTAAGGGTGGAAATGCTCCAGCGCTGGAAAATGCTTTCGTTCGAAACCGGTTCGGAAATATTCAGAAATTTACTCGCTTCCATGAAACAAGGAATCAAAATAAATGCTTAAATAATTATACCTATAAATAATGTCAACAAAAGGAATCGTAAAAGGAATCATTTCCAACTTAGTTACCGTTGAGGTGGATGGTCCGGTTGCCCAGAACGAGATTGCATACATCGCGCTGGGAAAAACCAAGCTCATGGCCGAGGTGTTGAAAGTCAACGGCAACAGGGCTTTTGTCCAGGTTTTTGAAAGTACACGCGGATTACAGGTCGGAAATGAAGTGGAATTTGCCGGTCACATGCTCGAAGTGACACTGGGTCCGGGTCTGTTGTCGAGAAACTACGACGGACTGCAAAACGACCTTGATAAATTAACAGGTGTGTTCCTGCAACGCGGTGAATATAACTTCCCGCTTGATAAGGAAGCTAAATGGAAATTCACACCGTTGGCATCGCCCGGTGATGTGGTGGAAGCCGGTTCCTGGCTCGGTGAGGTGGATGAGAATTTTCAACCACACAAAATCATGGTACCTTTCGCTTTCGAAGGTTCTTACACTGTGAAAAGTGTTGTTCCGGCCGGAGAATATACCATCATGGATAATATCGCGGTAATTACAGGTGCCGACGGAAAGGATATTGAACTCAACATGATTCAGAAATGGCCGGTGAAGAAACCTATCACCGTTCATACAGAAAAACCAAGACCATTTAAACTGCTTGAAACAGGCGTACGCATCATTGATACGGCTAACCCGATTGTGGAAGGTGGAACGGGCTTTATCCCTGGTCCATTCGGTACTGGCAAGACCGTGCTCCAGCATGCAATTTCGAAACAGGCCGAAGCTGATATCGTGATTATTGCTGCCTGTGGCGAACGTGCCAACGAGGTGGTGGAGATCTTTGTTGAATTCCCCGAACTGGAAGATCCACACACAGGCCGGAAGTTGATGGAACGAACGATTATCATCGCCAATACATCGAATATGCCGGTAGCTTCCCGCGAAGCGTCGGTTTATACGGCCATGACGATTTCGGAATATTACCGTGCCATGGGATTGCGTGTGCTGATGATGGCCGACTCGACTTCCCGCTGGGCACAGGCTTTGCGTGAAATGTCGAACCGTATGGAGGAGTTACCGGGACAGGATGCTTTCCCGATGGACTTATCTGCCATTATCGCGAACTTCTATTCCCGTGCCGGTTATGTTTACCTCAAAAACGGTCAAACAGGTTCTATCACTTTTATCGGGACAGTATCACCTGCCGGTGGTAACCTGAAAGAGCCGGTGACAGAAAGTACCAAAAAGGCGGCCCGTTGTTTCTACGCGCTCGAGCAGTCACGCGCTGACCGAAAACGTTACCCGGCGGTAAACCCGATTGACAGTTATTCCAAGTATATTGAATATCCCGAGTTTGAAGAATATATTTCTGGTGTTATCTCGCCGGTGTGGACAGCTCAGGTGAATGATATGAAAACCATCCTGCAACGCGGTAAGGAAGTGCAGGAGCAAATTAATATTCTTGGTGATGATGGAGTGCCGGTTGATTATCATATCACTTTCTGGAAATCGGAAGTAATCGACTTCGTGATTCTGCAACAGGATGCTTTTGATAAAATTGACTCGGTTTGTCCGCTCGAACGTCAGGAATACATGCTCAATTTAGTGATGGATATTTGTAATTCCAAATTCGAGTTTAACGGGTTCATGGAGGTGATGGATTATTTCAAACGGGTAATCAACGTTTGCAAACAAATGAACTATTCGCCTTATAAGTCGGAGCAGTTTGCTAAATATGAAAGTGAATTAAAAACCATCCTGGCTGAAAGAATAAAATAAGCGGAATAAAGAAATAGTAATTATGGCAACGAAAGCTTTTCAGAAAATATATACGAAAATTACCCAGATTACCAAAGCAACCTGCTCTTTGCATGCTACCGGGGTGGGTAATGAGGAACTGGCAACGGTGAACGGGAAACTGGCTCAGGTGGTGAAAATCTTCAACGATGAAGTTACCTTGCAGGTGTTTGGTGGTACCGAAGGTATTCCAACCAATGCCGAAGTGATATTCCTCGGTAAATCACCTACGCTGAAAGTAAGCGAACAACTCGCCGGTCGTTTCTTCAACTCTTTTGGAGACCCTATTGATGGCGGACCTGAAGTGGAAGGTGAGGAACGTGAAATTGGTGGTCCTTCGGTGAATCCGGTGCGTCGCAAACAGCCTTCGCAGTTAATCGCGACGGGTATCGCGGGTATCGACCTGAATAATACCTTAGTATCGGGACAGAAGATACCATTCTTTGCTGACCCTGACCAGCCTTTTAATCAGGTAATGGCCAATGTGGCCCTCCGTGCAAAAGCGGATAAAATCATCCTGGGTGGGATGGGATTAACAAATGATGATTACCTGTATTTCAAAAATGTGTTTAACAATGCCGGGGTACTGGATCGTATCGTGAGCTTTGTGAATACAACTGAGAATCCACCGGTTGAACGTCTGCTGATTCCTGATATGGCGTTGACAGCTGCTGAATATTTTGCGGTGGATAAAAATCAAAATGTTTTGGTGTTGCTCACCGACATGACTTCCTACGCCGATGCATTAGCCATCGTGTCGAACCGTATGGACCAGATTCCTTCGAAAGATTCCATGCCCGGATCGCTTTATTCCGACCTGGCAAAGATATATGAGAAAGCCGTGCAGTTCCCCGAAGGTGGTTCTATTACCATCATCGCGGTGACAACGCTTTCGGGTGGCGATATCACCCATGCGATTCCGGACAATACCGGTTATATCACCGAGGGTCAGCTCTTCCTGCGCCGTGACTCGGATGTGGGTAAAGTTGTTGTCGACCCATTCCGTTCTTTATCGCGGTTGAAACAATTGGTAATAGGTAAGAAAACCCGCGATGACCATCCGCAGGTAATGAATGCAGCCGTGCGCTTGTACGCCGATGCAGCCAACGCGAAAACAAAATTAGAGAATGGTTTCGATTTAACGGATTACGACGAACGTGCCCTGTCGTTTTCTAAAGATTATGCTGATAAGTTACTCGCGATTGATGTGAATATTGATACCGACCAAATGCTTGATGTAGCCTGGGAGTTATTCGGTCAGCACTTTACAAAAACGGAAGTTAATATCAAACAGGAACTGGTTGAGAAATACTGGAAATAGATTTTTTGCTGTCTGATTTTCAGAGGAAGATCATTGTTTACAATTTTATCTTATCAATAACCTTTACTTGAATAATTGTATGACTGATATTGCTAAATTCAATCAAGTCGAATGTAACTTGATTGTAGTAAGAGATCAACAAGTGATATTAAATCATGATGTTGCTGTATTGTATGGTGTTAAAACCAAAGAAATTAATCAGGCAGTTAAAAACAATCCGGATAAATTTCCTTCCGGGTATGTCTTTGAATTAATGTTTGACGAGTGGGAATCATTAAGGTCAAAAAAATTGACCTTAAAAAGCCACGAGAGGGGTAAACATACTAAATACTTGCCAACAGCTTTTACTGAGAAAGGTTTGTATATGTTGGCAACGATTATTAGAAGTAAAAAAGCAACTCAGGCAACAATTGAAATTATCGAAACTTTTGCAAAAGTAAGAGAGTTTTCAAGAACTTTGTCGGCTTTTACAGTAAACCCGGAAAAAGAAGAACAGCAAAATCTGATAAAAAAAGGAACAGATATCCTTTCTGAGATAATTGGTGAAGAATTAGAGATTAACAGTACGGAAACCAGTATAGAACTGAATCTGGCTGTGTTGAAACTGAAACACACGGTCAAAAGAAAATAGATTTTTATGGCGATACAATTTCAATATAACAAAACATCCTTACAGGCTTTGGAAAAAAACCTGAAGATGCGTGTGCGAGCACTTCCTACGATTAAAAACAAGGAAAGCGCCCTGCGCGTCGAAGTGAAAAAAGCCAAGGATGAGAATAAACGACTGGAGCAGGAACTGGAAAACCGCATTGTTTCCTATGATAAGATGGTAGCTTTGTGGGGTGAGTTCGATACCGGTTTGCTGAAGGTTGTAGATGTGAAAATGAGCATCAAAAAAATTGCTGCGGTACGTATTCCTGTTCTGGATGAAGTGGTATATGAGATTAAGCCTTACAGTATGTTCAACGCCCCGAAATGGTTTGCCGATGGGCTTGCATTGTTGAAAGAGTTGGCACAAATCGGGATTGAACAGGTTTTTTGCGAAGAGAAAATTCAGCTACTCGAATATGCCCGCAAGAAGACAACACAAAAGGTTAATTTATTCGAGAAAGTACAGATTCCCGGTTATGAAGATGCCATCCTGAAGATTAAAAGATTTATGGAGGACGAAGAAAATCTTTCCAAATCCTCTCAAAAGATAGTAAAATCGCGTCAGCAAAAACTCAAAGAGGAGGAAGTGTTATGATTGTAAAGATGCGAAAATATTCCTTTCTGGTTTATCATCAGATATACCTTGATTTCCTTGATAAAATAAGGGAAATCGGGGTGCTGCATATTATAGAGAAATCGGAAGGTGTGTCGGAGAATGAATCGTTGAACCAGCAAATGCAGTTGAGTTCAAAACTGAAATCTTTGCTCAGACAATTGCAGACTGAGTTACAGAAAGATGTGACTCCAAAAGCTGCCGGTGCAGCCGTTGATGGCAAAACCTTGCTGGCAAACATCGAAACACAGTATGAATTACTCGAGTCCCTCAATCAAAAATTGCAGTCAGTCGAAAGAGAGTGGGAGAGGATGGAAGTATGGGGTAGTTTTTCTGCCGATAGATTACAGGCACTACAGGAAGCCGGTTTTGAGTTGAGATTTTTCTGTTGCAATGTCCGTAAATTTGATCCGGAATGGGAAACCTTATACAACGCGTTTGAAATTGATACTGTTGGTACGCTTCGTTATTTTGTGACGGTGAACAAACCCGGCGTTGAAGTAAATATTGATGCGGATCCGGTTAAACTATCAGAAAAAAATGCGGATGAAATCAGGCTGGAAATTAAATCGATACAGGACGAAATAACGCAGGTCAGAGCTAATATCCGGAAGTTTGCCGTTGAACATTACAATGCCCTGCAGGCATACAGTAATGAGGTTTCCGGTGAAATTGATTTTTCCAAAGTAGTTTTGAATACCCGTTCAGCGGTCGAAGATAAGGTGATGTTGCTTGAAGGCTGGTGCCCGGAAGAAAATGTTTCGGCTCTGGATGAATACCTCGAATCTTCGGGCGTTTATTTTGAGTCAGCTGAGCCGACAAATGAAGAACAAGTCCCCATTAAACTCAAAAATAACAAATTTGCGAAGTTGTACGAAATGATTGGTGAGTTGTACGATTTGCCGAATTACAGCGAAATAGATCTCACTCCGTTTTTTGCCCCGTTTTTCCTGTTGTTCTTTGGATTGTGTGTGGGAGATACAGCATACGGTTTAATTTTTATGCTTGCAGCCATTTTCATGCGGAGAAAAGCCAAACCTTCCATGAAGCCGGTTTTCTCCCTTGCTATCTGGTTGGGAGCCTCAACAGTTATTCTCGGTTTTGTGAGTGGAACCTTTATGGGTTTCAACCTGATTGAAGCGGATATTCCCTGGTTGGAAAAGTTCAAGGTGGTCATGCTTGACTCGAATCAATTGTTTTATACGGCGCTGATTATTGGAGTGGTGCAGATTTTATTCGGCATGTTCATTAAAGCAATCGGAAGGGTAATTCGTTTTGGCTTTGCCTCTTCACTGGCATCGTGGGGCTGGTTAATTATCATCCTGGGTATGGGAGGAACTTTTGCTGCTTCAAATTTCATGGAAATTGATCCGCAGCTGACCAAATATCTGTATTATGGATTTGGCGGGCTGGGAGGATTGCTGGTATTTATCCTGAACGACATCAAACGTAATCCGCTGATTAATATCGGAGCCGGACTCTGGGATGCTTACAATATGGCAACCGGATTGCTTGGTGACCTGTTGTCGTATATCCGTTTATTCGCACTGGGTATTTCATCCGCCGTAATGGGATTCGTGTTCAACGACCTGGCCATGAAAATGAGTGGTGATATTCCGGTACTAAACATCATCATTATGCTCATTATCATGATGATTGGTCATGGAATTAATATCTTTATGGCAGGTTTGGGAGGATTTGTACACCCGATGCGTTTGACTTTTGTTGAATTCTATAAAAATGCCGGATTTGAAGGAGGTGGTAAAAAATACAAACCATTCAGACAAGTTGAAAAACAATCGTAAATTTATAATTAACAATAAAAATAAATAAACTCAATAAAAAATAACAAATTATGGAACCTATTATTTTAGCGTATATCGGTATTGGTTTGATGGTCGGATTAGCCGGTGTGGGAAGTGCTTTCGGAGTTACTATTGCAGGTAATGCTGCTATCGGTGCTTTAAAGAAAAATCCGGATGCATTCGGTAATTACATGGTGCTTAGTGCCTTGCCCGGAACACAAGGTTTGTATGGATTTCTCGGATACTTCCTGTTGCAAACACATCTTGCACCCGACATGTCATGGGGTGTGGCAGCTGCCGTTTTCGGAGCCAGCCTTACGCTTGCCCTGACCGGTTTGATTTCAGCTATCCGTCAGGGACAGGTTTGTGCCAATGGTATTGCAGGGATTGGATCAGGTTACGACGTGTTCGGTAAAACCATGATTTTAGCGGTATTCCCCGAATTGTACGCCATCGTTTCGCTGGCTGCCGTGTTCATGATTGGTAACGCCCTATAAAAATTAATTCAAAATTGTTAAGAAGCTCAAACGTGTGAAGCGTTTGGGCTTCTCAAGTTTGTATATCCGCCGAAATAAGTTATTTTTGCATGATTTTATTTCTACAATCTCATTGTTAAACCACTCCTTTATAGCTGATAAGTTATTTTTCTTTCAACTTATGTGGTCTTATGTGACTTATGTGGTTAAATATTGAAAATGATATTGCTTTTGTTAAAAATCTTATAGCGTGAAAGTAAAAAAAAACAAATGGAAAAATTTCCTCCGGAAAATACGTTTTCAGTACCGGGTTTCGGTGCTGAACGAAAATACCCTGGAGGAATCCTGGCATGTTCGGTTGTCCAGATTCTCTGTTTTTTTATATGCTTCATTCTTTATCCTGATTACCTTTTTCATTCTCGCGTCCATTATTATTTATACACCCCTTAAGTATTATCTCCCGGGATATGGTAGTTCGGATGACCGCTTGGAAATTATCGGTAAATCCATGCAGGTCGATTCTCTGCTCAGTCAGATGGAAATGCAGTCGACTTACCTCGAAGTGCTTAAAGGAATTATTACCGGTGATATTGAACATGATTCCGTTCAGATAAGTGATACCATACCGCTCAAGGAAAGGGCTGAAATTATGCTGGAAAAGTCGAAGGCTGAAAAAGAATTTGTTGAACGCTATGAGGCGGAAGAAAAATATAACCTGGCTTCTCTTGCCTATCAGGAGGTCGAAAAGGTGTTGGTGTTTTTCAAACCTGTTAAAGGAGTGATCTCTGCGTCTTTTAATGCGCAGGATAAGGTGTATGGCATTTCCATCGTTACCGCCCCGCGTGAAGCTGTGGTTAGCGTCCTGACAGGGACTGTTGTGTACACATCCTATTCTTTTACTTACGGATGGGTTATACACATTCAGCATGAAGATAATTATATTTCGATCTATAAACACAATACCCAGTTGCTGAAAAAACCCGGGGATATGGTGAAGGCAGGTGAAGTGATTGCGTTTACAGGAGATGAAGCTGAAGCAAAATCCGGCAATCACTTCAGCTTTGAATTGTGGAAACAGGGGAAACCGGTCAACCCGGAAGAGGTGATAATTTTTTAACTTTACATTTAATCAATAACAGAAAATTTGACACCGCTGAAAAAAAACATTGCCATTCTCGGCTCTACAGGTTCCATCGGAACCCAGGCGCTGGAAGTAATCGAGGCTAATCCTTCTTTGTTTGAAGTATACGCGCTCACTGCAGGAAATAATGTCGACCTCTTAATTACTCAGGCCCGGCGCTTTCAGCCGGAAATGGCGGTCATAGCCAATGAACAATTATATCCGCAGTTAAAAGAGGCGTTAGCGGATTTGCCCGTGAAAGTATTCGCGGGTGCCGATGCCATCGCGCAGGTAGCTGAAATGGAAGCGGTGGATATCGTGCTGACAGCCATGGTGGGTTATGCCGGATTG
This sequence comes from Paludibacter sp., assembly GCA_024710005.1. Taxonomy (GTDB): domain Bacteria; phylum Bacteroidota; class Bacteroidia; order Bacteroidales; family Paludibacteraceae; genus Paludibacter. The sequence continues at coordinate 11,993 of JANJVQ010000029.1, read as the reverse complement.
AAACCAACCATACACGCCGCAAAAGCAGGTAAAAGAATTGCGCTGGCCAATAAGGAAACCCTTGTGGTTGCAGGAGAGTTAATCAATGAATTGTGTCAGCAGTATCGTGCCACCATTATTCCCGTAGATTCGGAACATGCCGCTATTTTTCAATGCCTCGTGGGTGAAGGAAATAATCCCATTGAAAAGTTAATTTTGACAGCATCAGGCGGACCGTTTCGTACCTATAACTGGAATGAACTGGAACATGTGACACCGGCTCAGGCGCTTAAGCATCCCAACTGGGATATGGGAGCCAAGATTACTATTGATTCTGCCAGCATGATGAACAAAGGTTTCGAGGTGATTGAGGCCAAATGGTTGTTTGGTGTGTCACCCCGGCAAATAGAAGTAGTTGTACATCCTCAGTCCATCATCCATTCTATGGTTCAGTTTGCCGATAGTTCCATCAAAGCACAAATGGGACTGCCCGACATGAAACTACCCATTCAGTATGCATTTACCTATCCTGAACGGGTGCCGAGTAATTTTCCACGATTAGACTTCAGTCTGTACCCCCATTTTACATTCGAAAAACCGGATATGGAACGGTTCCGTAACCTTGCCTTTGCTTACGAGGCAATCGACAGGGGAGGAAACATGCCCTGTATCCTGAATGCAGCCAATGAAGTAGTTGTGGCAGCATTTTTGAAGGGGAAAACCGGTTTTCTTGAAATGAGCGATATCATCGAATCGGTAATGGCTAAGATGCCTTTTATACAGAAACCTGTCTACGATGACTATGTGCAAACCGACCGCGAGGCCCGAAACATGGCTGCGAGCATGATAAAACAATAAAAAAACAAATCAAACACATAAATGGAAACTTTTTTAATTAAAACACTGCAACTGATACTCAGTTTGTCAATTCTCGTTTTCCTGCATGAATTCGGGCATTTTTTCTTCGCCCGCCTTTTTAAAGTCAGGGTCGATAAATTCTATATGTTCTTCAATCCCAAATTCTCGCTCATCAGAGCAAAAAAAATAAATGGTAAATGGGTCGTGAAATTTTTTGCACCCAATGTCCCGGCTAACGAGCGCCAGGTGGTAAACTCAGAAGGTGTGGGAATGGTGGATGCTAAAGGTAAACCCATACTGGAGCCCATCCCGTTAAATGAATTGTCGGATGATGACTGGCGCAAATACCCTGAATCTACGGAATGGGGGATTGGTTGGTTGCCGTTGGGCGGTTATTGTAAAATTGCAGGGATGATTGATGAGTCGATGGATAAAACCCAAATGGCATTACCTCCGCAGAGTTGGGAATATCGTTCCCGTCCGGTTTGGCAACGCTTGCCGATAATCATTGGAGGCGTACTGGTGAATTTCATTCTTGCGATGGTGATTTATGCCATGGTGCTGTTTACGTGGGGACAGGAATACCTGCCTTTTGAGAATGCCCGTTTTGGATTGCAGTATTCGCCAACAATGATTGCCCATGGATTTCAACAGGGGGATAAGATATTATCGGTGAACGGAGAATCGGTTGAACAGCGTGCTGACTTTATCGAAAAAATACTTATCGACGGAAAAAGAAACGTGCAGGTGTTGCGTGGCGACAGCGTAGAAGTAAGTATTCAGCTGCCGGTTGATTTTGCACAGCAGATACTGGCTGCGGAAGAACTGAATCTGGTTTCGGTTCGCTATCCTTTCGTGGTGGAAGACGTTCAACCCGGAACTCCGGCTGAAGCTGCCGGATTGCAACATGGCGACAGTGTGGTGGCTATCAATGAAAAGCAGTGTAGTGTTTTTCAGGATATAGCGATGGAACTGGAAGATCTGGCAGGCTCGGCTGTGGCAATATCCTTTTATAGAAACGGAGCTTTGCAGACTGCCCGGCTTAATCTGACTGAGGATGCAAAAATGGGGGTTACCCTGAAACCAATATTCAATTATTTTGAAACCAAAAAAACTGAATACGGCTTTTTTGAAGCCATACCGGCCGGGATATCTCTCGGATGGGAAACATTGGTCAGCTATGTGAAACAATTCAAACTGGTATTTACAAAAGAAGGTTCAAAGCAGGTGGGTGGCTTCGGAAGTATCGGGAAAATGTTCCCAAATACCTGGGACTGGCAGATTTTTTGGTCCATGACTGCCTTGTTGTCAGTGATTCTTGCATTTATGAACTTTTTACCTATACCGGCGTTAGATGGAGGACACGTGATGTTCCTGCTGTTTGAAATGATTACAGGTCGCAAGCCCGGCGAGAAGTTCCTTGAATATGCGCAAACCGCCGGAATGCTATTGCTGCTATCTTTGTTGATATTTGCAAACGGCAATGATATTTTTAAGGCATTTTTCAAATAGTTAGCTTTATTTCTAAAAATTTCTTATCATACAATGTATTATTGAAATGAAATTTTTATCTTTGCAACAGGTTAAGAAAATTAAATTATAATAAATCAATCAATTAATAACAATTTCGGTATGAAAAAACAATTATTATTTGGGCTATCAATATTAGTAGCTATTGTGTTCAGCTCATGTAAAAATCTTGGTGATCTTGATCCGAGCATGTTCACAGCCACACCTAATCCGCTTGAAACTAAAGCAGGTAAGGTTGACGCTACAATTACAGGAACTTTCCCCGTGAAATACTTCCAGAAGAATGCCATCGTTACAGTGACTCCTGTATTGAAGATGAGCAATGGTGATTCCGTTAAATCAACTCCGAGTGTATTTCAGGGAGAAAAAGTGGTAGGAAACGACAACGTGATTTCATATAAAGCAGGTGGAACTTATACCATGAATGCTTCATTTGATTATGTGCCTGAGATGGCTGTTTCTGAATTGTACCTTTATTTTCATGTGAAAAGCAAAAAGAAAGAATATGACCTGAAACCGGTAAAAGTGGCTGATGGTGTAATTGCAACTTCTGAACTTTTCCAGAAAGGTAAAGATGGACTTACAGCTGCTATCATTGCAGATGAGTTTGTTCGCGATATCATGGAAATGACCGATGCTGAAATTTTATTCCTTATCCAACAGTCTACTGTACGCAAATCTGAAACAACTACAGAGCAAATTAATGCGTTGAAAGATAAAATCGTTGAAGCAAAAAATGAATTGAATAAATCAGTTGAAAGCCTGAAGGTTTCTGCTTATGCTTCTCCTGATGGAGCCGTTGATTTGAATACCGGTTTGGCTGAAAAACGTCAGAAAGAAACTGAAAAGTTCCTGAATGCCGAATTGAAGAAACTCAACTCTCCGTTGACTATCGAATCAAGATTTACTCCGGAAGACTGGGATGGTTTCCAAAAATTAATGGAAAAATCAGACATTCAGGATAAACAACTGATTCTGCGTGTGCTTTCTATGTATACCGATCCGGAACAACGCGAACGTGAAATCAAGAACCTTTCAGCAGCTTTCAAACAAATTGCTGATGATGTATTGCCGAAACTTCGTCGTTCTCAACTGAAACTGATGGTGAAGGTAACCGGAAAATCAGATGCCGAAATTGCTAAATGTGCTAAAGAAGATGCTTCAAAGTTATCAGTTGAAGAGTTGCTTTATGCAGCTACTTTAACAGAAAACCTGGATGAAAAAGCAGCAATCTACAAAAAAGCAACAGAACTTTACAGTTCAGACATCAGATCATTCAACAACCTGGGTGCGGTTAAATTCCAACAGGGTAAAGTTGATGAAGCTGCAGGTCTGTTCAATAAAGCACTTCAAATCGATGCTAAAGATGCTGATGCAAACTACAACGCCGGTTTGTGTGCCCTTGCAAAAGGTGAAAACGACAAAGCGCTGGTTTACTTTGGTAAAGCTGCCGGTACTTCTGGTGATTTGAAAAATGCTACCGGTACATTGTATGGAGCAACAGGTGATTATGCAAAAGCTAAATCTTCTTTTGCCGGAACCAACACCAATAATGCTGCCTTGTCGCAAATTCTGAACAAAGAATACAATGCTGCTAAAAATACCCTGGCTGCTGTTGAAAAACCAGATGCACAGACAGCTTATCTGGGTGCCATTGTTGCTGCCCGTACCAACGACAAAGATGGTGTTTATTCTAATCTGAAAACATCAATTGGTAAAGATAGTTCAATGGCTGCTAAAGCTGCAAAAGACCTGGAATTCTCTAAATTCTGGAGCGATGCTACTTTCCAGTCAATCGTGAAATAAGTTTTACTGATACAAGATAGATTGAACCGGCGCAAGTGATTGCGCCGGTTTTTTTGTCAATTCACCAAAATCTCCCAGGTTTGTAATAGTATAAGGGAGGTTTTTTACAAAAAATCAACCTGATTTGTAACTATATCAGGGTGACGTATCAGCGAAGTCAGCCCGGTTCGTGATTATTTTGAGGGGGACTCTTGCCAATTTCTTTACTGACTTATCCCCTAAAGTCTCCCTGCTTTGGTCCGTGAATCAGCGATGAACTGATCATACGTCGCCGATGCAGTGATCGTACATCGCCGATGTAATGTTTGTGCATCGCCGATGTAATGTTTGCGCATCGCCGATGTGATGTTTGTGTATCGTCGATGTAAAGTTTGTGTGTCGCCGATGTAATGTTTGTGCGTCGTCGATGTAATGTTTGTTTATCGTCGAACTATGCTATGTTGATCGGGCTTATAGCTGTTAAATTTAATGGATAAAACAACAAAACGTCAGTTCAAATGTTTTTTTTATAAATTCTACTCCTTTTTGCTTATTTTCCCGAAAGTATGCTTAAATGAAACGGACTAAACATGTCATAATGTCGTATTTTTAATGCACAAATCATTCAGGAATAATATTTGACAAACAGGATAGCGTGTCGGGTGCTAAAAATCTGTAAGATATTTTATTACTCTGCAATTTAGATTTATATTTGCATTTTAAAATTTTAATAGCATATTATTGTGGCGAAAAAGACAAAATCGATTGAAAACGAACAAATTGTAGAAAAGATTGTTGAAGGTATACAAGAACGAAAAGGGAAAGATATCGTGGTGGTGAATATGAGAAAACTGAAAGAAGCCCCATGTAGTTATTTTGTGATCTGTGAAGGTGATTCCAACGTGCATGTTAATGCCGTGGCTTTATCGATCAAAGACTTTGTACAAGAGCAAATCAATGTAAAACCTTTTGCCACGGATGGCTTCGAGAATTGCGAATGGATCGCGATGGATTATGGTCAGATTATCGTGCATGTATTCCAAAGGCCTGCACGCGCTTTTTATGATATCGAACACCTTTGGGCGGATGCTGAACTTCAACGTATAGAAAATTTAAATTAATCCCTGCATGGAAGAAAAGAAAAATCAATTGCCACCGGTTAAACCGGGAGGTAAAGGTCCTAAGTTTAATATATCCTGGATTTACGGAATCATCGTGTTGGTTCTGATAGGTTCTTATTTTTTTGGTGAAAAAGTGCCTGTAAAGGAGATTCAGTCTTATCCGGTTTTTAAACAATATGTCATAGAGGGTTACATTGAAAGCATTGAAGTTTTTCCGCAGAAAAATGTAGTAGAAGCCGTGGTGGAAGATAGTGCGTCCAGTATGAAAAAAGTCTTCGGAGAAAATTATAAGACATACGAGGCTGAACGTAAAGTTACCGTGAAGATACCCAGCGCTGATAAGTTCGAAGAATTTATTTCTGAAGTGAAATTTCAACAGGTGTCGTACAAGGAGAGTAAGAATTATTTTGAATTATTTTTATATAGCGTTCTGCCGTTTTTGTTGCTGATTCTTTTCTTTGTCTTCATGACCAGAAGAATGTCGGGTGGCGTAGGTGGAAGTGGTGGTCCCGGCGGTATTTTCAACGTGGGAAAATCGAAAGCCCAATTATTTGATAAAGGTAATACCACCAACCGGGTTACTTTCAAGGATGTGGCCGGATTGGCAGGTGCCAAGCAAGAAATTGAAGAAATAGTTTCTTTTCTGAAGAATCCGGGAAAATATACAGAGTTGGGTGGTAAAATACCCAAAGGCGCTTTGCTTGTTGGTCCTCCGGGAACAGGTAAGACCTTACTTGCCAAAGCGGTAGCCGGTGAGGCGGATGTGCCTTTCTTCTCCATGTCGGGTTCCGATTTCGTGGAAATGTTTGTTGGTGTGGGTGCCTCGCGTGTGCGTGACCTGTTCCGGCAGGCAAAGGAGAAATCGCCCTGTATTATTTTTATTGATGAAATTGACGCGGTTGGGCGCTCAAGGGGTAAAAATCCGAATATGGGAAGTAACGATGAACGGGAGAATACCCTGAATCAGTTGCTGACAGAAATGGATGGTTTCGGTTCAAACAGTGGGGTAATTATCCTGGCTGCCACCAACAGGGCCGACATTCTGGATAAAGCACTCTTACGTGCCGGTCGGTTCGATCGTCAGATTCACGTGGATTTGCCGGATGTGCATGAACGAAAACAGATTTTCAATGTACACCTGCGTCCCATTAAAATTAACGAAACGGTTGATGTAAACTTCTTAGCCAAGCAAACACCCGGTTTTTCGGGAGCCGACATTGCCAATGTATGTAATGAGGCGGCACTGATTGCAGCCAGAAAAGGAAAATCATTCGTGGAAAAACAGGATTTTCTGGATGCGGTCGACCGAATCGTCGGCGGGTTGGAGAAGAAAACCAAGATTATTACGCAAACAGAGAAGAAATCAATAGCTTATCATGAGGCCGGACATGCTACCATCAGTTGGATGACCGAACACGCGAACCCGTTGGTGAAAGTAACCATCGTGCCACGCGGTGAAGCGCTCGGTGCTGCCTGGTATTTGCCGGAAGAAAGACAGCTTACTGCCCGCGAACACTTGCTCGACGAGATGTGCTCTACACTCGGAGGACGTGCTGCCGAAGAGCTTTTCCTCAATCAGATTTCAACTGGTGCCATCAACGACCTGGAAAGGGTTACCAAAAGGGCTTATGCTATGGTGGCTTATTTTGGAATGAGTGATAAGCTACCCAACCTGAGTTATTATGATTCATCGGGAAACTCTGATTACGGGTTTACCAAACCATACAGCGAAAAAACAGCTGAATTAATTGATTCGGAAGCGAAAAAAATTGTGGCAGAGCAGTATAAACGAGCCAAAGAGATTTTACTTCAACATGCTGAAGGCCATAATAAACTGGCTGAATTGCTTTTGGTAAGGGAAGTTATTTTCGCGGAAGATTTGGAAGAGATTTTCGGTAAACGTCCCTGGGCTTCGAGGCATGATGAGTTGATTCTTCAGAACGGAAACGGAGAAGAAATTCCCGCGCTTCCGAATGCTGAAAAGAAAGCAGAGACGGCTGAGGCTGAAGATACAGCTCCGGCACAACCCAATACAATAGCTGATCAATCGATACCTTCGGAATCAACTGATCAGGATGTTACAGCAAAAGAAAAAGATTCATGAATCATCTGAGTTCCCGTCAGGAGATACTTCAACGCATCGCCCGTGTGGCCGGCAATCGTACCGGAGCAGCAGGTGAAGTGACCTATAAACAGGAAGATATTTATAGACCTGTGGAGTCAGATGCGCTTGGGTGTTTCAAACGGGAGCTGGAAGCCATTAGTGGTCAGTGTGTGATTTGTGATGATGAAACAGCAGTGTATTCCAATTTGGCAGCCCTGATGCAAGCAAAGGGGTTGCCTTTCTTGTTTACAAGGGATTTGCAGATTGCTGATAAGCTGAAAAAGCATGGTATTGCCGTGGAAACAGATGAAAGGTCCTTTCCTGAGGTAGTAGCAGGTGTGACTCCCTGCGCGTATTTAGTCGCCAGAACCGGGAGCGCTGTTGTGATATCCTCCGGAAATTCAGGCCGGCAAATGCATGCATTCCCGCCTATTCACATCATGCTGGCTAAAAAAGAGCAGTTGGTTGATTACCTTGAAGAAGCGCTTGTGGCTGTACAGCAGCAATTTAAAGATGAAAGACCCTCCGCGATAACGGTAATAACGGGTCCAAGTCGCACTGCCGACATCGAAAAAACTTTGGTGCTGGGTGCCCATGGTCCCAAAGAATTAATTATCTTTGTTCAGCAAAATTAAAACAGCTGGTTATAGCATGAGTAATTTTCTACAACGTACCCTGAGCGGATTCTTTTTTGTCGTGATTATAGTCGGCTCTATCCTGCTTAGTCCCTATACATTCGCACTTACTTTCGCGATTATTTCGGCATGGACAGTCTTCGAATTTCACAAGCTGACAAATAAACAATCGGAGGTTGAGGTAATTCCGGTGCTTTCAATCCTGGGTAGTGTAATCTTGTTTCTGACTTCTTTCTTTTATGCTTCGGGAATCATCAGTTATCCCGGATATTCTGCATACGGTCTCTATGTTGTATTGGTGCTGGTCATCGAATTATACCGCAGGAAAAACAATCCGATCCACAACTGGGCTTATTTCCTGCTGGGACAAATTATCATTGCATTGCCTTTTTCTTTGTTGAATTATATCCTCTATATTGAAACGTATCATCCTATGTTGTTGATTGCCATGTTTGCCACCATCTGGATTAACGATACCGGCGCATATCTGTTCGGTATCACCCTGGGTAAACACAGGCTGTTTGAGCGAATTTCCCCGAAGAAGTCGTGGGAAGGATTTGTGGGTGGAGCGGTTACTGCCCTGATTTCAGGGTATGTATTCTCGCTGTTTATTCCGGAGATAAGCCTGGTTTCCTGGTTGTTCTTCTCCGAGATTGTGGTGATTTTCGGTACGTTCGGGGATTTGTTGGAGTCGTTGATGAAGCGTACGGTTCAGGTGAAAGATTCGGGAGATGTGATTCCCGGACATGGTGGTTTGCTTGACCGTTTCGACAGCATGTTGCTCGTTGCACCTGCCATCTTCATCTACCTGAGTTTTTTGTTTAAATAATTTATCCTGAAAATCATGAATTTTGATGCAATACGTTGCTATGATAAAGAGGAAATTCCGGCTGTACTTGAGAGGTTGAGTAACGAGAAATCGTTTGTCAATCTGCTTGGTACGGTATATCCGCTGCTGCCCAAAGAGGTGTTGAAGCAGCGTCTGAAAAGTTTCGATAATGCTGATGATTTTCAGAGAATCATGGTTTATCCTTTTTTGCAATATATTGAGGCGAACCTCACAAAAGGGGTTAAGTTAATGGGTGTGGATAGAATTGATAAGAATAGATCCTACCTGTACGTATCTAATCACCGGGATATTTTACTTGATTCTGCTCTTTTCTGCGGTAAACTGATGGAGCATGATATGGATACCGTCGAAATAGCCATTGGAGATAATTTGCTGGTGTTTCCATGGATAGAAGATTTGGTGAGGATGAATAAGAGTTTTATCGTGAGACGAAGCCCCGGAGCCAAGCAAATGCTCGAAAGTTCTAAATTGCTGTCAGCATATATGGCACATGCTGTCAATGAAAAAAAACATTCTGTCTGGATTGCACAGCGCGAGGGGCGTGCCAAGGATTCCGACGACAGAACACAGGAAAGTCTGCTGAAAATGTTTAACATGGGCGGAGAAGGAACTTTTGCCGAGAATCTGGCAGCATTGCATATTTGTCCCCTGAGTATTTCTTACGAATACGACCCCTGCGATTACCTGAAAGCAAAAGAGTTTCAGCAAAAAAGAGACAATCCCGACTATAAAAAATCACCGCAGGACGATTTGCTGAATATGAAAATCGGGGTGATGGGTTATAAAGGACGTGTTGTGTATAGGATGGCAGGTGAAATTAGTGAGGAGATCATGAAGCTGGGTGAGGAAATCACGAATCGAAACGAGCTGGTTGCTGCCATTGCTTCGTTGATAGATAAGCAAATTCACACCAACTACGAGATATATAAAATCAACAAAATTGCTTATGATATGCTGAACGAAAGCACTAAATTCAGCAAATCGTACAGTCTTTTAGAGAAGCTTGATTTTGAAAAATACATCGAGATACAAATCAACAAAATCGACCTTATTGACAAGGACGTTGACTTCCTCAAGATTAAAATACTGGAGATGTATGCGAACCCGTTGATTAATTCTCTGAAGACGGTTGAAAGTAGGAGCTAGCGTAAAGCGTAAAGCGGAGAACGGAAAACGGAAAAAATATTTGTTTAAGTAGATGTATTTCAGGGTAAGAAAATCTTTTTAAAAAGCCTCGTAATTTTGTAGTTTTCCGTTTTCCGTTCTCCGCTTTACGCTATATCAATATCCCAAAATTTTCAGCATCGACTTATAACTCTGCTCTTTAGCGAACAGTTTGGTGTAGTATTCACCATCTTCGTCTTTGTCGATGATAACTAATTTGGGCGCCGGGATGAGGCAATGCTGGATGCCACCGAAACCACTCAGTGATTCCTGATAGGCACCTGTATGGAAGAACCCGATGTATTGTTCCCGATCCTGCTGCATCTTTGGTAAGAAGATGGCATTTGAGTGTACCTCGGCATTGTAGAAGTCCTCGCTGTCGCAGGTTAACCCCCCTAAGTTAACGCGCTCATATTCAGAATCCCAGTTGTTGATGGCTAAAAAAACATAGCGCTGGTTGATAGCCCAGGTGTCGGGCAGGGTAGTCATGAACGATGAGTCGATCATATTCCACAGCTCCCTGTCGTTTTGTTTCTTCTGGTTTACGATAGAATACAACATAGCGCCACTTTCGCCTACCGTGTACGAGCCGAATTCAGTGAAGATGTCCGGTTCCGGTACGCCGTGCTGACCACAGATGTTTTTAATCTGCGCCACAATTTCCTCTGCGATGTATTCGTAATCGTAGGTCATGTCTAAGTGTGTTTGTATCGGGAAACCTCCGCCGATGTTCAGGCTGTCGAGTTCCGGACAAATCTTCTTCAGTTCACAATACAGGTTTACCGCCTTGTTCAGTTCGTTCCAGTAATATGCCGTGTCCTTCACACCCGTGTTGATAAAGAAATGCAACATCTTCAGTCCCACCTGTTCATTGGTGGCAATGTAGTTGTTATAGTAAGGAATTATATCTTTGTAGCGGATGCCTAAGCGGGAAGTATAGAAATCGAACTTAGGTTCTTCTTCTGCCGCGATGCGAATACCCACGTTGAATTTGCTGTCGAATTCATTTAAGAGTAAGTCGAGTTCAAATTTATTGTCAAGAATAGGTACTACATTTGTAAATCCCTGACGGATAAGATTCTGAATGTTTTCTACATATTGAGGGCGTTTAAATCCGTTACATATTACATAGGTGTCCTGTTTAAGTATTCCCTGTTCGTGTAAAGATTCGATAATATTGATGTCGAATGCCGACGAAGTTTCCACATGTACCCCGTGTTTAAGTACCTCTTCCATTACAAATGAGAAGTGCGAACTCTTCGTGCAATAGCAATAGTGATAGTCGCCGTTGTAATCAACTTTCGCCATGGCAACATTGAACATACGCCTGGCTTTCTGAATGTTTTCCCCGATTTTAGGCAGGTAGGCGACACGCAGCGGCGTTCCGTATTGCTTGATGATGTCCATCAGGGGAACACCGCACCATTCCAGGTTGTTGTCCACCACATCGAATTCATCATTAGGGAATTCGAAGGTTTGTTCGATGAGATCTTTGTACTTATTTTTCATTTTATTGCCTTGATTGTAAAAATCTAACTGAGTTAGATTGGTGAAAAAATAGCAAAGTAATTAAGACGGATACTTTTTTGATAAGGAAAAAGTGTGCAAAAATAATGAAATAATATCACATATCACGATAATCGGTGAGATTTTATTGAATTGTATTGAAATATATCATGTTTATGGTTCCGGATTATACTGCAAAAAGTAAAAGGTAAAAATAACTGTTGTCTTGTGGAGGATTATACGAATTGCACACAGGGAATGGATAAAAGCCGGTAAATTTGCTGGAGAATTGGTATGGCCAATACAACCCTTAGGATAATTTAAAATGATTATCCGTTGTATTACCTAAATTGATTTTTATATGTAACCGAGGCTATCATAAGCCTGTCGAATAAATTTTCTCCAAAATATCTTCTATTGAATTTGTAACAGAATTCATTCAGGTAGTTTTGAAGATATTC
>JANJVQ010000016.1 GCA_024710005.1 Paludibacter sp. | reverse complement strand
TATTGTATCTTTGTGTCGCAGCATATTGTTTTGGTTTTGTTTTGCGACTTAAAGTTACTGAATATCAGTGACTTTACCAAAATTTTATGCTGCTTTTTTGTTATATATCAGCAAGTTATCATACTTGCGAAAGTTTAATTACTAATAATATAATTTTTTACACCATGAAAAAACACTTTGATTTCACATTGACTGGTAAGCAATTTTTACCGGTTTGGTTGGTATTTTACATCTTGATAATACTGCCTTATGGCATTTTCTATGAATCATTGCCCAATCGTACTCAACCGGGTACCGCTGGTCTGTTTAGTGTGTTACTCATGTTCGGATTGATGCTTTTAGCTTATTTAATCATGTTTTATATGATTAAAATTACTATAGAAGGTGTGAAGTTTTCAGACCATAACTTGAAATTTGAGGGTAAATTCGGGACTTATATATGGAAAATCATATCAGGATTAGTGCTGAGTGTTGTTACCTTGAGTATTTACATGGCCTGGTTTATTAAAGATTTGACAAAGTTTATTGTCAACAACAGTTCGGTTGATGATGTAAAATTCGAATTTCTCGGAAAGGGTGGCAGGCTGTTTTTATTGTTATTGCTTTCTTTATATATTCCTTTGATACTCATTGTTTTTTCTTCTGTAAAATTAATGGTAGAAATTAATCAATCATTTCTTTACACTTTAATTTACCAGATTGTGTTCATGGTTTTGTTGATCCCTTATATGTATTTATTTTACAAATGGATGTTCAATGTGAAATACAAAGATTATCAGATTAAATGGGTGACCGGATTCGGAGCTTCGTGTGCAAAGATATTGGTTGAGATGCTATTGTTATTTGTAACATTAGGTATTTATTTTCCCCTGTTTTATATGAGATTATACCACTATTTTGCAGATAAAACAATCGCTGAAAGTCCGGATAGAAAACTGCAATTTGGATACGAACAAGATGCAAAAGGGGATTTCCTTTTTATCTGGGGACAAACTTTACTTACCATCGTTACATTCGGGATCTATTTCCCATGGGCTTATTCTAAAATTGGGAAGAGAATTCTGACTAAAACTTTTGTTGAAAGTGTTGAGGGGTAACAGTTGGTGTTTATGATTATCAATATGAATAAAACGGTTTTTATCACTCTGCTGTTGTTGCATGCTATCCTGGTTGCCGGTCAAACTGTCAGAAGCAACACCGGTGTGATTGTCGGAACAGACCTGATGACAGGGGAAAGCATAACGGGAACTACTTACGAATTTAATGAGAGGATTTATGATTGTCAACCGGATACTACTTTCCAGACTCTGACTTTGCAACTCCGGGGGTTGAGTAAAAACGGCAAATATCTGAATAATAAAGGAGTTTTAGCTTCATTTGATTTGAATTCAAAAGATATAAACTGGACAAGAGAGGTGTATTTTGGAAATGCATCAATAGAACAATACAATGGTGTGCTCTTTCATAATGTCGGGTATGGCTCAACTACCCGTGTTGAAATGACTACGGGAAAAGATCTTTGGAATTCAAAAGTTCTGATTTACTCTACTATACCGGGTTTAAATATTGCTTTTGGTTATAAGTACAACAGTTTCGCGCAAACGTTCTCAGAAAAACTCTCCTGTGTTGATTTAACAACGGGAAAAGTACGTTGGGAAAGGAAAATTGATAAAAGTTATGGTTGGGATGGTGTTGTAAACTTAAATGATACTGCCATCCTGCTTGTTGCATCCGGTTTACATCACCTGAATTTGGAAACCGGAAAAGGGTGGGATTATGAGGTTAAAACAGGTGTGAAAGACTATTCAAAAACAGTTGGGGCAAACGTTGCCGGAGCCGTACTGGGTTTACTTACAGGGAGTTTTGTTATTTCTACCGGTCATGATCTGGTTTCTAATCTGGTCTCCAATGTTGTAACCGACAGTCTTCATATCTATTTTGCTTCAAAAGACTACGTAACTTGTTTGTCTCACGATGGCAGCGTGAAATGGAGAACGGAATTACCTAAGGAGACAAGTCATTCGACCTTGTTGATTGATAGTTCAAAGGTCTATCTCATTAACAGGGGAGAAGCCAGATACAATGGTAAGGAGTGCAGCTTTGGGGAACCTTATATGGCTATTTTCGATAAAAACAGCGGTTATGAACTTGCATTGTCATTATTCGATCTGAAAAAGAATCCGTTACTAAGTTACGTTGCCGGAAAAGATAGTTTTGAATTGATTTTTAAAGACCGGTCAATTCGTTATTCTTTGAAAAACAATGATTATAAAACTATTTTGTATGATGCAGAACAAACGGGTGAATTTGAGTATGACGTTAGCAAATTTGCCACCTATATCAAGTCGGATTCTATCATTCAAAGTTTACATGAGTTTGATCCCCGAGCTATATACTTTATGAGTAACAAGGGCTATGTCGTTAAATTAAACCGAAATCTGGAATTTGAAAGAAAAATTGAATTAAGTGAATTGTATGTTTACAAAGAGGCACATCAATCTTATACTTTTCTGTATCATGATAAAACACTGTTCGTCATAAACAGTGCAGGCAAAGTGGTGGCAGAGTTAAATGTGGGCAAAACAATCTTCATACACAAGGATAAATTATATGCCGTTGAAGCGAATGTGTTAACAGAAATACCGCTAAACAGATTGTCCAACGGTATTTCAAACTAAATTATTTAGATAAGCGGGTGTCGTTATTTCACTACTCCGCTTATTTTTTTCCCCCTGATGTCGACGAAAATAGTTGCTCCTTTCGTAGCATATTGAGTTGCCACATAACCCATGCCGATGCCGGTTTTCGTGCCGGGGAGGATGGTGCCGGAAGTGACTTTGCCGATAACTTCTCCTTGCTCAGTTACAATGTCGTAATCATGACGTGGAATGCCTCTGTCGGTCAGTTCAAATCGAATCAGCTTGCGACTCACCCCTTCAGCTTTCTGTTTTTCAAACAAGGGTCGGTCGATGAAATTGTTCCCTTCCACGAATTTGGTAATCCACCCCAAACCTGCTTCAATAGGAGAGGTGGTATCGTCAATGTCATTGCCGTACAGACAAAAGCCACTTTCCAATCGCAGGGTGTCACGGGCACCGAGTCCGATGGGTTTGATACCTTCTTCTTTGCCTGCTTCGAAAATGGCGTGCCATATTTTCTCGGCATGTTCGGGCAGAAAATACAATTCGAAACCGCCTGCACCGGTATAGCCTGTATTCGAAATAATTACTTCATCAACTCCTGCAAAATCACCCACGGTGAAGTGATAATAAGCTATATCGGAGAGATTGATGCTGGTCAGTTTTTGCAGAATCTGTGTGGCTTTGGGACCCTGAACAGCCAGTTGAGCCATCCATTCGGAAGCGTTGTCCATTTCAGCGCCTTCGGTGTTGTTGTCGCTGAGCCATTTCCAGTCCTTTTCCAGATTAGAGGCATTCACGACCAACAGGTATTTCTGGTATTCGTAATGATACACTAAGATGTCGTCTACAATGCCCCCTTTGCCATTCGGGAGACAGGAGTATTGTATTTTCCCGATAGGTAATGCCGCTACGTCGTTGGTGGTCATGTGCTGCACAAAATCGAAGGCTTTCGGACCTTTGACCCAGATTTCGCCCATGTGCGATACGTCGAATACGCCTGCGGCATTCCGTACTGTGAGATGTTCATCGATGATACCCGAGTATTCAATCGGCATCAGGTACCCGGCAAATTCATGCATTTTGGCATCTAATGCTTTGTGGATGTTGATAAATGGTGTGAAGTTCATTTTAGTTGGCCAAATTTTTTACGATTGTTACAATAACCTGTGTTGCTTTCTCCATGGATTGAACCGGAACATATTCGAACCGGGCATGGAAATTATGTCCTCCTGCAAAGATATTGGGGCAGGGGAGTCCCTTGAATGAGAGTTGTGAGCCATCGGTGCCGCCCCGGATAGGTTTGATGTTGGGTGTGATACCCACTTCCTTCATGGCTGTAGCAGCCAGATCCACAATGTGCATGAGTGGTTCCACCTTTTCACGCATATTGTAGTACTGATCCTTGAGTTCTACGGTGGCCGTGTTTTCTCCGAATTCCGCATTTATTTTGTTAACCAGATGCTGCATTTCTTTCTTCCGTCGCTCGAAACGATCGCGGTCGTGGTCGCGGATGATGTAGTTCAGCGTAGTTTTTTCCACACTGCCTTCCATACTCAACAGGTGGTAAAAACCTTCGTAACCATCTGTATGTTCGGGAGTCTCGTGGCGGGGGAGCATGGAAATAAACTGGTGTGCAATTCGTATGGAATTCTTCATTTTATGTTTTGCGTAGCCGGGATGTACATTTACTCCATTGCACGTAACCTTTGCAGCGGCAGCATTGAAATTCTCAAATTCCAATTCACCTATTTCACCCCCATCCATCGTGTAAGCCCATTCAGCACCGAATTGTTCCACGTCAAAATGATGAGCGCCCTGCCCGATTTCTTCATCCGGGGTAAAAGCTATCCTGACTTTACCGTGTTTAATTTCCGGATGGGCAATCAGATATTCCATGGCCGTGACGATTTCCGCAATGCCGGCTTTATCATCGGCTCCCAGCAGGGTGGTGCCGTCGGTCACGATGATATCCTGTCCCTTGTACTGCGTAATTTCGGGATATTTGGAAGTTTCCAGCACGATTACCTTTTCTTCATTTAATAAAATGTCATTCCCGTCGTAGTCTTCAACAATCTGAGGTTTGATGTTTTTGCCCGACATGTCGGGACTGGTGTCCATGTGCGCAATGAATCCGATGGTCGGAATGCTCTTGTCGGTGTTGGCCGGTAAAGTTGCCATGACATAACCATTCTTGTCGAGCGTGATGTCGGTGAGACCCATTGCCGTGAGTTCTTCAACCAGATATTGGGCGAAAAACATTTGTCCAGGAGTACTTGGCGTTAAATTGGTGCTGTCATCAGAAGTCGTGTGAAAACTGACGTATTTGAGAAAGCGTTCGGTGATGTTCATATATCGGGTGTGTTTTGTACACCAAATTGTTAAACTTTGGTGTAAAGTTGAGCAAAGATAACTGATTTTTGATACTTTTGCAACATAATTTTATCTATATTGCGATAGAAAAACATGAAGATTGCCATTTATTCCGGTTCTTTTAATCCTATTCATCTCGGTCATCAAAAGTTGGCTGAATACCTGATTGATAAACAATTGGTTGATGAGGTGTGGTTCGTGGTTTCACCCTGTAATCCCCTGAAAGATCCGGCATCACAATTAGATGAATTTATCCGGTTGGACATGGTCGTTGCTGCTATCAGCGGACATCCGAAACTGAAAGCTTCGGATGTGGAATTCACCATGCCTGTGCCGTCCTACACCATTGACACCCTGCATCAACTGACAAAATTATATCCCCAACATGAATTTGCGTTGATGATCGGGAGCGACAACGCTGTGATTTTCGATCAATGGAAAAATTACCAGGAGTTGCTTGAGACTTATCCCGTATATGTATATCCGCGAAAAGGTTATGATTTCTCAACCGTTGCTGATGTCTATCCACAAATGCAGTTGTTGGATACACCTTATTATGATATATCTTCTACTCAATTAAGGGAATTGATTCAGAAGGGCGAGAATGTTTCGCGGTGGTTAAGTCCGGAGGTAATTGGGTATATCAGGGAAAATCGACCGTATAATTAAATACAAGACCTGTCAGGTTTTAAAAATCTGACAGGTCTGAACCTCAATGATGAAATTATAAATACGGATTCGACACCCTTTCATCTCCTATGGTGGTTGAAGGCCCATGTCCGGGATATACCACAGTTTCATCCGGCAAAATCAATAACTTTTCAGTGATATTGCGGATCAACGTTCCATAGTCACCTTGTTCGAGGTCGGTGCGACCGATAGAACCTCTGAACAAAACATCTCCTGCAAATAAAACCAACTCTTTTTCACAATTAAAAACCAGATGTCCCGGACTGTGTCCCGGCACATGAATGGTTTTCAGTATAGTATTCCCAAAGCTGATTTCCTGGTTCTCCTGCAGGTAGGTCCCGATGGGTTGTGCATCTTCCTGTACCGGGAAACCGTAAATTACAGCGCCTTTCACCACCCTTCTGAGTAAAAATTCATCGCCAGCATGTGCTTCGGGAGCAATTCCGTAGGTGTCGAATAAAAACTTATTGCCGAACTGGTGATCGAAATGCAGGTGGGTGTTGAGAACTTTAACCAATTTCAGTTTATTGTCATCGATGTATGACTGTAATGCTTTCTTTTCATTTTCGAAGTAGCAACCGGCATCGATAACAATTGCTTCTCCGGTTTCATCGTGTACTACGTAAGTGTTTTCCTGTATAGGGTTGAATGTGAATGTTTTGATTGTTATCATATTTTGTCAGAAAGAAATGGTTTGAAAATATCTTCATACTGATAGAATCCTTTTTCTTTTTCTATTATGTTTTCGGCCACAAAGATTACCCCGTTTCCGAAAGCTTCTCTTGATATGGATTCATGAATCAGTCTGATAGTCTGGTATTTGAAGCCAAAGATAACCTGATGTTTGCCTACAATACCACCGGCACGAACCGAATTAATTTTCGACTTCTTTAACCCGAGTGCTTCTGCAATTTTAATGGCAGTCCCGGAAACACCGTCCTTGTGTTTGAAATGTTCTTCCACGATTTCAATATCCACGAAAGGAGCAATACTCTTCAATACCTTCGCTGCAAAAATCAGGTAGTTGACTCCCAGGGTAATGTTGGGCGACCAGAAAACCGTTGTGTATTCACCCAAACGTTTCAGATATGCCTCTTGTTCGTGGTCGTAATGTGAAACGGCAGAAATAATTTTAATTTTCCTTTGCGCGGCAGCTTTCCCGTATGTGAAGATGCCGCTTTCAGAAGAAAAATCAATGATGATATCTACCGGATGTGCGTCGAGAAAAGGTTCGATTTTATGATTGTGCAAAGAATATACACGACCCTGATTGTTGCAATCGATTTCAAGGATGTCAGCAATTAACCTGTCTTCCTGTTTGGGTGATTTTCTTAGTACCCATTCCAATTCAAAATCATGGTGTTTAAGTATTGCCGAAGCAACTGCTTTGCCTGTCTTGCCAAAGCCAATTAGTCCTACTTTCATGGTTGTCTTTTATTACAAAGATTGATACTTGTTCTTATCACAAGAACTTTTTTGTTCAAAAATAAGCTTTTTTTTTAAATTTCCCGAATGAATATTCAAACTTCCTGACTTTTTTATGGGTGTGTTGTATGGATTCATCAGAAAAACTGTATCTTTGAATTGTAAATTTTAAACCCATACAACATGAAAACAGAAGACGACGATTTGCTGGTTTATGATGAAGATGAAGCCGTTAAGTTTATCCTGAATCATATTCCTGCTGCTTCGAGGGCTACCATTCCTGATACCAAGGTGGAATATGTACTGGATGTAATCTATGAGTATTATGACGAAAAAGGTTTAATACAGGAAGACACTGCCGAAGAAGCCAATATTGATGAGGAGGATATGTTTATGTATCTGAAGAAATGTGCTAAGAAAGACAAGATGGATATTACCGACGAGGAAATCACCCTGATACTGGAAGGTGAATATGAATATGGTAAGTCCATCGGAATTTACAATTAGCATTTATATTTAATCAGCATGTATTATATTTTTTATGCTTTGATCTGGACCATCTCCTGGCTCCCGATGCGGGTGTTGTATGTATTATCCGACCTGATGTTCCCGCTTATTTACCATGTTGCCCGCTACAGGAGAAAGGTGGTAAGACGCAACCTGGTGAATGCATTCCCTGATTATTCATCCAAACAAATAACAGAAACGGAAAAGAAATTCTATCACTATTTTTGTGATTTGATGGTAGAGATCATCCGGCAACTTCATGCCCCGAAAAAAGAGATGAAGAAGCGCATGGCTTTTGAGAACCTGGATTTGTTAATTGAGCAGGCCCGACTGGGTAAAAGTTCGATGATTATGACCGGTCACTATTGCAACTGGGAATGGACATCCGTGATTTGTTTACACCTACCGCCTGATTTGCCGGCCTGCCCTGTATACAAAGAATTGAGAGATAAACATTTCGATGGCCTGATGCTCCGCTTACGAAACCGCTATGGAGCCATCGGCATTGAAAAGAACAACATCATCAGAAAAATGTTTGAAATGAGAAAGGCCGGTGAAAAAGGGATCTTTGGAATGATTTCCGATCAAAGTCCGGGAGCAAAAAGCATACGCTATACCATGCCTTTTTTACATCAGGATACGCCTGTTTTCTTAGGAACTGAGCAGCTGGCTAAGAAATATGATTATCCGGTATTTTATCTTGATATTGAAAGGATTAAAAGAGGTTATTATCTTGCAAAAGTAAAACCGATTACTACAGATCCTGTTCATACATCAGAATATGAAATTACAACCAAATTCATGCAAATGCTGGAGCAGAGTATTCAGGAACGGCCTGAGTTTTGGCTTTGGTCGCATAATCGTTGGAAACACAGTAAAAAAACAGCAGTTTGAGAACCGCGATTGTCATATTAAACTGGAACGGAGCGCACTATCTTCAGCAGTTCCTTCCGGCATTAAGGGAATATACCACTTCACCTGATGTGGATATTTATGTGGCGGATAATGGATCGACTGACAATTCCCTGTTGATATTGGGCAAGTATTTTAAGGAAGTCAAAATTTTATTACTCAATCGCAATTACGGCTTTGCTGAAGGTTATAATCGTGCACTTGCTCAAATTGAGGCCGATTACTATGTTTTACTGAATTCTGATGTTGAAGTCACACCGGGCTGGCTCGATCCTATGCTGGATTACCTGCAAAAACATCCGGATGTGGCTGCTTGTCAGCCGAAAATATTGTCGCACCACAACCGCACTCATTTCGAACATGCCGGTGCCGCCGGTGGTTTCATCGACAGGCTGGGTTATCCTTTTTGTCGCGGTCGTGTTTTGGCGGTGACAGAAGAGGATAAGGGGCAATATGACGAAGTGTGCGATGTGTTTTGGGCAACCGGAGCTTGTCTGGTAATCAGGGCTGAAGTGTTTGAGAAAGAAGGTGGGTTCGACGATGATTTTTTTGCCCACATGGAAGAAATTGATTTGTGCTGGCGACTGAAAAGCCGGGGCTATCGCGTTGTTTGTGTCCCGCAAAGCAAGGTGTATCATGTAGGTGGAGGAACTCTTCATGTTGAAAATCCACGTAAAACCTATCTGAATTTCAGGAACAACTTGTTTTTGTTGTATAAGAATTTGTCTCCTAAGCAACTTCTCCCGGTGTTTTTTTTGCGGTTCTTTATGGATTACTTAGCTGCTTTTCAACTTTTTATTACCGGTAAACCACAAAATGCCAAAGCTGTCTTCAAGGCCAGACTGGATTTTCGCAAAATGTTGCCCTCTTTCAAAAGCAAACGCGAAGAAAACCTGCGGAAAACCACCCAAACACACATTCCCGAAATAGCAAAGAAAAGCGTGATTTTGAATTATTATTTATTGGGGAGGAAAACGTATAAAGCGGAAAGCGGAAAACGGAGAACGAATAACGAATAACTAATAACTAATAGCGAATAACTAATAACTAATAGCGAATCAGGTGTTAAAATTATACCCCTCGATGCGTTCCATTTGTTCCCTCACTTTCGTTCGGGATGACAACGATTCCACATTGTCAAATACCGTCGCACCATCTTTTTCTGTATGATTCAGTTCTTTACAGCGACGGCTCGGGAACCTTAGCACCCGTCGCTGCAAAAATAAAATAGTTTTTGCAGACTTCTGCCGACGGGTAATATTAATAAAGTGAAAATTGTCATCCCGAACGAGAGTGAGGGATCTAATTTTCAACTCCAGATTCGCTATTAGTTATTCGTTCTCCGCTTTCCGTTTTCCGCTTTCCGTTTATTGCTCTTCTCCTCCGCCGATTTCTCATACATCCTCGAAGTCAGGTTGTTATCAAGGCAGTATTCGGTAATTACATCCAAAAATCTTTTGCCGTATTTTTGTACTTTGGTTTTACCAAAACCATGAATCAGAAGAAGTTCTTTTTCGGATAAAGGCAGGAAATCGGCCATTTCCTTAATTGTTTTACTGCCGGCGACTAAGTAGATGGGGGTGTCATCGGGTTCGCAAATTTTATTGCGTAGCTCAAGTAGCTTGAAATAGAGCTGCGGGTGACGGGTCTGGAAGTTTTTGGCTGTCCCTGTTTTTGAATAGGCATTGATGCTGAATTCAGGTACAGTGAACTTATTTTTTAAAGAGAAATAGTTTTCAGCTGAAAATGGATGTTGCAGGTTCTTCATGATGTAATAGTGCTGCGCTAAAGAACCAAACAGGCTTTTGATACCTTCATTGAATGTTTGGGCATTCTCCCTGTTGTCCGTGGTGGCAGGTGATTGTTTCAGTGTTTCATTCAGCTTTCTGATTTTATCCATGAAAAAGGTGGTGGCAGCTTCGATGCGTTCTGAAAGGAAATTTTCATCGACATCGTACTGCATGAAAATACGCTCAATCTGTATGCTGAAGCGTGAACCGACTTCTTCGAGTTCTGCCAGTTGAGCGGCTATGTTTTTCAAATATTCCGGCGTTTCTTCGTTGAAGGAAGTGGCGATTTCTTCTATTGATTTTGTGAATCGTCCGAACTGATTTCTCAGGCTGCCAAAATCGAACAGGTTTTTCAAAATATACGATCTGAAATCATGGCGGGAGCGATCCAGTTCTTTCTCTAAAATTTCCAAAGGTAACTTTTGCTTCTCATAAGCGAGTATCTGCTGGTCGTTTTCAATGCTGTATGGATTAATTCTACTCAGCAAAACCAACCCTTCCAGATTGCTGCACCGACTCAGGGCCACGTAAACCTGTCCGGCTGCAAAGGCTTCCCCGGCATCGATAACAGCCTTGTCGAAGGTCAGTCCCTGACTTTTGTGGATAGTAATAGCCCAGGCTAAGCGGAGTGGAAACTGGGTGAATTTACCGATGTATTCTTCGTCAATCTTTTTGGTTACCGGGTTGGCTGTGTAGCGTATGTTCTCCCACTCCATGGGGGTGACATCAATCATGCTGCTATCGCCGGGACATTCTATGGTGATAACATCCTTCCCGAAAGCCCTGATGATGCCGATTTTCCCGTTGTAGAATCTTCTGGGAGTTTCGGTGTCATTTTTAATCAACATGACTTTTGCCCCGATTTTCAGATGTAAATCCGGGTCTGTCGGGTAGTTCTTCTCGCTGAATTCACCCTCGACTTTGGCTGAGAAACGTTGTGTCTCACCCGGAAGTTTGTTGAGTTCTTCCGCGTTGATACGGTCGGCTTTGTAGTTGTGGGTGGTCAGGGTGATGAACGTGTCATCTGCAGGTGGGACAAACAAAGGATCGTATTTGCCTTGCAATACTTTCAGCCCCGATGCGCTCAGGCAATTGTTTCTCACTTCGTTCAGGATGCGGATAAAGTGTTCGTCAGATTGCCGGTATATTTTGTCAAGTTCGATGTAAACCGGCGGTTTTTGCAGGATGGCGTGACTGTGAAAAAAATAGGGCGATTCGTAAAATTGGGACAAAAATCTCCATTCTTCTTCATTTACCACGGGAGAAAGCTGATACATATCGCCGATAAAGATGACCTGCACACCGCCGAAAGGTTCTTTGTGTCTGAACCTGACCTGCCTGAGGATGGTGTCGATGGCATCTAAGGTGTCAGCTCTCACCATGCTGATTTCATCGATGATGAGCAATTCCAGTTCCTGCAGGATTTTCCGCTTGAAAGAGCGCATCTTACTTTTTTCTATCAGGTCTTTCTTGCCTTCAGCTGTTGGAATAAATGGTGTAAACGGAAGCTGAAAAAATGAATGCATGGTAACCCCGCCTGCATTGATGGCTGCAACGCCGGTTGGAGCCACAATGGCAGTTTGTTTGGCAGTTTGTTTCTTCAGGTTGTGCAGGAATGTTGTTTTACCTGTACCTGCTTTTCCGGTAAGGAAAATGAGTTTGTTTGTTTGCAGGGCAAATCCCTGAGCAAGTTCGTAAATAACAGATGAGGACATGTTTAATAGTGGTTAGTTGTTAATTGTTAGTGGTCAGTACTAAACAACCCAGTGAAGGTTCATAGAGGTTGCTTCGCTACGCTCGCAATGACGGTGAATAATGTATAATAAATTGTCTGTTGCATTTTTTATTTTGAGGAGTGAATCCTTGCTTGCAAATATCCGCAAAATCAGTCATAAAAGCAACTGCCTGAAGATTAAAAAAACAAAAAAAAGTCTGCAAGTAATGTTGCAGACTTTTTAGTATAAATAGAAATTATTCTTACGCTAACATACTCAGTAATATACCGGCTGCTACTGCAGACCCAATTACGCCGGCAACGTTAGGCGCCATGGCATGCATCAGCAGGTGATTGGTTTTGTCGGCATGTAAACCTTGTTCCTGTACCACGCGGGCTGAGTCGGGAACAGCAGATACACCGGCTGCACCGATAAGCGGGTTGATTTTGTTGCCGTCTTTCAGGAAAAGATTCATAATGCGTGCGAAAATTAATCCAGCAGCAGTTGCAATTACGAAAGAAAATGCTCCTAATGCAAAAATTTTCAGTGAGTCGGCAGTCAGGAAACGGTCGGCTTGTGTCGAAGCTCCTACTGTTACACCCAGTAAGATGGTGATGGTGTTAATCAGCGCAAACCTGGCTGTCTCGGCCAATCGTTCAGTAACACCCGATTCTTTCAGCAGGTTTCCGAAGAACAACATCCCAAGTAAAGGTAATGCACTCGGAGAAATAAACGTAGTAAGCAACAACCCGATGATGGGGAATGCTATCTTCTCCGTTTTAGAAACAGCACGTGGCGGTTTCATTTTGATGAGGCGTTCTTTCTTTGGAATCAATAGTTTCATTACGGGTGGCTGAATCAGTGGAACCAATGCCATGTAAGAATAAGCAGCGACAGCAATCGCGCCAATCAGTTCCGGAGCCAGTTTCGAGGCCAGGAAGATGGCGGTCGGACCGTCAGCTCCCCCAATGATACCTATAGCACCCGCTTGTTGCGGTGTAAAACCAATCGCATAAGCACCCATGAATGTCAGGAAGATGCCCATTTGAGCAGCGGCTCCCAGCAACATCAGCTTGGGGTTGGATATTAAAGAAGAGAAGTCGGTCATGGCGCCGATACCCAAAAAGATAAGTGGTGGATACCAGCCCTGGATAACCCCTGAATACAGTATGTTCATTACTGATCCTGTTTCATAGATACCAACCTGATAACCGGGTGTGAAAGGAATGTTGCCGATTAGAATCCCGAATCCGATTGGAACCAGCAGTAAAGGTTCCCAGTTTTTTATAATTCCCAGAAGGATAAAGATAACCCCTACGGCTATCATGACCAGGTATTTGAATTCAAAGTTGGCAAAACCTGTATTTGACCAGAATGTCGAAAGACTATTTAAGACAGAACCACTATCATCTCCACCTTGTCCGAATACGCTAAGCGGCAGGAACAAAGCCAGCAGAATAAGCAGCATGCCGGTTCGTTTAATTAATTTGTTGTTTACCATATGCCTATTCGATTTCAAATAATACTTCGTCCTGCAACACCGCTTTACCTGCGGGGGCGCATACTTTAAGAATTTTACCATTACGTTCAGCCAGGATGTTGTTTTCCATCTTCATGGACTCCATTACCATCAACACATCACCCTCTTTGAAAGTGTCGCCGACTGCGACGTTAACTTTCAGGATGTTACCCGGAAGCGGTGATTTAATTGCTTTTGCGCTCGGGCGTTTGCTTTCTGATACAGGTGTGAGATTTTCTTTGGCTCTTTCATCACCCTGTTTTGTTTGTACTTCTTTACGTACCAATACGACAGGCGTTTTGGTCGTTTTTATTTCCTGATGCATCTTTACCGTGTAGGGGGTGCCATTCACTTCAAGTTCCGCGGTGTCACCTTCCACTTTTTTGACTCTTACGGCAAAGTCATCGCCATTTATAGTGAAACTGAATTTTTTCATTTTTTATCGGATTAAATTTGTCAAACCATAGATTTTTGAATTCCAGGGAGAATAACGTCTTTCGATTCGTTTGATTGTAATAACATTACTTTCTTCATCATGAACATCATTCATAAAAAGGTGTAACGCCATTGAAATAGCAGCAATTTCATTTCCGCTGAGTATTTTCTCAGGTGCAGTAACTACTTCTGTTTGTATCTCCTTCTGTTTGCGTTTTAAGCTGATTGATTTTCTGCTTAATTTTCCCACGAGGATAAAGGCCAGCACCAATAATGTCAACGCGGTAAATACCACGACTATGCCGATGGCCGATTCCATTAATATATCATCAAACTGATTGATTGCCAATAATGTCATACTTGCTGATTATAAAGGTATATTACAATGTTTCTTCAACGGGTTCACCACTTTTTTAGTTTGCAGTGCCTGGAACGCACGAATCACGCGGAAGCGGGTATTTCTCGGTTCAATCACATCATCGATGTAACCATAAGAAGCTGCCTGATAAGGGTTAGCGAATTTATCGTTGTAGTCAGCAACTTTTTCCGCGATGAATTTGGCTTTTTCTTCCGGATTGTTCATCGATGCGATGGTGCGACCTTCGAGTACCTCGATAGCGCCGGCAGCTCCCATTACAGCAATTTCAGCAGTAGGCCAGGCATAGTTGAAGTCACCACGTAACTGTTTGCAGCTCATTACATCGTGTGCACCACCATACGATTTTCTCAGGGTGATGGTTACTTTAGGAACCGTTGCTTCACCGTATGCAAACATCAGTTTGGCTCCGTGGGTAATGATACCGGCATATTCCTGTCCGGAACCAGGTAAGAAGCCCGGAACATCAACCAACGTTAATATCGGAATATTGAATGCATCGCAGAAGCGAACAAAACGGGCTGCTTTGCGTGAAGAGTCGCAGTCGAGTACCCCTGCCAGAAAATTAGGCTGGTTGGCCACGATACCGGTTGATACCCCGTTGAAGCGTGCAAAACCTACGATGATGTTACGTGCGTAGTTGCGGTGTACTTCCAGGAATTCGCCATTATCAACGATCGTGTGGATAACGGTTTTCATATCGTATGGTAAGTTTGGATTGTCCGGAACCATTTCGTTCAGACTGTCTTCTAACCTTTCAATCGGGTCATTGTTTTCGAAGATTGGTGCTTCTTCTAAATTGTTTTGTGGTAAATAAGATAACAGTTTGCGTATCAATAATAAACCTTCTTCTTCATTTTCCACTTTGAAATGAGAAACACCTGATTTGCCTGCATGTACATCAGCGCCACCCAGATCTTCAGTGGAAATATCTTCGCCGGTAACTGATTTTACGACTTTAGGTCCGGTAACGAACATATAGGAGTTTTGCTCGGTCATCATCACGAAGTCGGTAAGAGCAGGAGAGTAAACAGCGCCACCGGCACAGGGACCGAAGATGGCTGAGATTTGTGGTACAACTCCAGAAGCCAGGATGTTACGTTCGAAGATTTCGGCATAACCGGCTAATGAAGTAACCCCTTCCTGGATACGGGCGCCACCCGAGTCGTTGATGCCTATTACCGGACACCCCATTTTCATAGCCATATCCATTACCTTGCATATTTTCAAAGCCATGGTTTCGGACAATGAACCTCCGAATACGGTAAAGTCCTGTGCGAATACATATACTGTACGTCCGTCGATGGTGCCATGACCGGTAACTACCCCGTCGCCTAAGTATTTTTCTTTTTCCAAACCGAAATTGTAACAGCGGTGGGTTACAAACATGTCTAATTCTTCAAAACTACCTTCATCAAGTAACATGTCGATGCGTTCCCGTGCTGTAAATTTACCTTTTGCATGCTGAGAGGCAATGCGTTTTTCTCCACCTCCCAATTTGGCCTGCATGCGCAAATCAATGAGGTTTTTCACCTTTTCCTTGTTTTCCATATCCTTATTATAATTTATCTTTTGTTCAGTTAACAGCAGCCCGGTTTTTCGCAAAGTTCTGTCAGTACTCCAAATGTTGATTTTGGATGAAGGAACGCGATGTTTAATCCCTCAGCTCCTTTTCTCGGTGCTTTATCGATGAGTGAAACACCCTTTTCTGCCAGAAAGTCAAGGCTGGATTGTAATCCTTCAGCTGCAAATGCCAGGTGGTGAATACCTTCGCCTTTCTTCTCGATGAATTTTCCTACCGGCCCTTCCGGATCTGTCGATTCAAGTAACTCGATTTTGGTTTGTCCTACCTGAAAGAAAGCTGTTTTTACCTTTTGCTCGGCTACTTCTTCGATGGCATAACATTTCAACCCCAATACTTCTTCGTAGAATGGAATGGCTGTTTCCAGACTTTTCACGGCAATACCTAAATGTTCAATGTGTGTTATTTTCATACCTCAAATGATAATTATTAAATAAATTTGATGAATTCAGTAAACAATAATGATTTGAAAGGAGGAGAGATTAAAGAAAAAATTCCGTATTTTCAAATTTGCTGCAAAAATACTTAAAATATATCTGATACACAAAGAAAAAACAAAGAAATATGAAACAATTTTGAATGTTTTTACAATTTTATTTATTGTGCTTTTGCGGATGTGTTTTTTGACCGGAGTTATTTTTTTGTGCTGGTTTTCTGTTTCTATGGAAAGTCCCTTTTTTGCCTCCAAATTGTTTTTTTACATGCCGGTGCATGGTTGGGTTGTAGGCAGGAGCTTCTCCGAGTTCTTCCGGTACAGCCAGTCTGGTGATTTCTTTCTCCAGAAAATCTTCAATGCGTTTGAATTTATATTGTTCTTCTTCGGAAACGAAGGTGATGGATTTACCTTTTGCACTGGCACGGGCGGTGCGACCAATACGATGTACATAATCTTCGGCATCGTGCGGTACGTCGTAATTGATGACCATAGTAATGTCATCTATATCGATACCCCTGGAAACGATATCTGTAGCAACTAAAATGCTGACCCGATTATTTTTAAATTCGTGCATTACGTGGTCGCGTTGTGCCTGGTCCAGGTCGGAATGCATTTCTCCAACGGAGAGTCCCATCTTGTGGAAGGTTTTGAAAAGTTCTTTTACTTTCAATTTGGAGCCGGAGAAGATTATAACCTTGCTGATATCTTTACCTGAAAACAAATGTCGGATGATACCATGTTTCTGGGCTTCGTGACAAATATATACGTTTTGCTCGATGCTTTCAGGTGGACGGGAGACCGCAATTTTTACTTCAGCCGGATTGTGGAGGATGGTTTTAGCTAAGGTGCGTATTTTGGGTGGCATGGTAGCCGAAAACATAATCGTTTGCCTGTCTTTGGGCAATCGTTTTACAATCAGCATGATGTCGTCGTAGAATCCCATATCGAGCATGCGGTCGGCTTCATCTAATATGAAGTATTTTACACCCGAAAAATCAATGTCGTATAAATTGATGTGAGAGATGAGTCTGCCGGGCGTGGCAATAACCACATCAGCGCCTTTTTGCAATCCTCTTTTTTGAACATCCCAGGCTTGTGCGTCGTTACCTCCGTAAACTGCTACGGATGAAAATGGAGTGAAATAGGAAAATCCTTCCATTTGCTGGTCGATTTGCTGTGCCAACTCGCGTGTAGGCGCCATGATGATGGCGTTGATTTTATTTTCAGCATGCGCTTCCGATTGCAGGTTGTGCAATAGTGGCAATATGAAAGCAGCTGTTTTTCCCGTACCTGTCTGGGCGCAGGCAATCACATCTTTTTTATCTAAAATAACCGGTATGGTTTGTTCCTGTACAGGGGTAGTCTCTTTAAAATTCATCGCATCCAGTCCGTCCTGTACAGACTGGCAAAGCGGTAGTTCCTCAAATTTCATGAAAAGTATTTTTATAGCGCAAAGATACGTTTTTTTATTGGAAATTTGATGTAAGTTGAAAAGTGCAAGCGGAAAACTGAGAACTGAGAGCGAAAAACGAGAAATAGTATTATTTTCCCGGTTCACCAAATTCACCAACTGAGTCAACAGGAATATGCTGTTTTATAATGCTGTCTTTTTTGTTGATTAACAGCATCTTGTAGCCGATGTCGATGGCGAAGGCTCCCATGGGTGCTGTAATCAGTATAGCCAATACCGCAGCGGTCAGCACGATATTGCCGCAGGAAAGTCCCATGGCGAGTGGCAGCGAACCGATGGCAGCCTGAACCGTAGCTTTGGGGATGTAGGCAATCATGCTGAACAGGCGCTCTTTCTGATTCAGTTTTGTTTTGGCAGTTGAGAAATAAACGCCCGCCATTCTGAAAAGTAAAACCAACAGCAACAGTGCAATCATAATCGGACCGGCTTTCAGTGCAAACTGAATATCGACCGTTGCGCCAACCAACACAAACAGGATAATTTCGGCAGCCACCCAAAGTTTGGAGAACTTAGGCGAAATACGTTTGGCCAATATCGGATAGGTTTGCAGTATTGTAGCTCCCATGGCCATCACGGCCAGTAGACCCGAAACCGGTAGCATACCTTTCAGCCAGGATTCAAGGGTTAAAAACAGGAAGGCGAAACTCATGATGATAAGCAGTTTGATAGAATCCCGCATGTGATACTTTTTGAAATAGGTCGTTAGCGCCCAGCCCACGAGGATGCCGAGTACCAGTCCGGTTACAATAGAAACCGGTATTTGTACAAAACTTGAAGATGAAATTTCTCCACCAAGCGCGAGGGTGGTAAAGGCCGTGAAAAGTACGATGACAAACACATCATCCACCGATCCGGCCGCCATAATCATTTGTGGAATGCCTTTTTTGGTGCCGATTTTGTTTTCCATCAGGTAAAGCATCTTGGGAACGATGACGGCCGGCGAAACAGCTGCAACCACCGAGCCCATGATTGCTGCCTCCAGCAGGCTTACTCCGAGCAAAGGAGGCGCTATCAGCATCATGCCCCCGATTTCAAACAAAGCCGGTACGAAACTCATCAGAATTGCCGGTCGGCCGACTTTCTTCAGGTCGTTGATGTCAAGCGCCAGTCCGGCACGCAGCAAAATGATTACCAATGCCGTTTGCCTTAACTCTGTTGAAATGGAAAGCAAGGAAGTATCTATGAGATTTAAAGCATAAGGTCCTAATACAATGCCGGTAATGAGCATGCCGAGCAAAGCCGGTAGCCTTAATTTGTTGAAGATATAACCTAACAACAGTGCTAAAAGGAAAATGTACGCGAGACTTGTTAACATGAAAAGTGTTTTATTACATCAAATACCCGAACTTTTTTTTCATAAATGCTTCCGTATGATTCCAAGTTTCCATCAGCATGTGAAAATTATGATACAATTCATTTAGCCCGGCTACAATTTCTTCTGTATTGAATGGATATTCGTGTGAAAGTTTATTTCTGATTGATCGCAAATTAAACCAGGTTTCAGCATTTTCAATGATGTTGAGCTGTTCGGCTTTGGCTACCATGTCAATCAGTGAAAGTTCCCGGGTATTTTCGGCCAGACTTTCCAGGATGTATTTGAAAAGTTTATTGCCCATACAATCCTGTAACTTTGTAAAACGGAATATAAACTGATCGAAATAACTGAGTTCTTCCTGTGAAATGGACTCATATTGCACGAGACTGAGTGGAAATAAATTGCTTATTTTTGAATAGGCAAATTCCATGCGTTGCAGGTGTATCCGGCAAACCTGATAGGATTCATACATCCTGTCGTTTTCTTCTTTTAAGATCATAGTTTTTCGG
Organism: Paludibacter sp.; assembly: GCA_024710005.1. Lineage (GTDB taxonomy): Bacteria > Bacteroidota > Bacteroidia > Bacteroidales > Paludibacteraceae > Paludibacter. The sequence continues at coordinate 85,304 of JANJVQ010000016.1, read as the reverse complement.
TTAAGCGTATTTTAGTGTTTTGTATCGAATTGTAAAATGAAGTTCTTTGCTGAAGTTGTTGGTCATCGAACAAAATGTCGATTTTCCGTTCCCCGATAGCACGTTGCAGGTCTGCATCATAGTGGATTTTATTCCTGAACGTATAATAATCAGCATGGGACTGTATCAGCAGATCAATATCGCCTCCTTTCAGCTCATCGTGAACACGTGAACCGAAAAGATATACCTTTACTTCGTTGGAAAAATGTTTTTTTGCCAGCGTAACAATAGCGTGTATTTCTTGTTGGGTCAGGCGCATATCCGTAAAATTGCAACAAAGTTAATAAAAATCTTTTACGAATATATTAATAGAGGCTTTAAAACCTCACGCCTAATCTTATGTCTGCATAATGCAACTTAATTCGTTCGGGTTCGTTGAAACGAGGGTAGGAGGTGTAGCTGTATTGTAATTTGACAAAATAAATCAACCTTGTACTTGTATTGAAATTGAGCCCAAAATCAAATTCAGTTTGATGACCAAAAACAGAACCTTCTGTGCCTTTTATTTTCAAATCATTCAGGAAGAGTCCGTAACCAACATAAGGAATCATTTTTTTGTTTCGTGCCAGTTCATGGCGCACGGTCCACCCGTAATTCAGCATGGAGATACGCTCCGTTGCCGCATCATTACCGGGCAAGATGGTGTAGCCCATCGGAACGGAAATAAAAGATGCGTTTTTGGTTCCGTCGAAACCACTCAGCTGCCAGGCATAATCGAACAAAGCCCCGAAACCATTGGTGTTGTTGAGGGTAATGTTTCGGTGTGAGAAGAGGTTGCGTGGACCGATTTCAAGACTGTATTGCTTGGGAACTTTTTTAAATGTTTGTGACTGAGTGGGAAAAAGAACAGAAGATATCAGTATAAATGTGAATATAAGACAGGTGTTCCGCATAAGTATTAATGTATGTTATCAAAGGCATTAACAAGATAAAGCAGAAAATGTTTTTATTACCCGGGAAATTTATTTTTCTGTAAATATATTGCCTGTAAATCAAATCCTTTTCTTATTTTTGTTGACCACATCTAAATTCTACTACTATCATGCTTGAAAAGATTATCGATTTTAGTATTAAGAATAAGCTTATTGTCATTTTATTTACACTGACAATTTTTGGATTTGGCTTGTATGCCGTATTTAACATCCCGGTTGGAGCTGTACCGGATATCACAAACAATCAGGTACAGGTAATCACAACCTCAGGCAATCTTTCCACCCAGGAAATTGAACAATATATTACAGCTCCGGTTGAAATGGAAATGGCAAATTTGCCGGGTGTTACAGAAATCAGGTCTATATCTAAATTTGGTATATCGCTGGTAACCATTGTGTTTGATGAAAAGCTGGGGACTTATTTGCCACGTCAGCTTATTGCTGAAAAAATTAAAAGTGCTGCTGCTCAAATTCCTGCTGAGTTTGGAGAGCCGGAAATGGGACCCATCACAACAGGATTGGGAGAGATTTACCAATACACGCTTGATATTGAGAAAGGATATGAACACAGGTATACTGCGACTGACCTTCGTACCATTCAGGATTGGGTCATAAAACGACGTTTGTCGGGAATTAATGGTGTAGTGGAAATTAATAGTTGGGGAGGTTATCTCAAGCAATATGAGGTTGCAATCGATCCTTCTCAATTATTAGCCATGGATGTTACGTTGATGGAAGTGTTTAACGCATTGGAAGTCAACAACAGTATTTCCGGAGGAGCTTACATCGAAAAAACGAATCAAAGTTATTTTATCCGGGGTGATGGTCAGGTAAAATCGGTAGAAGATATTCAAAACATTGTTGTCAGGAATCGCGATGGATCCCCTTTGTTGATTAAAAATATTGCTGAAGTTCGTTTTGGTCACGCAAACAGATATGGTGCCATAACTGCTAATGGAAAGGGTGAAACCATATTGGGACAAGTTATGATGCTTAAAGATGCCGATTCAAAAGAGGTTATCAACGAAGTAAAGAAAAGGGTTGAAGAAATTCAGCAAAATTTACCGGAGGGTGTTTTTATCAATCCTATTGTTGACAGAAGCGAACTGGTTGCTAAAACCTCTTTTACTGTGGTCGAAAATCTTATATTGGGGGCAATCATCGTGCTGCTGACGGTTATGTTGCTACTTGGGAATTTTCGTTCTGCACTGGTAATAACCTCGGTCATACCATTGGCATTGTTGTTTACCATTTCGATGATGTATATATTTGGTATCGATGCCAACCTGATGAGTCTGGGCGCGTTGGACTTTGGTATAATCATCGATGGGGCAGTTATCATAGTAGAGTTCATTGCACTTAAAATTGTGGTTAACAAAAAGAATCTTGATCACGCAGAAGGGAACGACCGTCTTGCGCTGATGGATAAAATTTCGTTAGAAGGAGCCTCTAAGATGATGAAGTCTGCCATTTTTGGGCAAATTATCATTTTAATTGTTTTTATACCCATTCTTTCATTAACAGGGGTAGAAGGTAAGATGTTTAAACCCATGGCATTGTCATTCAGTTTTGCCATCATAGGTGCCATGATTATGGGATTGACCTGGGTGCCGGTAGCTTCTTCTCTGTTTTTAAAACCGCCTAAAACAAACAAAAAAAATGTGTCAGATTGGTTCATGAATTTGGCGCATAAAACCTATACGCCTGTGATTCAATGGGCTTGTTGTCATAAACGAATCGTATTGGGTGCTGCATTATTGTCCCTTATTCTGACTGGTTTTCTATTTATCAGAATTGGAGGTGAATTTGTGCCTACTTTAGATGAAGGCGATTTTGTCATTCAACCGGTATTAAAAACCGGAACTTCACTGTCAAAGACCATCGAAACAACAACCCGGATGGAGCAAATCCTGATGGAGAACTTTCAGGAAGTTGAAAAGGTGGTGAGCAGAATAGGTGCGGCAGAAGTACCAACTGACCCCATGTCGATGGAGGAAATTGACATGATTATCAAATTGAAACCCCGTAAAGAGTGGACCAATGCAAAAAACAAAGAAGAACTGGCTGAAAAGTTCAAAGAAGCCTTATCGGTTATCCCAGGCATAGAATATGAATTTACACAGCCCATAGAAATGCGTTTCAATGAACTCATTACAGGGGTGAGATCGGACATAGCCATTAAAATTTTCGGGGAAGATTTGGAATATATCGACCAGAAAGCCAATGAAATAAAAGAACTTATTGCCGGAATTCCCGGGGCAAGTGATGTTATTCTGGAGAAAACAGCCGGATTACCCCAAATCAAAATTGAATACAATCGTCAAAAAATTGCTTATTACGGTGTCGACATTCAAACACTTAATTCGTATCTGGCAACGGCTTTCGGAGGGGAAGCTACCGGTGTTGTTTTTGAAGGAGAACGACGTTTTGACATGGTTGTACGTTTTGATGAACAAAACAGAACTGATATAAACAATATTAAACAATTATATGTGCCTGTTGCAGGTGGCAGTCAGGTTCCACTTTCCGAATTGGCCGAAATTCAATATGCTGAAGGTCCGGCCAAAATATCCAGGGAAAACACTCAACGCAGGGTGGTGGTAAGCGTGAATGTTCGCAACCGGGATTTACAATCCGTAGTAAGAGACATTCAACATGTTGTTAATGAGAATGTAACATTGACTCCTGGTACATACATCACGTACGGCGGACAATTTGAAAATTTAGAAAATGCGACCAACCGTCTGTTGATTGCCGTCCCGGTTGCGTTGTTACTCATTTTTATATTTTTGCATTTCGCTTTTAAATCTTTAAAAGATGCCGTTATGATTTTTTCTGCGATACCATTGGCAACAGTTGGTGGGGTATTACTTCTTTGGATAAGGGGCATGCCTTTCAGTGTCTCCGCCGGTGTAGGTTTTATTGCTCTGTTCGGGATTGCAGTACTAAATGGCATTGTGTTGATAGAACACTTGAAAGAGTTACATCAGGATGGTACGTTGAGTTTACGCGAATTAATCATCCGGGGCACAAAAAACAGGTTACGGCCAGTCATGCTCACGGCTGGTGCTGCAGCTATGGGATTTTTGCCTATGGCACTCTCAACCGGAGCCGGAGCCGAAGTGCAACGACCACTTGCAACAGTTGTAATAGGAGGGTTGTTTACTTCAACCATGCTCACGATGATTGCTTTACCTTTATTGTTTGAGGTGTTTTATAATGTAGTTGGCGTGAAGTTCTTCCCTTTCAGGTTCATCAGGAAAAAAAGTGTCTTTACAATTTGCCTGTTGCTGCTGTTGCCTTTGATGCAGGTGAAGTCACAGAACAGGGAAATTTCTCTCCCTGAAGCCATTCGGATTGCACTGGAAAATAACAAAGAGATAAAGGCATACACGCTAAAATCTGAAGAGCAAAAAGCATTGGTCTCTACTGCTTTTGATTTTGATAAAACGGTTGTCACCTATGGATTAGATGAAAATAATATTGCTGAAAATAATTATCCATTGCAGGTTTGGGGTATTCAACAAGATTTCAGTTTCCCGACTTTGTATCGTGCTGAATGGCAGGCTAAGAAAATAGAACATAAGCTTGCAGATATAAATTTACAGCTCCAAACTGAAAATAAAATAAAGCAAGTCTCCATGGGCTATATCGAACAGCAGGTGCTGAACGAAAAACTGAAAATACTGGAAAGTTTGGATAGTATGTACCTGCAATTAATTAAAAATGCATCTATCCGAAATGCAAACGGAGATCTCAGTAACCTGAATTTACTAAACATGCAGGTGGGACATCAAAAGATAAAACACCAGCTCAATGCCGTTAAATACGAAATCGACAATGCACAATCGGCTTTTAGAATGAGTTTGGGTTGTGATAGTTCATACAGGGTTTCAGAAACGATAATCATACTTGAATACGAAATTCAGGATTTAAATGTCAGACCTTCAGTTTTATGGTTAAACGCGCAGAAAGATTTAAATGAAGCTGCCATACGGATAGAAAAAAATAAGATGTTCCCGGATATTTCACTGAATTATTTTATTGGAACTAACTTTTTTGAGCAGGCTAAGTATTATCAGGGTTTTGAAGTAGGGGTTTCAATTCCATTATTCTTCAATGCCGGTAAATCAAAAATTAAAGCTTCAAAATTAGCCAGGGATGCAGCCAATCATTTTACAGCATACGAAACAGATATGCTCAAAGTAAAACAGAAAGAGTTGCTGAACAAACAGTTGAAATACAAGGAACTCATCAACTATTACCTGGAAAGCGGAAGTAAATTGTATGATGAAATTATCAGGACAGCGTCTCTCAATTACAAAAATGGAGCGATAGATTTTTTTGAATTTGCAGCCAGTACAGAAAATGCGTTACAAATAAAAATTGATTATCTCAACAACCTGATTGCCTACAATCAGGTCACACTAGAACTTAATTACCTTTCAAAATAAGTATATTATGAATTTAATTAAAAAGTTAATGTATATGCTCCTGACAATCCTGTTGTTGTTAGCTTGCGTGAAAGAGTCAGAATCAGCAGAAGAGTCTTCGGATCTGATTACAATCACCAAAGAGCAGTTTGATGGTGAAAGTATGCAACTCGGGAAAATACAAGCTCATGTTTTTGAGCAGATCGTGCAATGCAACGCGGCGGTTGTTCCATTACCGGCTGGGATGGCAAAAGTAAATGCGCCGGTTTCAGGCCAGCTAAAAACAATTTACGTACAACCAGGGCAGTATGTTGTTAAAAATCAAACCTTATTTGAAATTTATGGCAATGAAATCATTGAAATTCAAAGAAATTGTGCAGAAGCTGCGGCACAATACAAACAGCTAAAGAATAATTACGATCGGATTAAAATATTACATGCAGAGAATGTTGCAACAGAAAAAGAATTTATCCTCGCTGAAAGTGATTTCTTGTCTGCACAGGCAAGTTATAATAGTCTGAAATTGAGACTTGAAACATTGGGTTTGTCAGTCACGAAGATAGAAAACGGTTCTTTTTACACCTCTTACTTCATCAAATCACCGATTGCAGGGAATATCTCAAAACTGAATGCCTATTTGGGTGGTTTTGTGGATCATCAAACCACAATTGTCGAAGTTACAGATCCAACGTCATTTCAATTAGAATTATCAGTATATCCAAAAGACATCAACAAGCTTGCTAAAGGCCAATCTGTCAGATTTAATACAGTAAATGATGACAATGTACACCAGGCGGTGCTGACATCAATAGGTTTATCGGTAGATAATTTGTCAAAGTCAATTCTCTGTTATGCTTCAATAGTGGATAAGAAAGCTTTCAACCCGGTGGCTAACCAGTTTGTTGAATCTGAAATTGTAATTGGTAGTGATACAGTAAAGGCGTTGCCTTCGGATGCCATTGTGAAGAATGGTGATCATTATTATATTATTGTATTAAAAAACAAAACCAATAAAGCATATCAATTTGAAAAAGTGGAAATTCAGGTTGGAAGACAACACAATGAATTCACGGAGGTAAATGTAGAAAATGAATGGGGTGAAATTTTAACGAAAGGCGTATTTAACATTTCTTCCGGAATATAAATATTATTTTGTTCGTTTATTATTAATCTTTTAAAAAAAACGTCTATCTTTGTGAGCGATTATTCACTAACGTAGAATTGTATTCGTTTATTATACATCGAATGTATGTAAACATTCATTCAGGTGTATGTGTAATTAATCTTATAAAAAACAGCATAGTATGAATATTACAACAAGACAGTTGGAGCTAATTGAAGCAGCCTGCAAACTTCTGACCAGATCAGGTGTGACCGGACTTACAATTAAAAATTTGGCTAAAGAAATGAATTTTTCTGAAAGTGCCATCTATCGCCATTTTGCAAGTAAAGAGGAAATTGTGATTGCCATGCTTCAATATTTAGCAGGAAATACGGAAGAACGCCTGGCTAACCTGCCTTATTATGATCAGCCGGAAGATAACTTCAAAGAAATGTTCCGTGAACAGTTTAGGTTTTTCAAAAATAATACTCATTTTATTGTGACTGTCTTTTCCGATGGTTTAATGGAAGAAAGTAGATTGATAAATTTGGAAATCAAAAAATTAATGGCCACGAAGATTAAATATTTAATGAAGATTATTCAGGATGGTCAACAGAAGAAGGTTTTTTGCACTTCTATTGCAACCGAAGATTTAGCTTATATCGTAATGGGGGCTTTTAAACTACAAATGTTCAAATGGCGATTGTCAAATTTTGATTATGACATTAGCGAAGTAGGAGAAAAAATGATTAGCTCGTTGTTGACAATCATTAAAAATCGTTGAAAAACTCAGGATTAAACTGGTATAAATTCTTTTATATATTTTTTTTACCAAAATAAGTTAGTAAACACTCACAAACATTAAAATAACAGAAATGAAACAAATTGAAAAGAAACTTGCTATTGCTTCGTGGATTACGATGGTTATGCTGATTTTAGGTACAATATATTTTGTACGGGAAATGAAAAACAACGCACACATGGAAACAGACCTGGATGAATACATGCCAAAAACACATCCGGCATTTGTTTACAGTGATCAGGCGGAGGAATGGTTTAATATTAATGATGGGATTTTAATTGCAATTGAAAATCCGCAGGGAATTTACAATACTGAAAGTCTTTCAAAAATAAAAGATATATCAATTAAGTTACAGGAGATGAGTCAATTTGACGAAAATGACGTGATGTCGCTGTATACTGCCGATAACATTGTAGGATCTGAAGATGGAATGGATGTTCAACCGTTTTTTGGCGATTCGCCTTTGGTTGGAGGTATGTTGGATAGTCTGAGAAACAATGTGAAATCAAATGATATGGTTTTTGGGCGCATGGTATCGACCGACGAAACCGTTGCTTTAATAGTCGCCAGCATGGAAGATGATGCGTTTACAGATGATTTTTACAACGAAATAATGACTTTTGCTAAATCGTACGAAGATGGTCAGGATAAAATATATGTTGCAGGGCGGCCGATCATTGAAGGGACACTGGGTCAACTTGGTCCGGAAGACATGAAACGCATGGTTCCTATTGTCATGTTGGTTATCAGTTTGGTGCTTTTAGTACTGTTGCGTAGTTTCAGGGCTACCTTTATGACCCTGAGCAGTGTGTTGATAAGTACAATATGGGCTTTTGGATTGATGGCAGCGGTAGGTGTGCCAATATATTCTGTTTCCACCATGATGCCTGTTATGTTGATTGCTATCGGAGTAGCTTATGGAATTTATTTTTATAATCACCTGAATAAGTTTTTTGTTTCAAATCCGTATGCAAGCAATATCGAGGCTGTACTTCACACTGTTAAAGTCCTTTGGAAACCCCTGACTATGGCTGCTTTTACAACCATGATTGGATTTTTCTCTTTACTGACATCCGAGGTATATCCTATTAAGTTTTTTGGCTTATTCACGGCTTTTGGCATATTTATGGCTTATGTACTGGCACTGGTCTTTTTGCCTGCAACGATTTTAATTATCGGAAACAAGAAACGTAAAATTAAAATCAACGACGATGTGGAGACCTACACCCTGATGAATAGGATTACTGATAAGTTGCTCGCGAATAAAAAAATTGTGTATTTGAGTTTGGCAGTAATACTGGTTGTTTCAGTTGTTGGTATTCAGAAGGTTTGGATAAATTCAAGTTTTCTGGAAAAATTTGAGCCTACAAGTGAAATTGCCATTACTGATGGTTTTGTTAATCAAAAGTTTGGTGGGACTTCTACCCTGAATGTTATACTCGAATCGGATGATTACGACGCTTTTAAACAACCGGAAAACCTTGTGTTGGTAGATGCGCTTCAAACGGAAACAGAACAGCTTATGAAAGTTGGAAATTCCTTTTCACTTGCAGATTATATCAAACGCATGAACAAAGTGATGAATGCTGACGATGAGAGTTTTTATTCTATACCAGAAAGCAGTGAAATGATTGCACAATATCTTTTGCTTTATGAAATGTCTGGTGATCCTGAAAATCTGGTAAAGGTTGTCAACTACGATTATAACAAACTGAATGTTACTTTTCAGTTAAAGGGCGACGATTCCAAAACAATTAACGAAGCATTGGCCGTAATTGACAGTTTCAAAACAAAATTTGATGAGAACGGTATTCAGGTGAAGTATGCCGGTTCAGGATATAAGGCGTTGATATTCTCAGATTTAATTCTGGAAGGTCAGATTAAAAGTATCATTATGTCGATGGTGCTGGTCTTTTTGCTTCTCGTGGTTATGTTCCGTAACCTAAAAGCAGGATTAATAGGGTCAATACCTATTGTTGTAACAGCCTTGATTAGCTTTGGAGTTATGGGACTATCAGATATTGCACTTAGTACCACTACTGCACTCTTGTCGAGCATTGCCATAGGTATAGGAGTCGATTATGCCATACATTTTCTGCAGAATTACAAAGTGTATGTCAGAAAAACAGATTCGCGTCACGATGCCATTCATGAAACCATGAAACATACAGGGAGTGCAATATTCAGTAATGCACTGGTTGTGATTGCCGGTTTTTTGGTTATGTTGTTTTCTGTGTTTCCCCCCAACAGAATGCTGGGCCTGCTGGTCTCCATGAATATGTTTACCAGCTTTGTAGGAACATTATCGATTATGATGATTTTGGTGTATACTACCAAAGTTTTTCTCAGAAAAGGAGTGGTTAACGAAAAACAAAAGAAATTTAAACGTAAAAACAATTAAGAATCAATATTTTAAAATTAGAAATTATGAAAACAAAAAAGATGCTATTGTTGCTCACTGTATTTTTCTCACTGTATTCAATTCAACAGGTTAAGTCGCAACAAACAGGATTGCAGATAATGCAAAAAGTGTACGATTTGCCTACACCTAAGGATATGCAGGCCGAGCTTACCATGACCCTGACCAACAAACAGGGTGAAAAAAGAGTACGCAAACTCAGTCAGTTTATCAGCAATGACGGAAATATGGAGAAAAAAATCATGTTTTTTATCTCTCCAGCTGATGTGAAAGGAACTTCGTTTATGAACTGGAGTTATAATACGGAGAAGGACGATGATCAGTGGATTTATTTACCGGCTTTAAAACGCACAAAAAGAATATCCAGCGGGAGTAAAGGGGATTATTTTATGGGTTCTGATTTTACGTATGACGATTTGGGCGACAGGCATCCAAACGAAGACAATCACAAACTGCTGCGTGAAGAAATCCTAAAGGGAAAGGCATGTTACGTGGTTGAAAGTACTCCGAAAGCATCCGGTCACATGTATGCTAAAACAATTACCTGGGTTTTAAAAGATAAATCAATTGGACTAAAACGTGATTTTTATGATGCGAATGGTAAATTACTCAAAACCCTGGAAATGAAGAAGTATGAAAATATCAATGGTTATTTAACAGTTCTGGAAACAGAAATGAAAAATGTTCAGAGAAATCATGCTACAGTAATATCATTGGCCAATGTAAAAGTAAATCAGGGTATTGCCGGCAGTAAATTCACTGAACGCAGTATGACAATGGGTAGGTAATATGTAATCAAATGAAAAGATGAAAAAAAAATTATTTTTTGCTACAGTCCTGTTAGTCACGGTTTTTAATGTTCAAGCACAGGATGAGGTCAGATTTAACGGGTATGTACGCAATTATACCGGCGTGTTGATGGCCGATTTTAATCAGTTTTCTATCGTTCAGAACACCTTGAATCTGAATATTGAGAAAAAGACTGACCGGATTGGATTCAAGGTAAATCCATACGTTTATCATTATGCTGACAGGGAGTTAGAGATTGGATTACGTGAAGCATTTCTCGATCTTTATTTCGATAACCTGGATATACGAGTCGGTAAACAGCAAATTATTTGGGGAAAAGCTGAAGGAGTTTTTATTACCGATATTATTTCACCCAAAGATTTACGTGAGTTTTTACTGCCCGATTTTGAAGAGATAAGAACTGGCGTTACATCGTTCAAAGTAAATTACTACAAGGGTGTGCATACAATTGAAGGTGTTTGGGTTCCGGTTTTTACGCCTACCCTGATGCCGGAAGCCGGGTCAATCTGGCAACCTGACATGATTTTTCCTATTGAACCGACATGGGACTATTCAACTTCAGTTAAGGATTTGACTCTTCAAAATAGTGAGGCTTTTCTACGGTACTCTATGATGTCCTCAGCATTTGACCTGGAATTGGTCGGTGGAACATTCTTTTATGATGATCCGGCTATGCACCTTACCCGACAAATGAATCCTGCGACAATGCAATTGCAGAATCTGACGGTAAGGCCTGATTATCATCGCGTTTCTATGGGAGGAGGTAGTTTCAGTATCCCTCTCGGCGATTTGGTTATTCGGGCTGAAGGTGCTTATTACGCAGGCAGGAATTTTCAAACTACTTCGTCGACAGCTCCTGATGCTACTATCGAAAAAGATTACCTGCATTATATGGCTGGTATTGATTATACACTTGGAGGTGTAAAGCTGAGTGCTCAGTTTATTCAGGAAAACATCCTGAATTATGAAACTGGTATTTATAACAACGAAATAGAGTCGACCATGACTTTCCTGGCTAAAAAAGATTTCTTGCGTGAGAGGTTGTGGGTTGAACTGTTTGCATACGTAGGCCTGAATAATAGCGATGCACTTATCAGACCTAAAGTCAGTTATGCATTTGCCGATGGATTTGATATTCAAACCGGAGCTAATCTTTTTACGGGTGATAAAGGCAGGTTTGGACAATACAATGATAATGATATGCTGTATATGAAACTTAAATACAGCTTTTAGTGCTGTGTATATTGTGCAGTCCTCAAGTAATTGTTGAAATCAGGCAAGGATACTTTTGATTTCAGGGAAACCGACAATAAAAAAGAGGCAAATTGGAGTTTTATCCGGTTTGCCTCTTTTTGTTGTTCTTCCTGTTTCTTTGATTATTCAACATATCCAAGTAATCTCAACCATGAACTTGGAAATAATGCTAAACGCTGTAACTTCTACTCCAAATCTATATAAAGATGCCACAACACTTTTTGGAACATTAAAAAACATGATGCAATCACTAGCTAACAAATAAATTAAACAGTATGAAAATCGGAATTATTCTCGAAACTAAAAAGTACGAAAAAGCATGGAATGCTTTTCGTTTTGCAGTTACCGCAAAAAAACAAGGACACGAAGTATAATTATTTTTAATGGGTGAAGCCGTTGAATGCGAAGGCTTAACTCACGAAAAATACAATGTGGACGAGCAATTGAGAAAATTTGTAGAAGTAGGTGGCGAGATTCTGGCATGTGGAACTTGCTTGAAATCACGAAAACTCGACAGTTCAGAAGCCTGTCCAATATCAACCATGATCGATTGTGTAAACGTAGTTGTATGGTCAGATAAGGTAGTAACCTTCTAATAATCAAAATCTATATTTCAAAGTTTCAATAAAAAAACGAGACAAAAAGGAAGACTATTCTTTCAATAACCAATCAATAACATTTATTTTTTGTATCCCTTTATAGGTTATTTCCGGTTCAACATCAGTTGTCAGTAAAATCCGACGGTTAAAATCCCGGATCAATTCAAATGGTCGTATTTCGCGTTCAAAGGTGCTTTGTTCTTTTGTGCTCCACGCTACTTGAATATATTCTTGTTCACCATTGGTTTTGCGCACAACAAAATCAATCTCAGTATTGTTTGCCTTACCAATATTGATTTGATAACCACGTCTCAATAATTCCAGATATACGATATTTTCTAAATTATGTCCTAAATCCGGATTGATAGTATCTCCAAGAAAATGCTTCTTCAGACCTAAATCTACTGTATAATACTTTTCTTGTGTCATTAAAAGCCCTTTGCCACGCAAGTCGTATCGTTTAACTTTGTAAAACAGGTATGCCTCTACTAAAGCGTTAATGTAATTGTCAACAGTATTGTGAGAAATTGAGAGTTTGTTGATTGTTTTTAAATGTGTTTGTTATTTTCTTTGGCGAAACGACGGAACCGATTGAATCGAAAAGGAACGCGGTTGTTTTATAAAAATGCTCTTCGTTCCGCCAGTTGTTACGTACCAAAACATCTTTCTTAATTATGTTTTGTATCACATTTTCAATATAACCTTTAACAGCACTATCAGGTAGTTCAAAGATTCCGGGCATACCTCCTGAGTCAATATATCGTGCAAACAATAAATCAGTTCGGGAAATATCATCTTGTGTCAATAAAAATTCTTTAAATGAAAAAGGTAGAATATGAATATTGATGTAACGGCCTGTAAGTAGGGTTCCCAACTCACTCGAAAGGAGGTAGGCGTTGGACCCTGTAACATACACATCAATATTGGGTTTTACATAAAGTCCATCAATCAACCGTTCAAAATAAGTTATTTGCTGAACTTCATCCAGAAAAACATAACACTTTTTTGACAAATCCAATTGATTTATTATATGATAGTATAAGCCTTCGAAATCACTTAACCATTTGTGGTTTTCTAAGGTTTCAAAATTCATAAATACAATTTGATTTTCCTCTACACGATCAGCCATAAGATATTCCCGAAACATGTGCATTACCGTTGATTTGCCACAACGACGTACGCCGGTAAGTACTTTTATCAGGTTTTTATCACGCAATCCGATAAGCGTATTCATGTAATTTTTTCGATCAATTGGCTTCATTGTTGAGATTATTTAGACCAAAGTGTGTGTTTTGAGAAAGTTTGGTCTACAAAGTTAAGGTAATATATGAAATAAAGCAATAAAAATTGAAAAGATTAATGACGATTTGAAATTGATATCTATATATCCATTAAGAGTTAGAATTAAACATAAATAAAAAATGTAAAAAAAGAGGACTTTCCACTCAAAAAAGTGAAAAGTCCTCGACAGTAGCGGGAACGAGAGTTGAACTCGTGACCTCCGGGTTATGAATCCGACGCTCTAACCAACTGAGCTATCCCGCCCTGAAATTTTGCGAGTGCAAAGATAACTAAATTTTTTAATGTGCCAATAAGCAACCCGGATATTGTGCCGTTTTTTTTAGTCTCCAGACTCCGGACTCCGGACTCCAGACTCCAGACTCCAGTCGCCAGTCTGTCATTGCGAGGAGTTCACGATGTGAACGACGTGACAACCTCATATATGTCTGCTATTAGTTATTCGCTTTCCGCTTTCCGCTATTCGCTATTCGCTATTCAGTATCTCATGTCAAGATTATCCATGACAAACGCCCACACATCCGTTTGCGCATCGATGATTTTGCTGATGGGCTTACCGGCTCCATGTCCGGCTTTGACATCGATGCGGATGAGTGTCGGGTTTTTGCCCGAATTGGCTGCCTGCAAGCTTGCTGCAAACTTGAATGAATGGGCCGGAACCACCCGGTCGTCGTGATCGCCGGTGGTAACTAAGGTTGCGGGATAATCCGTTCCTTTTGTCAGGTTGTGCAGGGGTGAATAGCCCAGCAGGTATTCGAACATCTCCTTGCTTTCTTCGGAGGTGCCATAATCGGTCGCCCAGGCCCAGCCGATGGTGAACTTCTGATAACGCAGCATGTCGAGTACGCCTACTTCGGGGATGGCCACCGCGAATAAATCCGGGCGTTGCGTCAGGGCTGCACCGACTAATAAACCACCGTTTGAACCGCCATTGATAGCTAATTTTCTCGGATTGGTGTATTTCTCTGCGATCAGGTATTCGGCTGCTGCAATGAAGTCATCGAATACATTTTGTTTCTGCATTTTGGTGCCTGCTTTGTGCCAGGTTTCCCCGTATTCGCCACCTCCCCGCAAATTGGCAATGGCATAGATGCCACCTTTTTCGAGGAACGGGATGCGGGTAATGCTGAAAGAAGGCAACAGACTGATGTTGAAACCTCCGTAACCATACAACATCACCGGGTTTTTGCCGTTTCGTTTCATGCCTTTTTTATAGGTAATGCTCATGGGGACTTTCGTTCCATCTTTGGAAGTGTAGAACACCTGTTCGCTCACGTAATCATCCGGGTTGAATGAAACTTCGGATTTGCGGAAGAGTGAAGCTTTGTTTTCAGCCACATCGTACCGGTAAATGGTAGGAGGGAAGGTGTAGGACGTAAAGGTGTAGAACGCTTCGTTTTCGTCCATGTTACCTGAAATACCTACGGTTCCGATGGTGGGCAGTTCGACTTCAAATAATTTCTTTCCTTCCGTATCATAAGCATATAAATGATGCGATGCATCCTGCAAATAATTCAGGAATAATTTTCCGCCGATGATGGAGGCCGATTCCAGCACGTTTTCTGTTTCCGGTATCAGGGTTTGCCAGTTTTCGAGTTGCGGTTTGGCCGGGTCGAAAACCATCAGTTGCTGATTCGGCGCTTTGTAGTTGGTGAGGACGAAAACTTTACCCTGGTAATGGTCGATGACACTGAAATCCGACTCAAAGCCCGGAGCTATCAGTACAGGTTTTGCATTGGCCTTTGTCAGGTCTTTCATCAGCAACGAGTTACCGGAGGTAGATTCGTTTTCAAAGATGAACAGGAATTTCTCATCCTCAGTCACACCGGCGCCACAATTCCGGAGTGCAAATTGTTTGTTTTCGTAGATGATCTTGTCTTTGTCCTGTGCTTGTCCGAGTTGGTGATAAAATACCTTGTGGTACTCGTTTTTGTTGGAATACTCTTTTCCGGCTTCGGGTTTGCTGTAAGCAGAATAGTAAAACCCATCGCCCTGCCAGGAAATACCGGAGAATTTAACCCATTCGATGTGGTCGGACAGCAATTTACGGCTGGCAACCTCCATCACGTAAATTTCATTCCAGTCGGAGCCGCTTTTAGCGATGCTATAAGCCAAATACTTACCATCTTTCGAAAAGGCAGCCTGCGATAGTGCTACGGTACCGTCGTCCGACAGTTTATTCGGGTCGAGCAGCACTTTCGGTTCTGCCGTCAGCGAGTCGAGTTCGTACAACACACTCTGGTTCTGTAAACCATCATTTTTATAGAAATAATACTTGTTGTTTACTTTCTTCGGAGAACCGTATTTCGGGTAATTCATCAGTTCGGTGAATCTTTCTTTCAGCTTACTTCTGAAAGGAATCTGCTCCAGGTAACTGTATGTCACCTGATTCTGAGCAACCACCCAGGCTTCTGTTTCAGCCGAACGATCATCCTCTAACCAGCGATACGGATCCGGAACCTGCGTTCCCCAGTAGTTATCTACGATGGTATCTTGCCTTGTTTCAGGATATTCGATATTTGTTCTGTTCGTGCAACTGTGCATAATGAGTAACAGTAATGTGAGTTTTAATAATGTTTTCATGATTCTGATTTTTTATTTATATAGTCTCATGTTGTTACGCTACCTACGGCAGCTCCTTTTAGTGGTGTAACTTTCATAATCCAGTAAGCAAGCTTACTGGTTACTAAGCTTCGCTTCCTACGGAAGCATCGGTTGATGTTGGTTATACAGATATGTGCTTCCTACGGAAGCTTTTGCACCAAAAACCAGTATTAACGATTCGTTATTCGCTATTCGCTATTCGTTATTCGCTCTCCGTTTTCCGTTTTCCGCTCTACATCAGCCTCTTATACCGAATGCGTTTCGGTCCTTCATCACCAAGTCGCATTTTCTTGTTTTCCTCATATTCAGAGTACGAGCCTTCAAACACGAAGACCTGCGAATCGCCTTCGAAAGCGATGATGTGTGTACAAATACGGTCGAGGAACCAGCGGTCGTGCGAAATCACCACGGCGCAACCGGCAAAGGCTTCGAGACCTTCTTCCAATGCGCGGAGGGTGTTCACGTCGATGTCGTTGGTCGGTTCGTCGAGCAGCAACACGTTGGCTTCCGATTTCAGTGTCAACGCCAGGTGCAGACGGTTGCGTTCCCCTCCTGATAACACGCCGCACAATTTCTCCTGATCCCCGCCGGTGAAATTAAACCGGGCCAGGTAGGCACGGGCGTTGATTTCTTTTCCCGCTACGCGGATGAATTCAGTGCCGCCGGAAATTACCTGAAAGACTGTTTTGTTGGGATCGATATCGGTATGACTTTGATCCACATACCCGATTTTCACCGTTTCTCCAACGTCGAAGGTGCCTTTGTCGGCCTTTTCCATCCCCATCATCATGCGGAAGAGCGTGGTTTTACCGGCGCCGTTCGGACCAATGATCCCGACGATACCATTGGGAGGCAACATGAAATTCAGGTTCTCGAATAATAATTTATCACCAAAAGCTTTCGATACCTCGATGGCTTCCACCACTTTATTACCTAAGCGGGGACCGTTGGGAATGAACAGCTCCAGTTTTTCTTCTCTTTCCTTCTGATCTTCGTTCATCAAGCGGTCGTAGGCTTCCAGACGGGCTTTTCCCTTGGCGTGACGGGCCTTCGGGGCCATGCGCACCCATTCCAGCTCCCGCTCGAGTGTTTTGCGGCGTTTGCTGGCTTGTTTTTCTTCCATGGCCATGCGGGCGGTCTTTTGCTCCAGCCACGAAGAGTAGTTGCCTTTCCAGGGGATACCTTCTCCGCGGTCGAGTTCGAGTATCCAACCGGCCACATTGTCGAGGAAGTAACGGTCGTGCGTGATGGCGATAACCGTTCCCTGGTATTGTTGCAGGTGGTGTTCCAGCCACTCCACCGATTCGGCGTCGAGGTGGTTGGTCGGCTCGTCGAGTAACAGGATGTCGGGCTGACGAAGCAACAGGCGACACAAAGCCACCCGGCGTTTTTCTCCTCCCGAGAGGTTGGCTACCAGCGCTTCTTCGGGCGGACAGCGAAGTGCATCCATCGCACGTTCCAGTTTGTTGTCGATATTCCAGGCATCCACGTGGTCGAGCTTCTCCTGTAACTCCCCCTGACGGGCAATCAACTTGTCGAAATCGGCATCCGGTTCGCCAAACTGTTCGTTGATGGCTTCGTACTCAGCCAGCAAGTCCATGACTTCCTGTACTCCTTCCTGCACGATTTCCTTCACCGTTTTGTTGGGGTCGAGTTGCGGATCCTGTTCTAAGTAACCTACCGTGTATCCGGGTGAGAATACCACTTCTCCTTCGTAGTTTTTCTCAATGCCCGCTATGATTTTCAGCAGGGTCGATTTACCCGAACCATTCAACCCGATGATGCCAATTTTGGCTCCGTAGAAGAACGACAGGTAGATGTTGTTTAACACTCTTTTTTGTGGCGGGAAGGTCTTGCTTACCCGCACCATCGAAAAAATTACTTTTTTATCGTCAGACATATTTGTTTTAAATTTTGGAGTACAAAGATAAGAAGATTCATTAAAAATCACTATATTGCGAACGCTTAAATAATAGTTATAAATAACCAAGAGATGAAAAAGAAAAAGTTTAAAATTGAATATCCACTCAGCAATGCATCTCCGGGTATATTATGGAATAGTATAGGTACCGTTCATGGGCTGACAGAGTGGTTTGCCGATGAGGTAAACTCGGATGAAAATGATTTCTTCTTCAAATGGGATGGTTATGAACAAAAAGCTACTTTGTTGCATTTCAAACACAACAGTTACGTTCGTTTCCAGTGGGAAGAAGATAAAGGTACGGAGGCCTTTTTTGAAATGAAAATCGTGACTTCGGAATTATCTAACGATTTGGTGTTAATCGTAACTGATTTTGCCGAAAAATCAGAAGAAGAGGATGCTATTTTGTTGTGGAATAAACAGGTTGAAAAATTAAAGAGAACAACGGGAATGTAGGAGGATTTAATCTAAAATCATATTCTATCAACATACCCTGTTAAAGATTTAATATGTACAGATATTTTATCATCACAATTCTAATATTAACTTCATGCTCATGTATGAAAATGCATAAATCCTCAGTTGATTTTGTTGAAGGCTACATATCGGTAACAGGCGGAAAAGTCTGGTATCGTATTGCAGGAAAAGAACAGAAAGGCATTCCTTTGTTTGTTGTTCATGGTGGTCCGGGCGCTCCACACGACTACCTCGAAACACTTGGAAAATGGGCTGATAAACGACCGGTGATTTTTTATGATCAACTGGGTTGCGGTAATTCTGACACACCTTCGGATACAAGCTTATGGACTGTCGATCGTTTTGTGGAAGAATTGGAGATTGTTAGAAATACGCTTAATTTAAAACAGGTTCATTTACTCGGGCAATCCTGGGGAACGATGCTGGCTGTGGAATACCTGCTTCGTAAGAAACCTGAAGGGGTTGTTAGTCTGACCATGTCGGCACCTTATTTGAATACTTCCATGTGGCAAAAAGATCAGGCTAAGTGGATTAGTCAGCTTCCCGAAGATATTCGTATGGCAATAACAACAGCAGAAAGGGAAGGTAATTTTGATTCGCCGGATTACCAGCACGCGATGAATGTATTTTATCAGAAACATGTATGCAGGTTGGATTCCTGGCCTGATTGCGTGAATCGCACGTTTGAAAAGATGGGTTTGGAAGTATATCGTTACATGTGGGGTCCCAGCGAATTTACTATGACAGGAATTTTGAAAAATGCAGATCTGACTGATCAGCTTAAAAAAATAAATGTGCCTGTTTTGTTAACCTGCGGTGAATTTGATGAATCTACTCCGGAAAGTGCCAGGTATTTTCAATCTAAAATTCCAAACGCATCATTGCATGTTTTTAAAGGGGCATCTCACATGCATCACCTTGAAAAGGAGGATGAATTCAGAGAAGTGGTAACAGCATTTTTAGAAAAAACAGAAAACAAAAATTAAACAAACGGATTATGGATCAATTATTCAATCAAATCAGCGAAGATATTAAAAAAGCCATGCTGGCGCGAGACAAAGTGGCATTGGAAGCCTTAAGGGGCATCAAGAAAGAATTCTTGGAAACCAAAACAGCCAAAGGGGGCGATGGCACCCTGCCCGACGAACAGGCAGTTAAAATCCTGCAAAAAATGGTGAAGCAACGCAAAGAGTCGGCGCGCATCTTCGCAGAACAAAAACGGCAGGACTTGGCCGAGAACGAACTGGCCGAAGTGGCCGTCATCGAACAATACCTCCCGGCTCAGATGTCGGATGCCGAACTCGAAACCATCATTGCCGCCATCATAGCCGAAGTGGGCGCTGCCGGTCCGCAGGACATGGGCAAAGTGATGGGCGTCGCTACAAGGCAGTTGGCAGGCAAAGCTGAAGGACGGGCGATTTCGGAAAAGGTGAAGGAGTTGTTGGGGAGTTCTCACCAAGGGTAGGACGATTTCGGGAAGGGTGCAGGAAACATCATCCCGGTTTTGTGTTGTCTTCAATGCTTAGCTGATAACCCAGCAATTGAAGCTGTGCTATCAGGGTGTTTTCGAGGAGTTATTCGGGTTGTGAGGTCATATATTTGACATTATCAATTTATAATTTTCTTCAATATCAGTTATTTTTTTATCTGTCAGATTGGAGAATTCCTTTTCTCTTGCACGTTTAGAAAACTTTCCTTTGTTTTGTTCCAGGAATTTGACTAACAATGGTATGGTTAGCCTGAAAATGTCAGATAAGAACAGGTGCATTAAACGTAGCTTAATGCACCTGTTAATTGTTAAATTATACTTTAATTTTCTTTGTATTTGCAACAACCGGGCAAAGCATCATATGCTTCCTGATCAGCTTTGTCAAGATTAGTTTCATGTCCGACTTTGGCTATCGATTTACTGATTGTTTTCAGGTTGGTTTGATGAGCATCAAAATTCAGATGAAGTTCCCGTGTTTTCATATCCCACGTAGCTGATGAAACGCCGGCAACACTTTTTGCTGTTTTCTCAATCCTGTCTTTACACATTTCACACAAACCCTGAACCTTCAGAATTTCATGCTTGTTTTGCATTGAACTGGGTTGTACATTCATGCTGTGTTTTTCGTGCCCGGTAACCGGCTTGGCTGCTTCGGTATTCATCATACTGCGTTTGCCCTCGAGTTGTGCGGTCGCATCAATGGAAAATGCTCCGTTTGTAACAATTTCATCTCCTGCATGCAGGCCCGACAATACAACATAGGATGATCCGAGCGATGGACCAAGTTCTATTTCCCGCAGCATAAAAGCAGGTGTTTCAGTGTCCGGTTGTTTTACATAAACGATAGAACGTTTACCTGTCCATAAAACGGCTGATTTGGGAATTACAATTTCATCGCTTTGCTGCCGGAGTGATGCATTAACTTTGGCAACAGCATACATTTCGGGTTTCATGAGCATTCCCGGATTGGAAGTTACCACTCTGACCTTAGAAGTACGGGTAGTTTTGTCTAATAAGGGATCAATGAATGAAATCTTTCCCGAAAATGTTCTCCCCGGAATGGCTTGCAGTGTAAATTCAAGCTTATCACCTACTTTTAAGAATGGCAAATCCATTTCATACGCATCAAACATAGCCCAAACCTGTGACAGATTGGCTACTTGCAGCAAAACAGTTCCCTGATTGATATAATCGCCCTGACTTACATTTTTGCTGATAACTACGCCGTTTGTGTTGGATTTAATGTCAATGACAGGATTAACTTTCCCTGATTTAATGATTGCATCAATCTGATTATCTGTTAACTTCCATAACCTCAATTTCTCTTTTGAAGCTTCAACCAACATGGGCTGTACAGGTTGCATTTTCAAAGCTTCCAGCAACTCTTGTTGTGCATTCAGCAAGTCGGGTGAATAAACCGAGGCAATTGTTTGTCCCTGTTTGATGCTTTCACCTGTAAAGTTGACATAGAGTTTCTCGATACGTCCGTTTACATGAGACGTTTGAGATTGCGACAGGCGTTCATCCACCCGGATCGTGCCGTAAAGTTGAATTTCCTTTACAGCATGTTGTCTGCCAACCAGAGTTGTCTGTATATTTGCCAATGCAATGGCTTCGTCCGACATCTGAATGGCATCCGGATTTATAGCATCGCCTCCATTTCCCGATTTCTTTAGTGGAATTAAATCCATAGCACAGATTGGGCATTTCCCGGGTTTATCCATTTTTATCTGTGGGTGCATGGAACATGTCCAGACAGTATCATCTGTCAGCTCGTGGGTGTGAGCGTGTTCATCTTGATTTCCGGATGAATTGCCGAAGAATAACCATCCGAGAAATAAACCAATGGTCAATAACAGTCCGTATTTTACGTATTTATGACGAAGAATATTGCTGTTTAATACTTTTTTTATCTTGTTTTTCATATTGCTTTTTTTATTTAGTTTCATTAAATGAGATTAAGCGTTGCGCATTTGCTACCATTGTATTGAATGAAGCAATGGCTTCTGCTTTCCTTAGTTGATAATCCAGTAGCTGACGTTGCACCTGAATGACATTGGTCAGATCACTTTTCCCTGTTACAAATTCCTGAACCATCAGGTTGTATGCAGTATTTGCAAGCTTTGTTTGTTTTTCTAACAGCCTGATTTGTCTCGATGCATCGTCAAGCAGGTGTTTTGTTTGAAATAATTCTGTTTCCAGTGCATTCATCGTGTTTGCATATTTTTCCCGGCTCGATTGCCATCTTAATTGTCCCTCTTTTTGCTGTGCTTTGTATTTGTTGCGGTAAATGGGAATACTTACTGACAACATCGGCATCAGCATATCCATACCATTCATGGATGTAACAGGTATTTCCGTTGCTGTTCGTTTTTTAAGCAGCGAATATTGAAGTCCAACACCCAACATCGGATAGCTCATTTTTTTATCCATTTCTTGTTTGACTTTATAAGCAAGAGCTTCTTCGTTAAGCATTCCCAACATCGGATTTTGTGTTGCAATTCTTTCCATAGCTGATGGAATGTCCAGTATGAAAGGGATTTGCTCAAAAGTATCAGGCACTTCTACTTCGCTTTCTGCCGGCCGGTTGAGTAAAGTGTTAAACCTGGCTTTTTCTGACTTTATTTCGGAAAGAAGACGCTCAATATTGTTTTCCAGTTCAGCTGTTTCAAGCTGAATTCTTAATACATCCGACAGGCCGGATACACCTGAACCCATATTCCCCTGAGAACCTCCCATTGAAGACATCGTGTTGTTTCCTGATAATGCCTGATTGCCGGTCGCGCCCATTCCTTTCATTCCGCCCATTCCACTACTTGTTGTAGCAGTAGAACCTGGTTGAGGTGTCGGAATTGAAACAGAATAACCCGGGGATGTATCGGTTGGCGATGCGTATTTCCGGACAGACAATGTTTCCAGTTGTTCGAGATATTGCTTGTGTTCCTGACTGTTAATCAGTTTTTGTTGCAAACTGCAAAGTATAAACCATTGGGTATAAACGTTTAGATACAGATTGTCTCTCGTTTCTCTGAACTTCTCAAATGCCATATTTGCCATGTGATTTGCTTCCGTTTGCGCGGATTTGCGCGTGCCGAACCACGGAAACATCTGCATAAGCGTAAAATCAGCAACCCGGCTTCCGTCGATAATATCCATTGGTTTCAGGAAAAATCCCATGTCAAGTTGTGGGTCAGGAATGGTTCCTGCCTGAGGTATTTTTTGCAATGCTGCCTGATAGGCGAGGAAATCAGCTTTTAGGCCGGGATTGTTTTGTACGGCTGTTTCAAGATAATCAGTCAAACGCTCCGGTTGAGCAGACATCCCGAAACTTATCATTGCTAATATCATAAAAATGATTGTTTTCTTTAATTTAGTCATAACAGGATGATTTTATTCGTTTAATTTTTTTTCTTTCTTTATCACATTTTCGCGCCACATACTTTGCAGTACAGGCACAACGAAGATGGTCATCGACTGAATAAGCATGCCACCAAATGTTGGAATAGCCATAGGAATCATGATGTCCGAACCTCTTCCGGTAGAGGTTAAAATCGGTAATAAAGCAATCAGTGTAACCGCTGTGGTCATAGAAGCAGGTCTTACACGCCTCAATCCCGCGTAAACAACTGCTTCCCGTATATCTTCCACTGTTTGTGGATTTCTCGCCAGGAATGTATCATGAATAAATGAACCCATCAGAACGCCGTCGCTGGTGGAGATACCAAACAGCGCGATAAATCCTACCCACACAGCGATGCTTAAATTAATGGGGTGAATCTGAAATAAATCCTGTAAGTTCAAATTACCGATAGTAATGTTCATAAACCAGGGCTCACCATATAACCACAACAGTATAAATCCACCTGCAAATGCCACAAATACGCCCGAAAAGTGGATAAACGAAGCGGTAACCGATTTGAACTGGAAATACAAAATGACTAAAATCAAAACCAGACAAAGCGGGATTAACAGTAGCAATCGAGCCGACGCTCTTTGTTGTTGTTCATAATTTCCTGCAAACTGATAGGATACGCCTTTGGGTAGTTGTATTTCTCCTGTGCTGATTTTTTCTTTCAGTATTTTATCGGCTTGCATAACCACATCCACTTCTGCCTTGTCGGCTACTTTGTCAAAAATCACGTACCCCAACAGGAAGGTGTTTTCACTTTGTATCATTTGTGCCCCCCGGGTATAACCGATATCAGCAACCTCACTCAACGGAATTTGCGCTCCGGTAGCGGTCGGAATAATAAGTTTTCCCAGTTCTTCCGGGTTCCCTCTCAATTCCCGTGGATATCTCAGGCGTACCGGGAAACGTTCACGTCCTTCCACTGTCGTACTTAACGGCATTCCGCCAACAGCCGAACTGATGATGTCCTGTAAGTCGGCAATCGTGATTCCATAGCGAGCCAGATTTTGCCGGTTAAGCTTAATTTCGATGTAAGGAGCGCCTACAGCACGGTCGTAAAATACGGTTGAGGGTAAAATGGAAGGCACATCTTTCAGAGCGCTTTCAATGATCTTACCACCTGCTTCAATCGATTCCAGATCGGGTCCCGACACCTTAACACCCATGGGTGCACGCATACCTGTTGAGAGCATCACCAGGCGTGCTTCAATGGGTTGAAGCTTAGGGGCTGAAGTTAGTCCCGGTAAATGTGAAACATTGACAATCTCCTGCCAGATGTCATTTTCGCTCTTGATTTCCGGTCTCCACTGCCGGTAGTAATCTCCACGTTTGTCAACAACTAAACTGTCAGTCGGGACTAACCTGAAACCATTTTTTGGATGATAATACGACCCGTTTTTCAGGAGGTATTCTCCTTTTCTATTTACCTTAAACCGAACCCGGTGTCCGTCTTCATCCAGGATATATTCCGGTCGGTAATTGATTACATTTTCAAACATTTGAGCAGGAGCCGGATCAAGCGCCGAATTTACTCTTCCCCATTTACCCACAGTCGTTTCTATCTCCGGAATATTTTTTATCCGTTTGTCGAGTGCTTCAATGAATTTCAGATTTTGTTCTATTCCGGTATGCGGCATGCTTGTTGGCATCAGCAGGAATGAACCTTCATTCAGACTTGGCATAAACTCTTTACCGATACCCGGAAATTTTTTGGATATGGTACTCCAGGCTGTTGTCTGACGGAAATTTTTCCAACCTGTTGCTTCGAATCCTTTGGCCATAAATCCAAACGTGGTATCAAATCCGAGCCAGATGGTAACTCCAAACACCACCGTGAAAACGGGTAACAACATAAACTTCCACCGGTTGGCAAGACACCACCGTATAATTTGTTCGTAACGGGATATCAGGAATGTGAAAAACCCGAGTATCAGGGCGATACATACGGCAACTACCAAAAGATTGGCAATAAAACCCGCTTGCGGTCCTACCGGTAGCCATTCAGATGTGAGGAAAGAAACAGCTCCTGCAATCGCGATTCCGGCTGTAATATAAGATGCCGTTTTTTTATTTTTCCATTTATGTGCGTACAGATTGCTGACACCGAACAAAGGTAAAATCAGCGCGATGGCTACACCCGTAAATATAAATATCAGCATTCCTCCTGCAACTAAAGCAATATTCAGATACCTGCGTACTGTTTTAGAAGAAAGTTTAACGGAGAAAAAATAGTAAGTCAGTGTGGGGACAATTGTCATACTCAAAACGAGGGCGGATATCAATGTAATAGTTTTGGTATATGCCAGTGGCTTGAAAAGCTTGCCTTCCTGTGCCTCTAAAAAGAAAACAGGAATAAAGCTGATAATTGTTGTAAGCATGGCCACAATGGTGGGTGTGGAAACTTCACTTACAGCACGATAAATCAGATCTACAAATGCTTTTCCTTTTGTAATGCCCTTATTCTCTGGTTTTTCCATGTGCTGTATGGTGTTTTCTACGAAGACAACACCGATATCAACCATAACGCCGACTGCGATTGCTATGCCTGAAAGTGCGACAATATTGGCGTCGATTTTCAATAATCGCATGATGATAAAGGTAGCCAGCACAGCAATCGGAAGTAAAGCCGAGATTACAACGGATGCGCGCAGGTTGACAATGATGATGATAATCACGATGATACTGATAAGTATTTCGTGCGTTAAATCACTTTCCAGTGTGCCGATTGTTTCCTGGATTAATCCGGACCGATCGTAAAAAGGAATTACGGTTGCTTTCGAAACGGTGCCGTCAGGAAGTGTTTTCTGTGGCATACCGGTTTCAAGTTCCCTGATTTTATCTTTTACATTGTCGATAACCTGAAGTGGGTTAGAGCCATACCGGGCCACTACTACACCTCCAACAGCTTCCACACCCTCTTTGTCCAGGCCTCCACGACGCGTGGCTGGACCTAAATTGACAAATGCGATGTCTTTTATTTTGACAGGAACTCCGTTGCGAACTGTTACTACGGCTTCTTCCAGATCGGTAA
This sequence comes from Paludibacter sp., assembly GCA_024710005.1. Taxonomy (GTDB): domain Bacteria; phylum Bacteroidota; class Bacteroidia; order Bacteroidales; family Paludibacteraceae; genus Paludibacter. The sequence goes on along the minus strand of JANJVQ010000016.1, from coordinate 58,684 downwards.
CGTTTTTTATATAGCCGAGACCACGGACAAGGTATTCCACCTGATTGATTTCGATGGTTTCAGCGCCTATATCGATATTACTTTTCTGAACTGCGTTCATCACATCCATGATGGTAACGTTGAATGCGCGCATGGCGTCAGGATTGATTTCTACCTGATATTCCTTCACAAAACCACCAATTGAAGCTACTTCAGAAACTCCCCCGGCCGACGATAATGCATATCTGACTTGAAAGTCCTGTATGCTGCGGAGTTCATCATGATCCCATCCGCCGGTTGGAGCGCCGGTTTCTGGATTTCTGCCTTCCAGTGTGTACCAAAAAATCTGCCCCAGGGATGTTGCATCCGGACCGAGACTTGGCTGAACACCATCGGGAAGCGTACCGGATGGTAGTGAGTTTAATTTTTCGAGTATACGGGAGCGGCTCCAATAAAACTCTATATCCTCGTCAAAAATGATATAGATGAACGACATACCGAACATGGAAGTGCTGCGTATGGTTTTCACTCCGGGGATACCAAGTAATGAAGTTGTTAATGGATAAGTAATTTGTTCCTGAATATCTTTTGGAGAGCGCCCCATCCATTCTGTGGCGATAATTTGTTGATTATCGCCAATGTCGGGAATGGCATCGACAGGTATCGGGTCTCTTGGCAGTATAGAACCTTTCCAGTTAAACGGGGCTGTCGATATTCCCCACATAATTACTGCCAATAGAAATAAAATAGTGATAACTTTGTTATCAAGAAAATATCTGATAATTTTATTTAGCATATTGAGTTTATTTGATTGGTGAACATGTTTTTTAGCATATAGATAAAATCAAGGCACTTACAAATTTAAAATGGATTTAAATTTATAAATGACTGAAAATGTTCAATCAATAATCAATGTGGTTGATTATTGACCATCAAATAATCAAATACGGTAAATGCAGACGAAAGTGTTGATACTCACGTCTCTCAGGAAAAGTCCGTCCGGGGGGAAGGCCTCTGACAGCAAAGGAGCTTTACTTTCAGGGTCATACTGTTTGAATAAGTTTTCGAGCGTTAACCAGGGAATGTCAAAAGCGCGTACGATTTGACTAAAACTGATCTGTTTTAGCTCACTTTGAAATTCATCCGTCTGAACCTGAATTGTATGCGTGTCACAACAACTTGATCCATCAAAGGCATCACAGTTATTGACGTTAGCATGCATTTCGTGTCCTGTTGTTGCACAGCACGATTGTTTTTCGGCAGCATGGGATGCGGTATCGCAACATGCATCAGCGTTGTCAATCAGATTGAATGAATAGAGTTTTCCACTACAAAAGTGTACTGCAATAACAGGCTGTATTGCAATAAACATCATTACTGATAGTAGTATTGTGGCGTAAATCTTTTTCATTCTGTTCACTTTCAATATCTTTCTAACAAAAGAGCATGTAAAAATGTTTGACAAAGGTATAAAACAATATTTACATGTGGTTTCTTTTTTTATTTATTAACTGACTGAGGCTTGATTACAATTAATTATTGTTTTTTCTATGGTGTATTTGTTAATTTTTCCTACCATCCATAGCCGACAACATATTGCTGTAAACCTGATTCAGCGCAGTCAGGTTTTCGTTCAGTTTTTTCATTTGCTCCCGGTATTTTCTTGATTCTGCCGCGCAGGCTTCCTGGTCTTTCAGAAAATCTTCGGAGCTTTTTTGCTGTAAACGGAAAGTATTGTTAAGTGAAGAGAGATTCTTATTCAGCGATTTCATTTGTTGCTGAAATTCAATAGAGCCGGATTCGATATTGGAGAGTGAATTGGAAATGCTCTTGTATTTAAATACCGTTTTGACAGTGACATTGGAGATGACGGTTTCGTAGGATTTGGCTGTTTTTAAGAGAGACTCGTCGGCTCTTTTGATGGTCTTCAGGTATTGGGTGGAAGCCGCTGAGATATCGACCATGGCGCTCATGTTTTCAGTTGTTTCTCCGAGTTTCCGCATCCCATCGCCGAGTTTGAAGAGCATATCGGGTGTTATGTTGGTTTCTTCCAGCATACGGTCGAACCTGACTAAGGCTGGGAAGCCTGCGCCCGCTTCGCCTGCTGTGATGCCGTAGCCGGAAAGAAATTCATTACCTTCGGTAATCCCGGTAGTAGTTTTTTCATTTTCATGTGCTGCATCATCATCCTTTTCAAATGCATAAATAAAGAAAATCAAAGCTTCGGTGATAAGTCCTGCCGACAACATAAAGCCGGCACCCGGCCAGTGTTGGATTTTAAACAGCGCGCCCAGTACAACCACCGAAGCGCCCAAACTATATAGCATAGTCAGAAATCCTTTGAATTTTTTGTTTTGCATTAATTGAGCCAGTTTCATATATCGTAGAATTTTGAGTTTAAAAATTAATTGATTGTAACAAGAAGCGGAGCCAGCATTCTTTTTGCTCCGGGTTTTCCCACCACCACCTGCCGGCACGGACATCTTCCCCGGGTTCAATAGCGCGGGTACAGGGCTGACAGCCAATGCTCGGAAAACCACGGTCGTGCAGCTTATTGTAAGGAACCTGATTGGTTTTGATGTACTCCCAAACCTGTGCTTCGGTATAATCAATCAGCGGATTCAGTTTGATGAGTCCGTTTGATGCATCCCATTCAATTAGTTGCATGTCTTGCCGGGTGACGGATTGTTCAGTTTGTTGTCGATGGTGGATAAGATGCGGGTTTAAGAACAATTTTACCATTTGAAATGTTAACCAAATTAAGTGTTTGTTATCAAAACCCAACACAATGAATAAAAAGCTAATCTTTCATCTGCTTTATTGGTTGTTTTTAAATCAAATTGTTGCTCAGCAAACCCCGCTGGATAGCATGATAACCATTGTAGAAACCACCACTAATGATTCCATAAAAGCGCTTACACAATTGAAGATTGGTTTTCAGTATGTCTTTAAAGATACAAAGCAGGCACGTAAATACATTGAGGATGGTTATGCCCTATCGGTAAAAATAAATAACAAATATGGGATTGTGAATGCCCTCAGTATAAAAGGGGTGTTTTATGATGTAACAGGCAATTCAGATTCAGCCCGAATACAATTTGAGCAAGCATTAGAACTCAGCAAAACGTATCATTTTCCCGACATGGAGATTAAACTGCTCAATAACCTGGGTATGTATCATTGGAACCAGGGGTTGAAAACTGAAGCGCTGGCATTTTTCAATCAATGTCTGGAATTAAATCAAACACTTCCTGAAAACAAAAAAATGGACGAGAGTATCATCCAAAACAACATAGGCCTCATTTACCAGGAAATGGGTTTCTACGAAAAAGCACTCAGTTACCACAAAAAAGCACTGGTCATTCGCCAGGCGAATCCAAATTTGAAAGGAGTTGTTGCTCATTCATATAACAATATTGGGATATGTTATCGCAACCTGAAGAAATATCCTGAATCAGAAAAAGCTTATCAGGATGCGATGGCTGTAAGTAAAAAATACGATAATCAAACACAGTATTTCGAGAGTATGAGTAATCTGGCCAATCTGTACGCTGAACTCAACAGGCACAATGAAAGTCTGAAACTAAACCTGGTCATACTGGCAGAGTCTAAATCCATTCCATTGCGTAATAAATTTTTGATGAATGTGTATGCCATGATTGCTGGTAACTACATTCATCTGAAACAACCAGCACAGGCTGTGAAATATGCTCATAAAGCCCTGAAAATATTAGACAAGGAACCTGATTTGTACTTTTTTGCAAGTCCGGTATATAAGAATGCGTCACTGGGCTATTATTTATCAGGAGATACTCAAAAGGGACAATATTATCAACAATTGTATGAAAAACAAATAGAACAAAGATTTATTGATGACCATGCCGGCAAGCTGGCTGAAATGGAGACAAAATATAATACAGCATTAAAGGAAAAGGAGATACTTGAATTAAAACAGCAACATGAAAAAACCGAATGGCAGTTAGCCCGGATGGAATTGGCGCAAAACAAAAAGAATACCTTACTTTATTCTATAGCTTTGTTTGCTTTGTTTGTCATTATTGGCTGTATTGCTTGGTACCGTTGGAAACAGTTTAATACTCGTTTGAAAAGTGAACAGACTTTGCAAAATGCCGTATTCAAGAGTGAACAAAATGAACGTATCCGCATTGCCCGTGACCTGCATGACAGCATAGGACAAAAACTTGCGTTGCAAAAAATGATGATTAGTAAATTAATCAGTGAATCTGCAGAAAATGATCGAAATGAACTGATTAGGGTATCTGTCTTGATTGACGAAACAATTACAGAAGTCCGCACAATCTCACATAATCTGATTCCTGCAGAACTGAATCTCGGGTTGCTGAAAGCGATTGAAGATACCGCTGAACGCATACGATTCGCCGGAAATGTTGGGGTAGAACTGAATCTGAACGCCATTCAACTGAAGGAGGGAGCATTGCCCATTGAGCAACAAATCACTGTGTACCGTATTGTACAGGAAATACTTAACAACCTGATTAAACATGCCCGGGCTACCCGTATCAGTATTGACATGAACCTGATAAAAAACCAACTATTTGTCTCGATAAAAGACAATGGGGTTGGTTTCGATACCCGTAATCTGGTTGCTAATGAAGGACTGGGTTGGAAAAATATCAGTGCCCGTGTCAGATTCCTGAGTGGAGAACTTAATATGCAATCATATAGTAATGAAGGAACTACCATTAAACTAATTATTCCGGTTAATATATGAACAACTTAATACAAAGTCCGGTTACTATTTTGATTGCTGATGATCATCAGATGATAATCGATGGGTTAAAAACCATGATTGGCAATAATAAAGGGTATATTGTTGTTGCTGAATGTAACAATGGTCAAACGGCTTTTAACCTGATTACAAATAATCCGGAACAATACCAAATTTTACTTTCCGATATTAATATGCCGGGTATGAACGGCATTGAACTGTGTCGAGGTGTAAAAAAAATGTTTCCTCAAATAAAGGTAATGATTTTGAGTATGTATGATAATGCAGCCATTGTCAAAGAATGTATTGCAGCCGGAGCGGATGGTTTCATGCTTAAAAATGCCAGTCGTGATGAGCTTTTTGATGCTTTTTTTCGATTGTCTCAAAATGGTAAATGGTTTTCAAGTGAACTCATTCCCATTGTATTGGGACAAATCGAAAAAGAAAAAATAAACAAAGAAAATCTGAAAATACTAACGAACCGGGAACAAGAGATTTTAAAGTTGATTGTACAGGAATGTACCAGTGAGGAAATTGCTCAAAAGTTGTTTATCAGCAAGAAGACCGTTGATCAACACAGAGCGAATATTCTTTATAAAACCGGATGTAGAAACACGATTGGTCTGGTCAAATTCGCACTTACAAATCAGTTATAGGTATTTGTACCTATAAAAATACCTATATGTACCTATTGTAACAGGCAATCAATTGATTGAATTTTGTATTTGTAATAATTTTAAATAAAATGATATGAAAAAAAATAATTACTTTTTTATTTTGTTATGGTGTCTGTCTATTTCCCTGTTTCAATTACCAGCACAGGTTAAAAGTGGAAAAATAAAATTAGACAAAGATTCAGAAAAAGGAAGTTTTGGGGGAATATTCCCGCTCGAGAGTGGCAATGTTGCTTTATTCTACATGCATAAAGCCGGTATGTCAGCCTATGAATTTAATGCCGATGCATCGCATGCCAAAATACATCAAAAAAATGCTGCTTTAGATTTATTGAATAAGACCTATGATACTGATAGAAATTCGACAGCAGTTAATATGAAAGAATTTACCAGTATGGAAGTCATGTTTGTTGGCTCAAGCTGGGGTGCCCTGAAACTGCAAAAAGGGGTTTTAGGTTTAAAGAGTGATGATAACTTCATTTACGGGTATGATTATAAAAAGATTGAAGACCGTAAATTGAAAGCTGAGGATACCTGGAGAACGACTGTCATAGGTAACAGGGCGATTATTCCGGATGATTTAAAGGTGGTGAAATTTAAAGGTCAGAACGGTCGACACATGTCCTATACTTTTGCTCCGGTTGGCGTTGCAGCCATGGCCCCAATTAGTGGATATATTCAAAGTGCTGGTATAATTACCGAGAAAATCAATATCAGAGAACCTTCTTCCAATCATTTTAACCGATTGGTCGTTTTTAAAGCAGGAGGGGAATCATTGGACGAATCGAGTAACATCCACATCATGCCTTATGCCATGCAGGGGGTTGGTTCAGGCATTTCAGCCAAAGGTAATTTCATTGCCCTGACAATGCCCCTGAATGCCCCATCAAACGTAAAAGCACAAAAAGAATTAATTGCTCCCGAAGAAGATAGGAATAATCTTTATATCTATGAAATTGACGCCAATAATCAGGTTGTTTCAGAAGCGATGCACAAATCGGATTTGCGGACCGTAAATTTTCAAACAGTAGCAACCGACGATAAAACGATTGTGATTGGTACAGGTGCAGCGGGGAAAGGATGGAGGATGTTCTATGGAGGACAAACAGCTTTGTCGGGTGTGACCTACGCTGTGTTGAATGCGGATGGAAAATTAATTACTACGAAGACTTACTTAGATAAAGATTTTGCTGCCAAATTCGAATTAGCAGGAGCTGGGAAAGCAAAACTTCAGAAATTTACCGGTGGCCCTAATTTTTATCAGGCGAAAACGCTCGAAAACGGAAATGTATTTATATTGGGTAAATCAGATGGTTTCCATCATGGGATACTTCTTTCAGCCGGACATGAGTTGATAAAATACTATGTTTTTCCTCACGCTGATGTAACCAAAAATAACTATTATACCCATCAGTTTAAGGTGAAGGGAAATCAGATTTACCTGGTGAACAGTGACCAGCCACACGAACTCTCCAATGCGGTGCAGGAGTCAACCTCAAGCAACTCCAGAACTTCCGGGAACCTGAAGATAACAACCACTACAACTACTAAGCAGCAGATTTTTGAAATCTACCACCTTACGCAATTGTTTGTCATTGATGGGGTTTCGGGAAAAAGTGAATTGAATTTGTTAAGTGATATTCAGAAGAACTTTAATTCGATGGGTGATACACCTGCACTATTTACCAGTGACGCCATCTATTTTCCGGGAAGAATCAAAGCCCCTGGTGGAAAAGAACTGAGTTTAATTAGAATTGATTATTAGATTTTTATAGCTAAAAATATTGAGCATGAATAAAATTAATATATTATCAGTCTTGCTGACTTTGTCGTTGGCTTCTTTCTCTCAACCGGATTTCAGCTGGGCTGTGCAGAATGGTGCCAGTTCGGGTGCCGAAGGAAAAGCGTTGGTGACCGATCCCCTGGGAAATAGCTATGTGCTGGGAACAGTAAGTGGTTGGCCTCAATCGCCGATTTCGTTCGGTTCAAATGTGTTGACTAAGTATGGCGGTCAGGATATTTTACTGGTGAAATTTGATGCGGAAGGTAACTACGTATGGGGCAAAACCTTTGGCAATACCGGAGATGATCAGGGAGTAGACATCGCGATGGATCAGGAAGGTAACGTGGTAATATGTGGAAGCTATGCGGGGACTGTTAGTTTTGGCCGTCAGTCGGTTACATCTGTTGGTTCATCCTCCAATGTGTTTGTTGCCAAGTTTGATGCTGATGGCAATAATTTTTGGGTATTTACCACTTCCGGCAATGGAATGAAAAATGTTAATTCCGTTGCCATTGATGCTGATAATAGCATTTACTTAACCGGTTATTATTTTAATAATGCAACAATATTTGGTTTTACACCAACAGAAAAAGGTGCTTATCTGGTTAAATTAAATCAATACGGTGCATTTGAATCTATTAAAACAATAACAAGTACCGGTTCATTTGTAAACGAAGGTAAAGATATTACCATTACAAACGATGGAAGTATTTTATGGACAGGTAATTTTAATGATACAAGTAATGCGGATGGGGTTTCTCTAACTTCGTTGGGGCAACAGGATATCTTTGTTTTTAAATACAATAGTGCAGGGAACTATCATTGGCATCAAACTTTTGGCGGTACGGCAGCTGACTCTCCGACATCCATCACAACTGATTCGGATGGCAAGATATATCTTACAGGAGGCTATCGGAAGGTTGCCGGTTTTGGAACGATAACCCTCACTGCGGCTGATGAATGGTATGATGACCTGTTTGTGGCTGGTCTGGATAACAATGGGGCAGTTTTGTGGGCGAAAAATTCCAATACAACTTACAATAATATCTACAGTATTCATGCAGCATCAGATGGTTTATTATATGCAGGTGGTAAACTTGCAAATAATACGCAAATTGATGGCATAACACATCCGGGCGGAATGGCGCTGCTGGCGTTCAATAAATCGACAGGTGCTTTGCAGTCCGCTTTGAGTATCGAAGCAATTTCATTTGGTACCTGGGCAGATCAGATAGTCGGTATTTCAACTGATGTGGCGGGTAATTTATTTGTCACCGGGAAATTCAGCGGAACAAAGAAGTTTGGAGAAACAACACTAAACCAATCGAATGACGGGTTTTTCGTGGCGAAACTGGGTAATGCAACTGCTGGAACCTGTGTTGTGAAAGCAGCGTTTAGTGCAGTACATGCCCAGGTTGGCACATCGGTCACGTTTACTGATGCCAGTTTGAATACCACTGAAAATACAAGCTATGCGTGGGATGTGGATGGTGATGGCGTCACTGACTATACAACTGTTGGTAATATCAGTCATATTTATGCTGAACCGGGTACTTACAACGTTAAGTTGATCCTCACGGATGGCGAATGTGTGGATGAGCAAGTTTTTGAACTGATTATCTACCCCTTGCCAGATGCTTCTTTTACCTATAGTGTAGAAAAAAATAAGGTTACTTTCACGGCAACCGGAACGACCAATACAGGTTGGTCGTGGGACTTTGGAGACTCGTCAGGTACAGTTGAAAATCAAAATCCGGTGTATCACTTTGCTCAAAAAGGTACCTATAATGTATGCTTGACAACGTCAAATGCCGGTGGAATAGCAACAGTGTGCAAAGAAATAACCGTATCAAGTCCTCCGTATCAGGCTTGGTACGATGTGCACGAAGGTACCTCTACTTCGTTCGAAGGCAATTTTATCCGTTTCTTCAACGAACAAAATGGTCTGTTGTCATCCAATAGCAATTATTATAAGACATTTGATGGAGGAGTTACACTGGAATTGGTTAATAAGCCAGTTGAATTATTATCTGCACTTACGTTCTATGATGAAGCCATGATGTTTGGTTTTGCTGCTGGTTATACGAGCTCTACGGCTTTCTTGAATGGAACTATCAGCACTTTCAAAACCACGGATGGTGGGGAAAACTGGACTAATATTGATTTGATTGATTTTTCAGAAACATATGCACCTACAGCATTTGGCGCGTTTGGCGGACTTTACTTTGCTGACAGCAATATAGCTTATGGTCGTGGCAATACACTCAGATTAAGTGATGATGACGTGGTCAGTCTGATGTCAATAACTGCTGATGGTGGGAATACCTGGAATTTTCATGTTATTTCGAAGGAAACTGTCTATGATTTGGTCATGTTTGATGCGAATAATGGTATAGCGACTGCCGGTAATCAGATTGTTCGAACGATAAATGGAGGTGCAACCTGGACTCCTGTTTATACTGAAACCTATCCTTTAAGGGATATTGAAGTGGTGAATAGTAATGTTATTTATATTGCAAGAAGTAATTCCCTTGGTCTGTTGAAATCCACTGATGGCGGTGCAACCTGGTCTACTGTTCCTGGTTCAGCAAGAAACATGGGTGCAATATCGTTTCTGAATGAACAGAAAGGAATTGCCTCTGTTGATGCCCGCATACAAAGGACAGAAGACGGTGGACAAACCTGGGTAACGGATACCATTAGCAGACATGTGGTTACCAATCATGGTACTTGGGGGACTTTTGGCATCTTTAACCTGAAGTATATTTCCGATAGTGTAGCATATGGTTCGACTATTAATTACCTGATTAAATCAATGATGGGAGACGAGTCGCAAATACCTGTTCCGGATTTCAGCTATGTGGTTGACGGGAATACGGTCTCCTTTACAGATCAATCGACAAATAGTCCACTTTTTTGGGAATGGAATTTTAACCACCCCTATCCTCAATATATTTCAAGTCCAACACATGCTTATGTCAATTCAGGCGATTATCAGGTGTGTTTAACTGCATCTAATAATCATGGCTCGGCTTCCAAATGTGTATTGATTACTGTATCGGAAACTCCAAACACATTAATCAATATTGAAGGAACGGAATTGAGTCAGTTCAGGGCTTATCCAAATCCTTTCAGCGATAAAGTTCAGATTAAATTCCAGTCACACGCTAACACGAATGCCCGAATTGACATTTACGATGCGACAGGGAGAAAACTGAAAACGCTGCTTAATCAATATGTTTCGGCTAATCAGGAAAATGAAGTTGAATTTATTCCAGAACCAGGAACTTCAGGGTTATATTTATGCAAGATCACACTCAACGATAAAGTTTATCATGTGAAACTAATTCGCCATTAAAATAGATATATTAATTATTTACTTCTATAACAACAACAAAATGAAAAAAGTAAGTTTTACACTCCTGATTTTTTATGCTTTGTTTTACACCGCAAATGCTCAGTCATTTCAATTAGTCAAAGACTTGTACCCTCAAACAGAAAACATATTGTATGATTACGATGCTGGTATGACTTTTTTTAATGGGAAAGTATATTTCACCTCTTATTACGGTGATATAGTTGCTTCCGACGGGACATCTGCAGGTACATCCATACTCTCGAATATAGGAATGCAAAAAATGACTGCAATGGATTTCAGAAAAAACAGATTTGTGCCGATGGGTGGCAAACTATATTATATTAATCGTAGAAACGAACTATGTGTAACTGATGGTACTGCCCCAGGGACACAAATTGTAACGGATATTCATCCCACAGATTCATCCAAATTTTATGGCGTTAAGTCTATTTTAGGCGCTAATGATGATAAGCTGTTTTTGGTCGGTCATGATGGTGTAAGCGGTTATGAGTTATGGGTAAGTGATGGCTCGGCAAATGGGACACAAATAGTAAAAGATATGGTTCCGGGAGGGCTTGGGTTTTTCCCGTCGTCGTCAAGACATCACATAGGTACAGTCATTAATAATAAATTATACTTTTTTGCAAATGATGTTACAAATGGATGGGAGCCATGGGTAAGTGATGGTACTGAAGCTGGTACGTTTATGCTGATCAATTCAAATCCCAGCGGACATTGCAGCAATCAAATGGCTTCAACTTACGGTGGTTATGCTGGAAGCGAAATGAAGTTTTTCTCCTTTAATAATGCCGTATATTTTGTTGGTTTCGGGGGAATCTACAAGACTGACGGAACAACAGCCGGTACTACACTGGAATTAAATGGTGCAAATTATGGCGCTAATCAGGTGATAACAATGTGTACTTTCAATAATCACATGTATTTTAATCAATTTCATGCAGGTAATAAACGATCGCTTACAAAATCGGATGGAACTATAGCGGGTACTGTTGTTGTCGATACCTTGAATAAAACACTCATAAGAGCCTTTCAGGAATTTAATGGAGAATTGTATCTCCTGTGTAATGACCAGGTTAATTCTTCTTCCAGAGATTATATTGCCAAATTAAACGGGATGAATGTGGATAGCATCACCCGAACAACACCCGGATATTTTAACTATTTAGTCAATTTTCTCCAACCCATCGGAAATGATTTTCTTTATATGGGTGATTATACTAATCATGCTATTTACAGATACAACAACGGGGCAAATACATTGGCTAATACTGACTTTACGAGCACCTACGACAATCTGTTAAGTACCCCCATCGGAACTTTTGCCATCGGCACAAGTGCAACTTATGGTTACGAACTCTGGAAGTGGGAAGACGATGCATCAGATACAAAAAAAATAGTTGCTGATGACGATTTAGTTGTTTATCCTATCCCCACCAGGAATACTCTCAACATAACTTCTGAAGATAATACTGATATTAGAATTCTCAATGTCTTAGGAAGTGTAGTTTTGAAAGAACATCTAAACAAAGGTATCAACACAATTGATGTAAGTAAGTTAGTTGATGGTTTATACTTTATGTATTGCAAGAAAGGTACTGTTAAGCGATTTATAATCAAAGATAATTAATGTTGATGACCTGCCCAAAGTAAAAAACGGTTAACTGTTTTTCTATGAAAGTATTATTGTAGCTTTGTGTAGCACCATATTTTTGGGTGGGTTGTTAACGTTTTGTTATCCTGCGGAAAAATTTTACCTTACCCCTTTAACGGATACAGCACATTACCTTTTATGTAGTCCGCATTCTTTTTGCTCCGGGTTTTCCCACCACCACCTGCCGGCACGGACATCTTCCCCGGGTTCAATAGCGCGGGTACAGGGCTGACAGCCAATGCTCGGAAAACCACGGTCGTGCAGCTTATTATAAGGAACCTGATTGGTTTTGATGTACTCCCAAACCTGTGCTTCGGTATAATCAATCAGCGGATTCAGTTTGATGAGTCCGTTTGATGCATCCCATTCAATGAGTTGCATGTCGTGCCGGGTGACGGATTGTTCGCGGCGTAACCCGCATATCCAGACTTCCAGTCCCTGAAAGGCCCGCTTCAGTGGCTGTATTTTCCTGACATGACAACATTTTTTGCGAAGTTCAGCACTTTCATAGAACAGGTTGATGCCATATTCCCGAACCATGTTTTCCACTTCGGCAGCATCCGGAAAGAATACTTCGAGCGTGATGGGGTATTTCATCCTGGTTCTTTCAATCAGGCTGTAAGTCTCCGGAAACAGGCGGCCGGTATCCAGCGTGAATATCCGCGTAGCCGGTGCGATGTTGGCAATCAGGTCGGTGAGCATCTGGTCTTCGATGCTAAGGCTCGACGACAAGGCTATCCGGCCACTGTAGGCATGCAGGAAATAGGTAAGTACAAATTCCGGTGACTTGCCCGCGAATTGTTGGTTAAATTGTGCAATGTTTTTTTCGGGGTTCATGTGATTAGCTAATATGATCTTATATGACTTATATGGTTTATTTACATACTATACATTACCTTAGATAGTAAAGGTTTCATCTTCGAGGTCGTGTACAATCATGCCTGCACCTACGGTTTCAAAGGTGTTTTCATCAATCAGCACCAGGCTGCCGGTGATGCGGTTGTCGGCGTAACTGTCGAACTTCAGCGGCTTGAGGGTCTTGATTTTGATGAGGGCGATGTCGTTCATGTTCACCATTTTATCAACCGGATTGTTCTCTAAGGTGTTGATGTTGACTTTATAGTGTACTTGCTGAATTAATGCCAATGTTTCATCGGAAGTATGGCGGACCAGATACCGGCCTCCCGGTTTCAATGCTTTGTGATTCAGCCAGCAGACCATCAGGGTGATTTGCGCGCTGAGGGTCGGATGTTGATCTTCGGTTTTGATAATCATGTCACCGCGACTGATGTCGATGTTATCGGCTAAGCGCAGGGTAACCGATTGAGGCGTGAATGCTTCGTTGATTGATTTGTCCGCTTCGTCGATGGCGGTAATGACCGACTGAGTACGCGAGGGTAGCACCGTGATGTGGTCGCCAACCTTAAAACTGCCACCGGCTACTCTTCCGGCGTAGCCGCGGTAATCGTGGAAGTCCTTGCGGTGCGGACGGATGATGTATTGCACCGGGAACCTCGCCGGCAATTCACTTTCGTTTTTGTGTACCGGAATGCTTTCGAGCAACTGAAGTAACGGTATTCCGTTGTACCAGGGTGTTTTGTCGGATTGCTCCACCACGTTGTCACCATCTTTGGCCGAAATCGGGATGAAGTAAGTTGTTTTGAGTTTCAGTATCTTCGAGATGTTTTCAAACTCCCTTCGGATGTTGTTGTACACCTCTTCCGAAAAATCAACCAAATCCATCTTGTTGATGGCGATGATGACATGCGGTATCTGCAACAGCGAAGCGATGTAAGCATGCCGCTTGCTTTGCTCCACGATGCCATTGCGCGCGTCAATCAGGATGATGGCCACATCGGCGGTCGAGGCGCCTGTCACCATGTTGCGGGTATATTCGATGTGCCCCGGCGTATCGGCAATGATGAATTTACGCTTGGGAGTCGCGAAATAGCGGTAAGCCACATCAATCGTGATGCCCTGTTCCCGTTCGGCACGGAGACCGTCGGTCAACAACGCTAAATTCACTTCATCGCCCCCCAGCCGTTCGCTGGCATCTTTCACTGCCTGCAACTGGTCTTCGAAAATTGATTTACTATCGTACAAAAGTCGCCCGATCAGGGTGCTTTTGCCGTCATCCACACTCCCTGCTGTTGTGAAACGCAGGAGTTCCATGTTTAAATATCCGTTTGTATTGTTCATTTTTTTTTGTTTTAGTCACCAGACACCAGACTCCGGTCTCCAGTCTGATGTCCGGTGTCTGGCGTCTGGCGTCCGGTGTCTGGTGACATGAATTAAAAATACCCCGCTTTTTTGCGGTCTTCCATGGCGGCTTCGGAACGTTTATCGTCGGCGCGGCCACCTCTCTCGGTGATGCGTGAACCCGCAATTTCGGCGATGATGTCTTCTAATGAATTCGCATTGGAGCGGGTGAGGCCCGTACAGGTAATGTCGCCTATGGTACGGCAGCGAACCCTTTCCACCACAGGGGTTTCTTTCGGACGGCGGGGCATGGCCGGTAAAGCGGCATAGATGATACCGTCGCGTTCGAAAACCTCCCGCTCGTGGGTGTAGTACAACGAAGGCAGCGGAATGTTTTCCTGCAGGATGTATTGCCAGATGTCCATTTCCGTCCAGTTGCTGATAGGAAATATCCGGAAATGCTCGCCCGGTTGTTTTTTTCCGTTGAAGATATTCCAGAGCTCTGGTCGCTGGTTCTTCGGATCCCACTGTCCGAACTCATCGCGGTGAGAGAAGAACCGCTCTTTGGCGCGGGCTTTTTCCTCGTCGCGCCGCGCTCCACCCATTGCAGCATCGAATTTATATTCGGCCAGGGTGTCGAGCAGGGTGACAGTTTGCAGTTTATTGCGGCTGGCAGAAAATCCTTTTTCTTCCACCACACGACCCTGACGGATGGATTCTTCCACAGAGCCGACAATCAAACGAGCGCCGAGTTTCTTTATTAAGTCATCGCGGTAAGTCAGGGTTTCCTCGAAATTATGTCCCGTGTCGATGTGCACGAAAGGGAAGGGGATGGCAGCCGGATAAAAGGCTTTGTAGGCTAAGTAAGCCATCACGATGGAATCTTTTCCTCCGGAAAACAGCAGCGCGGGACGTTCGAACTGCGCCGCCACTTCCCGGAGGATGTATATCGATTCGGATTCTAATTCTTTCAGGTGTGTTAAATGCTGATGGGGCATGTTGTTTTTTATTTAATATCGTTACGTTGTTTCGTTATGCTGATGCAAAATTCGCTCAATATTCGGCCTTACCAAATACCACCGGAATGGGATTTTTATACCCTGTTTGCGGTAGGTTTTTTAGCGGAAAGCGGAGAGCGGAAAACGGAAAGCGGAAAGCGGAGTGTCTAGTCCTGAAATAAGTTTACAAAAAAGTAAACAAAAAGTAGGATTATGCGAACAGTATTTCAGAATTAGATGCGTTTTCCGTTTTCCGCTTTCCGTTTTCCGCTCTCACAAACGCTTCCAGCGTCCTCTCCAGCTGTTCTTTCGTGTGGGCGACAGAAATAAAATTGGCTTCGAAGGGTGAGGGAGATAAATAGATGTGCTGTTCGAGCATATTCCGGTAGAATTGTCCGAACCGGGTAGCATCGGCCTTGGCTGCATCTTCGAAATTGTTGATTTTATCCCGTGAGAAAAAGAGGGTGAACATAGAACCAACGTGATTCAGCTGGATGTCTTTTCCTTTGATGATTTGTTTAAGTTCGTTTATAAACCAATCGGTTTTGGCTTGTAAATCCGGATAAAAATCAGCGGATTCGAGCAGTTGCAGGGTCCGGATGCCTGCCGACATGGCCACGGGGTTGCCCGAGAGCGTCCCGGCCTGATAGACCTCGCCCAGCGGCGCCAGCATGTCCATGATGTCTGCCCTGCCACCAAATGCCGCTGCGGGAAAGCCTCCTCCAACGATCTTGCCAAGGGTGGTGAGGTCGGGTTGAATGCCATAGAGTTCCTGAGCACCACCCTTGGAAAGCCGGAAGCCGGTTATAACCTCGTCGAATATCAGTAAAGCACCGTGTTGTTGGGTGATTTCGCGCAATCCCGGCAGGAAGTCTTCATGGGGCAACACCACGCCCATGTTGGCAGGTACGGGTTCGGTGATGACGGCCGCGATCTTATCGCCATGGGTAGTGAATAAATCTTTTACACCGGCCAGGTCGTTAAAGGGCAGACTGATGGTATGTCGCGTGAAATCTGCCGGTACTCCTTTGGACGAAGAAGCGCTTAGTCCGGCTACTCCCGAACCGGCAGCTACCAACAGGTGGTCGGCATGACCATGATAGCACCCGTCGAATTTCACGATAAGGTCCCTGCCGGTGTATGCCCTGGCTAAACGAATAGCGCTCATAACCGCCTCGGTGCCTGAGTTGACAAAGCGGACTTTCTCGATGGAGGGTACAGCGCCGACTACCAACTTAGCCAGCGTGGTTTCTTGTAAGGAAGGGATGCCGTAACTGGTACCGTGTTGTATGGCATCGACTGCTGCCTGATTAACGGCAGGATGTGCATGTCCGTGGATGAAAACGCCCCACGAGAGACAAAAGTCGATGTAGTCGTTGCCGTCGATGTCGGTGAAGGTAGCTCCCTTTGCATTTTTTACAAAGATGGGGGTTGCACCCACGCTTTTCAGGGCGCGTACCGGACTGTTCACCCCGCCGGGGATGAATTCAACCGCTTCTTTATAAGCCTTTTCGGATAAACTCTTTTGCATAATAACTGATGATGTATTGAGCGCCGGCACGTTTGATGGCAGTTAAGCTTTCTTTGAATGCCTGCTCTTCGTTTAATAAATGGCTTTCTGCCGCATTTTTCAGCATGGCATATTCTCCGGAAACCTGATAGGCGGCTAAAGGCGTTTTCGGAAATGCAACCGCTGCCCGCTGGATGATATCAAGGTAAGTCTGCGCGGGCTTCACCATCACCCAATCTGCTCCTTCTTCTATGTCTGCGGCAATTTCAGCTAATCCCTGATCGCGGGTGCGGTAATCCATCTGGTAGCTTTTGCGGTCACCGAACGAAGGCGCCGAACCTGCCGCATCCCTGAAAGGACCGTAAAACGAAGATGCGTATTTGGCCGAATAGGACAAAATCTTTGTTTTCAATCCGGCCGATGTCAATGCTTCCCGGATGGCCTGTACCTGTCCGTCCATCATGGCTGATGGCGCTACGAAGTCGGCCCCGGCCTGCGCGTGCGACAAGGCGATGCGGGCAAGCACGGGCAAGGTGCTGTCGTTCTCGATTTGGTCGCCGTGCAATAATCCGCAGTGACCGTGCGACGTGTATTCGCACAGACAAACATCCGTGAAAACCGTGATTCGCGGGAAGTGTTGTTTGATATAGCGTACAGTGCGACAAACCAGGGAATCCGGATCATAGCCGGCTGTTCCTTCGGGGTTCTTCAGGGCATCGTCAATTACCCCGAATAATAAAACCTTGCTGATGCCTAACGCCGTTATCTCAGCAAGTTCATCCGAAAGCCTGTCGATTGAAAACCGAAATACCCCCGGCAAGGTATTGATGATTTGTTGCTGATTTTTCCCTTCCACGATGAAAAGCGGATAGATAAAATCGGGTGCCTGTACTTGTACATCGGAGTATTGCTCGCGGGTTGCCGCATCAGTACGGTATGGTCTGAATCGTTTCATGTAGTTGTTCTATCCATTAGACCTGTCAGGTTTTTATAACCTGACAGGTCTGGGTTGATGTTAATGTCTTTGAATCTTTTCTCGGTTTCCCTTCCCCTGAAAACATATTCTTTTCCTTCGGGAAATCCTCCGTATAATTGAAGAAAATTGGTCACGCAGGAAGGTGAGGAGAAAACGATTGTATCTATCTCATTTAAATCGATGGGTTGCAGGTTGTCGGGCATCTTGTTTTCGTAGATGGCGAATGTTTCGACTTGCCAGCCCAGTTGTTGCAATCCTTCGGGTAAAACTTTTAAACCCAGGTTGGAACGGGGAATAAAAACCTTTCCGGGTTCGATTTGTTTTTCCTGTATCAGTCTGAGTAAACCTTCGGATGATTCGTCATCGGGTTGTATGTCGGGCATAATGCCTGCTGTTTTCAATGCTTCGGAAGTTACTCGTCCCACTGATGCAACGCGGATGTTTCCTAAGAACCGACTGTCTTTGCCCATGCCATGCAGGGTTTCGAAGAAGAATTGCACGCTGTAACGACTGGTGAAAAAGAGCCAGTCGTAGTTTTTCAACTTTGTTATTTTATCTTTTAATGCTTCTTCAGATGTCCGTTTAATTTCAATCAGTGGCTGATGGATGACTTCGCCCAGTTTGTCAAACTGTTCGCGATGGGTGCCGGTAACCAGCATCTTAGACCGTTTTTGGGGTGTCAGGTAATTTCTCAGGCTAACCACATCTCCCACCACGATGATGAGTGGAGTGGGGTATGTGCGTTCTTCCCGACTGAGTTCAGCAAGAGTAGAAAAGAATATTTGCTGGTCACTTCTGGAAACGTTGTAAACCAGCATGACTTCTGTCCCCGGTTTTCTGCCCCTACTGATGGCATTTTCAGCAATGGGACGGATGTTTGCTCCACCCATGTAAATCACAACGGTATCGGTATCGGGCAGTTGCACATCGGCTGCATGTCCGCTGATAAAAGCTACAGAAGATGCAATGCCGCGATGGGTAAGGGGTATGCTCGTTAAAGATGCAACAGCTAAACCGGTCGAGATGCCCGGTATGACTTCCGTTTGTACATGATTGCTTTGCAGGTAAATCACTTCTTCACCACCATGGGCAAAGACCATTGGGTCGCCTCCCTTGAGTCGCACCACCGATTTGCCGGCTCTGGCTGCATCGAGTAACAGCCGCTGAATGTCTTCCTGAGCATGACTGTGCTTGTCTTTTCGTTTGCCCACATAGATTTGTGCTGCTTTGTATTGTTTCAGAAACTCGTGGTCGGTCAGGTCGTCGTAATAAATGATATCGGCTTGTTGCAGCGCTTTTTCTCCGGCGATGGTGAGCAGGTCAGGGTTGCCCGGACCAAAACCCACTAAGGTGACTTTGCCGTATTCTCTGCGGATGTCTGCATTTGCAAACAATTGTTGCAGGTCGGTGCGACCGGTTTTGGCGACTACGGCCAGACTACCCTGCAAGGGATGGGTGCGGAACGGCAATACCTCCGCTGCCCTGTGAAACAGGTTCAGTCTTTTCAGGGCGCAACTGGCAACAATCAGGGCATCTACGGCGCCATTCTCTACCTGCGCGATGCGTTCTTCGATGGTGCCCCGGATGCTTACCACTTCGAGGTCGGGACGCAATGCCAGTAGTTCTTGTTTGCGAACCGGCGAACTGGTGCCGACTTTCGAGCCGGGTGATAACTCATTCAGCTTTTTATTTTGTTTGCTTACCAAAGAGTCTGTTTCATCAAAAGCTTGTGTGAGGGCAATTAATGCCAACCCTTCCGGCAGGGGATAGGGCAGGTCTTTGGCCGAATGAATGGCGATGTCAGCTTCGCCCGAAAGGATTTGCGCATCTAATTCCCGTGTGAAAATATCTGCCGGTGGATTTTCAAGCAGCGAAATGTCTTTTCGTTTGTCTCCAAATGAAGGCAGGGTGATGAGGGTATAGGTCAGCTCCGGAAATTCACCGAAGAATTCCTGTGTTTGCAAGATAGCAAGTTTGCTATTTCTGCTGATGACTTTCAATGTTGCTGACATGGTGTTTTCTTTTAAAAAATGATGTTACTTCCTGCGCGATGATGTTTTCCGCGATGGCAATTTCTTTGCTTCGTTTGTGCAGGTTCTTTCGGATGCGCGCTTCAATGTCTTCAATATTATATAGACTGATACCGGCATAATCCGCGATTGCAGCATCTACATCCCGGGGGAAAGCCAGATCGAAAATGTGCATCGGTTTGTTTTTCGGAAATTTATCGGTGCGCACAACCGTGTATGGTGCCGAAGTGGCGGAAATCAGGACATCAGTACGCATCAGGACTTCCGTCAGATTCTCAAAGTGAAAAATCTTACAATTGTATTTTTCGGCGTAAGGCAACGCTTTGTGGTAGCTGCGGTTGGCAACAAACAAAGTCTCTGCACCTCTTTGCTGCAAAAACCGGATGGTGTCCTCGGTGAGTTTGTTCACCCCGATGAGTGTTATCCTGGCTTTATCTAATTCAATGCCGCTGGAAGCAATCATTTCCACGGTGGCTTGTCCGTGCGAAACAGCTCCTTTGCCAATGCCCGATTGGGTGCGTACTAATTTACCTACCCGCAATGCCTGCTGAAACAGGCGGTGCAAGGCCGGTGAAAGCTTGTAGTTTGTTTTGGCAGTCTCATACGCCAGCTTGACTTGTCCCTGTATGGCCGATTCGCCGGTCAGACCGGATTCTAAGCCGGCTACTACCCGGAATAAATGCCTGACGATTTCCACCGGAATATCACCCGCACCCCGGTAAAGCTCAATGCGGTTGCAGGTTTTCAGCAACACATGTGGCTCTTCCTCCGGAATGCGAAGTATTTTCAGGTAATCTTCCCGGGCTGTTATGCCGGTGTTAAACTGACTGATCGAGCTGTAATAAACCATCATCCGTTAATTTTGCAATCCTGTCGCGCACGGCAATCGACTGATACACGTTTTGTGCATTCGACGACACCGCGATGGTCAGGTGTTCCTGTTTAAAAATAGCCGGCGATACGAAATCGCAGAGCAGGGGAGCATCGCATACGCTGGTGAGTATACCCAGCTCTTCTGCATCAGTTTTGATTTGGCGGTTCAGTTCGTGATCGCCCGTGCATACGTAAACTAAGAAGAAATCTTTCAGGTCGTTTTTGTCATAGTTTTTTTGGATGAATGTAAAGGGTAACTGTCTGATTTCCGAAGTGAAATCAGGTGATATAACCGTCACATTATCCGTGATAAAACGTGCAATGATTGATGCTTTATGTGTTGCTACCTTGCCCCCGCCAATCAACAGAATCTTCTTGTTGGTGACGTTGATGGAAATGGGTAGGAAATTCATGTCTTCTCTTTTCATTTTATTAAAAGTCTCCGGTCACCAGTCTCCAGTCACCGGTCATTTTTTATACTTATCGATGTTTTACTTAAATTCTTATTTCGTTATGAGTGAAACTGATTGCCTGCGGGTACTGCTTCGATATATCCTTTCCGGATGACGAAATCACCAAAACGTTCCTGTTCGTTTCTGTTGTGGGCATAATCGGTCAGTAAGGGTTCCAGTGTTGCCAGTATCTCATCTTCATTCAGCATTTCTTTGTAAAGCTTGTTCAGCCGGTCGCCTTTGAACCCTGCTCCTAAGTATAGGTTGTAGCGACCGGGAGCGCGCCCTACCAGGGCTATTTCGCCTAAGAAGGGGCGTCCGCAACCATTCGGACAGCCTGTCATGCGAATGGAAATGGGTTCGTTGAACAAGCCCAGTTGTTGCAATATAACGTCAATCTTGTCGACCACCGTGGGCAGGTATCTTTCGGCCTCGGCAAAAGATAAACCGCAATAGGGCAGGGCTGCGCAGGCAATCGAATGTTGTCGCAATTGTGAAATGCTTTTGCCCTCTTTCACCTGGTGTTTTTTCAGGATGGCTTCAATTTTCTTTTTATTTGTGGTCGATACCTGTGCGATGACCAAATTCTGATTTCCGGTAAGGATGAAGGTGCCGTCATGGATGCGGGCGATTTCTTTTACGGCAGTTTTGGTGCTTATCCCGTTGAAATCCGTTAGTTTACCCCCTTCCACAAACAGGGTGTAATGCCAGTATCCGTCTGCTCCCTGAGTCCAGCCATAAACATCTCCCTGTGATTCAAACTGATAAGGTTTGGATGCTTCAAGTTCAATGCCATGCGTCCTTTTCAGTTCTGCTTTGAAATAATCCAGGCCGTATTTTTCTATCGTATATTTCAAACGTGCTTGTTTCCGGTCGGAACGGTTGCCATGGTCACGCTGAAATACCACCACGGCTTCGGCAACTTCCACGATTTTTTCTTTCGGGAAATAGCCTACCACATCAGCTACCCGCGGGAATGTATTCGTGTTTCCGAAGGTGTAAGCCATGCCACCGCCCACTGTCAGGTTGTAGCCCTTCAGTATATCCTTTTCTACAATGGCAATGAAACCCAGGTCGTTGGATAACACATCGGTATCATTGCGGGGTGGAATAGCTATGGCGATTTTGAACTTACGGGGCATATATACTTTCCCGTAGATAGGTTCCGACTCGGCTTCTCCGCCGGCCACTAATTCTTTGTCGAGCCAGATTTCGTGGTAAGCGCCGGTTTGCGGACTCAAATGCGCGGATATCTTGCGGGCATCATCGGTGACTTCTGCATGTACCGGCGATTCAAATGGGTTGGCCGATGACATCACGTTGCGGTTCACATCCCCGCAGGCTGCCAGTGTGTCCAGCAGCGTGTCGTTGATTTCCCTGATTGTTTTCTTCAGATTTCGTTTTAATACCGCATGAAACTGAAACGCTTGTCTGGTGGTGAGTTTGAGTTCTTTGTCGGCATATTTGTCTGCCAATGCATCAATGGCCAGCCACTGTTGCGGTGTCGTAACACCTCCCGGCACCCGGATGCGGATGAGGTAGCTGTACAGCGGTTCTAACTTCTGTTTCAATCGCTCTTCGTCCAAATCACGGTTTTGCTGCTGATAGGTGCCGTGAAATTTAATCAATAACTGATCATCAGGTGCAAGTGAACCTGTAATTGGATTTTCTAAACTTTCTTTGATGGTTCCCCGCAGGTAATTGCTGTTTTCTTTCAGTACTTCGAAAGCAGAAACCTGGTTTTTATCTTGTGTGTTCATTTTTTAAAATTTTATTCATGTTAGTACTTTAAAAATGAGGCTGTCTCAAAAGTATTTTCACGCGAGAAACAGCCAAGGTGTTTCAGAAGTGTTCAAATGCAAGGCGCTGAGATTGAGGGGGAGGGAGCGTACTAAAGTACGTGACCGAGCACTCATATCGAAAGCAACGAAGCAGTTGGGCGCTTATGAGACACCGTCAATATACATCCAATTGCAATCTTTTTTCCTGCTGCATGCTGTTCAAGTATTCCTGTGCTTCATCGGCATTGTATCCGCCTTCCTGACGCAGGATGGTTGACAAGGCATTTTGTACATCCACTGCCATTTTCTTCATATCACCACAGATATAGAGGTGTGCACCTTCTTCTATCCACTGATAAATATCTCCGGCCTGTTCCAGCAACCGGTGTTGCACGTAAACCGGTTTTTCTCCATCCCTCGAAAAGGCCACGTCCATGCGGGTAAGCGCGCCGGATTTCAGGTGTTGCTGCCATTCAGTCTGGTATAAAAACTCCGTTTCGAAATGGCGGTTCCCGAAGAAAAGCCAGCTTTTACCTGAATCGGGATTCAATGCACGTTCTTGCACAAATGCCCGGTAAGGTGCCACGCCGGTTCCCGCTCCAATCATGATGATGGGAGTTTCCGGGTAAGCAGGTAGCCGGAAGTTAGGATTCGATTCAATGAAGACTGGTACATGTTCATCCTCCTCCAGTACGTCCGACAGAAACCCGGTACACGTGCCCCGTTTGTTGCGTCCTCCTTGTTCGTAATCCACCAAAGCAACGGTCAGGTGAATTTCGCCCGGATAGGCATTCGGACTGGAAGCGATAGAGTAATAGCGTGGTTGAAGGGGCTTCAGGATGCTGACCAATTGCGTGGCAGTCAGTTTGACCGGATAGTCAGTCAGCAAATCAACAATGTCTCTGCCGTAAATATAAGTTTGTAAAGCTTGCTGATCCTTGTAAACCGCTTCTAATTTGTTGTCCGGAAACTGTTCCAGGTATCTTTTGATGACATCCGGCGTTATTTTAGATAATTCGAGATCGCGGTACAACGCTTCACCCAACTTCCGTTTATTCCTGTTGATTTCAATGGTTTGATCCGGATTTAACGCGGTTACCTGCAATAATTCTGTAATCAGTCCTTTCGCATTAACCGGAATGATGCCTGCTGAATCGCCGGGTTCGTAGGATAAACCGGCTACATCGGCCTGCAATTCAATGTGCAGGGTGGTGCGTTCTGAACCTCGACCGTGCAGGTTAATTTTTTCAAATACCTGTGCAGCATACGGGTTTTGTTTCGTAAACAGGACACTTTTTTCTGTTTCAACCCCGACCGGTTTTACGGTTGTCTCTGCACTGCCACTACCTGTTAATCGTTTGAAATCCGCGAGGGTTTCCTGTATCCAAACTTCGTCAGACTGTTTGTAGTCCACATCGCAGCACAGTATCTCCCGGATGCGTTTCGCGCCGAGTGCTTCTAATTTGCTGTCGAAGTCCTTTCCGGTTTTGCAGAAGTGAAAATAGGATGAATCGCCGAGTGCAAGTACTGCATATTGGGTTTCTTCGAGTCGTTGCGCCCGTTTCCCGTGCAGGTGATCGTACACTGCCTTGGCCTGAAAAGGCGGTACTCCATCGCCATGGGTAGAGACGATTATCAACAGGTATTTCTCGTTAATAAGTTCTTTGGGCTGATAATCTTCCATGCTTTTGACCTCAACGGGTAAGCCGATATCAGCAGCCATCTTTTCTGTCATCTTCGCTAATCCTTTCCCGTTGCCGGTACGCGAACCGTATAAAATGGTCAGTTTACGATTTACCTGATCGGCAGCCGGGACTTCCGCTGCTTTGCCGTTTTGTTGCGGTAAGGGCAGTTGACTGCGCCCTGCCAGATAACCCGAGATCCAGGCTAACTGAATTTCATTCAATGGGTTAATCAGGTTCTTTATGTTTTCTAATTGTTCTTCCGTAAAAGGAGCAATAGGTAAATTCATTTGCATTTTATTTTAAATTTCGTATTCCGGTCCTCCTTTTACCTTCCCAAACTTAATCCGGTTCCACATTCTTTCGTGCAGATAGAAGATGACAATCTTCGAAATGAAATCAACGCTCATGATGGAGACCGCGAATTTCAACTGACCGGTGACGATATAGGATATGAGAAATGTGGCGATAGTGCCTGTAATTCTGTAAGATATGGATTTAACAAGACTGCGGTAATTTTTTTCTTTCATCTGCAACGGGTATGTAAAATTTATGTTTTGCAAAATTCAGAGAATGTACCTGGATATGCCATACCATCCCGATGGCATTTTTATACCCTGCTTATGGTATCCCCTTGTTTATTGAACAAAATAAAGTAAATTTGCACGTCCAAAGCAAATCTCCATGTCTGTCATCAAAAAGATTGATTCATACATCCTCAAACGCTTCTTCACGCTCTTTGTGATGACCTTTTTGATTGTCATCTTCATCCTGCTGATGCAGTTTTTGTGGAAGCATTTCGCGGATTTGGTGGGTAAAGGTATCGGATGGGATGTGCTGGCAGAGTTTTTCATGTATGCCATCATGACCTTAGTGCCGCTGGCTTTACCGCTGGCTTTGTTGTTGGCTTCGCTGATGACTTTTGGTAATCTGGGTGAGAATTTTGAGCTGACCGCCATGAAGTCGGCTGGTATTTCTTTGTTCAGGATTATTCGTCCCCTGATGATTACAGTCGGACTGATTGTTGTAGCGGCTTTCTTCTTTTCCAATAACGTACTGCCGAAATCACAGAAAAATATGTACACGCTCCTGTTTTCCATCCGGCATAAATCTCCGGAACTGGATGTGCCGGTCGGGGAGTTTTATTCGGGTATCAATGGCGTGAATCTGTATGTCCGGGCAAAAGAAAAGGGTTTGTTGAAGGACCTGATGATTTATGATTTCTCTAATGGTTTCGACAATGCCGCCGTATTGCTGGCTGATTCAGGTAGAATACAGCCTACTGGAGATAAAAAGCACCTGCTGCTTACCCTGTATAATGGCGAAAGCTTCGAGAACCTCCGGCAACAAAAACTGGCGGGCACCCGGAATATACCGTACCGCAGAGAAACTTTCTCCCTGAAAGAAATTTTATATGATTTTGATTCTGATTTTAACCGGTATGATGAGTCGTTGTTAGAAGATACACACGTCAGCAAAAATATAAAAGAATTATCTCAATCTATAGATTCCATTAAACAGATTATTAAGGTCAGGAGTGTCTCACAGGTACAGGAAATGTTGCAATACCGGTATTTCATGGCTTATGGAGGTTCACAAGCTTTCCTTGATGTGAAACCGGATGTTGATTTAACACGCTACAATCCTGATTCTGCATTTCTTAAACTCGAAAAGGGTCAAATGACGATGGCAGTCGATAATGCCATTGAACGTTCTAAAAGCATGCTCGACCATATTCAGTATAACAAGTTGTTGCTCGGTGAACCTCAGATGTATATGAACCGCCATGCCAGCGAGTGGCACCGGAAATTTGCCCTGTCATTCGCCTGTCTGATTTTCTTTTTCATCGGAGCGCCTTTGGGAGCTATTATCCGGAAAGGTGGTTTTGGCTTCCCGGTAGTTATCTCGGTTTTGATGTTTGTGGTGTATTACATCATCGACCTGACCGGTTACAAGATGGCGCGTGAAGGCATTTGGGAAGCCTATCAGGGCATGTGGCTCAGTGCTGCCGTGTTATTTCCTGTCGGGGTTTTTCTGACCTATAAAGCAGCAGTAGATGCTACCTTGTTTAACCCCGAAACTTATGTGAAGTTTTTCCATGCTATTAAAATAAAAATATATCAGTTCATCCGGGTTTCCGTAGAAGATGAACCTGATCAATCAAAATAATTCAATATATGAAGAGGTTTTTAAATTCAATCGACGAAGCGATTCAGGACATCAAGGAAGGTAAGGTAGTCATTGTTGTCGATGATGAAGATCGTGAAAATGAGGGAGATTTCATTTGTGCTGCTGAAAAAGTAACGCCGGAAATCGTCAATTTTATGATTACCCACGGTCGTGGTGTACTTTGTGCACCTTTAACAGAAGAAAGATGCAGGGAACTTGACCTTGATATGCAGGTTACCAATAACACATCGGTACACGCGACTCCGTTTACAGTTACCATTGATAAACTGGAGGGTTGTACAACCGGTGTTTCGGCTAAAGACAGGGCGGCTACACTTCAGGCATTGTGCGATCCTACCTCTAAACCGGAAACCTTCGGTCGTCCGGGTCATATTTTCCCGTTGAGAGCAAAAACCCGCGGGGTGATTCGTCGTGCCGGACATACCGAAGCTGCTGTCGATTTGGCCAGGATGGCAGGGTTGTATCCTGCAGGCGCCTTGATTGAAATTATGAATGAGGATGGTACCATGGCCCGACTACCGGAACTCATCGAACTTGCTAAAAAGTTTAAACTCAAAATCATCAGTATTGCTGACCTCATTGCATATCGTCTCAGAACAGAGTCTTTAGTTGAGATGGGAGTGGAAGTTATGATGCCAACGGCTTACGGCGATTTTAAACTGATACCTTTCCGCCAGATTTCCAACGGCATGGAGCATGTGGCATTGATTAAAGGTACCTGGGAAAAGGATGAGCCGATACTGGTTCGCGTTCACTCTTCCTGTATGACCGGCGATATTTTTGGTTCTCAGCGTTGCGAATGTGGAGAACAATTGCATGAAGCCATGCAGTTAATCGAAAAAGAAGGGAAAGGCGTGTTGGTATATATGAACCAGGAAGGCCGGGGAATCGGACTGATGAATAAAATTAAAGCCTATAAATTGCAGGAACAGGGTCTGGATACGGTGGATGCCAACCTGCACCTCGGATTCAATGCCGATGAACGGGACTATGGAGTAGGAGCTCAGATTCTCATGAACCTGGGGGTAACAAAACTGAAACTGATGTCGAACAATCCGGTGAAAAGAATCGGTCTGGAAGCCTATAATCTGACCATCGTAGAGAATGTTCCGCTGGTCATCAAACCGAATCCGCACAACAAGTTTTACATGGAAACCAAGAAGAACAGGATGGGACATATCCTGAACGACTAATCAGGTTTTTTTAATAAAACACAAGGATATTTAAAAAATTAATCTATTTTTGTACAGCTAAATACAATAAAATCAACATAGATAGTTTTCTTAACGAAGATTTATTCTGAAAAAATTGCTGAAAATGGACCCACTTGAATTAAACAAGGATGCTGAAATTGCGGACAACGATTTAACCCAACAACCCGATCAGACAAATCCACAGGTTACGGAAGAACTCCCTGTTAATCAGCCAGCCGATGATGTTCAACAGGAGGATGAGGTAGAAACAGCTGTATCTAACTCTACCGATTTGCAGGCATTGTCGCGGGAAGAGCTGGTGGCGCATTTGAAGCAATTGCTTACCCTTGAAATTGAAGCTATCAAAGACGAAGTGGAACACATCAAACTGCTGTTCTATAAAAAATTGAAAGCTGATAATGAGGAAAATAAGAAAGCATTTCTTGAGAGTGGAGGCGAGGAACATGATTATAAGCCTGTAAAAGACGGACTGGATGAGGAGCTGAAAACCCTGCTGAATGAATATAAAACCAAAAAGGCAGCATTAATTGCCAAAACAGAAGCAGATAAAGAAAATAACCTGATTCAAAAACAGCACATCCTGGATCGGATGAAAGTGTTGGTTGAAAGTAATGACGATGTTTCCTCTCATATCAATGAGTTCAGAGAGTTGCAGAAGAAATGGAAAACAATCGGTCAGGTACCTCAGGAACATGTCAACGATTTGTGGAAATCCTATGCTGCCTGTCAGGAGTCTTTCTGGGATTTAATCAAAATAAATAACGAATTACGCGAATACGATTTCAAGAAAAACCTGGAATTGAAAACGGTGATTTGTGAGGCAGCAGAACGTTTGGATGAAGAAGCAGATGTTATTTCTGCTTTTCATCAATTGCAAAAACTGCACGATGAGTGGCGCGAAACCGGTCCGGTTGCACGGGAATTCCGGGAAGAAATATGGAATCGCTTCAAAGCAGCTTCAGCTGTTATCAATCGCAAACATCAGGGACATTTCGACGAAATCAGAAAGATTGAAGAAGATAACTTGGTTGCCAAGACGGCATTATGCGAAAAAATTGAAGCATTTGATTTTTCATCATTGAATAGCTATAAGGCCTGGGATGAAGCCACCAAAACCATCATGGGATGGCAGGAAGAGTGGCGCACGATTGGTTTTGCTCCCCGTAAATCGAATCATAAGATATTCGACCGGTACCGGGCAGCCTGTGATGCCTTCTTCAATGCTAAAGCAGAATTCTACAAGGCTTCCAAGAATGTGTTGAGTGATAACCTGGAAAAGAAAAAAGCTTTGTGTGAGCAGGCTGAGAAGTTGAAGGACAGTACCGACTGGAAAGAAACATCAGAAACCCTGATTCGGTTACAGAAAGAATGGAAGACCATCGGTCCTGTTGCCAAAAAGTATTCTGATGAGGTTTGGAAACGCTTTATTTCGGCCTGTGATTATTTCTTTGAGCAAAAGCAAAAGAATACTTCGGGTCAGAGAACAGAAGAGCTTGAAAATCTGACAAAGAAGAAAGAGTTGATAGCAAAAATCAATGAACTGGATGCCGTTGCCGACAAAACTCCGGCTGAGGTATTGACTACGTTGAGGGAATACATTGCCCGGTGGAATGAAACCGGTCACGTGCCTTTCCGGGATAAGGATAAGATTTACAAGGAATATCGTTCTGCTGTCGATAGGATGTTTGAAAAACTCAACGTGGATGCCAATCAGCGTCGTCTCGATACCTTCAAAACCAACCTGAAGGATATGTCGACAAAAGGGGAGAACAAACTGTTGCGCGAACGTGAAAAACTGATGCGGGCTTATGAGCACCTGAAATCTGAAATTGCCACGTATGAGAATAACATCGGTTTCCTGACGTCAACCAATAAAAAGGGTAGTGGATTGATAAAAGAAATGGAAAGGAAAATTGAAGCACTGAAGGAGGAAGCAGCTTTGATTGAACAGAAAATAACCCTGATTGAGGAGAGTCTGTAAGCATTTAATTCGTGATAAAAAAAGAGGTGATTAGCTTGTTGTTAATCACCTCTTTTGTGTATGCTAATTTATCCAAACCGGTGCAGCAAAGGTTGAACCGTGTTTTTTAAATTCACCTTCTTTATTCTTGTCACTTTCATGGAAAACCCTGACTAAAAAGAATTTGGCATCTTTGTCTTTAATGACAGGTTTCCAACTGATTGCAGATTTATTGTCATCGAAATTGATTTCTTCCACCACGACCATGTCGTCTTTGCCCTGTGGATGATTTTTTAGAATCTGAATGCGTTTTGCACAATCAGCCGGATTTGCCGGATTGGAGTTCAGTACGATTTCAAACTGATATGCATCTGATTTTTGAATGGTTGACCCCATGATGTTGCCGTTAACCGCGTATTTAATTTCAACATCCCTGATCCAGGATGCATAGGTGCGTCTTTCTTTCATGGCACGGGTAATTTCTTCCCGGGTTAGTTTGGGAGCAATAACCTGCGTGGGCGGAAACTTGTCTTTGTTTGCAATAACATTGATACTGTGGTTGTCGTAAACGCCGATGGGAGATACCTTCCACCCTTTGTTCAAGGCTCTTACATAGGCTTCCCAGCGTGGGGTTTTAAAGTTGGTGTGAATTTCGAAGGTGCTGATTTGTTTTACGACTTCTTCATCCAGGTGATCCCAGTCATTGTACTGGTCGTTTTTCGGATGATTGAAACCAATTGCTATGGAACCTTTATTGGCATAAGGTTTGGCTGTTTTTGTCCATTTGTAGAATTGTGGAATGGTCCAGTTGGCTTCAGGCCATGCCGGTGCCGGACCGCGCTGTCCATAATCAGCGCTAACATAATCAGCAGAATTGATGACGTTGATATGACCTTCGCCTCCATTTGCATCCGTGTTACGACTGAATTCGAAACCAACCATTGCAATGAATTTACCATTTTTTGTATACTTTTTTGCCGTTTTTTGCATGTACTTCCATATAGCATTTTCAGCAGAAACAGGCTGGAGTACCGGTTCATGACTGTGCTCGGTTACTACATAAAAGTCATAACCATTCTTGATGGCAAGTTCATAATGATTGTCGGGAAGCGCTTGCAGGTTTTTGTATGCTTTTGCATCCAGACTGATTGTTTTGTAATCTTTCCAGTCCATCCCTTCGGGTACATGAAAGTCTGGATGAAATGGAGTCGGTTCTGAAAGTTTTTCAACACTCTTATCACGATGAGCCCCGTGTGTCCAGGTGAAAATGGTGTGCGCGTGTGAGTTTCCTTTGTATGCCTTGAAATACGACAAAGGCTTTTGTTGATCAGATGACTGATTGCTTGATTTACCTTTTGCAGCACCTGTGAATGAGATGCTCATCATGCATAAAAGTAAAATGACTGAATAAACTGTACGTTTCATGTGTATTTAATTTAAAATTCACAGCAAATTTACAGGTAAATCAAATGGTAAACATTCATTTAAGTAAAAAAAATCAGCATTAATGTTCAAAATCAAATTTAAACATCAATGCTGAAAATTATTTCAGTCTGACTTATCTTTAATTACTTAGCGTAACTTACGGCTCTTGTTTCACGAATTACCGTGATCTTAACCTGTCCCGGATAAGTCATTTCATCCTGAATTTTCTTGGCGATATCGAATGACAGTAATTCAGTTTCCTTGTCGTCAATTTTGTCTGCTCCTACAATGACACGCAACTCGCGACCGGCCTGGATGGCATAAGTCTTCACTACACCGGGATATTGAGCGGCTAAGTTTTCCAGATCTTTCAGACGTTTGATGTAGGCTTCCACAATTTCGCGACGGGCACCCGGACGAGCGCCGGAGATGGCATCACAAACCTGGACAATCGGCGCAATCAGGGTTTCCATTTCCACTTCATCGTGGTGTGAACCGATGGCGTTGCAAACGTTTGGTTTCTCTTTGTATTTCTCTGCTAAACGCATCCCGAGGATAGCATGTGGCAATTCCGGTTCGTCATCAGGTACTTTACCTATATCGTGTAGCAGACCAGCTCTTTTGGCTGTCTTGGGGTTCAATCCCAGTTCTGACGCCATGGTGGCGCACAGGTTGGCAACTTCACGGGAGTGCTGCAGGAGGTTTTGTCCGTAAGAGGAACGGTATTTCATCTTTCCGACCAAACGAATCAGTTCCGGGTGCAATCCGTGGATACCCAGGTCGATGGTAGTACGTTTTCCTATCTCAATAATTTCTTCTTCGATTTGTTTTTTTACCTTGTTAACAACCTCTTCGATACGAGCCGGGTGAATACGGCCATCGGTAACTAATTGGTGTAACGACAAGCGGGCAATTTCGCGGCGTACCGGGTCAAAAGCAGATAATACGATGGCCTCAGGGGTGTCGTCGACGATGATTTCAACGCCGGTAGCTGCTTCTAAGGCACGGATGTTTCGTCCTTCGCGTCCGATGATGCGTCCTTTGATTTCGTCGGATTCAATGTGGAAAACAGTGACTGAGTTTTCAATGGCTGTTTCAGTCGATACCCGCTGGATGGTGTTGATGATCACACGTTTTGCTTCTTTATTCGCAGTCATCTTGGCTTCTTCCATGATGTCGTTGATGTACGACATGGCATTGGTTTTTGCCTCATCTTTCAGGGATTCAACCAGCTTTTCTTTGGCTTGATCTGCAGATAAACCGGAGATGCTTTCTAATTGTTCCTGAGCCTGACGGGTCAGGTGGTCGAGTTCCGCTTTTTTCTTTTCCAGCAGGTGCAGTTGCTGTTCATGTGTTTCCCTGAGTACTTCAACTTCATTCGCCTTGCGTTGCAGTTCCCCCTGTTTCTGGTTTAGTTGCATTTCGCGTTGCTGTGCTCTCACTTCCCGTTCCTGCACTTTGGCATTGCGTTGCTGAACTTGTTGTTCGTGCTCTGCTTTCAGCGCAATGAATTTTTCTTTTACTTCTATAAGTTGATCTTTCTTAAGTAACTCTATCTCAGCCAAAGCATCCCGCTTCGTCTTTTTATGGATGCCGGTCAGTACCAGGTAAGCCCCTCCACCGCCGATAACCAGTCCGATTATGATGTATAGTACCATGTTTTTTATTTATTTTGTTTAAAAGTTTACTTTTTTAATGTCTACAGTCTACGGTCTACAGTCTACAGTCTACGGTCGTTAGACCTAAAAAAAACGCACGTCAAAGCATGATTAAAATCATGATGACATGCGGGAATGATTGATGTTTACGACAAACTTATTCCTGATTCAGTACAGCGTCCAGCTCTTTCTCCAGTTGTTTTATTCTGTCGGCAAGAGGGGCTGTGTCTTCTGTCAGATCGTTTTTTGAAACCCTTACGGCTAACTGGTACGCCACTAATTTGAGAATGTCCTCATAGGCCCGTTGTTTGTACCTGAGGTGGAATTCTTCTATCAGATTGGAAACCAGCTTTTCAGCTTTCCTGTATACTTCCTCGTCGCCACGGGGAATCCGAAGTGCCATTGGAAAGCCTCCGATTTGTACATTTATAGTAAAAATATCGTCGTTCATATGCTCTAATCATCTAAAAGAGCCAAACATTGATCAATTTCCCGCACCATCCTATCAATTTGTTTTTTTGCTTCTGCTCGTCCCTCACCGGGCCCGCTAAGCTGGTTTGCCAATGACAGGTGTTCGTTTTTTTTTCTCAGCTCCAGGATTTCGCCGTGTGCAATAATCAGATTTTCATGTTTTTGCGCCAGTTCAGCCTGTAGCTTGTTGTTTTGAATTTGTAATGACTCGTACTCCGAAATCAATTTTCGCAGTTTTTTTTCAAACGCGTTTATCAGTTCCTCGTAACGATTTGTCATCTTTATTAAAAATTCTCAGACAAAAATAGTTAAATGAATCGGAAAAATAAAATTTTCAACATTTTTTATTTATTACTTCCTCTGCACGTGCTAATGCCTCTGTAATATTGCTGCAAATATTCTCCTGTCCGATTTGATCTGCAACCCCTCCCTTGTCAAGGGCAGTGTGTACCTGCTCGTTTACTCCCGAAAGCAGGATTTTTGTTTTGTCTTTCACCGACATCCGGATCAAACTTTTCAGGTTGTTGATGCCGGTTGAGTCAATAAACGGAACCTTGCGCATCCTGATGATTCTGACTTTTGGCTTGTCGCCCAGCATTTTCATGGTTTCTTCAAATTTATTGGCAACACCAAAGAAAAACGGACCTTCAATTTCATAGACTTCCACTCCTTTCGGGAGTACCAGTTTTTCTGCTTCCGTATTCCCTTCAATATATTCTGCTTCTTCAATATTATGTTTGAAGATGGATATTTGCGTAGATTCCGAAATTCTTCTCAGGAAGAGTACCACTGCCAATACCAGCCCAAGTTCAATGGCTATTGTCAGATCGAAAATGACTGTCAACAAAAAAGTGGCAATCAAAACGGCCACATCCGATTTTTGTCCTTTCAGCAGCGATTTGAAAGTGCGCCATTCGCTCATGTTGTAAGCTACGATGACCAATACGCCGGCTAAGCAGGCCATCGGGATGTGTTTGGTCAGGTTCCCGAGAAACAGTAAAATCAGCAGCAGTACAACAGCATGTATGATGCCCGCGACAGGGGTTCGGCCTCCATTGTTGATATTCGTCATGGTACGGGCAATAG
The DNA here is from genome assembly GCA_024710005.1 of Paludibacter sp. GTDB lineage: Bacteria > Bacteroidota > Bacteroidia > Bacteroidales > Paludibacteraceae > Paludibacter. Next base: position 23,963 of record JANJVQ010000016.1, on the reverse strand, counting down.
CGCCTGTTGCCGGTATACCACCAAAAATTGGCGTGACGATATTGGCTATTCCCTGCGCGATTAGCTCAGTGTTTGAATGGTGTTTGTCGCCAATCACCCCATCGGCAACGGTGGCGGATAAGAGCGATTCGATGGCCCCGAGCATGGCGATGGTAAAGGCTGCCGGCATCAGGGTTTGGATAATTTCAAAGGTGATGACCGGTCTTTCGGCTTTCGGTAACGCAGCATTAATACTGAAGCGGTCGCCGATGGTCTCGATTGAAGTCATGCCGAAATGCTCCCTTAAGAAATAGACAACGACAGTCATCAGGATAATGGCAATTAGCGAGCCCGGTATCTTGTTGGAGAATTTGGGTGTGACAGCTATGATGACAATGGTTAATATGCCGATTATCAATGCAGGTAGATTGGTTGTGCCGATGTTTTCTGCGTATACGCCCCATTTGCTGATGAAATCTGCCGGTACTTTGTCGATGCTCATCCCGAAAAGATCCTTGATTTGGGTCGCGAAAATGGTTAATGCAATGCCACTCGTAAATCCAACAATAATCGGGTAGGGTATAAACTTGATAACAACACCTAACTTTAGTATCCCCATGGCAACCAGCATGACCCCTGCGATGATGGTGGCAACCGCGAGTCCGGTTATACCGAATTCCTGTACAATTCCGTATACAATTACAATAAATGCACCGGTTGGTCCCCCGATTTGTACTTTGCTGCCACCAAAAAATGAAATAATAAAGCCGGCAATGATGGCGGTAAACAGTCCCTGTTCGGGCGAAACGCCGGATGCGATACCGAATGCAATGGCAAGAGGGAGAGCGACTATGCCGACAATGATGCCGGCCATCAAATCTTTATAAAAAAGTTCTTTCGAGTAATTTTTAAATACTTCAAATAGTTTTGGTCGAAAACGCATAAATATACATTTTTAGAAACGATGCAAAGGTAATGCTTTTTTCTTATTAAAAGTGAAAAATTGTGCTGAAAAGTAAAGTGTTTTGTGTTAAATTTAATCTTAATAAATTGATTTTATAACTCAGAAGAAGAGATTTGTGTGTTGTAATAAATTGATTTAATGTATTATAGTTAAACCTTATTTCCTGATAAAACAACCTTAGTAGCAGAGATTTGACCATAATTTACTCTGACCTTATTACCTTATTTTAATTGATAGGTTTTTCAAATAAGGTAATAAGGTTAGGTTGAGTAGGATATTCATTTGCTACTAAGGTTGTTTTGTCAGAAAATAAGGTTGGAAATAAGGTTTTTTATTTATAAAATATCACTTCTTATTTACATTAAAATGAACATGATAGTAATTGTTTTTGTTGATAGACAGAAACAAGCGATATACCGCCAAAATTATTCAAATAAAAAAAAAGAATCAGGTTGTGTCATGTAATAAAATTGCTTATTTTTACGTGCATTAACAAAATTATTAAGTTTTCAGTTTTTTATGGGTCATTTTTCAAGATTTAGCGTTTTGATTGCTGTTCTGGTTATATTGTTGATGAAGGTGCAAGCCGTTGAGCCGGAAAGTAAAGGTGATGATATACATGAGTTTACAGTATATGTGATGCCCACGCTGCATCCGTTGAGTTGGGAAAGTCCTTCGGCATTGTATAAAACCATGCGCAAATGTTACATCAAAACCATCGGTGTAAAAGATAATTATTTGTTGGGACATGTTGCAGTCGGGTTTAATACGCCACTGCTTCCGGATACCTTGTTGGTTGCGCAGACTTCAGGAGAATTAAAAGAAAAGTTGGATTTGATTTTCAAGCATAAAGTTGGATACGCGATTATGGGCGCTGCTTTGCAGGGTAGAATTGAAGGACATGAGGAGCTCAAACATAAGTTGGAAGTGTATGCAAAAAGGGACAAACTCGCATTCATCAGATATAGGGTAAGTGAACCGGCTATGAAGCGTATGCTGGATTTTGTAGCGCAATATTCTGCCAAGATGAATGAGCATTACGCTCCATCCGATTTTTACGGAGGCGCTTTCTGGCCAAGGTATCATCAGGAAGGTGCCGGATGTTCGGCTTTTGGCATGGCCTTGCTGGATTTGGTGAATTTATTGCCGGATGAACATGTGAAGGAATGGGAACTCAATGTGAGAATCCCGATGGAGTTGATAGGCGGAAAATTCAATCAAGGGAAAAAGGTGAAATATACCACCATCAGGAAGACAGATAGTTGGTATGAAGGAGCGGGAGAGCCGAATGTCGATTATGTTCCCTATTCGGTTTACGAACCAAGTGTCATGTTCGACTGGATCATCGATAAGAGGAGCAAACCGGGTGAAGTCTATCTTCCCATGGAGGAAAATGGGGTTCCCGGATTAATGTTTGATGCCACACAAATTGATTTTGATAAAAATGAACCGTTTTTCAAAGAAAGATCAGAACCCAATTTATTTATTGACCATTACAGGAAAAAAATTAAAATTGCACCGGATTCTGTCAGGGTGATGAAAAAATAAATACAATAAAATCAACCTGAAATGCAACTTTTTGTATTCAGAAATGTTAACAATATATTCATCAAGAAACTCATTGCTTTTAACATACAAGCATGTACAATCAATTTAACTACAAAAGAAGGAAATCAGATACCGTAAGGGTTGGCAAAGTATTGCTCGGTGGCCCGGAGCCAATCAGGGTACAATCGATGGCCAACACCGACACCAATGACACCGAAAATTCAGTCGCGCAATGCATCCGGATTGTTGAAGCCGGAGGGGAAATTGTACGATTTACGGCACAGGGAGTTCGTGAGGCCGAAAATCTGAAAAATATCCGCGAAGCATTATTTAACCAGGGTTTTGATGTGCCTTTGGTGGCCGACATCCATTTCAATGCCAATGCTGCTGATGTAGCTGCGCAATATGTTGAAAAGGTGCGGGTCAACCCGGGTAACTTTATCGGATTAGTCAGGCGCGATTCTCCTGATTATACGGAAGAAGAATATCAGGCTGAATATGAAAAGATTAAAGTTAGGTTTAAGCAATTGCTGGATATTTGTAAAACTCATGGAAGGGCTGTCAGAATTGGCGTAAACCACGGTTCGTTGAGTGAAAGAATGATGAATCGCTGGGGTGATACACCACGGGGGATGGTTGAGTCTTGTCTCGAATTTTTACGGGTTTGTCTTGAAGAGGATTTTCACGATGTGGTGATTTCGATGAAAGCCTCGAACACCTTGTCGATGGTACATGCAGTACGGCTTCTCGTGTCGGAAATGGAAAAGCATGGCATGTGCTATCCGCTTCACCTGGGTGTTACCGAGGCAGGTGACGGGGAAGATGGGCGGATTAAATCTGCTGTCGGAATCGGAGCCTTGTTGCATGATGGCATCGGTGACACCATCCGTGTTTCGTTGAGTGAAGAGCCTGAAGCAGAAATTCCGGTGGCAAGGCAACTTGTCGATTACATCACCCGGAAGAACGGTCATCCCGAAATTAAGGCTACAGCTTCTCCTGAATTTACAGTGTTTGAATACAACAGAAGAAAAACAAACCAGATATTGAATATCGGTGGCGATCAGGTGCCGGTGGTGTTGATGAATAAGGATGGCGGATTTACGACCATTCCGGATTATTTGTTGAAAGGGAACCAGGTGTTTAGTCAGACGGGCGCCGTTTATCCGGTTTTTGCTGCTGAGCAAATTGATCAATTAATGCAGGATGAAGCCGAAATGAAATTCATCCGACTCAGCTATCCGGATTTAAATGAAAATGTCCTTGATTGTTTGAAAAAACAAAGCAATACCATAATATTACTGCATTCAACCCATCAGAATCAGGTAGGTGAAATGCGTGCTTTCTTTCATACCCTGCTGAATAATCAGTTGCTGAACCCGGTGATTCTTTGCCGGAAATATGTGGTAAATGATTTAGCTTCTTTACAGATACAGTCCGCTGCTGACTTGGGTGTATTGTTCTTAGATGGCTTTGGTGATGGTATCTTCCTTGAAAAGGATGAAGAAATGTCGCAGAAATCAATTGGCGTGGAGCAAATCAATGCGGTTGCTTTTGGCATTTTACAGGCCTGCCGGGTGCGTGTGACCAAGACGGAATACATTTCCTGTCCCAGTTGCGGTCGTACCATGTTTAATTTGCAGACAGTCATAGCCCGGGTAAAAGCATCCACCTCACACCTGAAAGGACTGAAAATTGCCATCATGGGCTGTATTGTGAACGGTCCGGGAGAAATGGCGGATGCAGATTACGGATACGTGGGTGCTGGTCGCGGCAAGGTAAGCTTATATAAAAAGAAAGAAATTCTGGAAAGAAATATCAACGAAGAGGAAGCCGTCGACAAGTTGGTTGAATTGATCAAAGTGAATGGCGATTGGCATGATTAAAAACCGGCATTTTTAAAATCAAATATATCTCTAATTATTAATTTAAAATTACATGTTATGAAAAAAATGTTTATTGTTGCAGCCCTCGTTATCGGGTTCGCAGGTTTCGCGAGTGCACAGGTAGATGGTAAAGCCATTGGTGTTCGTTTTGGAGGTGTGGGTGAAATTTCCTATCAACATCCGCTGGGTGATGCTAACAGACTTGAATTAGATCTGGGAGTTGGTAACTGGGCTTTTGGCGGTGTTTACCTGAATGGTACCTACCAATGGGTGAAAGATTTATCAGCACTTGCTGATGGTTTTAATTGGTATTATGGTGCCGGTGCTTCTCTTGGAATTAATAACGGTTTGGGACTTGGCGTATTGGGACAAGTAGGTATTGAATATCATTTTGGTGGTATCCCTTTGATGGCCTCCCTCGATTGGCGTCCTGTAATCAGTCTTGTGCCGGGTATTGGTTTAGGCTGGAATGGTGTTGCATTAGGTGTGAGGTATAAATTTTAATCGATAATTTTTGGATGTCTGAAAAGATTACAAAATGAATCTTTTCAGACATTTTTATATAAGGTATTTCTTCAGGTTCTTATGATTTAAGAGAATCAAATCTTTATCTCGATAATTTGTCTTGTAATTTACGTATGAAAAAAATCCTTTTTATTATTGGATTGGTTTTCTTGGCATCCAATCTCAGTGGAAAAGTTTCTGAATCAACCAGTGATTCACTTGTTCACTTGTTAAAACTCTCAAAAGGAGAAGAAAAGGCTTCTTTGCTGATTTCGATTTGCAATGGATATTACGATTCACAACCACAAGAGGCAAAAAACTTTGCACAACAACTTATCAGGCTCGGACAAACTGAGAATAAAAAAATATGGATAATAAAAGGATATTACGCGATTGCATTAGCTGATTATTACCACGCTGATTTAACTGAAGCATACCTGAATTTTGATAAATCTTATCGTTTATCTGAGGAAATTAAAAATGATTCAACGGCTGTTTTAGCCTTGAATTCAATGGCCGTTATCAAGGCTCGTCTTGGACATTTCGACCTTGCTATTCGCCATTTTCGGGAGATTGGAAAGAAAGCGCTGAAAGCAGATCATTTTCAGGGCTACGTAAGTTCATTGATGAACTTGGGAAATTGTTATTATGAAATGAATAAGACAGATAGTGCCTTAATATATTATCATCAGGGTTATTTGCTTTCTAAACAACATAATTTGGAGATTTCAATGGTTACTTTTGGGATTAATATGGCTGATATTGAGAAAAGTAAAGGTAATCTGAATAAAGCAAAAGTATATTTAGTTGATGCAGCAGCAATGTCCCGAAAAATTAACAACCTGGATCAACTACTTACCTGTCTAATCAGCCTTTCTGAAATTGAGTTGAAAGCAGGTCGTTTTATCCCGGCAGAGGAGTATGCTAAAGAAGCGCTGTTGTTAGCTGAAAAAACAAATGCCAGGGATGAAATTATGTCGGCAAATCAGGCTTTATATGAGATTAAACAGTCGATGAACAACCCATCTGAGGCTTTGAAATATTATAAAGAATATGTTCATGTAAAAGACATTATTTTCAATGATAAAGTTCAACATGAGATTCTTACCTTGTCAACAAAATATGAAAATGAGAAAAAAGAAAAAATTATTCTTGAACAAGAGAAAGACATTCAAAAAGCTCACATCCAAAATATTGTTTTGTTGATAATTCTCTTTTTTCTGATTTTTATCTTGATTTCAGGTGTAATCGTGTACAAGAGACGTAATAAGATGTTGCTTCAGTTAGTTGAAAAAAATATTGAGGCAATGGAAGCAGAAAAACAGAGTAATATATTAATGGAAAACTCATGTTTTAAAAAACCGGTTATTGAAGAAAAATATAAAAAATCAACCTTGAGTTCATCATCAAAAGAAATCATCGAGATTGAATTTATCAATATGATGAATGAAGAAAAATTGTGGCGACAGGGTGATATTACCCTTGAAAAAATCGCTAATAAATTAAATACAAATACAAAATATTTATCGCAAATCATCAATCAAACCTACCATCAGTCATTTCCTAATTTCATTAATGAACTCAGGGTCAAAGAGGCTCGTTGTATGTTGGTGAGTAAGGAATACAATCACTATACAATTGAAGCAATTGGTCAAATGACTGGTTTTAATTCAAACTCATCGTTCGTGATGGCTTTTAAACGCTATACCGGACTAACTCCCTCTTTTTTCAGGAATTCACGGAAGCATATCGCGTGATTTCCTTTTAAATTCGGAATTACAAAGAGGTATTTACGAATTACACACCCTTGTTATTTTCATACATATTACATTTGTGCTTTTAACATTAACCATTAAAATTTTAAAAAAATGAAACTGTTAATTGCACATTTTTTTTGTGTTGTCTTATCTGTTGTAATGGCAACAGCTTCTGTTCCTCAAAAACCGGATACAATTTTGGGTGCTGTCAAAATTTGCCCTGATACAGAACGACAGGTTTATAAGGTTAACCCAGTACTGGGTGTTACTACCTATGAATGGACACTTCCCGCTGGGGTCACTGGAACAAGTATAGTTGATTCCATAGAACTAATGTTTGATGCTTCATTTGCCGGTGGAATGTTAAAAGTAAAGGCAGGAAATCAAGACGGTTGGAGTGAAACCTGCACATTGCTTTTATTCAAAGGTGATTTACCTGCACGTGTGGGTAAGATTTTCGGGGAGCCTGTTTTATGCCCGGAAGCGGGTACAGCTACTTTTTCCGTGGAGCCGGCTCTCAATGCAACATCTTACGAGTGGATAATCGCTGATGGATTCACAGGATACGGTTCTACCAATACGATTACCATAAATTATACTCCGAATGCTACTCCCGGTACTTTAGCTGTCAGGGGGGTCAATGATTGCGGATCTGGTGAAGAATCTCGTATCATGTTGACATTTAGTTCTTCGTTGCAACCTCCCGGACCAATAACCGGTCCGGGTATACTGGAACAATACGGTATGATTACAGTTTCAGTTCCTTATGATGAACAAGCAGAAATTTACCAATGGACAGCTACTGAAGGTTTGAATATAACCGGTTTTCGTAACAGTTGTCTTGTTTCAGCCAATGGGAATACATCTCCCGGGCAGTACTACATTTCGGTAACTGCAATTGGAAAATGTGCTGAAAGAACAAGTGAATCATTTACAGTCAACGTAGTCCCTGCATCTCCAAAACATGGAGTATGGGATAATCGCTTTGCCGGTAGCCTGAAAGGACATGTTAATGATCTAGCTGTTTATAAGGGTGCTGTCTACGTGTGTGGAACCGCGTTAGCAGTAGGAAGTAAACATGGAAAAATTATGAAATGGGATGGATTTACCTGGGATTCTGTTACAACAGGAATCAATCAGGGAAATATTGAAACACTTGAAGTTTCGGGGAATCGGCTTTTTGCAGGAGGTGCTTTCCAGGATGCAGGTGGAAATATTAACGCCGATAATCTCATTTGGTTCGATGGTGTAACCTGGCATCCGGTGGATAATAGTCCTGATTCAAATGTTAAAAATCTGCATGCAAGCAACGGGAAACTCATTGCTTCCGGTGATTTTACCAAATCCGGTGATAATAATATAGCCTATCATGCCTTGATTGATGGAACCAGATTAACACATGTGCTGGATACAAACTATTTTGAACCTAATTCGAATATTATTGTGCCATCAGATCGCGATACATATTATGTATCCGGATACCTTAGAAACAAAAAAAACGATGAATTTTCTTATATGTCGGAAATTTGTGATGATGGTGAAATAATAAAACTGGAACAACGGGAATATACGCTTATACAATATACCCGGTGGGTGAAAGATGGTTGTGAATATGATACTCCTGTTGAAAATTATGAGTACATAAAAACAATCACCGATACTTTAATTAGTTATACACAGGTGTTTCCACATTATGAACACAATCAGTTGCTGGTATCTGGTAATACTTTATTTGCTGTCGGGAAGTTTCTGATTGTCAATAAAGAAAATGATATGTATATTACAGAGGGACTGGTCTCATTTACCAGAAGAAACCGTGAAAAATGGGGAACAGATTACATCGTAAAGTGGTATGGTGTAAATGGGGAGTGTAAAGCTATGTCTATTGAAGATAATCATTTGGTTGTAAGTGGTAATTTTACACAGGTAAAGGATGTTGATGGAAGTGTTCGTGCAAAGAAAGGTTTAGCAAGGTTAAATTTGTTTTCAAATAACTGGTCGGATTATGATAATAAACCACAGGATTTTAATGAAAATCTGGTGTTTAATAAAATTAAAAAATACGACAATACAATCTATTTCATTACTTCCGGATATTTACCCGGATACGAAAGAAAAGGATGGAGTGAGAATTTGATAACACGCGGAAACGGGCAATGGAAACAGCTTGCTAATCTTGGACCGGGAGGTGAAATAAGAAAAATAATGCCAGTTCCCGGATGTTCAAAACGCGTTTTAGTCATTGGTGATTTTGCTCTTCCCAATGATACCCTTATCCGGGATATTGCCTATTGGGATGAAGATACTGGCTGGCTTTCTTATGGTAATGATGAATTGTTGAGCAATATTCGTAAAGTTACTGCCGCTGTTTATCATCACGACCAATTGTATATTGCAGCCGAGTTGGTTGATTTTACACGTGTTATAGCACGTAAAGATGTTGTCGGACTGACAATCATCGGTACAACCAATGATGATATCCATGATTTATGTTATCTGAATGGTTTGTATGCAGGTGGACGTTTCAACCATATTAATCAAATAGCCGGTACTTCCTATGTTGCAAAATGGGATGGTAATCAATGGTTAGCCTTGGCCGGAGGATTGCCTAACTATGTAAATTCACTGTCACATGACGGTACGGTGGTATATGCAGGAGGCGATTTTTATGACGTTGGCGGTGATTCAAATTTCGATTTCATTGCACGATGGGATGGTATTAAGTGGGAAAATCCGGCACCGTTTTCCAGGTTAAATTATACCGTTTACAAAGTTTTCGTTCGCAAAACTGATGCTGCAACTGATATATTTGTTGGTGGTCCGTTTGGATTGTTTCAATTGGTAAATAATTACTGGACGTCATTTCAAAACACTTCGCTCCCCCGGTATTTTTATGTAAATGATCTGACATTCAACGGTGATATCCCATATGCTTTTGGATTTAAATACGATGAGCCTTCAGTTATGAGATGGAATGGAAAGAATTGGAACACGATGCCAGAGAATATTTGTCAGGAAATATTTTCAGGTGTTTTTTGTAATGGAAAACTTGTTGTTGGCGGACGATTCGGGAATGGAGACAAAGGTACCGTCATGTCAAATTTTGGGGTATTTTACCCTGAAGATTGTAGTTTCCCGGCACCGGTAAGCAGTATAAAACTGTTATCTCAAAAAAACGGGAACAAATATGTTTGTTATGGTGACTCTATTTTCAGACTTATTGCTGAAACTTCGTTTCTGGCAGAAGGGTTTGAATGGAAAATACCTTTCGATGCAGAAATTGTAGGTAATCCGAATAAAGATACCATAACTGTAAGAATTAAAAAGAATTTCTGGGGCGGAGAGTTCTTGGTGTATTCCAAGAATGATTGTGGCTATGCACCGCCGGCTAAATTGTATGTGAATATGCCTTTACAACCTGATATTTACATCGATACACAAAACAACCTAACTGAATTCTGTGCAGGTACCCGTCAGAATAAGATTGAGGTGTATTCAAATTGTTTCGATAAATATACATGGACTTTACCATCCGGGTTTGTTGGAAACAGTTCGACCGGAACACTCATATTTGACCTTTCACCGGATGCGGTTTCAGGTACAATTGTCATACATGGTGAATGTGATTGTGGCAGTGTGGATACGACTTTGTTGATTAAGGTGAAAGCTCTGCCTGTTGCATGTGGTTTGATTACAGGTCCACTTGAAGTATTTAGTGGACAAAAAGTTGTTTTCAGGATTCCGCATGTATCCGAGTCACTTAGATACGAATGGATCTTGCCAACCGGATTCTCGGGTGAAAGCAATGCAGATACTATTGAGGTTTTGATTGGTCAGGATGCGGTAAATGGGATGGTAAAGGTTCGTAATATGACTGATTGTGGAGCAGGAGAGGAGTCTGGTTTGCAGGTTTTTGTCAATCCCAATACAGGACTAACTATACTTGACAAAAAAAGAATAAAGCTCTATCCTAGTCCAGTTAAGTATGCTTTGACGATTGAGTTAGAAGATGAATATCAGATAAATAGGCTTGAAATTTATAATCTGGAAGGCGAACTTATGCAGTTCATGGATAAACCCGTAGAGAATAATATTGTTGTTAATCAATTAAAAAAAGGAGTGTATTTTATGAAAATTATGGGTGAAAATTACACCTTGTTTGAAAGATTTATCAAGGATTAACCTGGTATTATAAAAATGTAGAAACGCATATAATATTGGTAAAGACGCGATGCATCGCGTCTTTACCAATATTATATACATTCGAATGGCATTACCCCACCAACGCCACCGCCTTTGCAATCGCTTGTTTGATTCCATCCGGGTTTTTTCCTCCTGCTGAAGCAAAGAAGGGCTGACCGCCACCACCTCCTTGGATTTCTTTGGCTGCTTCGCGGGCGATATTAACAGCATTCAGTCCCTTAGCAACCAAATCATCACTCAGCAATACGGTTAGCGAAGGTTTGTTTTCATGTACACAACCGGCAACAAAGCACAAGTTTGTTTGTTGGATGTTACGAATCTGGAAGGCCAGCGTTTTGGCCTGGTCGGTAGTGAGTGAGCCTTCATAACGGACAGTTTTGATGCCATTTACTATGGTTGCCTTTTGCAGCAGGTCATCCCGCAGTTGCATGATTTTTTCCTGATTGAAAACTTCGAATTGTTTTTTCAATTCTGCATTTTCTTCCGTTTGTTTGCGGATGGCTGTCAGGATATCGGGTGCATTGTGTAACATCTCTTTGGCATCTGATAAGATGTCCTGTTGCGTGTCCAGTAGCAATTCTACCGCCTCTCCCGAGATGGCCTCGATACGCCGGATGCCGGCAGCAATTGAACTTTCGGAGATGATGCGTACCATACCAATCCGACCCGTTGCATCCACGTGGGTACCCCCACAAAGCTCGGTGGAGGATCCAAATTGAATGACACGAACCACTTCCCCGTATTTCTCCCCGAACAGAGCCATGGCGCCCATAGCCTGTGCTTCTGCAATCGGCGTTTCACGCATTTCATGCAGCGGATGGTTTTCCCTGATTTTGCGATTGGCGATGCGTTCTACCGCCCGAATCTCCTCTTTGGTCATCTTCTGGAAATGAGAGAAGTCGAAACGCAGGCTTTCCGGACTCACATAAGACCCTTTTTGTTCAACGTGTGTGCCCAGTACTTCGCGCAAGGCTTCGTGCAACAGGTGGGTTGCCGAGTGATTGCTTTCGGTTGCCCGGCGTTTTTCTAAGTTTATTTTTGCGGTAAAAGCAGCCGTTACATCAGCCGGTAGTTTTGCGGCGATGTGTACAGCTAAGTTGTTTTCTTTCTTCGTGTCGATGATTTCAATGGTTTCTGATTCTGAAACCAACACGCCGCTGTCACCAACCTGTCCACCCATTTCAGCATAGAATGGTGTGTTCGACAATACAAGCTGATAAAACTCCTGGTTTTTCTGTTTTACCTTGCGATAACGCAGAATTTCCGTATCATAAGCTGTGAAATCGTAGCCCACGAATTTGCTGTCGCCTTCACTTACAATCACCCAGTCGCCGGTTTCAATCGCTGCTGCATTGCGGGCACGTTCCTTTTGTTGTTGCATTTCAGCATTAAACTCATCAATATTGACGCTCATGTTGTTTTCACGAAGGATGAGTTCGGTCAAATCCAGCGGGAATCCAAAGGTGTCATATAATGTAAAGGCCACTTTCCCACTCAACACGCCCCCTCCCTGGGAGGGGGTTGGGGGGAGGTTTTTTTCCAACAAGCGTATCCCGGTCTCCAATGTTCTCAGGAAAGAATCTTCTTCTTCTTTGATTACTTTCTCAATTAATGTTTTTTGTGCAATCAACTCCGGATAAGCACCTCCCATGACTTCACACAGTGCATCAATCAGTTTGTACATGAACGCGCTACGCTGATTCAGGAAAGTGTAACCGTAACGCACGGCACGGCGCAAAATCCTGCGGATTACATAACCTGCCTTGGCATTGGAAGGTAATTGTCCGTCGGTAATAGAAAATGCAATGGTGCGGATGTGGTCGGCAATCACGCGCATGGCCACATCTGTTTTTTCATTTTGTCCGTAAACAATACCACAAATTTTACCTATTGCATGTATGATGGGTTGGAAAATATCGGTGTCGTAATTTGATTTCTTACCCTGGATAGCCATGCAAAGGCGTTCGAATCCCATACCGGTGTCGATTACTTTAGCAGGTAGTCCTTCTAATGAGCCATCGGCTTTGCGGTTGTATTGCATGAATACGTTGTTCCAGATTTCAATCACCTGCGGGTGACTGCCATTCACGAGTGTTAGTCCGTCAATTTTAGCTCTTTCTGCATCATCGCGGATATCGATGTGGATTTCTGAACAGGGACCGCAGGGACCGGTATCGCCCATTTCCCAGAAATTGTCTTTTTTGTTGCCATTGATGATGCGTGCTGCCGGCAGGAACTGCGACCAGATTTCAGCTGCTTCGTCATCGCGGGATAGTCCTTCTGACGGAGATCCTTCGAATACAGTAACATAGAGACGGTCCTTGTCTAATTTGATTACCCCGGTAAGATATTCCCAGGCCCATTCAATGGCTTCTTTCTTGAAATAATCACCAAACGACCAGTTACCCAGCATTTCGAACATGGTGTGGTGGTACGTATCGTGACCAACCTCTTCGAGGTCGTTGTGTTTCCCGCTCACCCGCAGACATTTTTGTGAGTCGGCAACCCGGGCATATTTAATCGGGTCATTCCCGAGTATGATGTTTTTGAACTGGTTCATCCCGGCATTGGTAAACATCAAAGTCGGATCGTCTTTGATAACCATGGGAGCTGAAGGTACAATTTTGTGGTCTTTCGATGCGAAAAAATCGAGAAATGATTGACGAATTTCCTGTGAAGTCATTAATATATACTATTTAATCATTTACAATTTACAATTTAATCACTTACAATTTATAATTGTAAAAGAGGATTTTAGCTGTCAGCAATTCATTAATCTTTTAATAAATGGTAAAATCCCCTTATAAGGACTGCAAAAATACTTCAATTTTATTACTTTTGCACCAATTGCACGATAAAAGTTTAAAATTGAGCTAAAAAACATGGCGAAGAAGAAATATTACTTCAACCCAGAAACCCTGAGTTACGAGGAAACAGACAATACCCTGCTTTTTAAGTTGAAGCGCTTACTGATTCATTTGTTTTCCGGTGTGTCGTTGGGAGTGGTGTTCTTCTTTATTTTTGTGTCATTAGTTAGTTCTCCGGAAGAAGTGCAGTTGATTCAGGAGAAAAACAGGCTTCACGCTCAATACCGGCTACTTGAACGGAACATGGATGAGGTCAGTGATATTTTGTCTGACTTACAACAACGGGACGATAATCTCTATCGCGTTATTTTTCAGGCCGATCCGATACCATATTCAATTCGCAAGTCAACTGCCGGAAATGCGGAATATTACCGACAGCTGTTAACGATGACCAATTCTGAAATTGCAGTTTCTACCACGCAAAAATATAACGAATTAAAGAAGCAATTGTATATCCAGTCTAAATCGTATGATGAATTGGTTAAATTGGCCAGTAATCAGGAGGAGATGTTAAAGCACATACCTGCAATACAACCCATTCTGAATAAAGATCTGACCCGTACAGCCTCCGGTTTCGGTTGGCGAATCGACCCGGTTTACAGAACCCGGCGGTTTCATGAGGGGATGGACTTTACCGCGCCTATCGGAACGGAGATATATGCTACCGGTAACGGGACAGTGCGCTTAGCCGGGTGGCGACAGGGGTATGGCAATACGGTGGAAATCAATCATGGTTTCGGTTATAAGACCTTATACGGCCACATGCACCAAATCAGGGTGAGGGTAGGGCAAAAGGTAAATCGAGGGGATGTCATCGGTACGGTCGGAAATACCGGTAAATCAACCGGACCCCACCTGCATTATGAAGTCAATCTGCGCGGCAAGGTCATGAACCCGCAACAATTTTACTTCCTCGATTTAAGTCCCGAAGAATACGACCGCATGGTGCAGTTGAGTAATAACGCGGGGCAGATGTTTGATTAACTTTTATAAGCGGAAAGCGGAGAACTGAAAGCTATTAGTGAAATTAGATTGTATTTAATAAAAGCGAACAACCATTACTGATTATTCGCTTTTAATTTCTATAACAATATTCATAATGATAATAGCTGTAGTTTCTCACTATTCACTACCAGCTTTCCGTTCTCCGCTTTTCGTTTTCCGCTATTTAATTACAACCTCGCTTTTATCGCCTTTGTCGCTTCTTCAAATCCCGGTTTTTCGAGCAGGGCAAACATGTTTTTCTTGTATGCTTCCACGCCGGGCTGGTCGAATGGGTTAACCCCTAAGATATAACCGCTGATACCGCAGGCTTTTTCGAAGAAATAAAGTAGTTGTCCGAGGTAGAACTCATTCAGTTTCGGCAATTCAATTTTCAGGTTGGGAACACCACCATCTATGTGAGCGAGTAAAGTGCCCAGTTCGGCCATTTTGTTTACTTCATCCACACGTTTGCCGGCTAAGAAATTCAACCCGTCGAGGTTGGCATCGTCGCCCGGCACCAATACTTTGTTGTTGGGCTCGTTTACAGAAATTACGGTTTCGAAGATGGTTCTTTCACCTTCCTGAATCCACTGACCCATTGAATGTAAATCAGAAGTAAAATCGACTGCTGCCGGGAATATCCCCAGGTTGTCTTTTCCTTCACTTTCCCCGTAGAGCTGTTTCCACCATTCGGATACAAAGTGGAGTTTGGGGTGGTAGTTTACCAGAATTTCAATTTTCTTACCTGATTTATAGAGCTCGTTGCGTACAGCAGCATACTGAGCAGCCGGATTATCTTCGAACGGAGTTTCAACGCCACATAATTTTTCCATGCTTACGGCACCCTGTACCAACTGACGGATGTCGAACCCTGCCACGGCAACGGGTAATAAACCAACTGGTGATAACACAGAATATCGTCCACCTATATTATCTTCAATCACGTAAGTTTTGTACCCTTCCTGAACAGCTAAGGTACGCAAGGCACCACGGGCTTTGTCGGTTACTGCCACTATCAGTTGTTTGGCAGCCTCTTTTCCCTGTTGTTGTTCCAACTGAGTTTTCAGCAAGCGGAAAGCCAATGCAGGTTCGGTTGTTGTTCCGGATTTGGAGATAGAAATAATACCGAATTTCTTATTTTTCAGCAGTTCCTGTAATTCAAATAAATAATCTTCTCCGATGTTTTGTCCGGCATAAACCACCACCGGCGCTTTTCTGTCAGTTTGAAGCCAGTCAAAGCTGTTTGATAGCGCGTCGATCACGGCTTTGGCACCGAGGTAACTTCCGCCGATACCAATAACAACGACTACTTCACAGTTTTCACGCAATATTTTTGCTGTATTTTCCACATCTGCCAAATGAGCTTCATCAATAGAAGTCGGCAGGTTTAACCAGCCTAAGAAGTCGTTTCCTTTTCCGGTGCCTTCATGTAAGGCTTTATTAGCAGCTGATGCCGTGTTTTTGTACCCTGCTACGGATTCTTTCGAAACAAATCCGAATGCTTTGTCGATAGTCAGTTTGATGTTTTGCATACCTGTAATTCGTAAATTTTTATTTTAGTTTGTCTGTTAGTTCTCTGATTTTTAGTAGTGGTGAAGCCCTGTTGTACAATATCTCGTAAACCGTATCCACTATGGGCATATCCACCTGATATTTTTGGTTGATTTCGTAAATGCATTTGGTGGCATAATATCCTTCCGCGATCATTTCCATTTCTATCTGGGCGGTTTTGACCGAATATCCTTTGCCAATCATGTTGCCAAACAGGCGGTTGCGACTGAATTTTGAGTAAGCCGTTACCAACAGGTCACCGAGGTAAGCCGACTCGCTGATGTTACGGTACATCGGGTTGGTCGCGTTACAGAACCGGTTTATTTCCTGAATGGCGTTGGATATGAGTACCGACTGGAAATTGTCGCCATATTTCAAGCCATGACAAATACCGGCAGCGATGGAGTAGATGTTTTTCATCACCGAGGAGTATTCCATGCCCATCACATCTTCACTGGTAGAAGTCTTGATGAAACTGGTCGAGAATAACTGGGCCAGCATTTTCGCTTTGTCGCGTGAAGCGGAAGCCAGGGTCAGGTACGATAACCTTTCCAGGGCCACTTCTTCGGCATGACAGGGACCTGCCAATACGGCTATGTTTTCTTTCGGCACATTATAAACCTGTTCAAAAAAATCCGTGATAATCAGGTTTTCTTCCGGCACGATTCCTTTGATGGCTGAAACAATGATTTTCTTATCAATCCGCTTGCGTAATTTACGGAGATGTTGTTTCAGAAAGGGTGATGGTGTCGCGAAAATCAGGATGTCGGAAGTAGAAACCAGGTGGTTGATGTTGCTGGTGAAACGGATGTGGTCGGTGTCGAACTTCACCCCTGTGAGGTACGAAGGGTTTTTGCTCAGGCGAATGAACTCATCAATTTGCTCCTGCCTGCGCATGTACCAGTTTATTTCGCTGACATTGTTCAGCAATATCTTGGCAATCGCTGTCGCCCAGCTACCACCTCCTAATATCGCGATTTTATGTCGTTCGGCCATGATCTTAATTCGTTTTAAAATTTTGAAAGCAGTATTTAGCGGAAAGCGGAGAGCGAAAAGCGAAAAGCTTTTTCATAGAACAATTATATTTCCAGAATTCTCTTTTTGATACTTTCCTTACTAAATTCATTGGTTTTCCGTTCTCCGTTCTCCGTTTTCCGCTTTAATCCCCTTCCTCTGTTTTTCGTTCTCCGCTTGTTGTTGGTTTCATCTGCGGGAAAAACAACACTTCCTGTATCGCTTGTTGTCCGGTCATCAGCATGACTAACCTGTCCATTCCGATTCCCATGCCGGATGTCGGGGGCATGCCGTATTCTAATGAACGTACGAAATCCATGTCGATATGCATGGCTTCGTCATCGCCTTTTTCGCTTAGTTTTAATTGTTCCTGAAAACGTCCGAGCTGGTCGATGGGGTCATTCAGTTCCGAATACGCATTGGCTAATTCTTTTCCGTTGACCATCAGTTCGAAACGTTCTGTTAGTTCAGGGTTGCTGCGGTGGCGTTTGCAAAGCGGACTCATTTCAATCGGGTAATCGGTGATGAATGTCGGCTGGATGTATTTGCCTTCGCATTTCTCCCCGAAAATCTCGTCAATCATCTTTCCTTTTCCCATTGATTTATCCGTTTCGATGTGCAATTGTTTGCATACATCCCGCAACTGATCTTCGTTCATCCCATTGATGTCGATGCCGGTATGTTCTCTGATGGCATCAATCATGGTAACCCGTTTGAAGGGCGTTTTGAACGAGATGGTCTTGTCGCCAAACTGAACATCTGTTGTGCCGTTCACATCTAAACAAACTTTTTCCACCATCTTTTCGGTGAATTCCATCATCCAGTTGTAATCCTTGTACGCCACGTAAATTTCCATGGCGGTGAATTCCGGGTTGTGGGTACGGTCCATACCTTCGTTGCGGAAGTTCTTCGAAAACTCGTAAACCCCTTCGAAACCACCCACGATGAGGCGTTTCAGGTACAATTCGTTCGCGATACGCAGGTAAAGCGGAATGTCGAGCGCGTTGTGGTGGGTGATAAACGGACGGGCAGCTGCACCACCGGGGATAGACTGCAATACCGGCGTTTCAACCTCGATATAGCCCTGCGCGTTGAAGTATTCGCGCATCGAATTATAAACTTTGGTGCGTTTGATGAAAATATCTTTAATCCCATCGTTGACAACCAAATCCACATAACGCTGGCGGTAACGTTGCTCCGGATCTTCGAACGCATCGTAGGCAACACCATCTTTATATTTTACAATCGGAAGGGGTTTTAATGATTTGGAGAGTACGGTAAGTTCCTGTGCATGTACCGAAATTTCACCCATCTGCGTGCGGAAAACATAGCCTTTGATGCCGATAAAATCACCGATATCCAATAACTTCTTGAAGACCGTGTTGTACATTTCCGGCTGTTCCTCCGTGTTGATGTCATCGCGACTCACATACACCTGGATACGACCTTTCGAGTCCATGATTTCGATGAAAGAAGCTTTTCCCATGATGCGACGGCTCATCAAACGACCGGCGATACACACCTGTTTACCCGATTCTTCATCCTTAAATTCAGCTTTTATATCTGTTGAATACGCATCTGCCGGGTACAAGGCAGCGGGATAGGGGTCAATGCCCATTTCACGTAAACGATTGAGGCTCTCACGTCTGAACAGTTCCTGTTCACTTAATTCTATGCTCATATATAGTTTGTTTCAAAATTGTTGCAAAAGTACAAAAAAAGGGCGGAATATACCATATTTTTGAAATTGCAGGATTTAGTGGAAAAATGTTTTACGAATTGCGTGGTAGTAAATGAATTGGAATGTTTAAATTTGGGGCTGAAAAATTTAAACAGTAAATCTATGAGAAATGAAATGAAATTAACGATAAAAGAATTGACAGTCAGAACCATGATGGTTGCAGGTCTTTTCATTGTGAGATGAAAAGACCTTTTTTTGTTGTGCACTATTCGATCGGGTCGAATAAGGTTATTCGAATGACTCGAATAGAGTTATTCAAGTGGATCGAATAGAGTTATTCGAGTGAGTCGAATAGAGAAGTTCGAGTAGGTCGAATAGAAGTGTTCGAGTGGCATGAAAAATATACGCCTAAACAAAGAAAGAAAAAAATAAGGACTGATGTTAAAATATATGAAGTGGAATGCTTAAATTTGGGGCTGAAAAGCTTAAACTATTAATGTCTTTTTAAACTAAGCAAACCTAAATATGAATTTTTATGGCAAAAATAAATGTGCAAAATGCTGAAATAACAATTGTATCCTATCAGGAGAAAGATTATATTTCGCTCACTGATATGGCAAATGCTCGAATTGGTGAAAGCAGAGCAGCAGATGTTATTAAAAACTGGTTGCGGAACAGATATACGCTTGAATTTCTGGGTACCTGGGAAGCAATTCACAATCCGCGTTTTAAAGTGGTCGAATTTGACCACTTTAAAAGTCAGGCAGGTTTACCTGGTTTTGTGTTAAGTGTATCAGAATGGATTGAGAAAACTGATGCCGAAGGTATAATTGCAAAGAAAGGTAAGTATGGAGGCACCTATGCACATAAAGATATTGCATTTGAATTTGGATCTGCGATAAGCATACCTTTTAAATTGTATCTGATCGAAGAATTCCAACGCCTCAAGGAAGAAGAACAAAAACAACTCGGCTGGTCGGCAAAACGAGAATTAGCCAAAATCAACTACCATATTCATACTGATGCCGTTAAAGAGCACCTGATTCCGGCTGTGCTTACTAAAGAACAAATAAACTATGTATATGCCAACGAAGCTGATGTGCTGAACATGGCTCTTTTTGGAAAGACTGCCAAACAATGGCGCGATACTAATCCCGGTTTGAAAGGGAATATTCGTGATTATGCCGGCATTAATGAACTAATTTGTCTCTCGAACATGGAAAATCTGAATGCACTTTTTATCAATGAAGGCTTACCACAGACTGAAAGACTTATTCGACTAAATAAAATAGCCATACAGCAAATGCAAATACTTGGAAATGTGGATAAACGCAAATTACTGAAATAATCATGAGCAAGAAACAGTTTTTCCCTCCCCGCCCGCGAACCAATCCTACCATTTATGCCTATGAATTAATAGGGGTGAACACGCATGCCGGATTATTGAAAATAGGGTACATTGATCGCGATGCACAGACACGGGTAGCCGAACAACAAGAAGCATCCATGAAAGCCCTGATGAACTATGCTGTATATAAATTCAAACGCTAACTAAGAGATTTTTTGCGAATAGAAATACTCCTGTAGAAGACTGATTTCATGCAAACCCTCAAATCCATACAAACTGCAAATCGTATCTATCAAACTGGTGATTCACCGGTTTTATTGCTGTGCAGCGACATGCAGGATTATGTTTGCAAACACGCATTGAATGGGAATGCCGTGAATTTGATTTGTGAATATAGAGCTGCTTCATTTTTAAAAGTATGGGAACTATCTGTTCCTGATTTTTGTTTCATTAATGTTAATTATGAGCACGTAAAACAATTTGCAATACCAAAGCATCATGTTGATAAAACCTGTTTTGGAAGTAAATTTAACAAAAACTTTGTTGAGCTTACATGGTTTAATGATGAACCGGGGTTTAAGAAAATGGATGTAGTGCAGGAGCAAAAGTTGAACATTCTCAAAATTGGGTTGTTTGATATATGGTTGGCAAATGAAGATAGAAATTTCAATAATTTGAATTTACTGCTTGATGTAAGCAATGGCTATAACCTTATTCCAATTGATCATGGCGCTATCCTGAACACGCGTTTGTTGGATCCTGCTATTTCGGTTTTGACTGAAACAGAATGTTTATATCAGAATTAAAAGATAATTTTTATCTTTGCACGCTAAAATGCCAACAGAATTTCGATGAAATACTGAATTACATACCACCCGACTGGGTACCTGACCTGAAAAAGGTCGCCGACAAAATCAAAAACCAGGTATTCTCAAAAAAATGGGAAGATGAGGTGTTTGATACTTTTCTTGATTACATCAATTCTCCATTCAAATAAACAATAAGAACATGAAATCACATTATACCATTATATCATCTGTAGTTCGTCCTGAAATTCAGGAAAAAATCAGCATAGGTTTACTGTTAGTGTCAACTACCGGCCTGTATTTTTCATGCTCAAGAAATAAGCTGGCAGTTGTACGTTCCTTAATCGACAAATCCCTATTCCGCTTTTTAAATGATACCATCCGTCAGATTGATTTGGCAATTGAAACCGAGGTTGCCAACAAGGGAACAATATTTTCATCATCAGATCATCATGCGCAATTTTCGGAAGGATATTTATCCTACATGAACCGTTACAGTAACAATCTGATTAGTTTTTCTTCACCGGTACAAATTGAAATGGAAGCCGATCAAAATCTATTTAACTTCCTGTTCTCAAAATACATTGACGCAACAGAAACAGCTCCAAAGAGAACCAAATCAGTAGAAGCCGTAAAATCCGAGTTCTTACCCAAAGTAAATACACATTTCAATATCGAACGTGAATTATCAAGGAATGATATTCCCGAGTTACTCATGTCAGTAAATGTGGATATGATAGGTAAAAATGAAGTGCCGGTATTTTCACAAATAATTGATTTTGAAAGAAACATGAATTTCATTCAACAAGATGTTGCTGTACTTGAATTTCTGTTCAATGCCCTTGAAAAACAACAACCCAAAAGTTTTCTGGTGGGAAATGAACCAGATAAAAGTGCGTACCCAAAATCCCATGCAGCCTGGAATGATTTACGTAACTACAGCAAATTTGAATTTGTTGCATTGGAAGATATCGAACGAGTGAAGGTATATGCTGAAGAGCATGAGGTTATGCCTTTATTGAAATGATGGGATAAATCAGCTTTGGTTTCCCAAAATTTGATTTTCAGATTACAATAGAATTAGTGACAGAATGAGGCTGTCTCAAAATAAAATTGAGTCAGCCTCTTTCCTTTCAAATAGAAAAAGTTGTTTTTTCAAGATATTTCTATCTGTTCAAATCTCAGGAAGTGATTTTAAGTGTTTTTTTGGTTTTTAGATCAAAAAACGAGGATTTCTCCTGTTATTTAGCCATTTTCACTGCATATTTAGCCAGATTATGCGATATGCAGAGCAAACCAAACTCAATGTCGACCTTTTCCATGCCGCGTAGCAGGAATTTTTTAAAGTTTTTGTTGGCTTTTAAGTTGCCGAAGGTTTGTTCCACATCTGCCGGTCGCTGACTTCGGTGTTTTAAACCTTGCTCACAGGTAAGTAATTCCTTGGCCCAGTTCTTCAAATCTTTTAGCCTGTGGTTGATTTGAATGATTCTCTCTTCTTTGGAATCATGACACAAACAACGTAATGGACAATCGGTACAGCGCTTGGCTTGATAAAGTGAAGCGGTTTGAATAAATCCGGTTTTAGTTTTTGTGGTTCGTTCTCCTATCTTGTGCATTTGTTGTCCCATGGGGCAATAGCAGCAATCCTTCTCTTTGTTGTAATAAAAGTTACTGCTCTTGAAAGGGTCGTTCTTCCACTTTTTTGTTTGTTCTTTGTGGAAGTAATTGTATTTGATAAATGGAGTAATGTCGTTTTCTTTTGCAAACAGATAGTTTTCTTCGCTACCATATCCGGCATCGGCTATGCTTTCTTTGGGGTATTGTCCATGCATCTCTTTGAAAGAATCCATGTGTTCCTGGTAGGTGGTGGTATCTGTGGTGGTTTGATGGATAGTGTAATTTGTTACGAAGCCGTCTTCAGTAGAAATTTGAGTGTTAAATGCCGGTTTGAGCTGACCGTTACCCATGTGGTCTTCTTTCATACGCATAAAGGTGGCATCCGGATCGGTTTTGCTCATGGAGTTTCTATCGCCCAACTCTTTGTTCTGCTCCTCGTATTGCTTTACCTTGTCTGGCCAGTTCTTCTTAATGTACTTGATTTTGTTTTTTACTTTGGGGTCAATCTCTACATCACTCAGAGCTTGGTCAATCTTTTCTACCAAGCCTTCAATCTGCTCTGAAGTAATATCTTGATAAGTAATGGGAGTTTTGTCCAGCAACTCTTCTTTGGTAACTGCCTCGGCATACGCCCATAGGTCATTGAGTTGTTCGGCCATCTTGTCTATGCGGGTTTGAATGGCTTTACCCCACACAAAACTATAGCGATTGGCGTTGGCTTCTATCTTGGTACCGTCGGTATAGGCTTTTTCCAGACTTACCATCTTTTGTTCCACCAAAAAATGAACTATCTGTCCAAACACTTCTTTTAATGTTCCTTTAAGTTTACCGCTGCGAAAGGTGTTTATCGTGTTGTGATCCGGACGTTGCATACCTGCAAGCCACATAAAACGGATATCATTGGCTGTAAAATCTTCTATCTTACGAGAAGAGTAGGTGTTACGTAAATAGGCATAGATGATTATTTTCATCATCATTTTGGGATGATAGCCCGGACAGCCTACATTTTTATACCTGTTGAGTAGTTTTCGCAAGTCTAAATGCTCTACGGCAGAATCTACTATGCGAACTGGGTCGTTTTGAGGTATAAAATCATCAAAAGTATAGGGAAATAACTCTTGTTTGTTCTGATTATATTCTTTAAATCGCATATATTTAATTGTATATCAAGGATATAAAGATAATAACTTTTATCCAAATAACCAAAATATCGGACACAAAAAAGAGGCTGACTCATTTTTATTTTGAGACAGCCTC
>JANJVQ010000003.1 GCA_024710005.1 Paludibacter sp. | reverse complement strand
ATCCTCGTTTTTTGATCTAAAAACCAAAAAAACACTTAAAATCACTTCCTGAGATTTGAACAGATAGAAATATCTTGAAAAAACAACTTTTTCTATTTGAAAGGAAAGAGGCTGACTCAATTTTATTTTGAGACAGCCTCCAATTATCAGGCTCAACCGCTCAATTTTACAGAATTGGATAATCTACCACCCAAGAATCATTAATTTTGACAATATGATAATGTCATCATCAAATTGATGCTACTGAAATCAGTGTATTTTGCAATCAGACCGATGATTTGTGTATTCCGGGAAAAGTATTGGATTACAAAATTGTTACAATTTCTTAAAATAATTTACTGTTTGATTTTGGAATGTAACAATAATGAATTAATTTTGAGCCCGATTATAAGAAAATCAAAAAAAACACACAACAACGATCGGAGTTTCTTTAATAAATATGAAGACACAAAACAAGATTGGCACCATGAAAATGATGAATGGCAACGAAGCAGTTGCCAGAGGTGCATTTGAAGCAGGCGTGAAAGTTGCTTCCGGTTTCCCGGGCACCCCTTCCACAGAAGTAATGGATTATACGAAGCATAATTACGCTGATATTTATTGCGAGTGGTCGACAAATGAAAAAGTGGGTTTAGAAGTTGCCATTGGTGCTTCATTTGCAGGTTATCGTAGTTTTGCTGTAATGAAAACCGTGGGTTTACACGTGGCTGCAGATGCATTGGGTGGCGCTGCCGGCAGTCAAATCAATGGCGGACTGGTACTGGTGGTTGGCGATGATGTTGGCCGTATCGCGGGTGATGACTATAATGATGTGCGTCATTATGGAAATATGTTTAACATCCCGGTATTGGAGCCAAGTGACAGTCAGGAGGCCAAAGACCTGATGATTAAGGCATTCGAGATTAGCGAAGAATACACGACTCCGGTTATTCTTAAAATAACATCGGTTATTTGCAAAACTACCAGTGGGGTTACTATTGATGAAAATTACACTTATCAGGTCAAATGCAGACAAAAATATCCGGTGAGTTTCAGCAAGGTTATCATGACAACCATGATGATGAATGCAAAAGGATCGGAACATCCAAAGCTGACCAAATGTTTCAATGATTTCCCGGCGCACATGAAGCGCCTTGCTGAGGATTGCAACGACTTCGACATCAACAGACTGGAGTTGAATGGCAAAAAGATCGGGGTTGTTACAGCCGGTACACCTTATTATTACACGAAAGAAGTTCTACCCGATGCATCGATATTGAAAGTGGGCATGGTGATGCCGCTTCCTGAAAAGTTAATCCGGAAATTGGCTGAACATGTAGACAAACTCTATGTGATTGAAGACGGTCATGATATCATGGAAAAGAACATCAAGGATTTGGGTGTTCCGGTAATTGGGAAAGCATTGTTCCCCAAGTTCCCCGAGATGACGCGTTTTACGCCGGATATTATCGAGGAAAAACTCGTTCCGGACGCACCAAAAAGAGAGATGATAGAAGGCATTCCTTTCAGATTACCGGTGAGTTGTGCCGGATGCTCCCACCTCTTCATTTCGCAAATATTACGCAATCATAAAATCAAGGCTGCTGCTGATGTTACCTGTGGTTTAATTGGTTGCTTCCCGCACATGGAATCTTATTCGCTGCAAAAATGCATGGGGTCGAGCATCGCGCTGGCACATGGTTATAACGTGGCAACCGATCACAAGGAGAATTTTGTAGCCATGATTGGTGACGGTGGTTTTTGGGCTACCGGAATCAATGGACTGATGAACCTGATTTTCAACGACAGTCAATCCACAACGATTATTGTTGACAATAGCTGTCTGGCCATGACCGGTGGACAGCACATTGCATCAAGCGATTTCGGGTTTAATTACAAACCTGAAAATAAATTAGAAATTGCCAAAGTTTGTGAAGCGATTGGGGTAAAAGATATTGTAACGGTAGATGCTTATGAGTTTGAAAACCTCGAGAAAGCCATTCTGAACGCGGTTAATTCAAATACAAATTCAGTAGTTATCGTTCAAAAACCATGCGTTACAAGATTTAAGCTGCCCAAAAGTGAACCTTATCATATCGATCAGGATCTTTGTACGCAATGCCGGGAATGTATCGATATAGGATGTTTAGCTATTGAGAGCAAAAAAAATGCGGAAGGATTGGTTGAAATTGTTATTAACGAAGATCTATGCGTTGGCTGTGGGTTATGTTCTACAGCATGTATGTTTGAAGCCATAAATTCATAAAAAATGCAGGACACAGGAAAGAATATTATCATAGCTGGTGTAGGTGGACAAGGCATTCTCCTTTTCAGCAACCTCTTAAGCAAGTATTACATGAAACTTGGTTATGAGTTGAAAATATCGGATGTAATCGGGTTGGGACAACGTGGTGGAGGGGTCGAAAGCCATTTCCGGTATTCAACTAAACCGGTGCTATCGCCTTTTATCAAAGCCGGTGATGTGGATTACCTTTTGTCGTTTGAACAAACCGAAACACTCCGGTATCTGCATTGCCTGAAAGAGGATGGCATCGTTTTCTCAAGCACTTTTGAATTATCCACTTCCAGCGTAAACACCCGGCTGGAAAAGGACATGCCCGAATCAAAAACTGAATTGATAAAAAAATCGGGCAAGAAGACATTTATCATTGATCCCGAAGAGAACAAAAGTCCGGATTTTGACATCAGCAAAATGATGAATATCGTTATGCTCGCCATCTATGCCGAATTCAGAGGCTATTCGCATGAGGAGATGATGCAGATAGTACGTGAAAGTGTGCCTGAGAAGTTTGTTACAGGAAATCTGAAAGCCTACGAAAAAGGTATATCAATTGCAAAATCTCAACTTGCAGTTGTATAGTCAGCAATGTGAATCAGGAGTAGAGAACAAACATGAATTTACCTGAAGGTGTCATACTATTGGATAGTTTGGGTGATTTACAACCTGATAATGTAAGTCCGGTTCTTGTGTGTGCATCCCATTGCGGCGATAATGGAACTTTTGCCCGAAAGTTAAAGAACTGCCATGTAAAAGCTGTTTTCCTCAACAATGCCGGGATTGGAAAAAATCAGGCAGGTATCAGTGGTCTGGTGCATTACGAAATTGAAAATATCCTGGCCTGCGCTGTTGATTGCAACAGTGCTGAAATTGGCGTTGCCCGCGACACCTGGGAAAGTGGAATCATCAGTCACACGAATAATCTGGCTGTGAAAGCCGGAATCCAAACCGGAGATTCAGTACAAGAAGCCGTTGCCAAAATAATCAACTTAATTGATCTACCTTCTTCTATTCAAATAAATAAGCATTTTGAATCTACTGTAAATGAAAAGAAAGAAAGCACCAGCAAAGTTGACCTGAAAAAACAAATTCAAATACAAATTGAGGGAGTGAGCATCACGGTAACCGACAGCATCACTTTCTTAAACGAGAACAATGCAGGAGATATCGTCGTGTGTGGCTCACATGGGGGCATAAGCGCAGGGCATTATGCTCAGAAACACGGTCTTAAAGCCGTATTTTTTAATGATGCCGGAATCGGTAAAAACAATGCCGGGATCAAAGGTCTTGATGGACTGAATGATGCAGGAATCATCGCGTGCACCGTAGATTGCATGAGTGCTGAGATTTTCAACGGCCAGGACACCCTTGAGAATGGAATTATCACCGTATGTAATCAATTAGCAAAAGCAAGAAACATCCGGGAAATGATGACCGTTAAAGAAGCCCTCAAATTAATATAAGGAAAAATATATTAGATTCTTCGCTACGCTCAGAATGACAGTTCTTTGTCATCTCGCAATGAGAAATCTATATAATCTTATAGCAAACCTGCGGTTAATAATAACTCCTCCATTTCCTGCTGTACGTTCTTTGCTTCTGCTCTTGCCGCTTCCGCGAAATCTTTTCCGGAAGACGCATAGATAATCTGACGGGAAGAATTTACCAGCAAGCCGCAAGTGTCATTCAAGCCGTATTTGGCAACTTCCTGCAGACTGCCACCCTGTGCCCCGACACCGGGAACCAACAGAAAATGATCCGGTATGATTTGCCTGATTTCTGTCAGCATATCCGCTTTGGTAGCGCCCACCACGTACATCAGGTTGTCGCTTGTACCCCACTGTTGGGATGTTTTGAGGACTTTCTCGAACAACTTCTCACCGCTTTCAGCATCCTGCATAAACTGAAAATCAAAAGCCCCTTTGTTGGAAGTCAGCGCCAGCAGAATTACCCACTTATCTTCGTAAGTCAGGAAAGGCGTTACAGAGTCTTCACCCATATAAGGCGCAACGGTCACGGCATCGAAATCCATATTCCCCAGAAAGGTGCGGGCATACATGGTCGAGGTATTCCCAATATCACCCCTTTTGGCATCGGCGATGATAAACTGATCGGGGTATTGCTCCCGGATATATTCGACCGTACGTTCCAGTGATTCCCATCCCTGCAACCCTAAGCTTTCGTAAAAAGCCAGGTTGGGTTTATAGGCCACACACAAATCAGCCGTTGCATCAATAATCGCTTTGTTGAAGGTGAAGATGCTGTCGTTTTCTTCATCAAATAAAAACTCCGGGATTTTCTTGATATCCGTGTCTAATCCTACGCAGAGAAAGGATTTCTTGCGTTTAATATTTTCAAATAATTGCGCTTTGTTCATATCAATTTATCGATTTCCTATTTATATCCCAATTTTATTTTGTGAATGCGCTAAAGCAACCCCCGTCATTGCGAGAAGCGAAGCGACGAAGCAACCTCATCAAACCAGCGTTAGGTTTTCCGTTTACAATTCGCTTTCCTTCAACCTCTCCGCATTTTCGGCCACAATTAACTGGTCGATGGCGGATTGGATATCGCCATTCATAAAGGCCGACAAGTTGTAAATGGTATAATTGATGCGGTGATCGGTGATTCGTCCCTGCGGATAATTGTAGGTCCTGATTTTGGCGGAGCGGTCACCGGTAGAAACCATGGTTTTGCGTTTTGAACCAATTTCATCCAGGTATTTCTGATGTTCGATGGCATAAATACGCGACCGCAGTTCAACCATCGCCTTGGCTTTGTTTTTATGCTGCGATTTCTCATCCTGACATTGCACCGTGATGCCGGTCGGGATGTGTACCAGCCTGATAGCTGAATAGGTGGTATTTACGGACTGTCCACCGGCACCCGACGAGCAGAAAGTATCTACCCGCACATCCGATTCTTTCAGTTCGATGTCGAACTCCTCGGCCTCGGGTAAGACTGCCACCGTAGCAGCAGAAGTATGCACACGTCCCTGCGTTTCTGTCTGCGGAACCCGCTGCACCCGGTGCACGCCCGATTCATATTTCAGCGTACCATACACCTGTTGACCCGATACGGTGAAGATGATTTCCTTATATCCTCCTATCGTGCCTTCTGAAACGCTCGTTACTTCGACCTTCCAGCCTTTCGACTCGCAATATCGGGTGTACATTTTAAATAAATCGCCGGCAAATATTGCCGCCTCATCGCCACCAGTACCCCCCCTGATCTCAACAATCGCATTTTTATCATCCTCAGGGTCCGCCGGAATCAGCAACAACTTTATCGCTTCTTCCATTTGTGGAATCTTCGGCTCTATCTCATCAATTTCCGACTTTGCCATTTCCCGCATTTCAGGGTCCGATTCGGTTTCTAATATCTCTTTTGCTTCTGCCAGATGCGACAAAGCCAGCTTATATTCATCACGGGCAGAAAGAATTTCTTCCAAATCACGATACTCTTTGTTCAATTTCACAAAGCGTTTCTGATCTGAAATCACAGACGGATCGGTAATCAAGGTCGATATCTCGTCAAATTTATGCTGTAATGCGTCTAATTTCTGTATTAATGTAGTCTCTGCCATGTATTATGCTTTGCAATTAAAAAGCGGTGCAAAAGTACGAATATTTTGTGTGATACGAAAGCGTAGAGCGGAAAGCGAATAGCGAATAGCGAATAACGTTAAGCTATTTGTTTAATGTTTAAATGTATCGTCCTGAAATTTGTTTACAATTGTTGTTTAATAATTCTGTAAAAATCTCACATTTAAATTTTATCTTTGTGGCATCATATTGAAGCGGAGTTAGGCTCTGCTGAGGAGCAACCTAACAAGGAATAAATATGATTA